>NZ_JAHWBI010000002.1:0-734071 GCF_025697425.1 Stenotrophomonas sp. Ps181
AAAGCCTCCCTGGTGAAATTAGCGCTGTGGAACCACCCGATCCCATCCCGAACTCGGAAGTGAAACGCAGCTGCGCCGATGGTAGTGTGGCTCAAGCCATGCGAGAGTAGGTCATCGCCAGGGTTTATACCCAAAACCCCGCTGCTCGCGCAGCGGGGTTTTTCTTTGGGCGTAGTAATACAGGTAGTGCCGGCCGCTGGCCGGCAACCCGATGGCGTTACATCGCCCGGTAGATCCACGCGATGCGTGGATATTCTCCGCGGGCAGCCACAGCGCCAACCAGGGTTGGCCGCTGCCGGCGGCAGGTCAGACAGTGCGCGCGGCTGTGATTGCCGGCCAGCGGCCGGCACGACCGGTAGATCCACGCCGTGTGTGGATGCGGCGCCAATCAGGGTTGGCCGCTCCTCACGGCAGGTCCGGAAGCGGACCTTTCCTGACCCATCACGCAAAACCAGGCAAAAAGACGGCGCCCTGCGGGCGCCGTCCTGACCAGGATCGCATTGCAGGCCGGATCAGGCGGCCCGCGGGACCTTATACGGTTCCTGCTGGCGGAACACCGATACCGCCTCGGTCAGCGTACCCGCCTGCGATTGCAGCTCGCGTGCGGCCGCGGTGGCTTCCTCCACAAGCGCTGCATTCTGCTGCGTGGCCTGGTCCATCTGCACCACGGTCTGGTTGATCTGCTCGATGCCGACCGACTGCTCCTGCGAGGCCGCCGAGATCTCCTGCATCAGGTGGCTGACATTCTCAACGCCGCCGACAATGCCCTGCATCCGCTGGCCGGCGTCGGCGACCAGCTGGGCACCTTCGCCCACCTGGCGGCCTGCCTCATCGATCAGCTTCTTGATTTCCTGTGCGGCGGCGGCGGAGCGCTGCGCCAGCACGCGCACCTCGCTGGCCACCACGGCGAAACCACGACCCTGCTCACCGGCACGTGCGGCTTCCACCGCCGCATTGAGCGCGAGGATATTGGTCTGGAAGGCGATGCCATCGATCACGCCGGTGATGTCGCCGATCCGCTTCGAGGCGCCTTCAATCGCCTGCATGGTGTCGACAACCCGCTGCATCGCGGTGTTGCCACCACTGGCGGCGCGCTGCGTGGACGCAGCCAGCTCACTGGCCTCGCGGGCATGCGCAGCGTTCTGGCGCACGGTGGCGGTCAGCTCCTCCATCGAGGCTGCGGTTTCCTGCAGGTGCGCCGCCTGGCGCTCGCTGCGCTCGGACAGCGCACCATTGCCTGCAGCGATCTCGCTGGCGGCGGTACTGATCGAGGCCGCGCACTGCTGGATGCGGCCCACCATGCGCGCCAGCTGGCCGGCGGTGGCGTTGGCATCGCGCTGGATCGCGGCGAAGGCACCGTGGTACTCACCGCGCATGCGCCGATCGAGATCGCCGTTGGCCAGCGCCGAGAGCATCTGCCGAACTTCATCGACGGTGCTGCCCAGCGTATCGAGCAGCTGGTTGATGCCACCGGTCAGGCCATCAAGGAAGCTGGCGCCTTCGGTCGCCTGCAGGCGCTGGCCCAGATCACCGGCAGCCGCAGCAGCGACGATCCCGGCCACGGCGTTCTCAAGCGCCAGCTCCTGGGTACGGTCATGCCATTCCACGGCGAAACCGAGGCGCATGCCCTGTGCATCGAACACCGGGGTGACCACCTGGGCGAAGTGCACCGGGCCGATCTGTACCTTGCCGTTGTGGCTGGCCTGCAGTCCATTGAGGATGGCGCGGATGCGGTCCGGGTTGGCATGGAAGCGATGGATGCTGCTGCCGACCAGGCGTTCGGCATCGAAGTCAGGGAAGGCCTGGCGCAGTGTCGCCTGCTGGTTGCGCAGCAGAGCCACCACCGAGCGGTTCACATAGCGAATCACGTGATCGTTGTCGGCGATCATCATCGCGGTGCGCGAGGCATCCAGCGCCTGGCGGATCTGCGCATTCTCGGCATGCGCCGCCGCCTCGCGTCCACGCTGGGCCTGCACGTGGCGTGCAGTGTCGGCCAGGGCGTGGGCGAGTGAGCCCGGTGCATAGGCGCTGGTGTCGGCATGTGCACCAAGATCGGCACCGGTGGCGATGTCGCGTGCCAGCGCGGCAAGCCGACGCGGGCCGTGGCCAAGGGCCTCGGTCTGCTGCCGAAGGCGCAGTGCGACCTGGCCGAGGAACAAGGTCAGGCCTGCGAACAAACCGGCCTGCAGCAGCATTGGCCACAGCGCGGCACCGTCCTGCAACGGTGCCAGCAGGGCGAGCGTACCGATGCCACCGGCCAGCCATACCGGCAGGCGATCACGATGGCTCAACAGCACGCCCAGCAGCAACGCAATCGGCAACGCCGGTGACAGGCCGGCGATCGCGCACAGCCCTGCCAGCTGCAGCGACAACAACAGCGCCAGGCCATTGCGGGTGACGCTGTGGCCCGCTTTGGGACCGGCCAGCCACATGGCAGGCAGCACAGCGGCCGCAACCAGCGAGGCGGTCAGGGCATGAGGCCCGCGCAGGGCCAGCACCAGGCTGGCCACCCCCAGTGCCGCACTGCCGATCAGCAATCGGCGGTCAGCGCGGTGGGCGAGCTGCTGCAGATGCGGCAGGCGGGCGGTATCGGGGGGACGAGTGGATGCAGCGGACATCGGCGACTCCTGGATCAGCAGACGGCAACGGCCACACGGTGGCGCACGCACGAGTGCGTGGCCAGGGCATGGACCGGGAATTCGGGGAATGCGACGCAATCAACGTCGCGCAGACGGGGCGCCGTGACCACATCCTGTGGGTGACGGAGCAATGGAGCGGGCATGCGGACTTCCTTGCAGGACCAGACACACGCCGCAGGCCCGACCGGGCCCACGTGCTGCGGACGCAGTGGCCCGCAACTGATGTATCGGCCGCAACTGCGCAGAATGAAGTGCGCGGACGCTGCGACTCAGTCGGCGTTGTCGTTGCTGAAGAAGCGCAGGATCACCTCGGCGATGCGTTCCGGGTCTTCCATATGAAGGTGGTGGTTGCCGGGAAACACGGCCAGCCGTCCATCACGCAGGTGCTGCAGGCGATCGCTGCGCATCGGCTCGGGGTAGTACGACTGTGCCGGCGTGGCATAGATCACCTGCGTCGGGCAGCCGATGGCCTGCAGCAGGTTGTCGATCTGGCCTTCGCTGAGGCGGATCGCGGTGGGCAGCATCAGGCGCGGATCGCTGCACCAGCGATAGCCACCTTCGACCGGTTCCACGCCGCGCTCGACCAGCAGCCGTGCGCAGGGTTCGCTGAGCTGGTTGGTCATCATCCGCGCGCGGATCGGCGCTGCCAGATCGGGGAACACGCGCAGCTGCTTGCGTGCCAACGCGCGCGTGGCGTTCACATGCTCGCGCAGGCGATGCGCCGTTTCTTCCTCGGGACCGCGCAGGCCGCCGAGTGCTTCGATCGCCACCAGCCGATCGACACGGTCGCTGACCGAGGCGGTAAGGCTGGCAATGCCGGCACCCATCGAATGGCCGAGCAGGCTGAATCGGTCCCAGCCCAGCGCGTCGGCGACATCGAGTACGTGGCAGATCGCGGCGGCCGTGGTGTAGCTGGCACCCGCCGGCAGGTGCGCGCTGTGACCGTGGCCGGGCAGATCGATGGCAACCAGCTGCAACGCCGACAGGTGCGGCGCCAGCGGCACGAAGCTGGCGGCGTTGTCGAGCCAGCCATGCAGGGCCAGCACGCGTGGGCCGCCGCCGTGGTTGCGCAGGCCGGCGACGCGTGCGCCACCGACCTGGAGTCCAAACGGTTGCAGGCTCATGCCAGCGAGGACACGGCCAGCCGTGCCAGGGCGCGTGCATGCTCCGGCTCGGCGTTGAGGCAGGGGATATAGCGCATCGTCGCACCGCGCTCGGCCAGTGTTTCGGTGAAGCCCAGCGCGACCTCTTCCAGCGTCTCCAGGCAGTCGGTGGCGAATCCGGGGCAGACCACGTCGATCTGCTTCACGCCGGATTCGGCCAGCGCCCACAGGCTGGGCTCGGCATACGGCTGCAACCAGCGCTCGCGGCCGAAGCGCGACTGGTAACCCATCTGCCAGTCGTCCTTGTCCAGGCCCAGTGCATTGGCGATGGCCTGCGCACTGGCCTCGCAGCGCTGCGGATACGGGTCGCCCGCGTCGGCCAGGCGCTGCGGGATACCATGGAAGGAGAACATCAGTTTCTGACCGCGACCGTGCTGTTCCCAGTAGCGACGGATCGATCCGGCTACGGCCTCGACCCAGCCGGGATCGACCGAGTAATCGCGCACCAGGCTCACGGTCACGCCCGGGTTGCGGCGCTGCCACGCATCGACCCGGTCTTCGACCGAGGCGGTGGTGGTGGTGGAGTACTGCGGGTACAGCGGCAGCACCACGATCCGGCGCGCGCCGTCGGCGGCCAGACGGTCGAGCTCGCCGGCCAGCGCCGGTTCGCCGTAACGCATCGCATGGCGCACCGTCAGGGTCGGCAGCAGGGCCTGCATGGCCTGCGCCAGCTGGCGCGTATGCACCATCAGCGGTGAGCCGTCGGGCAGCCAGACCTGGGCGTACTTGGCCGCCGACCGGCCGCTTCGCAGCGGCAGGATCAGCCCGCGCAGCAGCGGCTGCCAGAGCAGTGCCGGAATCGCGACCACGCGCGGGTCGGACAGGAATTCGGCCAGGTAACGGCGTACGGCGGGGGCCGTCGGCGTCTCGGGCGTGCCTAGGTTGACCGCCAGCACGGCGGTATCGGGTGCGTCGAGCATGGGCGGTATTGTCGCCTATCCGGCGCCGCACCGGGATGCAGGGTTCGGATTGCAGGCATAGCGCGCATCAATGCGGGCAGGGAACGCTCATTGGGGATTCATGACAACACCACTAATTTCAGTCACTTGCTATATCTTCCTATGGACTGACTTCTGGAGCCTGCCATGCGTCGCCCGATCCAAGCCCTGCTGATCGCCGCCAGCCTGCTGTCCAGCCAGGCCATGGCCGGACCGCAGGAAGACCAGCGCGCCCGCAACGCCGTGCGCGTGCTGGCTGAAATCCAGGAAATTCCTGAACAGGGCATTCCGGATAAATTGCTCGACGAAGGCCGCGCGGTCATCGTCATTCCCGACACGATCAAGGCCGGTCTTGTCATTGGCGGTCGCCGTGGCCACGGCCTGATGTCGGTGCGCATGCCCAATGGCGCATGGTCCAACCCGGTGTTCGTGAAGCTCACCGGTGGCAGCATCGGCTTCCAGGCCGGCGTGCAATCTTCGGATGTGGTGCTGGTGTTCCGCAACGACCGCAGCCTGGACAACCTGGTCAACGGCAAGTTCACGCTCGGCGCCGATGCCGGCGTTGCCGCCGGTCCGGTCGGCCGCAATGCCGCCGCCGCCACCGACGGCCAGCTGAAGGCCGAGATCTGGTCCTGGTCGCGTGCCCGTGGGCTGTTCGCGGGCGTCGCGCTGGATGGGGCGGTGCTGCAGATCGACGATGCCGCCAACCTTGACGCGTACGGCAGCAACACCACACCGCGCATGATCTTCGAGGGGCGCGCCGCCGGTTCGCCCTCGATGGACGTGGTCGCCTTCCGTGATCGTCTGGAAGAGGCCACCTACGCCGCCCGCAACAACCGCAACGGCAACGGTGGCAGTGCACCGCGTCCGGCGGCGACCCCGGCGGTTGCGCCGGCGCCTGTTCAGGCAGCGCCGGCGGCCCCGGCCGAAGCCACCACCGCGCCGTTGCAGAACGTGCCGCAGAACCCGCCGCCGCAGCAGCAGGGTTTTCAGCCGGTCAACGACGGCGAAATCCGCACGGAAACGCTGGGCGGGAACTGACTTTCGTCACGCGCGCCGGCTGACAGCCGGTGCGCTATGCTCGACAGCCTGATCACTAACGTAACGAGCGTCTTTATGGGCAGTTTCAGCATCTGGCATTGGTTGGTCGTGCTGGCCATCGTCCTGCTGGTGTTCGGCACCAAGCGCCTGACCAGTGGCGCCAAGGACCTCGGCTCGGCGGTCAAGGAATTCAAGAAGGGCATGCGCGACGAGGACAAGCCGAACGCGCAGCTGGGCGACGAGTCGCGCAGCCAGGACGCCTCGCGCACCGCGCAGGACGAGCACGACCGCACCCCTCGCTGATCCGGAGCGGTTGCGGTGTTTGATATCGGCTTCAGCGAACTGCTGGTGATCGCGGTGGTCGCCCTGGTGGTGCTCGGTCCCGAGCGCCTGCCCAAGGCGGCCCGTTTCGCTGGCCTGTGGGTGCGCCGTGCCCGCAATCAGTGGGATTCGGTGAAACAGGAACTGGAACGCGAACTGCAGGCCGAGGACATCAAGCGGCAGATGCAGGAGGTGCGCCAGGGCATGCAGGACACCGAGAACCAGCTGCGCGCCAGCGGCGAGGCGATCCGTCGCGAAGCGCAGGAGGCGCAGCAGCAGGGCGATACGCTGGTGCAGGAGGTACGCGCGCCTGCGCCTGCGGATCCGCCGCCGCATATGGGCAGCCTGTCGCCTGCCGATGCGCCGGTGCAGGAGCGCATTGCTCCAGAGCCGATGCCGGCGACACCCCCTGAAGCCGGTGCTCCGACGCCGCAGCGCACGGAGCGCCAGCCATGAGTGAACAGGATTTCGGCGAAAGCTCGCTGGTCGAACATCTGGTGGAACTGCGCGGCCGCCTGGTGCGCGCATTGCTGGGCCTGGGCGTGGTGCTGCTGGCGCTGCTGCCGTTTACCCAGAAGCTGTACAACGCGCTGGCCGAACCGCTGGTCTCGCAGCTGCCCAACGGGCAGACGATGATCGCGACCAATCCGGCCGGCGCCTTCTTCGCGCCATTGAAGCTGACCTTCTTCGTGGCCCTGTTCGTGGCGGTGCCGTGGCTGCTGTACCAGCTGTGGGCCTTCGTCGCCCCGGGGCTGTACGCGCGTGAGAAGCGCCTGGCGGTGCCGCTGCTGGTGTCTTCGGTACTGCTGTTCTACACCGGCTGTGCCTTCGCCTACTTCCTGGTGCTGCCGGCGGTGTTCCATTTCCTGACCACCTTCAGCCCGGACGTGATCGCGATCACCCCGGATGCGAATGCCTACCTGGATTTCGTGCTGGCGATCTTCTTCGCCTTCGGTGGCAGTTTCGAACTGCCGGTGGCGATGGTGATCCTGGTGCTGCTGGGCTGGGTGACGCCGCAGCAGTTCAAGGAAGGCCGTGGCTACGCGATCGTCGGCATCTTCGTGCTGGCGGCGGTGCTGACCCCGCCGGACGTGGTCTCGCAGCTGATGCTGGCGATCCCGATGTGCCTGCTCTACGAGCTGGGCATCCACGCCGCACGCTGGCTGGTGCCGTCGTCGGCCGTGAAGAAACCGGCCGCCTGAAAGATAAAAGGGGACGGAGGGGATTAAGTCGTTATCGGCACAGTGGCACAAACGACTTAATCCCCTCCGTCCCCTTTTTCGTCAGGCGTGGAAGATGTCGCTTGAGGTCGGGGTGGTCGGGACCGGCGGTGCGGCGCGGCTGCCACGGTGCACGAACATCTGCTTCCATGCGGCATAGACCGCACCGACATACAGCGGCATCAGCACCGTGGTCAGCACCAGCTGCGCGATGAAGGCGGCGGCCAGCGGGCCACCGATCAGCATCGCGATCTGGATCACGATCACGAACAGGATGTAGATGCAGAACGCGGCGATCAGGCCGAGCACGGCGAACACGATCATCGCGCCGATGTTCTCGATGCAGCCCTGCAGGCTCAGGCGCAGTGCGTGCATGCCGCTCTGCTTGTCGAACACCACCAGCGCCGGCTGGGTGAACATCGCCAGCGACAGTGCGACCGCGCTCAGGAACACCAGCAGCATCCACAGCGCGATGCGCTTGGCCGGCAGGTTGGCGACCAGCGCCGCAGCATCGTCCGGCTTGATCTGCTGGCCAGTGCGGCTGATCTCTTCCATCTTGGTCATGACCTCGCTGAAGGCGGTGAAGCCTTCGCGGCCGATCATCAGGAACAGCAACGCGCCCAGCAGCAGCACCGCCAGCACCTGGATCGCCAGCGGCACCAGCAGGTGGCTGACGCGGTGGTCGCGGATCGGCTGCAGCAGGTGCGAGGCCAGGCCCGGGCGGCCTTCGTCGATCTCGCCCACGGCGTAGAGCATGCCGCCGAACATGATCGGCGAGATGGCCAGGGTCATCAGCTGCACGGCCATGCCGGCGGCGCCGGGAATCAGCGTCGACAACAGGGTGACCACCCAGCTCACCAGCAGCCAGGCCAGGCCGATCCGGGCCAGCTGCAGCGGCGCACGCCGATACAGCGAGAACGTATCCAGCAACCACTGGGCGCCCGCCGAGGCCGGCAGCTTGCGAATCTCTTTCATGGACATCCGGGAAGGACAGGAGGGGACGGGCGGTTGCCCGTGCCGCTGATTATCCCTGTTTTGCCGCCGGCTGGGCTGAAGACAGCCGCGCCTGTCGGACGAAGCGGCGCAGCAGCTGGCGGGCCAGCGGTGCGGCGCTGACTGCGCGCTCGATGCTGCGCGCGCAGCCGCCGTGGCGGCCGATGCAGTCGGCGCGGGCGCGCACGTAGCCGCGCATGTGGTGGGTGGCGAATTCGGGGTGGAACTGCACGCCCCAGGCCTGGCGCCCCCAGCGGAACGCGTGGCAGCCATCCAGCGGCGAGCGTGCCAGCACCGCGGCACCGTCGGGCGCGCGCAGCACGGTCTGCAGGTGGGTGGCGTGGGCGGCAAAGTGCTGCGGCAGGCCCTGGAACAGCGGATCCTGTGCCGCCTGTGGCTGCAGCTCCAGTTCGATCGTGCCGGACTCGCGCCCGGCCGGGTTGTAGGCCACCTCACCGCCCAGCGCGTGCGCCAGCAGCTGGTGGCCGTAGCAGATGCCGAACACCGGCAGGCCGGCGTGGGCGGTCTGGCGCAGCCACGCCGCGCTGCGCTCGCTCCATTCGGCGTGGTCAGTAACGAAGGCGGCCGAGCCGGTCACCAGTACGCCGGCAAAACCGTGCGGATCGGGCAGGGCGCCACCGTGTTCGACATCGACCACCATCGTCTCGTGCTCTTCCAGCCCGGCGGCGACGCGGATCCAGTGCGGAAAGCGCCCGTAGCGGCGCAGTGACGGTACCGGGCGGCCGGTTTCAAGGATCAGGAAGGGGGCTGGGTTCATCCGGGGGCGGCAGCACTGACAGGACTTCCTCGATTGTAGTCAGCCCCTGCGCCACCTTTTCAAGCCCGGCCTGGCGCAGGGTTCGCAGCCCTTCAGCGCGTGCGGCACGGGTGAAACCGGCCAGATCCATGTCGGCGCGGATCTGCCCGCGCAGCCGCGAGCCCAATGGCAGCAACTCATACAGCCCGATGCGGCCGAGGAATCCGGTGCGCCGGCACTCCAGGCAACCGACCGGACGACAGGGCGTGGCGGCATCTGGATATGCATCCTGGCTATCAGCCAGTACCGCCCAATCAGCCGCGCCGAGGCTGTGCGGCTGCTTGCAGTGCGGGCACAGCGTGCGCACCAGGCGCTGGGCAAGGATGCCATTGAGGGTACTGGCCAGCAGGTAGTGCGGCACGCCCAGGTCGAGCAGGCGGGTGACCGCCGACGGCGCGTCGTTGGTGTGCAGGGTGGACAGCACCAGATGACCGGTCAGCGAGGCCTGCACCGCCATCTGAGCGGTTTCCAGGTCGCGGATCTCGCCGATCATGATGATGTCCGGATCCTGCCGCAGCAGGGTGCGCACGCCGCTGGCGAAGTCCAGGTCGATGTTGGCCTGCACCTGCATCTGGTTGAACTCGGGCGCGATCATCTCGATCGGGTCCTCCACCGTGCACACGTTGACGTCCGGCGTGGCCAGCCGCTTCAGCGTGGAATACAGGGTGGTGGTCTTGCCCGAGCCGGTCGGGCCGGTGACCAGCACGATGCCGTGCGGGCGCTCGACCAGCGCATTCCAGCCAGCGGCCTCCTGCGGGCTGAAGCCGAGCTGGTCGATGCTCTTGAAGGCGGCGTCCGGGTCGAAGATGCGCATCACGCACTTCTCGCCGAAGGCGGTGGGCATGGTCGACAGGCGCATCTCGACCTCGCGGCCACCCGGCGAGCGGGTCTTGATGCGGCCGTCCTGCGGGCGCCGGCGTTCGGCCAGGTCCATGCGGCCGAGTACCTTGATGCGGCTGACCACCGCGGTCATCACCGCCGGCGGCACCTCGAACACCTTGTGCAGCACGCCGTCGATGCGGAAGCGCATGCGTCCCATCTCGCGGCGCGGTTCCAGGTGGATGTCCGAGGCGCGCTGCTCATAGGCGTATTGCAGCAGCCAGTCGACGATGTGCACGATGTGCTGGTCGTCGGCATTGACGTCGCCGGTGCGGCCCAGCTCGACCAGCTGCTCGAAGCTGGGCAGGGTGGTGTTGGTCTCGCCGCGGACGTCGCCGCGCGCGCCACGCACCGAACGGGTCACCCCGTAGAACTCCATGGTGTAGCGGTGCAGGTCGAGCGGATTGACCACCGCCAGCTCGATGCGGCGGCGGGTCAGGTGCTGCAGGTCGCGGCGCCATTCCTGCACCAGCGGCTCGCTGGTGGCCACCAGCACCCGTTCGGCATCCACTGCCAGCGGCAGGAAGCGGTGGCGACGGGCATAGGCGTGGGAGACCAGCGCGGTGACCGCAGCGACGTCGACCCGGGTCGGATCGATGCGCAGGTAGCGGCTGCCGGTGCGTTGGGCCAGCCATTCGGTCAGGCGTTCCAGGGTCAGTTCGCCGCCGTCGCGGGTGGCCAGCTTGAGGTTGGACAGCAGCACCAATGGGTGCACTTCGCTGGCATTGCGCGCGCCCTGTGCGGAAAACCGCATGCGCTCGCCCTCGTGCTCGGCGACCAGGCCGTCGGCCAGCAGCGCCGCACCGACCTGCTCGAAATGCAGGCGGCCCCACGGCAGCGGGACGCCGCCTGGCTCGCCGGGCGTGCCCACCGGCAGCCGATGTTCCATCTGCCTGCTCCTCCCGGGTACGGAATGCCCCGCAGGTCGGCCGTTATACTAGCGCACCCCCTTGCCGGCCAAGACTCGTACGCATGTCCGCGACCCCGACCGTTCCGATCACCTTCCAGGGCCTGATCCAGACCCTGAACCAGTTCTGGGCCCAGCAGGGCTGCGTGCTCATCCAGCCGCTCGACCTGGAGGTGGGCGCCGGTACCTTCCACCCGGCCACCTTCCTGCGGGCGATCGGGCCGGAAAGCTGGAACGCGGCCTACGTGCAGCCGTCGCGCCGCCCGACCGATGGCCGCTACGGCGAGAACCCGAACCGCCTGCAGCGCTACTACCAGTACCAGGTGGCGATGAAGCCGGCGCCGGACAACATCCAGCAGCTGTACCTGGATTCGCTGAAGGCACTGGGCATCGATCCGCTGGTGCACGACCTGCGCTTCGTCGAGGACAACTGGGAATCGCCGACGCTGGGCGCCTGGGGCCTGGGCTGGGAGGTCTGGCTCAACGGCATGGAAGTGACCCAGTTCACCTACTTCCAGCAGGCCGGTGGCCTGGAGTGCCGCCCGGTGCTGGGCGAGATCACCTACGGTCTCGAGCGCCTGTGCATGTACCTGCAGAACTGCGACAACGTCTATGACCTGGTCTGGACCTACGGCCCGGACGGCCAGCCGGTGACCTATGGCGACGTCTACCACCAGAACGAGGTGGAGCAGAGCACCTACAACTTCGTATACGCCGACGTGGACGAAATGTTCCACCGCTTCGATGCCTGCGAGCGTGAAGCGCAGAAGCTGGTGGAAGTGGGCCTGCCGCTGCCGGCCTACGAGCAGGTGATGAAGGCCAGCCACACCTTCAACCTGCTCGATGCGCGCCGCGCAATCAGCGTGACCGAGCGCCAGCGCTACATCCTGCGCGTGCGCGCGCTGGCCCAGGCGGTGGCCAAAGCGTATTACGAGCAGCGCGAGAAGCTGGGCTTCCCGGGTGCGAAGAAGGCCTGACCGCCTTCCTGCACCGTCCCGCTTTTCATCAACTACCCGGGGCGCCGGACGCGTTGCGCGCTGCGCCCCCACCACAGGATCGAACCGATGAGCCAACTGTCCCCCCTGCTGATCGAACTGGGCACCGAGGAGCTGCCGGTCAAGGCGCTGCCGGGCCTAGCCCAGGCGTTCTTCGACGGTGTTGTCGAAGGCCTGCGCAAGCGCGGCGTCGCGCTGGAGCTGGGCGATGCGCGCCCGCTGTCGACCCCGCGCCGCCTGGCCGTGCTGCTGCCGGGCGTCGGCCTGGAACAGCCGGAACAGCACAGCGAAGTGCTGGGCCCGTATCTGAACATCGCGCTGGACGCCGAAGGCCAGCCGACCAAGGCCCTGCAGGGCTTCGCCGCCAAGGCCGGGATCGACTGGACCGCGCTGGAGAAGACCACCGACAACAAGGGTGAGCGCTTCGTGCACCGCGCGGTGACCCCGGGCGCGAGCACCGCCAGCCTGTTGCCGGACATCCTGCGCGAGGCGATCGCGGCGATGCCGATTCCCAAGCCGATGCGCTGGGGCGACCACGCCTGGGGCTTCGCGCGCCCGGCGCACTGGCTGGTGCTGCTGCATGGCGCCAACGTGGTCGAGGCCGAACTGTTCGGCCTGCAGGCCGGCCGTGCCAGCCGTGGCCATCGCTTCCACCACGACCAGGCCGTGTCGCTGGCGCAGCCGCAGGACTACGTTGAAGCCCTGCGCGCCGCGTTCGTGCTGGTCGACCCGAGCGAGCGACGTGCGCGCATCGTCGCCGAGGTCGAGGCCGCCGCAGCCGGGGCCGGTGGCAGCGCCCGCATCACCGAAGACAACCTGGAGCAGGTGGTGAACCTGGTCGAATGGCCGTCGGCGGTGCTGTGCAGCTTCGAACGCGCGTTCCTGGCGGTGCCGCAGGAAGCGCTGATCGAGACGATGGAGATCAACCAGAAGTTCTTCCCGGTGCTGGATGCCGCCGGCACGCTGACCGAGAAGTTCATCGGCATTGCCAACATCGAGTCGAAGGACGTGGCCGAAGTGGCCAAGGGCTACGAGCGGGTGATCCGCCCGCGCTTCGCCGATGCCAAGTTCTTCTTCGACGAGGACCTGAAGCAGGGCCTGGTGTCGATGGGCGACGGCCTGAAGACGGTGACCTACCAGGCCAAGCTGGGCAGCGTGGCCGACAAGGTGGCGCGCGTGGCCGCACTGGCCGAAGTGATCGCAGCCCAGGTCGGTGCCGATCCGGCGCAGGCCAGGCGGGCTGCCGAGCTGGCCAAGAACGACCTGCAGTCGCGCATGGTCAACGAATTCCCGGAATTGCAGGGCATCGCCGGTCGCCACTACGCCGTGGCCGGTGGTGAATCGGCCGACGTGGCGCTGGCCATCGACGAGGCCTACCAGCCGCGCTTCGGTGGTGACGACATCGCGCTGTCGCCACTGGGCAAGGTGCTGGCCATCGCCGAACGCGTGGATACGCTGGCCGGTGGTTTCGCTGCAGGCCTGAAGCCGACCGGCAACAAGGATCCGTTCGCCCTGCGCCGCAACGCGCTGGGCCTGGCCCGCACGATCATCGAAAGCGGCTTCGAACTGGACCTGCGCGCGCTGATGGCCAGCGCCAATGCCGGCCTGGCCGCGCGCAACGTGCAGGCCGATGTCGGCGAGCTTTACGACTTCATCCTCGACCGCCTGAAGGGCTACTACGGCGACAAGGGCGTGCCGGCCACGCACTTCAACGCGGTGGCCGAGTTGAAGCCGGCCTCGCTGTACGACTTCGATCGCCGCCTGGATGCGATCGGCACCTTCGCCGCGCTGCCGGAGGCAGAGGCGCTGGCCGCGGCCAACAAGCGCATCCGCAACATCCTGCGCAAGGCCGAGGGCGAGATTCCGGCGCAGATCGACGCGGCACTGCTGCAGGAAGATGCCGAGCGCGCGCTGGCCGAAGCGGTCACCGCCGCCATCGACGACACCGGCGCCAGCCTGCACCAGAAGGACTATGTGGCAGTGCTGGCGCGCCTGGCGCGCCTGCGTCCACAGGTCGATGCGTTCTTCGACGGGGTGATGGTCAATGCCGAGGAGCCGGCGCTGCGTGGCAACCGTCTGGCGCTGCTGACGATGCTGGGCGAGCGCCTGGGCAAGGTGGCGGCGATCGAGCATCTGTCGAGCTGATGCCCGTATCGGTAGTGCCGGCCGCTGGCCGGCATTGCCGGAACGTCGCCGGCGATGTCTATCGGGGTCATTGCCGACATCGTGGACGATGCCGGCATCCTCGCCTGCGATCACGATGATCGCCACAAAGGCGCGCATTTTGACCGCTACTTAACAACCGATCCCCAATGACGTGGTGCATTTCGCATCGTCACCTCCGGTCGGTATGCTGTGCCGCATGCAGCCAAAGAAATACGCCCTGCCGCTGATGGTCCTGTCGCTGGCCGCCACTTCCGTGGTCCATGCACGCGGCACCATCGACAAGGTGGACATCAAGGGATTGGACAAGGGCGACGACGCCGCAATCATCGAGAACATCCAGGAATCGCTGTCGCTGTACGACACGATCGGCAAGGAGCAGGGCGAATCGCGCCTGGAGTACCTGCTGTCGCAGGCGGAGCGGCAGACCCGCCAGGCGCTGGAGCCGTTCGGCTACTACAACCCGGTGATCAAGGTCGAGGCGCCGCGTGAGGACGAGCACGTGCGCGTGCTGATCCATGTCGACAAGGGCGCCCCGGTGACCGTGCGCCGCGAGCACATCGACATCACCGGCCCGGCGATGTACGACCAGTACCTGCAGGACGACCTGGCCGCCTTCAAGCCCCGCAAGGGCCAGCGCTTCGAGCACACCCAGTACGAAGCCAGCAAGATCACCATCACCCGGCGCCTGGCCGAGCGTGGCTACTTCGATGCCGACTACACCCAGCGCCAGGTGCAGATCACCCGCGCCGACAACGCCGCCGACATCGACCTGACCTGGGATAGCGGCCGCCGCTACAACATGGGCCCGGTGCGCTTCGAGCAGGATTACTTCGTCGACAAGCTGTTCGATCCACTGGTGTACTGGGACCAGGGCAGCTACTACCACGAGGGCAAGCTGGACCGGCTGCGCGAGTCGCTGACCAAGCTGGACTACTTCAGCGTGATCGACATCCAGCCGCGCCCGGACCAGGCCGACGAGAACGGCGAAGTGCCGGTGGATGTGAAGCTGACCCGGGCCAAGCGCACCATCTACACCGCAGGCCTGAGCTACGGCAGCGAGAGCGGCCCGGGTGTGCGCGGTGGCATCGAGCGGCGGTTCCTGAACAACCGCGGCCACAAGATGAACACGCAGCTGGACTATGCGCAGAAGCGCAAGAGCCTGGTCACCAGTTACCGCATTCCGGCCTTCAACTGGCTTGATGGCTGGTACACCTTCGCTGCCAGCGCGTACGACGAGCAGACCGACTACATCGACCTGCGCAACTTCAAGCTGATCGCCAGCCGCAGCGGCGAGATCAACGAACACTGGACCGCGATCGCCTCGATCAACGCGCTGCGCGAGCGCTGGCGCTATGCCTCCGGCACCGAATTCACCGACGCCGTCTACAACACCTCGACGCTGGTGTACCCGCAGATGGTTGCCGACTACGTCAACGTCGACGACGAGATGTTCCCGCGCAAGGGCATCAGCGGCGCCGCAACGGTGCGTGCCGGCGTGGAAGGCGCCGGCTCGGATACCAGCTTCGTGCAGGCCAACGCCGTGTTGCGCTGGTACATCCCGGTGGGTGAAAGCAACCGCCTTATCCTGCGCGGCGAGGGCGGCACCACGTGGACCAGCGATCTGGTGGCGATGCCGCCGAGCCTGCGCTACTTCGCCGGTGGTGACCGCAGCATCCGCGGCTACGCCTACCGTGAGGTCGGCCCGCGTACGCCGAAGCCGGACAAGTATGCGCTGGGTGCCAAGAACCTGGTGATCGGCTCGGCCGAGTACGAGCACTACTTCAACGGTGGCCCCTGGGGTGCGGCGGTGTTCGTCGATACCGGCAGTGCCTTCGACAACACCATCGACCTGCATACCGGCGTCGGCTTCGGCGTACGCTGGAAATCGCCGGTGGGCCCGGTGCGCATCGACGTGGCGCACGGCCTGAACAACCCGGATTCGCAGTTCCAGCTGTACCTGAACATCGGAGCGGACCTGTGAGCGCGTCCGCACCGACCCCGAACACCCCGCCGCCACGCGTGCGTTTCTACCGCCGCCGCCGCTTCTGGGCCTGGTCCGGTGTGGGCGTGCTTGGCCTGGTGCTGCTGGCCCTGCTGGCGGTGTACTGGCTGCTGCAGACCGTGGCCGGCCGTGACGTACTGCTGGCCCAGGTGGTGGCGCGGCTGCCGGTGGGTGCCAGCTTTACCTGGGACAAGGTGGAGGGCCCGGTGGCCGGGCCGCTGACCCTGTACAACGTCGACTTCCGCTATGACGACATCCATTTCCACGCCGAGCGTGCGCACCTGGAGCCGGACCTGCGCCCGCTGCTGGGCCGCAAGCTGCTGTTGGACAAGCTGGAGCTGACCAACGCGACGTTGAACCTGGCCAAGAGCGATGAGCCGTTCAAGCTGCCGTCCTGGCCCGATTCGCTGCCGCAGATCGAGATGCCGCTGGCGATCCAGGCCGATGCCATCGCCATCGATGGCTTCCGCATCAGCCAGGCCAACGAACCGGTGATCGACATCAGCCGCGTGCGCGGCGGCATCGAGATCGCCAACGGCGAGTTCCAGGCGCACAAGCTGGTGGTGGACAGTGACATGGGCAACTTCACTGCCCAGGGCCGTTACATCCCGGCCAAGGACTACGACACCGACGTGACGGTGACGGCGGTGTTGCCGGCACCGCGTGGGCGCACCGCCGCTACCGTCGGCCTGGTCGCCCGCGGTGACCTGTCGCACATGGAAGTGGCGGTAGCCGGGCGCGCACCGAAGCCGCTGCACGCGATGCTGGTGTTCGATGGCCGCACCGACCCGACCTGGAACGCCAGCGTGCGCAGCGACGAGCTGGATCTGGCGCTGCTGTCGCCGGCATTGGCGAGCTCGGCGATCACGCCGTTGTCGCTGGATTTCACTGCTGCTGGCAAGGGCGGCAATGCCAACCTGCGTGGCAAGGTGAAGCAGGGCGAGCAGGAACTGGAACTGGCACCGTCGGTGGTGTCATTGCAGGACCAGGTGCTGAAGGTTTCGCCGCTGCTGCTGAAGGGCCTCGGTGGCGAAGCCCGCCTGGAGGGCACCGCCGATTTCAGCCAGGAAGACCAGCAGAAACTCAACTTCTCGGTGGTCGCGCGTGACCTGACCTATGTACCGGCGCCCGATCCGAACACCGCCGGCAGCGCACCGGTGCCGGTCACCCTGAAGGAAGCACGCTTCGGCCTGGCCGGTACCCTGAAGGCCTGGGCGGCGATCGGCCGTGCCGAGGTCGAACGCGAAAAGCAGAAGGCGCAGCTGCACTTCGATGTGCGTGGCAACGACCAGGCGGCGTCGATCCACCAGCTGCAGGCGCAGACGCCCGGTGGCCAGCTGCAGGTGGAAGGCCAGGTGGCGTGGGCGCCGCGGCTGGACTGGGACGCCAAGGCCACGCTGAAGGACTTCGACCCCGGCTATTTCGTGCCGGGCTGGAATGGCCGCCTGTCCGGCAACCTGGCCTCCAAGGGCCGCCAGCTGCCGCCGCCGGCCAATGCCGCACCGGGCACCGCGGGTACGCTGGAAGCCACGGTGGACCTGCCCTCGCTGAAGGGCATGCTGCGCCAGCGCAATCTCGACGCGCAGGGCAGGTTCGCGCTGCAGGGCGCGCAGGGCCAGGGTGACCTGAAACTGGCGTTGGGCAGCAGCCGGGTGACCGCGTCGGGCAAGGTCGGCGACCGCCTCGACATCGATGCGCGTTTCGAGCCGCTGCAGTTGAGCGACCTGCTGCCGGGCGCCGACGGTGGCCTGCGCGGCCAGGTGCAGGTGAAGGGCCCGCGCGATGCGCCGGACATCACCGCCGACCTGGTCGGCAACAACCTCAACTGGGATGGCTACGGCGCCGAGAGTGTGAGCATCAAGGGCCGCCTGCCGTGGCGCGGCGACAGCGGCGCGCTGGCGGTGCAGGGCCAGCAGGTCAACGCGGGCATGCTGCTGGAGCGGCTGAACATCGACGCGCAGGGCAGTGTGTCCAACCTGCGCCTGGCTGCGCAGACCCGCAACGAGATGGGTGCGGTCGAGCTGCAGGGCAGCGTGCGCCAGCAAGGCACGCAGTGGCGTGGCGAGCTGGCGTCGCTGCGCATCGCACCGGTGAAGGGCGATGCCTGGTCGCTGCGTGCACCGGCGGCATTCGCGATCAACGGCAGCACCTACACCCTGTCCGAAGCCTGCCTGGCCGCCGCCAGCAGCGGCGCGCTGTGCGCACAGGCCAACTGGCCGCGCGAAGGCCTGGTGGTGCGCAGTGACGCGCTGCCGCTGGCGCTGGTGCAGCCGTGGTTGCCGCCGCAGTCCGGCCGCCGCATCTACCTGCGCGGCGAGGTCAGCCTGGACGCGCAGATCCGCCCGCGCGGCAACGCCTGGGAAGGCCATGTGGAAGTGCGCTCGAAGGAAGGCGGCGTGCGCCTGGGCGAGAACCGCAACACCGTGGGCGATACCACCCGCGGCGAGCTGGTGCGCTATGACCAGTTCTCGCTGAAGCTCGACATGACCCCGGCCAGCATCAAGGGTTACCTGGGCATGGGCTTCCAGGGCAATGGCTTCGTCGACGCGAAGATGCAGACCGGCTGGGAAGCCAGTGCACCGCTGAACGGTGAGCTCTACCTCAACATGTCGCGGCTGTACTGGCTGGAGCTGTTCTCGCCGGACATCGTGCGGCCGACCGGCCTGATCGAAGGCCACGTCAGCCTGCGCGGTACGCGAGGCCAGCCGTCGCTGGGTGGCGACGCACAGCTGAGCAACTTCAAGGGTGAATTCCCGGCGCTTGGCCTGACCTTCGACCAGGGCAAGGGCAGCTTCGTGGCCCAGCCCGATGGTTCGGCCAAGATCACCGCGCAGGCCAACTCCGGCCAGGGCACGCTGTACGTGGACGGTGGCCTGTCGTGGTTCGGCGATGCGCAGCCGCTGCAGCTGAAGATCCATGGCGAGAACGTGCTGCTGTCCAACACCAGCGAACTGCGCATCGTCGCCAACCCCAACCTCGACTTCACCCTGGCCAAGGCGGCGATGGAGCTGCGCGGTACCGTGCACGTGCCCGAGGCCGACATCGACCTGGAACGCCTGGACCGCGGCACCTCGGTGTCCGAAGACGTGGTGGTGCTCGACCCGGCCGATCCGGAAGAGTCGCGCACCTCGCCGCTGGACATGGACCTGACGGTCAGCCTGGGCGACAAGGTGAAGATGACCGGGTTCGGCCTGAAGGGCGCGCTGACTGGCAAGATGCAGGTCTGGGCCAAGCCCGGCCGCGAAATGACTGCCAATGGCGGCCTCGAAGTGAGCGGCCGCTACAAGGCGTATGGGCAGGACCTGACCATCACCCGCGGCAACCTCAACTGGAACTACAACGCGGTGTCCGACCCGCGCATCAACATCCGCGCCGAGCGCCGCATCGGTGATGTCACCGCCGGCATCGACGTGACCGGGCGTGCGCAGCAGCCGCGTGCCGACGTGTGGTCCGATCCGGCGATGTCGCAGTCCGAGGCACTGGCCTATCTGGTGCTGGGACGCAGCCTGACCGGCGCCAGCAGCGACCAGGCGCAGCAGGTCAACGCGGCCTCGGCGGCGCTCTCGGCCGGCAGTGGCCTGCTCGCCTCGCAGCTGGGTGCCAAGCTGGGCCTGGACGATGCAGGCGTGAGCCAGTCGCGCGCGCTGGGTGGCTCGGTGATCGGCGTCGGCAAGTACATCTCGCCCAAGCTTTACGTGGGTTACGGCGTGTCGCTGGTGGGCGCCGGTTCGGTGATCACGCTGAAGTACCTGCTGCGCCGCGGGTTTGATGTGGAAGTGGAGTCGAGCACGGTGGAAAACCGTGGTTCGATCAACTGGCGGCGGGAGAAATGACCCGCCGTGGCATCCCTGTAGAGCCGAGCCATGCTCGGCTTCCGCGCGCAGCGCGGTCTGCAGGAAGAGCAGCCGAGCATGGGCTCGGCTCTACCTGACAGGCCCCCAACCATCGGCCGTTGCCCCTTCCGGCCCCAGCGGCTATGGTCCCGGGCTGTTCTGTCGTACCGGATTGCCTCATGTCACCACGCAAAGCCCTTCCCACCGCCCTGGCATTGGGCCTGACCCTCGCCGCCGGTGCCCACGCCGATGAAGGCATGTGGATGCCGACCCAGCTGCCGGAACTGGCCAAGCCGCTGCAGGCCGCTGGCTTCAAGGGCAATCCGGCCGACCTCGCCAATGTCACCACGCCGCCGCTGAGCGCGGTGGTGCGCGCGGGCGGCGGCACCGGCTCGTTCGTGTCCAGCGACGGCCTGCTGCTGACCAACCACCACGTGGCGATGGGCGTGATCCAGTACAACAGCTCGCCCGAGCACGACCTGATCAACGGTGGCTTCATCGCCAGGGACCGTGCCGACGAGCGCCCGGCCAACCCGGACTTCCGCGTGCTGGTCACCGTCGGCTTCGACAAGGTGACCGATCAGGTGCTGGCGCAGGCCCGCGGCAAGACCGGCCGTGCCTACTTCGATGCCGTCGATGCGGCCAGCAAGCAGATCGTGGCCGAGTGCGAGAAGGACGGCAGCGTGCGCTGCTCGGTGGCCAACATGTACTACGGCACCGACTTCTACCGCATCGCCCAGCTGGAACTGAGCGACGTGCGCCTGGTGTACGCGCCGCCGCGTGCGATCGGCAACTATGGCGATGAGATCGACAATTTCATGTGGCCGCGCCACACCGGCGACTTCACCCTGCTGCGCGCCTATGTGGGCAAGGACGGCAAGCCGGCCGCCTACAGCAAGGACAACGTGCCCTACCAGGCGCCGGCACACCTGCAGATGTCGGTGGAGGGCCCGAAGGAGGGCGACTACGCGATGCTGGCCGGTTATCCGGGCATCACCTACCGCCACCGTACCGCGGCAGAATTCGCCGGCCAGATCGACACCGTGCTGCCGCGCCGCGTTTCGGTGTTCCAGCAGATGATCGACACCATCGAGGCGGCAACCGCCAAGGACGCGCAGGCACGTACCCGTTACGCTTCGCAGCTGCAGTCGCTGAAGAACAACCGCAAGCGCGCCGCCGGTGAGCTGGAAGGCCTGCTGCGCAGCGATGCCAAGGCCCAGCGTGCCGCCGACGAGACGGCGATGCTGGCCGCCACCGACCGCAAGTACCAGGGCGACATCAAGGCGCTGCTGGCCAACCTGTCACAGGGCGCGGCGGTGGGCGAGCGTGACCTGCTGCTGGACCAGATGGCCGCACAGAGCCAGTTGCTGCGCTCGGCGCTGCTGCTGGAACGCCTGCGCATCGAATCGGCCAAGCCGGACGCACAGCGCGAGAGCGGCTACCAGCAGCGCGACCAGGCGATGATCGAAGGCGTGCTCAAGCAGGTCCAGCGCCGCTACGCACCGGAGGTCGAGAAGGCCCTGCTGACCACCCTGCTGACCCGTTACCAGCAGCTGCCGGACGCGCAGCGCGTGGCCGAGTTCGACGCAGCCTTCGGCCGTACCCCGCAGCAGCTGGCCACGGCACTGGACACCCTGTACGCCGGCACCCAGCTGGGTGACGAGGCGCAGCGCCTGTCGCGGTTCGCGGCTGCGCGCGAAGGCAAGGCCCTGGCCGCCGATCCGTTGATCGCCGTGGCCGGCCCGCTGGTGGCCGCGCAGCTGCGCATCGAGAACGAGAGCAAGACCCGCGAGGGCGAGCAGCTGCGCCTGCGCCCGGCCTACATGCAGGCGCTGTTCGCCTGGCGTGCCAAGCAGGGCCGCGCCGTCTACCCGGATGCCAACCGCACCCTGCGCATCAGCTACGGCAGGGTCGAGGCACTGCACCCGCGCGATGGCGTGACCTACTCGCCGGTGACCACCGTGGCCGGCATCGTCGAGAAGAACACCAACGCCTATCCGTTCGACGCACCCAAGCCGCTGCTGGCAGCGATCGCCAAGGGTGACTTCGGCAGCACCGCCGATCCGGCACTCAACACCCAGACGGTCAACTTCCTGACCAACCTGGACACCACCGGCGGCAACTCCGGCTCGCCGGTGCTCAATGCGAAGGGCGAACTGATCGGCCTGAATTTCGACAGCAACTGGGAGTCGGTCAGTGCCAGCTGGTGGTTCGACCCGCGCTACAAGCGCGCCGTGCACGTGGACATGCGCTACCTGCGCTGGCTGCTGGCCAAGGTCTACCCGGCGCCGGAACTGCTGAAGGAAATGGGCGTGCCGGCCCAGTAAGAAGCCGGCCACGACCAACGGTCGTGGCCCGCACCGCGTAGGCCCCCACCTTGGTGGGGGTGGTTGCCCCCAACGAGCCCGCATCCCCGGCCACGCCTGGCCTACACTGCGGGTTCTTCCGACGGAAACGCACGCGTGGTCTCCAGCTGGATCCTGCTGCTGGTCTCGGTTGCCTATGCCGCGCTGCTGTTCGGCGTGGCGTGGTGGGGCGACCGTCGGCCGATGTACCCCGACCGGCCGTGGCTGCGGCCGGTGGTCTACAGCCTGGCGCTGGCGGTGTACTGCTCGTCATGGACCTTCTACGGCGCGGTCGGCACCGCCGTGCGCAATGGCGTGGGCTACCTGCCGATCTACATCGGCCCGCTGCTGCTGCTGTTGTTCGGCTGGCGCATCATCGAGCGCCTGGCGCTGATTGCACGCAGCCAGAACGTGGTCTCCATCGCCGATTTCATCTCCTCGCGCTTCGGTCGATCGCGGCGGCTGGCGGCGCTGGTGGCGATCATCGCGCTGATCGGCATCATTCCGTACCTGGCGTTGCAGTACAAAGCGGTGGCGATGAGCCTGCAGGTGCTGACCGGCAACACCGGCCCCACTGGCTTCTTCACCGACCCGGCGCTGTACGTGGCGCTGCTGATGGCGCTGTTCGCCACCCTGTTCGGCACCCGCCAGGTCGATGCCACCGAGCACCACCACGGCATGATGCTGGCGATCGCCTTCGAATCGGTGATCAAGCTGCTGGCGATGCTGGCGGTGGGCGTGTTCGCCTACCTGTGGCTGAGCGACCGCACCGATGCGGTGGTCGAATCGGTGCATACGCTGTTCACCGGCCTGCCGCCGGTCGGCTTCATCTCGCAGACCCTGCTCAGTTTCCTCGCCATCATCTGCCTGCCGCGCCAGTTCCACGTGGCCGTGGTCGAGTGCGGTGAGGTGCGCGACGTGCGCCGCGCGCGCTGGATGTTCGGCGGTTACCTGGTACTGATCTCGGGCATGGTGCTGCCGATCGCCACCGCCGGCGTGACCCTGTTCGGCACCGGCGGCAGCGTCGCCGACGATTCGATGGTGCTGGCGCTGCCGCTGGCCGAAGGCCGCAATGCGCTGGCGCTGATCGCCTACGTGGGCGGCTTCTCGGCGGCCACCGGCATGGTCATCGTCTCGTCCATCGCGCTGGCGACCATGGTCAGCAATGATCTGGTGATGCCGGTGCTGCTGCGTCGGAGCGGTGACCACCAGGAAGCCGCCGACGTCGCCTCGCGCGTGCTGTGGATCCGCCGCCTGGCGATCCTGCTGCTGGCGCTGATGGCCTACAGCTACTACCGCACCAGCAGCAACGACAGCACGCTGGCCTCGTACGGCCTGATGGCGTTCGCAGCGGTGGCGCAGTTCGCGCCCGGCCTGATCGGCGGCCTGTACTGGCGCGGTGCCAGCCGGCGCGGCGTCGAAGTGGGCATGCTGCTGGGCTTCGCCACCTGGCTGTACACCCTGCTGCTGCCGGCGATGACCATGGCCGGCTGGGTCGACGCCGCCTGGGTGCAGCACGGCCCGTTCGGCATCGAGTGGCTGCGTCCTCAGCAGCTGTTCGGCATGTCCGGCTGGGATCCGCTGACCCACGGCACGTTCTGGTCGCTGCTGGTCAATGCAGCCACGATGATGCTGGTGTCCGCACGCTGGCGGCCCGGCGTCGACGAGCGCCTGCGTGCGGCACCGTTCCTCGACCCGTATGCCGAGCGCCCGTCGGTGGCCGGCGGCTGGCCTGGGCATGTGCATGTGGGCGACCTGCTGGCGCTGGCTTCGCGCGTGGTCGGCGAACGCCATGCGCGGCGTTCGTTCTTCGAGCAGGCACAGTCGCTGGGCCGCGAGCTGCAGTCTTCGGCACCGGCTGACCGGCCGTGGGTGCAGTTCACCGAGCGCCTGCTGGCCGCCTCGATTGGTGCGGCCTCGGCGCGCCTGCTGCTGACCAGCCTGCTGCGGGGTTCGGGCATGGACCTGGGTGAAGTGGTGGCGGTGCTGGACGAAGCCGGGCAGGAACTGCGCTTCAACCGCGAGATCCTGTCGACCACGCTGGAGAACATCAGCGCCGGGGTCAGCGTGGTCGACCCGGACATGCGCCTGACCGCGTGGAACCGCCGGTACCAGGACATGTTCGGCTACCCCGACGGCATGCTCTACGTGGGCCGCCCGGTGGCCGACCTGATCCGCTACAACGCCGAGCGCGGCGAGCTGGGCGAGGGCGACATCGAAGTGCAGATCAACCGCCGCATCGGTTACATGCGCGCCGGTTCGCCGCACGTGTTCGAGCGCACCCGCAGCGACGGCAAGGTGATCGAGATGCGCGGCCAGGCGCTGCCCGGCGGCGGTTACGTGACCAGCTACAACGACATCACCGACTACAAGCATGCCGAAAAGGCGCTGCTTGAAGCCAACGAGACGCTGGAACAGCGCGTGGCCGAACGCTCGCATGAGGCCGAGGTCGCGCAGCAGTCGAAGACCCGTTTCCTGGCGGCGATCAGCCATGACGTGCTGCAGCCGTTGAATGCGGCGCGCCTGTTTGCGTCCGCGCTGCGCGACAGCGATCACGTGAGCGACGAACAGAAGCATCTGGCCGAACGCGTGGACGCGTCGCTGCGCGCTGCCGAAGAACTGCTTGATGGCCTGCTGGACGTGTCGCGGCTGGATGCCGGTGGCCTGCACCCGGTGATCGGCGAATTCGATGTGAGTGCGTTGATGCGCGAGCTGGCCGCGCAGTACACGCCGGTCGCCGCCGGTCGTGGCCTGCGACTGGACCTGTTCGCGCGCGCGGCCTGGGTACGCAGCGATCGCCGCCTGCTGCGCCGCGTACTGCAGAACTTCCTGGCCAATGCACTGCGCTATACCCGCCAGGGCCGCATCGTGCTGGCCGTGCGTCAGCGCGGCGACGAGGTGGAACTGCAGGTGTGGGATACCGGCCCCGGCATTCCCGAACACCACATGCGGCAGATCTTCGACGAGTTCCACCGCTACCAGCAGCCGTTCGACTGGGGCGAGCAGGGGTTGGGCCTGGGCCTGTCGATCTGCCAGCGCATCTCGCGCCTGCTCGACCATCGCCTCAATGCACGCAGCCGGGTTGGCAGCGGCTCGATGTTCTCGATCATCCTGCCGCGGGTTGCGCCCTTGCCCGGCTACACCGAGCCTGCCAAGGCGACCCAGGCCGTGGCCACACCGGTGCGCAGCGATTCGCTGGCGGGCCTGCGGGTGCTGTGCGTGGACAACGACGAGGAAATCCTTGACGGCATGCGCGCGCTGCTCGGCCGCTGGCAGGTGCAGGTGATCACTGCCGCCACCGTCGACCAGGCACTGGAGAAGATCGCCGAGCGGCCGCAGGTGATGCTGGTGGACTACCACCTGCACGATCGCATGGATGGCCTGGATGCGCTGGTGGCGCTGCGCGAGGCGGCCGGCTACCCGCTGCCGGGTGCGCTGCTGACCGCCGATGGGCGTGACGAACTGAAGCGGATGGCACGCGAGCGTGGCTACCGCGTGCTGACCAAGCCGATCAAGCCGGCCTCGCTGCGCGCCTTCCTCGGCGCGCTGCGCGACGCGCAGTAGTGCCGGCCGCTGGCCGGCAACCACGACGTGAAACCATGCCAGGCAAGCCTGGCATCTACCAGAGCTTCATCAGCCCGGCGGTAGATCCACGCCATGCGTGGATGTGACGTCAGGTAGTGCCGGCCGCTGGCCGGCAACCACGTAATCGCGGAAGCGTTACCCCACGCCGTGCAGGTGCTCGTACAGGATCGTCGCGCCGATGATCACCAGGATCACGCCACCGATGATCTCGGCACGCTTGCCGACCATGCTGCCCAGCACGCGGCCGAGCATGATGCCGACGGTGACCATGGTCAGCGTGCACAGGCCGATGACCGTGGCCATCACGCCGATATGCACGTCCATGAAGGCCAGGCCGATACCCACCGCCATCGCGTCGATGCTGGTGGCGAAACCGGTCAGCGCCAGCTTCCAGAAGCCGTGATGCTGCGAGGGGTCTTCGTCTTCCTCGGCACTGTCCGGGCGCAGGCCGTTGTAGATCATGTGGATGCCCAGCGCGCCGAGCAGGCCGAAGGCGATCCAGTGGTCGAAGGCTTCGACGTACTGCAGCGCGGCGCGGCCCAGCAGCCAGCCGATGATGGGCGTGATCGCCTCGATGACGCCGAAGATGATGCCGGCACGCAGTGCGTCGCGGAACACCGGCTTGCGCATGGCCGCACCCTTGCCGATCGCCGCGGCGAAGGCATCGGTGGACATGGCGAAGCCGATCAGGAGGATCGAAATGGGGGACATGGACAGCTGCTGAGGTCGGGCAAGGACGGACGCACGGCCTGCGCTCGCGCCCAACCTGACGTTGCGCGCGCGGGCCGCTGGTCTCGCCAACCATCATGGTTGTCCACGCCACGGCGCACTGGCCGAGTATGTTGACGTGGACGATTCCTGCGAAGGAATCCGGCTACTCCCCAAGGGGGACGCGAAGCTTAGCACCGCGATTCGCGCGTGGCGCATTTCCAGCGAAACGCGCAGGCAGGGCTGGTTTGTATAGCGATGGCTATATCGCGAGCGCAGCGGTGCCGGGTAGTGCCGGCCGCTGGCCGGCAGGGCTCCCACCACAACCGGCTACATCACGTGCATGTCGTACAACCTGGGCCCACTGAACACTGCACTCTCACGATCAAGATCGAACGTGGCGGTCAAGTCGCACCGCTCGCCATCAGCGAATAGATCCAACTCCACGTGAATACCCGATGGGTGCTCATAGACCAGGACCTCGGCGCGGATGTACTCATCGCTGGGGACATCAATCCGGAAATGATTGATGGGATCTGGCGGATCGGAGAAGTACTCGAGGGCTGCTCGTCTGAAGTCGTCGATCCGGTCAGCAGGAAAACCGGGAGGACAAGCGCCGTCTGGACAGCCTTCGCGGACGAAGGCAATCAACCTGCGGATGGACTCCCGTTCTTCCGGTTGGAGCTGTAGCCGAGCCCCTGTGGTGTCGAGCGGATTGTTCATTGTCGGCGGTGTGTGGAATGGCAGCAGCAGTTTGCAACGGCAGCCGGTTCAGCCACAGGGCCGAAAGCGTCGTTCGAGTCGGCGATGTTGCCCAGGTGGCGCCGGGCCATGCCCGGCGAGCACGGCGGCGACGCCGTTCCGGGCGATTGCCGGCCAGCGGCCGGCACTACCTCAATCTTCTTCCGGCGGCAGCACGATGGCGTCGTCGTCGATCGCCAGCTTGCCGGCCATCAGCACGGCCTGGGTGCGGTTGGTCACGCCCAGCTTGCGCAGGATGGCGGTGACGTGGGCCTTGATCGTCGCTTCGGAGACGTTGAGGTCGTAGGCGATCTGCTTGTTCAAGCGACCGGCGCCCAGCATCTGCAGCACGCGGAACTGCTGCGGGGTCAGTTCGCGCAGGCGCTGGCCAACTTCGCGTTCTTCGCTGCCGGTGGGCGGCACGTTGTGCGCTTCCGGCGGTGCCCAGGTCTCGCCATCGAGGATGGTGCCCAGCGCATGCCCGATGGTGTCCGAATCCGCAGACTTCGGGATGAAGCCGAGCGCGCCGTGGTCGAGCGCGCGGCGCATCACCGTGGCCTCTTCGCGCGCGGACACCACCACCACCGGCAGGTGCGGGTGCAGCGATCGCATGTGCACCAGCGCGTTGAAACCCTGTGCGCCAGGCATGTTGAGGTCCATCAGGACCAGGTCGGCGTCGTTGTGCTGGTCGGCCAGTGCATACAACGCTTCCACGCTGTCGGCCTCGAACAGCTGCACGCCGGGGATGACCCGCTGCACGGCCCCACGCAGGGCTTCGCGGAACAGCGGGTGGTCATCGGCAATCAGGAGGGTGGTCATGGTCGGGGGGAACCGTGGGGGAAAGCAGATGGGGTCAGAGCCCTTTCCTTGCGGAAAGGGATCCGACCCCGGGTCGTACGTCAGCGCACCTTGCGCTCGTCCACCAGCGACGCCACCACCGACGGATCGGCCAGGGTCGAGGTGTCGCCAAGCTGGTCCGGCGCGTTCTCGGCAATCTTGCGCAGGATGCGGCGCATGATCTTGCCCGAGCGGGTCTTCGGCAGGCCCGGCGCCCACTGCAGGTGGTCCGGCGTGGCGATCGGGCCGATCTCCTTGCGCACCCAGGCGATCAGCTCCTTGTGCAGTTCATCGCTGGGGGTCTCTTCGGCCACCAGGGTCACATAGGCATAGATGCCCTGGCCCTTGACGTCGTGCGGGAAGCCCACGACCGCCGCTTCGGCCACCTTCGGATGCGAGACCAGCGCGCTTTCCACTTCGGCGGTGCCGATGCGATGGCCGGACACATTGATCACGTCGTCGACGCGGCCGGTGATCCAGTAATAGCCGTCTTCGTCACGGCGGCAACCGTCACCGGTGAAATAGCTGCCCGGGTAGGTGCGGAAATACGTATCGATGAAACGCTGGTGGTCGCCGTACACCGTGCGCATCTGGCCCGGCCAGGAATCACGGATGATCAGGTTGCCTTCGGTCGGTCCGTCCTGGATCTCGCCATCGGCATTGACCAGCGCCGGCTGCACGCCGAAGAAGGGCAGGGTGGCCGATCCCGGCTTGAGGTCCATCGCGCCGGCCAGCGGCGAGATCAGGATGCCGCCGGTTTCGGTCTGCCACCAGGTATCGACGATCGGGCAGCGGCTGTCGCCGACCACCTCGTAGTACCAGCGCCAGGCTTCCGGATTGATCGGCTCGCCGACGCTGCCGAGCAGGCGCAGCGACGCGCGCGAGGTCTTCTTCACCGGCTCCTCGCCTTCGCGCATCAGCGCACGGATCGCGGTCGGGGCGGTGTAGAAAATGCTCACCTTGTGCTTGTCGATCACGTTCCAGAAGCGCGAGGTGTCCGGATAGTTCGGCACGCCTTCGAACATCAGCGAGGTCGCACCGTTGGCCAGTGGCCCGTACACGATGTAGCTGTGGCCGGTGACCCAGCCGACGTCGGCGGTGCACCAGTAGATGTCGTCCTCGCGCAGGTCGAACACCGCTTCATGGGTGTAGGCCGCATACAGCAGGTAGCCGCCGGTGGTGTGCAGCACACCCTTCGGCTTGCCGGTGGAACCGGAGGTGTAGAGGATGAACAACGGGTCTTCCGCGTTCATGCGTTCCGGTTCGCAGGTCGACGGCTGGCTGTCCACGACATCGTGGAACCAGCGGTCGCGCGGGGCCTGCATGTCCACCGCGCCACCGGTGTGGCGCACCACCAGCACGGTTTCAACCGTGTTCGTGCCCGGCAGCTTCAGCGCGGCATCGACGTTGGCCTTCAGCGGAATCCTGCGGCCACCGCGCAAGCCTTCGTCGGCGGTGATGATCAGCTTGCTCTGGCAGTCGCTGACGCGGTCGGCGATCGAGTTCGGCGCGAAGCCACCGAACACCACCGAGTGGATCGCACCGATGCGCGCGCAGGCCAGCATGGCCACCGCGGCATCGACGATCATCGGCAGGTAGATGGTGACCCGGTCGCCCTTCCTGACCCCAAGGTTGCGTAGCGCATTGCCGAGGCGGCAGGTGCGCTCGTACAGCTCGCGATAGGTCACGTGCTGGGCCGGTGCATCCGGGCCATCCGGCTCGAACAACAGGGCGGTCTTGTCGCCGCGCGTCTCGAGCTGGCGATCCAGGCAGTTCACGCTGGCATTGAGCTCGCCATCCTCGAACCACTTGATGCGGAAGTCGGACAGGTCATAGCTGACGTTCTTGATCTTCGTCGGCTTGCGCATCCATTGCAGGCGCTCGGCCGCCTTGCCCCAGAATCCATCCGGATCGGCCACCGACGCCTGGTACTGCTGTTCATAGGTCTTCTTGTCGATGCGTGCCTTGGCGGCGAACTGCGGATCGACGGGGTAGATATCAGCCATGGCACCCTCACTTGCACGTTGACTTTGTATGTGCGGTCGCAGCATCGCAACGACCGATCCCCCTCAGTTTGCCCCATCCACCCCCGGCCGCGTCACCACCCTGGTTAGACCATGGTCGAAAGTGAGCGCCTTGCAGGGCCGGGTTCGACCAATGGCGAATAGCCGCTATACATAATCGCCCCGCAGTCTCGGCTCGACCGTGCCCCACGCGCGGCATCACCTTGCCACTTGGGAGAGAGGGCAACATGAGCCACCGTACGTTGAAAGCCGTGCGCACACCTTTGGCGGCCTGCCTGCTGGTCGCCCTGGTCGCACCGGGCATGGCGTTCGCAGAGACCGCCAAAGAGAAGGCACTGGAAGCACGCGTTGCCGAACTGGAACGCCAGGTCCAGCTGCTGCTGTCTTCGCAGCAACAACAACAGACCCAGATCAGCCAGACCCAGCAGGCGGTAACCGAAGTGCGCACGGTGCAGGCCGGGCAGAAACCGGTCGCACAGGTGCCGGCCGGGAAGCAGCCGATCCAGGTCACCACCCTCACCCCGGGCGCGGCACCGGGCACCACGGTCAAGATCGGCGGCTTCATCAAGGCCGACTTCCTGGCCACCCAGACCAGCGATGGCCAGCTGGCCGACGACGCCACCGGCCGTTCGCTGTACCTGCCGGGCCAGACCCCGGTGGAAGGCGCCGGCGGCAGCGGCAAGCGCTCGGGCACCGATTTCAACGCCCATGCCAAGTTCTCGCGCTTCAACCTGGGCATCGACAACGTCAGCGAATCGGGCAACAAGGCGGGTGCGTTCTTCGAGATGGACTTCTTCGGCAACTCGCTGGGCAACCAGACCGCCACCAACACCTATGGCGTGACCCTGCGCCACGCCTACATGTACTGGAACAACTGGATGGCCGGCCAGACCTGGTCCAACTTCATGGACGCGGCCGCACTGCCGGAAGCGGTCGACTTCGTCGGCCCCACCGACGGCGTGATCTTCGTGCGCCAGGCCCAGGTGCGCTACACCCAGGGCGGCTTCAGCGTCGCGCTGGAAAACCCGGAAACCACCACCCTTACCGGTACCCGCAACCCGGTCACCGGCGCCTGGACCAACGCCAGCGCCAACTCCGATCGTGGCAGCCTGCCCGATCTGACCATGCGCTATGGCTGGAAGGGCGACTGGGGAACCTTCGGTGTCGGCGGCATCGTCCGCCAGTTGAAGGTCGACAACCAGGCGACTGGCGCGAAGGCCGACAAGGTGGCCGGCGGCCTGACCCTGGGCGGCAAGTGGGTGATGGGTGACAGCGATTCGCTGCATTACCAGCTGACCGGTGGCGAAGGCATCGCCCGCTACATCGGCCTGGGCATCACTGCCGACAGTGCCTACGACGTGGCCCGCGACGAGCTCAACCCGACCGGCGTGCTGGCCGGCTATGTCGGCTGGCGGCATGCGTTCTCGCCGAAGCTGCGCACCAACCTGATCTACGCGCGCAGCGACTACGACAACGACAGCATCCTCGGCCCGCTGGTGACCAAGAGCGTGCAGAGCATCCGCGGCAACATCTTCTATTCACCGCTGCCCAAGGTCGATATCGGCGCCGAGCTGATGTATGGCCGTCGCGAAGTGGAAAACGGCAACAAGGGTGACATCACCCGATTGCAGTTCACTACGAAGTACAGCTTCTAAGAGCGTGCCGGCCAGCGGCCGGCAGCTACCCAAAGCGGAGCCGGTCCAGTGACCGGCACCTACCGAGATTGAGTGCCGACCGGCGGTCGGCACCTACAGAGGGAAAGCGTCCCATGTCCAGCACTGCATCAAGCCCGCACCATGCGGCGGGCACCCTGACCAAGGGCCACAAGAAGGTCATCTTCGCATCGAGCCTCGGCACGGTGTTCGAGTGGTATGACTTCTTCCTGTACGGCTCGCTCGCAGCCATCATCGCCAAGCAGTTCTTCAGTGGCGTCAATGAAACCACGGGCATGATCTTCGCCCTGCTGGCGTTCGCCGCCGGCTTCTTCGTGCGTCCGTTCGGCGCGGCCTTCTTCGGCAGCCTCGGCGACCGCATCGGCCGCAAGTACACCTTCCTGGTCACCATCCTGATCATGGGCATCTCGACCTTCCTGGTCGGCGTGCTGCCCAACTACGCCTCGATCGGGTTTGCCGCACCGGTGATCCTGATCATCCTGCGCCTGGCCCAGGGCCTGGCGATGGGCGGCGAGTACGGCGGTGCCGCCACCTATGTGGCCGAGCACGCACCGGACGACAAGCGCGGCCTGTACACCAGCTTCATCCAGTGCACCGCCACGCTGGGCCTGTTCCTGTCGCTGCTGATCATCCTGGCCTGCCGCATGACCCTGGGCAACGAGGCGTTCGAGGCCTGGGGCTGGCGCATTCCGTTCCTGGTGTCGATCCTGCTGCTGGGCATTTCGGTATGGATCCGGCTGCAGCTGAGCGAATCGCCGCTGTTCCAGCAGATGAAGGCTGAAGGCAAGGGCTCCAAGACCCCGTTCCGCGACAGCCTGAAGGGCGGCAACCTGAAGCTGATGTTGCTGGTCCTGCTCGGTGCAGCGGCTGGCCAGGCCGTGGTCTGGTACGGCGGACAGTTCTACGCGCTGTTCTTCCTCAGCAGCATGCTGAAGGTCGATGCCACCACCTCCTACCTGCTGATCGCCGCAGCGCTGGCACTGGGCACGCCGTTCTTCATCTTCTTCGGCTGGCTGTCCGACCGCATCGGCCGCAAGAAGATCATCCTGGCCGGCTGCCTGCTGGCGGCCATCACCTACATCCCGATCTTCAAGGGCCTGACCCACTTCGCCAACCCGGCCATCGAAGAAGCCCGCAGCAGCTCGCCGGCGCTGGTCGTCGCCGATCCGGCCACCTGCTCGTTCCAGTTCGATCCGGTGGGCCTGCGCAAGTTCACCAGCTCCTGCGACGTGGCCACCGCTGCGCTGACCAAGGCCGGTGTGCCGTACGACGTGCAGCCCGCCGCCGCCGGTTCGCTGGCGATGGTGAATGTGGGCAGCGCCAGTGTCACCTCGTATGAGGCCGCCGGCCTGACCAAGGAAGAAGGCAAGGCCAAGGCCGATGCGTTCGGTGCGGAACTGAAGACCGCGCTGACCACCGCCGGCTACCCGGCCAAGGCTGATGGTGCGCGCATCAACATCGCCGGCACCATCTTCATGCTGTGGCTGCTGGTGCTGTACGTGACCATGGTCTACGGCCCGATCGCCGCCTACCTGGTCGAACTGTTCCCGACCCGCATCCGCTACACCTCGATGTCGCTGCCGTACCACATCGGCAACGGCTGGTTCGGTGGCTTCCTGCCGGCGATCTCGTTCGCGCTGGTGGCCGGTACCGGCAACCTGTACTACGGCCTGTGGTACCCGATTGCGATCGCACTGATGTCGGTGGTGATCGGCGGCCTGTTCCTGCGCGAAACCAAGAACGTGGATATCACCCAATAACCGGTGGGTTCCGCGCAGTGAAGGGAAGGCCGCGGTGCAGACCGCGGCCTTTCTGTTTGTGGACCGTGCCCACTCGGCTCGCATTCCGGTAGTGCCGGCCGCTGGCCGGCAACCCCATGAATCTCCGCAGACATGAACCCATTGCCGGCCAGCGGCCGGCACTACCATGGCGTTGCGCAGCTCCCCGTATAGTCGGCCCATGACCACCACCGCCCCAGCCGACCTCCCCGCCCTCCTGCACACCCTGCGCAGCGCCTGGCAGTCGCAGCGCCCGTCGCTGGACCAGCGCGAGAAAGACCTGCATCGCCTCCGCGAAGCGCTCAAGCCGCGCCTGGACGAGATGGCCCAGGCCATCGCCGAGGACTTCAGCCACCGTGCCCACGTTGAATCGAAACTGGCCGATGGCATGAGCGTGCTGTCGGCCATCGACCACCTGCGTCGCCACCTGCGGCGCTGGTCGAAGCCGCAACGGGCATCGGCGGGATGGAAGTTGTGGCCAGCGCGCGCGCAGCTGCGGCCGACGCCGCTGGGCGTGGTCGGGGTGATCTCGCCCTGGAACTACCCGGTCACGCTGGCATTGGTGCCTTTGGCCACCGCCATCGCTGCGGGCAACCACGTGTTGCTGAAGCCTTCGGAACACACGCCGCGCACCAGTGCGTTCCTGGCCGATCTGCTGGCCAGCGTGTTCCCGCCCGATCGGGTGGCGGTGGTGCAGGGCGGGGCGGATGTGGCCGCGGCGGTGTCGTCGCTGCCGCTGGACCATCTGCTGTTCACCGGCTCGACGGCCGTTGGCCGCAAGGTGATGGCCGCCGCGGCCGAGCATCTGGTACCGCTGACCCTGGAGCTGGGCGGCAAGTCGCCGGCGATTGTCTGTCGCGATTTCCCGCTGGATAAAGCCGCTGCGCGGCTGGCCACCGGCAAATGGTTCAACGCTGGCCAGACCTGCATCGCGCCGGATTACGTGCTGATCGATACCGCGCGCCAGCGCGAGTTCGTGCAGGCGCTGCAGCAGCAGGTGCGCGAGCGCTATGGCGACTTCAGCAATGCCGACGACTACACCCGCATCATCAACGAGGGCCAGTACCAGCGCCTGCAGGGCTACCTGGCACAGGCGCGCGAGCGCGGGGTGCCGGTGATTCCGCTGGCGCAGGTGGATGACGCGCGCGCCGACCGCGAGCGTCTGCTGGTGCCCACCGTGGTGCTGGACCCGCCGGACGACCTGGACCTGATGCGCGAGGAGATCTTCGGGCCGATCCTGCCGGTGCGGGCCTACCCGGACCTGGAGGCGGCGCTGGCCGACGTGCTGTCCCGCGACCGGCCGCTGGCGCTGTATCCCTTCAGCCACGACACGGCGACGGTGGAGCGTATCCTCGGCCAGGTGGTGGCCGGCGGGGTGACGGTGAACGACACGCTGCTGCACTTCGCCGCCGATGGCCTGCCGTTTGGCGGGGTGGGGGCCAGCGGCATGGGCGCGTACCACGGCCGGGCCGGGTTCGACGCGATGAGCAAGCGGCTGCCGGTGCTGTGGCAGTCGCGCTGGGCGGCCAGCGACCGGCTGCGGCCGCCGTATTCGAAGATTGCGGGGTTGTTGAAGCTGCTGCTTCGGTAGTGCCGGCCGCTGGCCGGCAACTGCGGGGTCTTGCCGACGGTTAATGGGGTTGCCGGCCAGCGGCCGGCACTACCGGTGGTGCAAACCTTCGTTGGCACGGGGGCGGCCATGCGCCAACCCAGGTTGGCGTCTACCAAAGCTGGCCCGGTTAGAATGCCCCCATGAAAATCGCCTCGTGGAACGTCAATTCGCTCAATGTCCGCCTGCCGCACCTGGAGCAGTGGCTCAAGGATTTCGGCCCGGACATCGTCGGTATCCAGGAAACCAAGCTGGAGGACCACAAGTTCCCCGATTCGGCACTGATCGGCGCGGGCTACCGCAGCGTGTTCGCCGGCCAGAAGACCTACAACGGCGTGGCGCTGCTGTCGCGCGAGCCGGCGCAGGACGTGCAGATCGGCATTCCCGGCTTCGAGGACGAACAGAAGCGTGTCATCGCCGGTACCTTCGGCGACCTGCGGGTGATCAACCTGTATGTGGTCAACGGCCAGGACATCGGCACCGACAAGTACGACTACAAGCTGCGCTGGCTGGAGGCGGTGCACGCCTGGATTGCCGAAGAACTGCAGCGGCATCCGAAGCTGATCGTGATGGGCGACTTCAACATCGCCCCGGACGCGCGCGATGTGCACGACCCGGAGGTGTGGAACGACAACCACATCCTGACCTCCACCGCCGAGCGCGGCGCACTCAACAAGCTGCTGCAGCTGGGCCTGCACGACGGCTTCCGCCTGCACAACGACGAGGCGGGTACCTTCAGCTGGTGGGACTACCGTGCCGCCGGCTTCCGCCGCAACCTGGGCCTGCGCATCGACCTGACCCTGGTCTCCGATGCGCTGAAGAGCGGTGCGGTGGCTTCGGGCATCGACCGCGAGCCGCGCACCTGGGAACGCCCGAGCGACCATGCGCCGGCGTGGGTGCAGATCGGTTGAACGAACGGGGCCCGGCATCGCCGGGCCCGTTCTGAAAGGCCCGCCGGCCAGCGGCCGGCGCTACCGCCGCGTCAGCGTATGCTCTTGCGGGTGAACAGGTTGACGATCGCCAGCAGGATCACTGCACCGATCAGCGAGAACAGGAACGTGCGGAGGGTGATCGCCTCGTTGATGCCGCCGCCGAACAGCCAGCCGGAAATCAGCGCGCCGACGATGCCGACCACGATGTTGAGGATGATGCCCTGCTGGCCATCGCGCTTCATGATGATGCTGGCCAGCCAGCCTACGATGCCGCCGACGATCAGCCAGATGATGATGCCCATGATCGAACCTCCGGTGGGGAACGGTGACCAGTTGACGCGCAGGGCCGTGAACCCGTCGTGCAATCGTGTGACGGGCGCGTGCGCATGAGCCTGCCAGCCACCCTCGACGGCCCGTGGCGCTTTGGTCCGGTGACGGTCTGGCGGCGCCCGCACGTGCCCGGCCATCGCGGCGAACCGCAGGCACGCCAGGTGCTGGCGCAGGCCCTCGGGGCCGACCCGGAGACGCTGCCGCTGGTCCGCGATGACAAGGGCCGGCCGGAACTGAGCGGCGCATTGGCCCACTACGGCACCGGCTGGAGCCACAGCGGCGAGGTGCTGCTGGTGGCGCTGGGCGAAGGCGTGCGGTTGGGGGTGGACCTGGAACTGCTGCGGCCGCGGGCCCGCCTGCTGGAGATCGTGCAGCGCTTCTTCCACCCCGAGGAGGTGGCCTGGCTGGAAAGCCTGGACCAGGCCGACCGCGAACACTGGTTCTTCCGCGTGTGGTGCGCCAAGGAAGCGGTGCTGAAGGCGCACGGCCAGGGCATTTCGTTCGGCCTGCACCGCCTGCAGCTGGCGCCGGGGGCCGATGGCGCCCTGCACCTGCGCTGGTGCGACCCGGAACTGGGCGAGGCCGCGCGCTGGCACCTGCACGAATGGCAGGCCACCGGTCAGTTCCGGGCGGCGTTGGCCTGGTATCCGCACTGAGGCGGGGAATCAGCGCGCAAAACCGGCGATAATGCCAGCATGAGCGAACACCCACTTCCCGCCAGCGTGGCTGCCACGCTGGAACAGGGCCTGGCCAGCATGGGCCTGGATGCCGCGCTGGCGCCGCCGCTGCTGCGCTACCTGGCCCTGCTGCACCGCTGGAACGGCACCTACAACCTCACCGCCATCCGCGACCCGCAGGAGATGGTCACCCGCCACCTGCTCGACTCGCTGGCGATGCAGCCGTTCGTGGCCGATGGCAGCCTGGCCGACCTCGGCACCGGGCCCGGGCTGCCCGGCATCCCGCTGGCCATCGCCTGCCCGGGCCTGCAGGTGACCCTGGTCGAGAGCAATGGCAAGAAGGCGCGCTTCATGCGCGAGGCCGTGCGCCAGCTCGGCCTGGGCAATGCCCGCGTGGCCGAATCGCGCGCCGAGGCGCTGGACGAGGCCGGCCGTTATGACCAGCTGACCGCCCGCGCGATGGACACCCTGGCCGGCATCGTCCGCGTCGGTGGCCACCTGCTGCGGCCCGGCGGCGTGCTGCTGGCCATGAAGGGCGTCTACCCGCATGAGGAGATCGCGGACCTGCCGGCCGGCTGGCAGGTGCGTGAGGTGACCCCGCTGAGCGTGCCCGGCCTGGCCGGCGAACGCCACCTTGTCACTGTTACAGGCCCCTGATTCCCGCCGCCAGCCCCTTGTGCAACAACGGGTTGGCGATCCACGATTTCCGCAAGGGGCCGGTTGTACGCATAATGACCGGTCCCAGCACACGTCGACGAGGCACACCCGCATGGCCCGCATCATCGCCATCGCCAACCAGAAGGGTGGCGTCGGCAAGACCACGACCGCCGTCAACCTGGCCGCTTCCCTGGCCAACGCACCCAAGCGCGTGCTGCTGGTCGACCTGGATTCGCAGGGCAACGCGACCATGGGCAGTGGCGTGGACAAGCGTGAGCTGGCCGCCTCCACCTACGATCTGCTGCTGGGCGAGTCCAGCGCCGCCGATGTACGCGTGCAGACCGCCGAAGGCTACGATCTGCTGCCCGGCAACATCGACCTGACCGCCGCCGAGATCCAGCTGATGGCGCAGAGCGAGCGCGAGCAGCGGCTGAAGCGCGCGCTGGCACCGATCCGCGACGAGTACGACTACATCCTGATCGACTGCCCGCCGGCGCTGTCGCTGCTGACGCTCAACGCGCTGGCCGCCGCCGATTCGGTGATCGTGCCGATGCAGTGCGAGTACTACGCCCTGGAAGGCCTCAGCGCGCTGGTGGAAACCATCGAAGCGCTGCGTGCCAACCTCAATCCGGCGCTGGAGATCGAAGGCGTGCTGCGCACCATGTTCGACGTGCGCAACAACCTGGCCAACGCGGTGTCGGCCGAGCTCACCGAGCACTTCGGCGATCGCGTGTTCCGCACCATCGTGCCGCGCAACGTGCGCCTGGCCGAGGCACCCAGCCATGGCCAGAGCATCGTCGGCTACGACCGTGCCTCGCGCGGTGGCGTGGCCTACCTGGGCCTGGCCGGCGAGATCATCCGCCGCAACAACGAACGCAACAAGGCCGGCAAGGCCGTGGAGATCGTCTGATGACCAGCAGCAAGCCGGCAGCCAAGAAGCGAGGCCTCGGCCGTGGTCTGGATGCGCTGTTGGGCCCGAAAGGCGCGGTCAGCCAGGTGCAGGCCACCACCGCGGTGATCGAGCCGCTGCCGGGTGAAGTGCTGCGCAAGTTGCCGGTCGGCCAGCTGCAGCCGGGCAAGTACCAGCCGCGCCGCGAGATGGACGAGGGCAAGCTGTCCGAGCTGGCCGACTCGATCAAGTCGCAGGGCGTGATCCAGCCGATCCTGGTGCGCCAGCTGCCGGCGGGCAACTACGAAATCGTCGCCGGTGAACGCCGTTGGCGCGCATCGCAGCTGGCCGGGCTGGACGAAGTGCCGGTGGTGGTGCGCGAGCTGGAAGACCGCACCGTCATCGCGATGGCGCTGATCGAGAACATCCAGCGCGAAGACCTCAACCCGCTGGAAGAAGCCGAAGCGCTGCAGCGCCTGATCAGCGAGTTCACCCTGACCCATGCCGAGGCCGCCGAGGCCGTCGGCCGCTCGCGCGCGGCGGTGTCCAACCTGCTGCGCCTGCTGGAACTGCCGGTGGCGATCCGCCTGCTGCTGGAAACCCGCCGCCTGGAAATGGGCCACGCCCGCGCGCTGCTGACCCTGGCCCCCGAACTGGCCGGCAAGCTGGCCCAGGAAGCGGCCGACGAAGGCTGGTCGGTGCGTGAGGTCGAGCGGCGCGCGCAGGCCTTCGCCGCCGGCAAGGTGCCGAGCAGCCGTCCGGTGGCCACGCCGAAGGTGCAGCAGGCCGACATTGCCTCGCTGGAAACCGAGCTGTCCGAAGCGCTCGGCGCCAAGGTGGCGATCAGCCACGGCCGTGGCGGCAAGGGCAAGCTGATCATCCACTACACCGACCTGGACACCCTGGACGGCGTGCTGGAAAAACTGCGCACGCGCCAGGGCTGAGCCCGGCGCCGCGTCGGGGGGGCGGCCTGTTCCTGCCGCGCCCGGCGAATGACAGGGAACGCACTGCCACGCGCGCCGGGGGAATGCACTGCCTTCCGGCCCGTGGCCTCATCCAGGGAGCAGGACATGAGCAACGACTACGAGGACGTCAGCCCGGACGGCACCCAGATACTGGTACACCGCCGTGAGAAGGACTTCGTGCTCGCCATCGGCGAAGAACGGCACATCGAGGCGATCAGTGCCCACATCGAACGCCATCTGGGCCCGGTGTCCGGTGTCTTCCATGAAATCATCTCCGACCTGGTGCACATCGACGTGCACGTGGTGCCGGCCAATGACCACTGCCCGTACCTGCGCCTGGTCACTTCCGGCATGAGTGACCTGCCGATGACCGTGCCCGCCGAGGTGGATGCGGACGTGCCGCGCTACATGGAACTGATGGTGACCCTGCCGGCCGACTGGCCGATGTCCCAGGACGCCTTCGAGGATGAGCGCAACTACTGGCCGGTGCGCCTGCTGAAGGGCATGGCGCGGCTGCCGCACGAGTACGACACCTGGCTGGGCTTCGGCCACACCATTCCCAACGGCCATCCCAGCGAGCCCTATGCGCCGGGCGTGGGTTTCGACGGTGCCATCGTGCTGCCGCCGGTGACCGCCCCGGAGGACTTCGCCACGCTGGAGCTGGAGGATGGCAGGACCATCAGCTTCATGAGCCTGGTTCCGCTGTACCCCGAAGAGATGGATCTGAAGCTGAAGAAGGGCGCCGACGCCCTGCTCGACCGCTTCGATGCGAAACAGATCAACGATCTGATCGAGCCCGGCCGCACCAACGTGGCGAAGAAGCGTTTCGGTTTGTTCTGAGACCGGTAACATCAGGGGCCTGAACTTCGTTCCCAGGCCCCTGCCATGACCATCCTGCTCACCGGCGCTGCCGGCTTCATCGGTGCCTACACCGCCCGCGCGCTGCTGGAGGCCGGCCAGGCCGTGGTCGGCCTGGACAACTTCAACGATTACTACGACCCGCAGATCAAGCGTGACCGCGTGGCCGCGCTGTGTCCGGCGCTTGACCTGCGCACCCTGGACCTGACCGACCAGCAGGGCCTGGCCGCACTGTTCGACGAGGTGAAGCCGACCGCGGTGATCCACCTGGCCGCGCAGGCCGGCGTGCGCTATTCGCTGGAAAACCCGCATGCCTACGTCGACAGCAATCTGGTCGGCTTCGTCAACATGCTCGAGCTGTGCCGCCACCGTGGCGTGCAGCACCTGGTGTATGCCTCCAGCAGTTCGGTCTACGGCGATTCGGCCACGCCGCCGTTTTCCGAAGACCAGCGCGTGGACCAGCCGCGCTCGCTGTACGCGGCGACCAAGGCGGCCAACGAGCTGATGGCCTACACCTACGCGCAGCTGTACGGCCTGCATGCCACCGGGCTGCGCTTCTTCACCGTGTATGGCCCGTGGGGCCGGCCGGACATGGCACCGCTGCTGTTCTCGCGCGCAGTGCTGGCCGGTCGGCCGATCGACGTGTTCAACGAAGGCCGCATGCAGCGCGATTTCACACATGTCTCCGACATCGTCTCCGGTATCCTCGGCGCCCTCGCGCATCCGGCCGACGGTCCGGTGCCGCACCGGGTGTTCAACCTCGGCAACCATACGCCGGTCGAGCTGGAGCGCTTCATCAGCGTGATCGAGCAGGCCGCCGGCCGCCCTGCGCAGAAGGTCTACAAGCCCATGCAGCCCGGCGACATGGTGCGCACGATGGCCGATACCCGGCGCGCACATGACGCTTTCGGCTTCGATGCGGTGACCCCGATCGAACAAGGTCTGCCGCCTGTGGTGCAGTGGTGCCGCGAGTATTTTGGCGATCGCGCCTGAGGACGGATCCTCACGCCGCCGGGTTCATCTTCGGATAACCTCGGTTTCGGAGAATGCGCGGTCTTTGTCCCCCCTTTGGCCGAGTGCCTTATGAGCCAACCCGAGCTTTCCGTCGTCGTCCCGGTATTCAACGAGCGCGACAATGTCGCCCCGCTGGTCGCCGAAATCACCGCCGCGCTGCGTGGCCGGCTGCCGTTCGAGATCGTCTACATCGACGATCACTCGCGCGATGACACCTTGGCGGTGCTGCAGGGACTGAAGGCGACCACCCCGGAACTGCGCGTGCTGCACCATGTGAACCAGAGCGGGCAGAGCACCGCCGTGCGGACCGGTGTCAAGCATGCGCGGGCGCCGTGGATCGCCACCCTGGATGGCGATGGCCAGAATGATCCGGCCGATATTCCCAAGCTGCTCGCTGCACGCGACGCCGCCGACGCGCAGGTGAAGCTGTTCGCCGGCTGGCGCGTCAACCGCCAGGACAGCGGCAGCAAGCGCTGGGCCAGCAAGTGGGCCAACGCCATCCGTGCGCGCATGCTGCGCGACGACACGCCCGATACCGGTTGCGGCATCAAGCTGTTCGAACGCAGCGCGTTCCTCGACCTGCCGTACTTCGACCACATGCACCGCTACCTGCCGGCGCTGATGCAGCGTGCCGGCTGGAAGACCACCAGCGTGCCGGTCAACCACCGCCACCGTACCGCCGGGGTGTCCAAGTACAACAACCTCGGCCGCGCGCTGGTCGGCATCCGCGACCTGCGTGGCGTGGCCTGGCTGATCACCCGAAGCAAGCGCACCGCGGTGGAGGAGCGCTGATGGATCTGGAGCTGCACTGGCTGGATCAGCCCCTGACCTGGCTGTACTGGACCGGCCTGCATGTGACCGGCTGGAAGCTGATCGGCTACACCGGCGCACTGATGTTCGGCGGCCGCTGGCTGGTCCAGTTCATCGCCTCCAAGCGCGCCGGCAAGCCCGTCATCCCGCGCCTGTTCTGGTACATGAGCGTGATCGGCAGCCTGATGACGCTGAGCTACTTCCTGTTCTCGGCCAAGCAGGACTCGGTGGGCGTGCTGCAGAACCTGTTCCCGGCGTTTACCGCCCTGTACAGCCTGCACCTGGACATCAAGCACCGCGGCTGGAAGCGCGACAGGGCCAGCCACTGAGGCTGCGCCGGGATGCGGTCTGCCGTGGGTAGAGTCGACTGTCAGTCGACTTTCGCGCTGAGCGCGGGCTTTGCCGCGTCTGGCGGAAGAGCAGCCGACTAACGGTCGGCTCTACCCAGTCGGCTCTACCACGCGCCTCCGGCGCTGGGGCCCCTACTTGCGGCCGGTTCCCGGTCCTGCCTGCGCTGCAAGCAGGACCTTCGTCCCATGCCTTGGACCGTGGGCGGTGCCATGATCGGGGCCTGCCTTCCCGGGAACCTGTGCTCGTGAAAACCCGTCTTGCCGTCGCCCTGCTGCTCGCCCTGTCCGCCCCCGCCGTGGCCGTGGCCACACCCGCCGCCACCGCCGCACCGGCCAGCGTGGCCGCCGAATCGCCCGCCGACGCCGCCTTCCGCGCGCTGTACGAGAAGGAGTGGAAGTGGCGCCAGCAGGGAGGTGGCGAGGCCAGCGAGGACGAGGACGCTCCGGCCAACGCCACCCGCATGCCTGACGTCGGCCCGGCCGCCCAGCAGGCACGCCTGAAGGTGTGGGACGAGACCCTGGCCGCACTGAAGAAGATCGACCCGAAGACCCTGTCGCCGGACAACCAGGTCAACTACGCGATTTACCACGACCAAGTGTTCAACCTGGCCGAAGAGACGCGCCTGCGCGGCTACGAAATGCCGTTCAACGCCGATTCCTCGTTCTGGTCCAACCTGTCCTTCATGGCCCGGCGCGAGATGAAGACCGTGCAGGACTACCAGAACTATATTGCCCGCCTGAACGACGTGCCGCGCTACTTCGGCCAGCAGACCGAGAACATGCGCGCCGGCCTGAAGCGTGGTTTCAGCGTGCCGCGCGCGGTGCTCGATGGCCGCGAAGTGTCCATCGCCACCGTCGCCGAGCTGAAGGACCCGACCGAATCGCCGCTGTACGCGCCGTTCAAGAAACTGCCCACCACCATCCCGGCCGCCGAGCAGGCCAGGCTGCAGGCGCAGGCGCGTGAAGCGATCAGCGGCAAGGTGGTGCCGGCGTTCCAGCAGCTGCGCACCTTCTTCGTCAACGAGTACGTGCCGCAGGCGCGCACCACCCTGGCCGCCGAAGCGATGCCCGATGGCAAGGCGTACTACCGGCAGCAGATCCACGAATACACCACGCTGGACCTGTCGCCGGACGAGATCCATCGCATCGGCCTGGAGGAAGTCGCACGCATCCAGAAGGAGATGAACGACATCATCAGGCAGGTGAAGTTCAAGGGCAGCTTCGCCGAGTTCCTGACCTTCCTGCGTACCGATCCGCAGTTCTACGCCAAGACACCGCAAGAGCTGCTGTCGCGCGCCGCGTGGATCTCCAAGCGGGCCGATGGCCAGCTGGGCAAGTACATGACGCTGCCGCGCGCACGCTTCACCATCGTGCCGGTGCCGCCGGACATCGCCCCGTTCTGGACCGCCGGCCGCGGTGGCATGGGCACCTACTGGCTCAACACCTACAACCTGCCGTCGCGCCCGCTGTACAACCTGCCGGCGCTGACCCTGCATGAATCCGATCCGGGCCATGCGTTGCAGGGCGCGATCGCCGCCGAGCAGAAGAACCTGCCGGAGTTCCGCCGCAACGCCTACATCTCCGCCTATGGCGAGGGCTGGGCGCTGTACTGCGAGAAGCTGGGCGTGGAGATGGGCATCTATGAAACCCCGTACGAGGATTTCGGCCGCCTGACCTACGAGATGTGGCGCGCGGCGCGCCTGGTGATCGACACCGGCGTGCACAGCAAGGGCTGGAGCCGCGAGCAGGCGCTGGCCTACCTGCGTGACCACACCGCGCTGAGCGAGCATGAAGTGACCACCGAAGTGGACCGCTACATTTCCTGGCCGGGCCAGGCGCTGAGCTACAAGCTGGGCGAGATCGCCATCGTGCGCCTGCGTGCGCAGGCGGAGAAGGAGCTGGGCGACAAGTTCGACATCAAGGGCTTCCACGACACCCTGCTCAAGCAGGGCTCGGTGCCGCTGCCGGTGCTGGAACAGCAGATCCAGTCCTACATCGCCGAGCGCAAGAAGGCCTGACCGTTACCGGGTAGTGCCGGCCGCTGGCCGGCAATCCGACCCGGTCACGGGGTCGGATCCCTTTCCCGCGGAAAGGGCTCCGACCCCCTCTCAGCTCAGCCCACCGCCCGCGGCTTGGCCACCCGTGCAGCGAAGGTCGGCAGCACCAGCAGGGTCAGCACGGTGGCGGTGATCAGGCCACCGATCACCACCGTCGCCAGCGGCTTCTGCACCTCCGCACCGGAACCGCTGGCAATCGCCATCGGGATGAAGCCGACGATTGCCACCAGTGCCGTGGTCAGCACCGCGCGGATGCGACTGGACGCACCGTTGATCGCCGCCTGCAGTGGCAGGTCGCCGGCATCCAGGCGCTCGCGGATCGCCTGCATCAGCACCAGGCCGTTCAACGTGGCCACGCCGGAGACGGCGATGAAGCCGACCGCCGCCGACACCGAGAACGGCATGCCCCGCAGCAGCAGTGCGAGGATGCCGCCGACCAGCGCCAACGGCACGCAGCTGAACACCAGAATGGCTTCCTTGCCACTGCGCAGGGCCATGAACAGCAGGCTGCCGATCAGCAGGAATACCACCGGCACCACCGTCGCCAGCCGCTTCTCGGCGCGCTGCAGGTTCTCGAACTGACCGCCCCAGGTCAGGTAGACACCCGGCGGCAGCGCCACGTCGGCCACCGCGGCCTGCGCCTCGCCGACGAAGCCGCCCAGATCGCGGCCGCGCACGTTGGCCTGCACCACCACGCGGCGGCTGCCGTTGTTGCGGCTGATCTGGTTCGGCCCTTCGCTGACCGTGATGCGCGCCACCGACGACAGCGGAATCACCAGCCCTGATGGCGTGGCGATCGGCAGCGACGCCAACTGATCCGGATCGTTGCGCGCGGCATCATCCAGGCGCACCACCACGTTGAAGCGGCGGTCGCCTTCGAAGATCTTGCCCGCCACGGTACCGCCGATGCCGGTGGACAGCGCATCACTCACATCCGCCGCAGTCAACCCGTACTGTGCCGCCGCCACGTGGTCGATGGCCACGTTGAGCGTGGGCAGGCCGGAGATCTGTTCCACCCGCACGTCGGCCGCGCCATTCACCGCACGCAGCTTCAGCGCCACCTGGTCGGCCACCTTCTGCAGCTGGCTGAAGTCATCACCGAAGATCATTACGGCCAGGTCGGTACGCACGCCGGAAATCAGTTCGTTGAAGCGCAGCTCGATCGGCTGGCTGAACTCGAAACTGTTGCCCAGCTGCTGCCCGGCCAGCGTTTCGAAGCGGGCCACCAGCGCGTCCTTGGCCAGCGTCGGATCGGGCCAGTCCTTGCGTGGCTTCAGCACGATCACGCTGTCGGAGATGTTGGTCGGCATCGGGTCGATCGCCGCCTCGGCGGTACCGGTACGCGAGAACACGGTTTCCACTTCCGGCTGCTTGGCAATCACCTTTTCCAACGCCAGTTGCATGGCCAGTGACTGCTCCAGCGAGGTCGACGGCACGCGCAGGGCCTGCATCGCCACGTTGCCTTCGTCCAGCGTCGGCATGAACTCGCGGCCCAGCAGCGAGAACGAACCGATGCCCACCACCACCATCATCACCGCACTGGCCACTACCGTGCGCGGATGCGCCACGGCCTTGCGGATCACCGGCTCGATGCGCGCACGCAGCACGCGGATCAGCCTGGTCTCGTGCTCGCCGTCGTCCGCATGTGCATCGCCGTCCTTCAGCTTCGGCTCGCGCACCAGCAGCGCCGTCATCGCCGGCACGAAGGTGAAGGAGAACAGGAAGGCACCGACCAGGGCCAGCATGAAGGTCGCCGCCATCGGGTGGAACGTCTTGCCCTCCACACCTTCCAGGGTGAGGATCGGCGCGAACACCAGCAGGATGATCAGCTGGCCGAAGGCCGCAGGGCGCGCCATCTTCAGCGCAGAATCGGCGGCCACGCGCAGCCGTTCCATCGCGGTCAGCGCACGGCCCAGTTCGGCGCGGCGCTGGCCCAGCATCAGCAGCGTCGACTCGACCACGATCACTGCACCGTCCACCAGGATGCCGAAGTCCAGTGCACCCAGGCTCATCAGGTTGCCGCTGATGCCGAAGCGGTTCATGCCGATTACCGCGAACAGGAACGACAGCGGAATCACCAGCGCGGTGATGGTGGCCGCACGCAGGTTGCCCAGCAGCAGGAACAGCACCACCACCACCAGCAGCGCGCCCTCGGTGAGGTTCCTGGCCACGGTCTTGATGGTGGAATTGACCAGCACGCTGCGGTCCAGCACCGGCGCGGCCACGATGTCGGCCGGCAGCGATTTGTTCACCTGTTCCAGGCGCGCCGCTGCGGCCTGGGCCACGGTGCGGCTGTTGCCACCGGCGATCATCAGCGCGGTGCCCAGCACGGCCTCATGGCCGTTGCGGCTGGCCGCACCCAGCCGCGGCGCGCGGCTCAGTTCCACAGTGGCCACATCGGCTACGCGTACCACCACGCCATTGCGGGTGGCCACCGGCGCCTGTGCCAGGTCGTCGGTGGTCAGCGCCAGGCCATCGGCACGCACCACCAGGCCCTCGCCGGCCCGCTGTACGAAGCCGGCACCGGCCTGCACGTTGGAACGCTGCAGGGCAGTGACCAGGTCGGCCAGGCCGAGGCCATGCGCGGCCAGTTTGGCGCTGTCCGGATGCACGCCGTACTCCTTGACGTAGCCGCCGACCGTATCGACACCGGCCAGCCCCGGGCTGGAGCGCATCTGCGGCGCGATGATCCAGTCCTGCACGGTGCGCAGGTAGGTCGCGCGCTCTTCCGGCGTGCGCAGCAGGTTGCCTTCCGGCGTGCGGTAGACCTCGCCGGCCTGCCAGCCCGCTTCACCGGGTTTGGCCAGTTTGGCCGGATCGAACGCGGTGAAGTCCACCGTCCACATCAGCACCTCGCCGAGGCCGGTGGTGACCGGCGACAGCATCGGCGACGCACCATCGGGCAGGTCTTCCGATGCCTCGCGCATGCGTTCGGCCACCTGCTGGCGGGCGAAGTAGATGTCGGTGGCATCGGTGAAGATCGCGGTGACCTGCGAGAAGCCATTGCGCGACAGCGAACGCGTGGTGGTCAGGCCGGGAATGCCGGCCAGCGCGGTTTCCAGCGGATAGGTCACCTGCCGTTCGATCTGCTCCGGGGTCAGTGCAGGGGCCACCGTGTTGATCTGCACCTGGCGGTTGGTGATGTCCGGCACGGCGTCGATCGGCAGCTTGCCCAGCTGGAACAGGCCCACGGCGGCGATCAGCGCCGCCATGAACACCACCAGCCAGCGGTGGCGCACCGCTGTTTCAATGATCAGCTTGAACATGGTCGCCTCCTCAGTGGCCGTGCTCGGCTTCGCCCTTGGCCAGCTCGGCCTTGAGCAGGAAGGCGTTGGCACCGACGATGCGCTCGTTGCCGCTCAGGCCACCGAGGATCTCGATGCGATCACCGGCACGGCGCCCGGCCAGCACCGGCTGCGCCTTGAAGCCACCTTCGACGGCGACGAACACCGCGCTGCTGCCATCAACGTTCTGCACCGCATCGGCGGGCACGCTGAGCGAACCGTCCTGGCCTTCGGTGACCACCACAGCCGAGACCGGCGAACCGGCCGGCGGCAGCGACGCATCCACCGGCGTGGCGCGGATCACCGCGACGCCGCCCTGCTGCCGCACATCGGCGGCCGCACCGGTGACGGTCGCGGTGAAGCTGCCCCCCGGCACGCTGACTTCCAGCTTCATGCCGGGCATGACCTGTGCCGCCAGCGCTGGCGGTGCGGTGAACACCAGCTCGTTCATCGACGGGTCGGCGACGTCGGCCACCGCACTGCCGGCGGCGACCACACCGCCCGGAGTGACCTGCACGTTGCCGACGATGCCGGCCACCGGGCTGGTGATGCGCACGCGGCCACTGGCATCGGGCGCACCGTTGGCAGCGGCCTGGGCCTGCGCGGCAGCGGCCTGGGCCTGTGCCGCCAGCGACCGTGCGCGCGAGGCTTCCAGCTCCTGGCGGGCGACCACGCCCTGGTCGACCAGCGCCTTGTCGCGGCCATAGGCCAGGCGTGCGGCCTCGGCCTCGGCGGATGCGGCCAGCGCATTGGCGCGGAACACCGCTGCCTCGCCACTGACCACGATGGCCAGCGCCTGGTTCTGTTTCACCGCCGTGCCCGGCGCGACCAGCACGCGTTCGACGCGGCCGGTGACGGTCGAAGCTACCGAGGCGCGTGCACCGACCGACGGTTCGACCCGGCCGGACAGGCGCGTGGAGCCGCCGCCACCGCGACCGACCGCGACCACTTCGATACCGGACGCCTTGATCTGCTCAGGGGTCAACTGCACGACACCCTCATCGGCCTCGGCGGGCGCCTTTGCGGATTCGGCCTTGGCCTCCTTGCTGTCGGCGGCATGGCCGTGGCCATCGTCGGTGCCGGCCTTGGCCGCAGCCAGGTCTTCATTGGCAGGTGTCTGCGCGTTGCCGGCGCAGCCGGCCAGCAGCGCGGTCAGCAGGAGGCCGCCGATCAGGGGGAAGGAACGGGACAGGGTCATGGGGCCTCCACAAAGGGTGCGCGCCCTTCAAGGCGGGCAAGATCGATTTCCGCGCCGACGCGCGACAGGCGCGCATCCACGGCGGCGGCGCGGGCGGTGATGAGGGCGCTGCGCGTGCTGCGCAGTTCCAGCTGCGAGATGCGCCCGGCGTCGAAGCCGATGCGGGCCAGGCGATACGCCTCTTCGGCGGCGACCACGCTTTCATCGGCGGCGCGGGTACGGCTGCCGGCGGCCTTCAAACCGGCCACGGCGGAGAGGCGTGCCGCCTCGCTGTCGCGGCGCTGCTGGTCCAGGCGTGCCTCGGCCGCGCGCTGGTCGGCATTGGCGGCGCGGATGCCTCCGCGGTTGCGGTCGAACAGCGGGATGCTGAGGCTGACCCCGAGGTTGTAGGCACGCTCGCCCCCCTCGCGGAAGCGGGTCTGCGCGGCAGTGACGCTCAGGTCGGGCAGGGCGCGCTTGCGCTCAACGTCGACCTGCTTGCCCGCCGCATCCGCTTCGGCTTCGGCGATGCGCACCGCCAGTGCGGTATCGGTGGCACCGCGCGGCAGCGGCGGCGCACGGTCGAGCAGGCTGTCACCGATCGACTGCACCGGCGCATCCAGCAGTGCAGCACCGGCCAGGCGTGCCAGCGCGGCATCGCGGAAGGCCTGCGCCTCATCCAGCGCAGCGCTGGCATTGGCCACTTCGCTCTGTGCCTGCACCGCACGCAGCTGCGGTTCGCGGCCCTGCCTGACCATGGCGTTGACGGCGTTGGCGTCGGCGCGGGTCAGTGACAGGGCTTCTTCGGCCAGGGTGTAGCGGCGCAATGCACTCTCCGCCTGTGCATAGACCACCGCCAGCTGGCTGGCCACATCGCTGCGGCTCTGCGCGCCACGCAGGTTGGCCGCCTGTGCCTCGGCGCGGGCCGCACGGACGCGCGCGCCGCGCTGGCCCCAGACCTCCAGCGGCTGGGACAGGGTGAGCACGGTATCGGCCCTGCCCATGCCGCCGTAGGAGCCGGTGCCCCAGGCATTTTCAGCCGAGTAGGAGAGAGAAGGGTTGGGCAACGCACGGGCCTGGTCGGCGCGCGCATCGGCGGCCTCGGCCAGCGCCGCACCGACGCGGGTGCCGGGCAGCTGGTCCAGGCGTTCAAGCAGGGTGTCATAGGAAGGGGCGGCTTGCGCCATCACCGATGCCGCCGGGGCCAGGCCCAGCAACACGGCGACGACCCGCCCGGCCGCACGCAGCGACCGAGGTGTCAGGATCGACATAGGGGGATTCCGGTTGTGAGTGAAACGGGAGCCCGCAATCGCGGGACGCGCTCAACTCACGCCCGGGGGGGACGCGTCAATTCATCCTGGGCGACCGCATAGGTCGCCGCGTCGCCGGCATTCATCCAGCGCGCCGGCAGCGGCGCACCGAAGGCGGCGAGGGTGCTGGCCGGCAGGCTCAGGTTGGAGTGGTGGCAGTGGTTGTGGCTGCAGGCACCGGCGTGCTTGCCGTCACTGTCACCCTCGGCATCGTTGGCGTTGCTTTCCACGTGCACCGCAGTGGTGTCGTGCGGCTCGACCGCGCAGGCCAGCACGTCGGCCACCGGCACGACCACGAATGCCGCCATCAGCAGCATCATCAGGTACGTACGCAGTTGGCGGGTGATCCGGCGCATGGACGGGAGGCTAGCAAGCGGTTTTCGCCGGATACAATATCAATGGCCGCCTCGGGAATACGTCGGAATCTCCCGTTCAGCTGGGCCGGGCGCGGGGTCGGATCCCTTTCCTCCGGAAAGGGCTCTGACCCCACCACATCGTTCGGGTGCGCCGCGCACATGTGCTCTGGTAGGTGTCGACCTTGGTCGACACGCTTTTCGACCCCCGACACATTGCCGGCCAGCGGCCGGCCCTACCGGTCTGCAGGCAGCTTCGCGATCACCTTGATCTCGAACTGGAACCCATACAGCCAGGTCACACCGATACCGGTCAGGGTCGGGTGCGGCGCCTCGCCCCAGTACTCGGGCACGATCGCCCAGGCCTTCTCGAAGTTCTTCTCCGGATCGACCAGGAACACGGTCACGTCGATCACGTCATCGAAGGTGCAGCCGGCGGCAGCCAACACCGCATTGAGATTCTCGAAGGCGCGGCGCACCTGGGTTTCGAAGTCCGGCTCGGGCGAACCGTCCTCGCGGCTGCCGACCTGGCCGGAGACGAACAGGAAGCCATCGGACCGGATCGCCGGCGAGTAGCGGTTGCGCGCGTACAGGGCCTGGCGGCCGGTGGGGATAACGACATCACGCTGTGACATGGGGAAGATCCCGAGGGAGAAAACGCCATCCTCCGCGCCAGTGCTGTCTGGATAAACCGCGATGATCGGCCTAGATTGATTGTCAATTCCAAACAATCATGGCCCGTCATGGACCGTTTCGAGGCGATGCGGGCATTTGCCCGCGTGGTGGAAACCGGCAGCTTCACCCGTGCCGCGCAGACCCTGCAGATCAGCCGCACCACGGTGACCCAGCTGGTGCAGCAGCTGGAGGCACACCTGCGGCTGCGTCTGCTCAACCGCACCACGCGCCGGGTCAGCGTCACCGCCGATGGCGCGGCCTACTACCCGCGTATCGCCCGCCTGCTGGCCGAGCTGGACGAGGTGGAAGGCGGCCTCGGCGAGGCGGCTGCCCAACCGCGCGGGCGCCTGCGCGTGGATGTGCCCGGACCGTACGCACGGCTGCGGCTGGTGCCGGCGCTGCCGGAGTTCCAGGCGCGCTACCCGGAGATCCAGCTGGACATCGGCGTGAGTGACCGCGAGGTCGATGTCATCGCCGACAACGTCGACTGTGTGATCCGGGGTGGCACCCCGGCCGACCCGGCACTGGTGGCGCGACCGCTGGCGGCGCTGCCGATCGGCTTCCACGCCAGCCCCGGCTATGTGCAGCGTTTCGGGTTGCCGGCCGATCCGCGCGCGCTGGAAGGACCCGACCACCACATGGTCGGCTTCCTCAGCCCGCGCAGTGGCCGGTCGCGGGTATTCAGCACGCAGCGCGGCGATGAACGCATCGAGGTGCAGGGCCGCTATACGGTCGGTTTCGATGACGGCAACGCGTATCTGGCGGCTGCGTTGGCGGGCTTGGGCGTGGTGGCGCTGCCCAGCTACATGGCCGACCCGCACGTGGCGCGCGGCGAGTTGCTGCCGATGCTGCAGGACTGGCAGCTGCCGCCAATGCCGATGCACGTGATGTTCCCGCCGAACCGGCATATGAGCCAGCGGTTGCGGGTGTTCATCGATTGGGTGGTGGAAGCGCTGGGTTGATCGCGCGCGCGCATCTGTAGAGCCGAGCCCACGCTCGGCTGCTTCTGGCATCACCAAGCCCGCGCTACGCGCGCCAGCCGAGCGCGGGCCTGGCTCTACCGGCATGCGAAAATCACCACAGCACGTAACAGGAAACATCGCCTCACATGAGCCGCATCGTCGCACTGGATACCGAAACCACAGGCATCTCCCATCGCCTGGGGCATCGGGTGATCGAAATCGGTGCCGTCGAACTGATCGATGGTCAGCTCACCGGCCGCCAGTTCCACACCTACCTGCAGCCGCAGCGCAGGGTCGACTGGGGTGCACAGCGCGTGCATGGCATCAGTGATGCGATGCTGGTGGGCAAGCCACTGTTCTCCAGCAAGGCCGCCGAACTGCTGGACTTCCTGCGCGGCAGCGAGATGGTCGCGCACAACGCCACCTTCGATGTGGGCTTCCTGGACAACGAGCTGCGTCTGTCCGGTATCCCCGGCACGCTGGCCCAGCACTGCCGCATCACCTGCAGCCTGAAGCTGGCGCGGGGACGCTGGCCGGGCCAAGGCAACAAGCTGGATGATGTGCTGCAGCGCCTGCGCATTCCCAGCCAGCGCGGCCTGCACGGCGCGCTCAAGGATGCCCATCTGCTGGCGCAGGTGATTCCGCACCTGCGCTGAGGCCCGGCCGGGGTTACACCGGCCGCAACCAGCGCTCGATCATTGCCACCCCACGTGCCACCCCGTCCTCATGGCCCATCGCCGCGCCCAGGGCCGCCGCGCGTGCGCGTGTTGCGTCGGCTTCAACGAAGGTGATGGCGGCTGCCAGCGTTGCTGCATCCAGTCGCTTCGGTGACAACGGTGCCGGTGCCACGCCCAACCGATACAGGCGATCGGCCCAGAAGAACTGATCCGCGGCGAACGGCATCACCAGCGAGGGAATGCCGGCGCGGCAGGCCGAATGCGTGGTGCCGCTGCCACCATGGTGGATGGCGAGTGCGCAATACGGGAACAGTGCTTCATGTGGCGTCGGGCCGAGCACGAACACATCTGCTGGCAGCGCGCCCGTCGGCAATCCGGCCCACCCTGGAAACAGCAGCACCCGGCGCGGTGCCAGCGCCTGCAGCAGGGCCGGCAGCACGCGCTCGCGATCGAATCCGGTCATGCTGCCAAAGCCCAGATAGACCGGCGGCGGCCCGGCATCGAGGAAGGCCTGCAGATCGGCTGGCGGCGTCCAGGGCGCATCAGGAAGCCGCCATTGGCCACAGGCGATGTGGTCGGCCGGCCAGTCCGCCGGTGGCGGCAGCAGCTGCGGGGAGATGCCATAGAGCATCGGCAGGCCGGACCACAGCGCGCGACGCGGCGATTGCCCCAGTTGCTGGCGTGCCGCGTTGATCGGCCGGCGGAACTGGCGCCAGATCAGGCCGTTGACCCACCCGTAGCTGGCCCGGTTCAACCAGCCCGGCGAGCGTCCGGGTGGCAGGAACGGAGAGCGGAAGGCTCGCGTCGGGGTCAGCGGAATCATGCCGGTGCCGATGACCGGCAGACCCCGACGTTCGCCCACGCTCATGCCGACAAGGGCCGCCAGTCCGCCGGTCAGAATCGCATCGCAGCCTTCGGCGGCGGCATCGGCCTGGCGCATCCAGCCGCTGACATGCTGCAGCGCCATCCGTGCCAGACCGGTACTGGCGGCGGCAACACCGTTGCCACGCGACACCAGAGCGACCACTTCGTCATGGATGTCGCCCTCAAGGGCCGCGTGGGGCACATCCAGGGCCTGCGCGCTGCCCAGGGTGCCGCCATCGGCCAGCAGTGTCACCGCGTGGCCTGCGCCGATCAGCCCATGGCAGAGCATGGCCAGCGGGCGCGTATCGCCTTCGGTTCCGTAGGTCAGGGCCAGCAGCCGCATGGAAAGCTCCGCAGTGATCCGGGCCAGTATGCCGGTTGGCGAAGTCCCCCCGGCCCCGCCGGTTCTGCCCCGCCTGTGGGTAACTTGCGCAAGTGCTTGAACCCGTGCATAATGCGCGGCTCGCTGTGTCCGGTTTTCTACCGGGCGGCGCCCCCGGGAGCACGTCCCCGGCCGCCCAACGCCAGCGTAACCCTTTGATTCTCTTGACGTGTGGTGGGCAACCATCGAGGCCGCCGTCGCCCGGGCTACGGGCTGACAACTACTACTATCGAGGTGCGCAATGTCCCGCGTATGCCAGGTTTCCGGCAAGCGAGTGCAGACGGGTAACAACGTCTCGCACGCCAACAACAAGACCCGTCGTCGTTTCCTGCCGAATCTGCACGAGCGCCGTTTCTGGGTGGCCAGCGAGAACCGCTGGGTCAAGCTTCGTGTTTCCGCGCATGCACTGCGCACCATCGACAAGAACGGCATCGATTCCGTTCTGGCTGAGCTGCGTGCGCGCGGCGAAAAGGTCTGAGGAGTAAAGCATCATGGCAGGCAAGCGCGATAAGGTCCGTATGATTTCCTCGGCCGGTACCGGCCACTTCTACACGACCGACAAGAACAAGAAGAACACCCCGGGGAAGATGGAATTCCTGAAGTACGATCCGGTCGTGCGCAAGCACGTCCTGTACAAGGAAGGCAAGATCAAGTAATCCGCAAGGATTGCTGGTCCCCGCGAAGAAACCCGCCCTTGTGGCGGGTTTTTTCATGTCTGGCATTCGGGTGGTGGGTACTTCCTGCATTGCCGTGGTGGGTGCCGACCGTTGGTCGGCACTGCAACACCTCCCGCGCAGGCTGTCGCCAATGGCGCCGTGCGCGGAACGATGGGCCGAATGCGATAAGTGATTGTGCCTACCGGTTCCGGCACTTCGCGCGCTCCAAATCGATTGGAACGACAGGCCCTGCCGTGCCCATGATGGCGAGCCGCTGCGGTTGCAGCGGTCGGGCTTGCAATCCCGTCGAATCGGTAGCCAGTAAACTCGCCCGCCGTTGCCGGAAAAACTCCGCCGACGGCGGGCGACCCATCTGCCTCTTTGGCGGACGGTGCGTGGGGGCTTCGCGCCCGCCGGTTTGGTGGCTACCGTTCCCGGTATTGCAACCACGCATCGTCCGCCACCTTCACGGTGGCCAGATCCGTTGAAGGAGGTTGCATGAACACCCCATCCCACCGGCAGGACCTGGAACTGGGCTGGCTGCGCCTGCAGCGCATGCTGCAAGGCATCGAGGGCATGGCGCTGCTGCTGTGCGACCACCATCTGGCACTGGCCAACGGCGCGCCGTCGCCGCTGCCGGAGGCGCAGCTGGAGCGGGCCGCACAGGCGATCGCCTGCATGGCGCTCAACGGCCGCCGCCATGCCGACGCGGTGCGGCAGCTGTGCGAGGTGCCGGTGCGGCATTGATCCATCCTGTAGAGCCGAGCCCACGCTCGGCTGCTGTGCAGTCGGACCGGAAGGCCGTCGAGCGCGGCTCGACTCTACAAGGGCCGGTGGGCAGAATGGCCCATCACCTCCCGACGGGCGACACGATGCTGTTCGAGTGGTTGCTGGGTTCCTACCTGCTGCTGATCGACTGGCTGATCCGGCTGGTTGCGCTGTGCTGGATTCCCACCCGCACCACGCCGGGGGCGGCGCGCAGCTGGCTGCTGCTGGTCGGCTTCGTGCCGCTGCTGGGCCTGCCGCTGTACCTGCTGTTCGGCCACCCATGGCTGTCGCGCGAGCGCATCCGCCGCCAGGCCGAGGCCTCGCAGGTCATCCGCGAGGAACAGGCGCTGCAGTATCGCCTGCGCTGGACACCGCAACTGGACACCGCCAGCGCCGAAATCGTGCCGCTGGTGCAGCGCCAGGGCGATTTCATGCCGGTGCACGGCAACGCCGTCGACCTGCTGACCGACTACGACGAATCGCTGCACACGCTGATTGCCGATATCGACCAGGCCGAAGACCGCGTGCACCTGCTGTACTACCTGATGTTCGACGACGCGGTGGGCGAGGCGATCGTCGAGGCCCTGCAGCGTGCGGCTGCGCGTGGCGTGCAGTGCCGCGTGCTGCTCGACGCGGTGGGCGCCAAGCGCGGCCTGCGCGCCTATCGCAAGCGCCTGCAGGCGCGCGACATCGAAGTGCGCGCGATGCTGCCCGGTGGCCTGCGCTGGCGCCGCAGCGGGCGCATGGACCTGCGCAACCACCGCAAGATCGCGGTGATCGACAACGAAGTGGCCTATGTCGGTTCGCAGAACCTGGCGGGCCCGCAGTTCGTGCCCGGCCACCCGAACCGCGAGCTGGTGGCGCGCGTGCGTGGCCCGGCCGTGGCGCATCTGGAAGCGGTGTTCGCCAGCGACTGGTACATGGAAACCGGCCAGCGCCTGGACGTGATCGCCGATGTGCCCGAGTGCAGCGACGACATCGCCACCCAGCTGCTGCCCAGCGGCCCCGCCTATCCCTACAGCAACGCACGCGATGCGGTGGCGGCGCTGATCCACCTGGCGCGGCGCCGGCTGGTGATGGTTACCCCGTACTTCGTGCCCGACGAAGCCACGCTCAGTGCGCTGCGCATTGCCGCGTTGTCCGGCGTGGAGGTGCAGCTGATCCTCTCGGCCAGCAACAACCAGCGGCTGACTTCGTGGGCGCAGGAGGCGTACTACGACGAGCTGCTGCGCTGTGGCGTGCGCATTGCGCTGTACGAACCGCAGTTCCTGCATGCCAAGCACATGAGCGTGGACGAGGACATCGCCGTGCTCGGCTCGATCAACATGGATATCCGCTCGTTCGCGCTGAATGCCGAGATCGGCCTGATCTGCTACGACCGTGCGCTGGTGCAGCAGCTGTGTGCGATCGAGGACGGCTACCTGCGTGAAGCGCGGCAGCTGGATCTGCAGCAATGGCGCAGCCGCCCCACGTGGCGGCGCAGCCGCGAAGGCATCGCACGGCTGGCCGATGCGTTGATGTGAGGCAATGCCGGCCGCCCATTTCGGCAATCCGGCCCGTCATCGCCGATGGCCTACAATCGGCGCATGACTGATTCACCGCGTAATGGCGAACTGGACCTGGCAATCATCGGCGGCGGTGCGGCCGGGGTGCTGGTGGCGATCCAGGTGTTGCGCCAGGCCCAGGCGCCGCTGGCGCTGGCCATCTTCGAACCCGCCTCGCAGCTGGCCCAGGGCATCGCCTATGCCACGCCGTGGCCGGAGCACCTGCTGAACGTGCCGGCGGCGAAGATGAGTGCGTTTGCCGACCAGCCCGGCGATTTCCTCGACTACCTGATGGCCGCCAATGCCTACCCGGGCGAGGCGCGCGAGGTGCTGGGCGAGCGCTACGTGTGCCGCCACTACTTTGCAGCGTACCTGCAGCAGCGCCTGCAGGAGGCCGCCGCGGCCAGCCCGGCGCAGCTGCAGGTGATCGCGCAGCCGGTGCTGGGCCTGCAGCCGGATGACCACGGCTACCAGCTGACACTCGGCGATGGCCAGACGCTGCACGCCGCACAGGCCGTGCTCGCCACCGGCAACAGCATGCGGCCGCTGCCGGTGGCCGGTGCCGAGGCGCTGCCCGCCGATGATGTGATCGAAGCCTGGGACTACGACGGCGTGCGTACCCTGGCCGGTGAGCAGGCCGTGGCCATCGTCGGTTCCGGCCTGAGCATGGCCGACACCGTGCTGGCATTGGTTGCGGCCGGCCACACCGGCCCGCTGCACGTGATCTCGCGCCATGGCCTGCTGCCGTTGCCGCACGCGCATGGTGGCCTGCCCGCGTTCGATCCGGCGACGCTGCTGCCGATGAACCTGCGCCAGCGCCTGCACGCATTGCGCGGGTTCGCGCGGCAGGCGCAGGCCGACGGCCTGCCGTGGCAGGGCGTGATGGACCGCATCCGTCCACACGGGCAGGCGCTGTGGTGCAGCCTCGACGAGGCTGACCAGCGCCGTTTCCTGCGCCATGTGGTGCGCTACTGGGACGTGCATCGCCACCGCATCGCCGAAGAGGTGGATGCGCAGCTGCAGTCCCTGCAGGACAGCGGCCAACTGCGCATCCATCGGTCCCGCCTGCAACGCGTCGGCCGCGAAGGCGATGCCCTGCGGCTGTCGGGTCGCGATGCCACCGGCAATGAACAGCAATGGACGATCAGCGGCGTGATCAACGCTACCGGCGTGGAAACCCGCGCCAGCGCGCTGCGCAACCCGCTGCTGCAGCAGCTGCAGGCCGATGGCCTGGCCCGCCCCGGCCCGCATGGGCTGGGCCTGGACAGCACGGTGCCGGGCGACCGCCTGTGTGCCGCTGGGGGCCAGCCGCAGGCACGGCTGGGCGTGCTCGGCAGCCTGCGCATCGGCAGCCTGTGGGAAAGCCTGGCGGTGCCTGAACTGCGTCAGCAGGCGCAGGCACTGGCCACCCAGGTGGTCGCAGGAGCCGCGACGGCGATGCCGTAAAATGGGGGTATGGATGTCTCCCACCTGCTTGATGGCCTGAACCCGGCCCAGCGCGAAGCCGTCTCCGCTCCCCCCGGCCACCACCTGGTGCTGGCCGGTGCCGGTTCCGGCAAGACCCGCGTACTTACCCACCGCATCGCCTGGCTGCATGAAGTCGACGGCGTGCCGACCCACGGCATTTTCGCGGTGACCTTCACCAACAAGGCGGCCGGCGAGATGCGCCACCGCATCGACGCCCAGCTGCCCCATGGCAGCCGTGGCATGTGGATCGGTACCTTCCACGGCCTGGCCAACCGCCTGCTGCGCCTGCACTGGCAGGACGCCAAGCTGCCCGAAGGCTTCCAGGTGATGGACTCGGACGACCAGCTGCGGCTGGTCAAGCGCGTGGTGCAGGCGCTGGAGCTGGACGACGGCAAGTACCCGCCCAAGCAGATCGCGTGGTGGATCAACGCGCAGAAGGATGAAGGCCGCCGCCCGCAGCACATCCAGCCCGAACCGCACGATGCGTGGCTGGAAACCATGCGCCAGGCCTACATCGAGTACCAGGCGCGCTGCGACCGCGCCGGCCTGGTCGACTTCGCCGAGCTGCTGCTGCGCGCGCACGAACTGCTGCGCGACAACCCGGCGCTGCTGGCGCACTACCGCGCCCGCTTCCGCGAGATCCTGGTGGACGAGTTCCAGGACACCAATGCCATCCAGTACGCCTTCGTGCGCGTGCTGGCCGGCGATTCCGGCCACGTGTTCGTGGTCGGCGACGATGACCAGGCCATCTACGGCTGGCGCGGCGCCAAGGTCGAGAACGTGCAGGGCTTCCTGCGCGATTTCCCGGGCGCGCAGACCATCCGCCTGGAGCAGAACTACCGCTCCACCGCCAACATCCTCGGCGCCGCCAATGCGGTGATCGCGCACAACCCGGATCGCATCGGCAAGCAGCTGTGGACCGACAGCGGTGACGGCGAGCCGATCGACCTGTACGCCGCGTACAACGAGATGGACGAGGCGCGCTACATCGTCGAGCGCGCCCGCCAGTGGGTGCGCGACGGTGGCAGCTACACCGAAGTTGCCGTGCTCTACCGTAGCAACGCGCAATCGCGCGCGCTGGAAGAAGCGCTGCTGAGCGAACAGGTGCCGTACCGCGTGTATGGCGGCATGCGCTTCTTCGAGCGTGCCGAAATCAAGGACGCGCTGGCCTACCTGCGCCTGCTGTCCAACCGCAACGATGACGCCGCCTTCGAGCGCGCGGTCAACACGCCGACGCGTGGCATCGGCGACCGCACGCTGGACGAAGTGCGCCGCGAGGCGCGCGCGCAGGGCATCTCGCTGTGGGAAGCAACGATGCTGGTCACCCAGGGCAACGCGCTGGCCGCGCGCGCGCGCAATGCACTGGCCGGCTTCCTGGGGCTGGTCAACGAGCTGCAGGCGCAGACCGTGCACATGACCCTGGCCGAGCGCGTGGACCACGTGCTGGCCCGCTCGCAGCTGCGCGAGCACTGGAGCAAGGAAAGCCGCAATTCGCTGGATTCGGAATCGCGCACCGACAACCTCGACGAATTGGTCTCGGTCGCCTCGCGCTTCGTGCGCCGCGCCGACGACATCGAGGAAGTGGGTGAGGACATGGACGAGCTTGTCGCGTTCCTGGCCTATGCCGCACTGGAGGCCGGCGAGGGCCAGGCGCAGGCGGGCGAGGACGGTGTGCAGCTGATGACCCTGCATTCGGCCAAGGGCCTGGAATTCCCGCTGGTGTTCCTGGCAGGCCTGGAAGAAGGCCTGTTCCCCAGCGCACGTTCGCTGGAGGAAAGCGGGCGATTGGAAGAAGAGCGCCGCCTGGCCTACGTCGGCATCACCCGCGCGCGCCAGAAGCTGGTGCTGAGCTACGCCGAATCGCGCCGCATCCACGGCCAGGACAACTACAGCCTGCCGTCGCGCTTCCTGCGCGAGATTCCGCGCGAGCTGCTGCACGAAGTGCGTCCGAAGGTGCAGGTCTCGCGGCCGGCCTCGATGGGCGCCAGCCGGGTGATGGGCCATGCCTCGATCGAGGCGCCGCCGCTCAAGCTCGGCGCACTGGTCACCCATCCCAAGTTCGGCGAAGGCATGGTGACCGACTACGAAGGCAGCGGCGCCCACGCCCGCGTGCAGGTCGAATTCGCCGACGCCGGCAGCAAGTGGCTGGTGATGGCCTACGCCAACCTGACGGTGATCTGATCACCGTCGGGGGGCGGGAATTCCTGTAGAGCCGAGCCCATGCTCGGCTGCGTCTGGCGCGAAAAAGCAGCCGAGCATGGGCTCGGCTCTACAATAGGCGGCACTTCTTTCAGGAACGCTCCCATGACCGAACCCGCGCTGCACGTCACCGTGACGTTGAATGCCCGGCTGCAGCCCGAACATCGCCACGAACTGTTCGAGGACCCACTCGATGCGCTGCTGCAGGCGGCCAATGTCGGCGAGATCACCGGCGGCGGCACGGCGATGTCCGACCTGGGTGAGGTCGAATACGGCGATATCGAAGTGGCGCTGGTCGATGCGGCCGGCGTGCCGAAGCTGATCGATCTGCTGGAACAGCTGGGTGCACCGAAGGGTTCGCAGCTGCAGGGGGCTGGTGAGGCCGACCGCAGTTTCGGCGTGACCGAGGGCCTGGGCATCTACCTGGATGGCCTGAACCTGCCGGACGAAGTCTACGAGCAGTGCGATTCCAACCACGTGTTCGAGCAGCTGTCCGAGCGCATTGATGGCCTTGGCGAGATCTGCAGCTGGTGGCAGGGCCCGAGCGAGACCGCGCTGTACATGTACGGCCAATCGTTCGAGGCGATGCGCGATGCGATTGACGAGTTCGTGGCCAGCTACCCGCTGTGCCAGAACGCACGTGTGGTGCAGATCGCCTGAGACGTTCAATTGTGGAGCCGAGCATGGGCTCGGCTCTACAGAAGCAGGTTATCGGCCGGCTGACTGCCGGGCGTTGTCGCGCTGGGCAAGATCCTTGCCCAGGTAATAGCCGCCGCAGAACAGGGCGAAGATGGCGGCGAGGCTCCACAGGATGATCCTGAGGGTGCTTTGTGATGTCGGCTTGCTGTCCTGCATCAACGTTCTCCCGGGGCGGCCCGATACCGCTGGGTCAGCATGCGCCGCGGTCAGTGAGTACGCAAGCCGGTAGTGCGCACAGGCCGCTGCACGGCGCCGGATTGATCCTGCTCAAGGCGCCGCCTGCACATCCGGTGTGCAATGGTGGCGTTCCCATCTGGCAGACCGCCACGGAGCCCCACCATGTACAAGCGCATCCTCATTGCCACCGACGGCTCCGAGCTGGCCGACAAGGGCCTGGCCAAGGGCCTGGAACTGGCCAAGGACCTCAACGCCGAGGTCGATATCGTCACTGTTTCCGAGCCGTGGGCCGTCGGCATGTACGACGCCATGGGCTGGAGCGTGGGCTACATGAACAGCCCGGAATACAAGGCTGACCGCGAGGAAGGCGCGCAGAAGGTGCTGCAGCCGGCGCTGGCCAAGGCCGCCGAGCAGGGCATCACCGCCAACCCGGTGCACGTGCTGGACCGCTACGCGGCCGACGGCATCATCGAGACGGCGGCCGAGCGCAACAGCGACCTGATCGTGATGACCTCGCATGGCCGCCGGGGCGTGACCCGTGTACTGCTGGGCAGCCAGACCGCCGAGGTGCTGGCGCGCAGCACGCTGCCGGTGCTGGTCATCCGCTGATCCATACCCGCTGATTCAAGCGTTCCCCGGGGAGGGGACCCGACGCCGGCCGCAGGATGCGCGCCGGCGTTGCTTTTTTTGTGGGGGGATCGGCGGCCGTGCCGATGGCTTCGAGGGGGTCAGAGCCCTTTCCTGTGGAAAGGGATCCGACCCCGGTCACAACCCCGGTCACCTCACCAGCTGTACAGCTTCCAGTACACCGGCGACACGCCGTCCTTGTCGTTGTCGAATCGGCCATCGCCGTTCTTGTCGTACATGTAGAACGGGGCACCGCGCGACGGCGTCACCTTGACCATGCGCAGCTGGCCGGACACACGGTATTCCTCGATGACATCGCCGTTGTCCATGGTGCGCTTGGAGACATCGGCGCCCTTGACGTCCACCGGGGGAGCACCTGCGCCACCCATGCTGGCGCAGCCAGCGAGCAGGAGCAGGGAAGCCAGCATCAGGGTCTTCATCGACGGGGGCCTTTGCCTGGAGAGAGCCCTGATTATGCCCCATCGCCAGGTGCGTGCCGTGTCGTCGCGGTGCAGGCACGGGCGCGTAGAATCGGCGCATGAGCAGATTAGTCCTGATCGACGGGTCCAGTTACCTGTACCGCGCGTTTCACGCGCTGCCGCCCCTGTCCAATGCACAGGGTGAGCCCACCGGCGCGCTGTTCGGCGTGGTCAACATGCTGCGTTCGACGCTGAAGGAGCGCCCGGCCTACGTCGCGTTCGTGGTCGATGCGCCCGGCAAGACCTTCCGTGATGACCTGTACGACCAGTACAAGGCCAACCGCCCGCCGATGCCCGATGAGCTGCGCAGCCAGGTCGAGCCGATGTGCCGCATCGTCGAAGCGCTGGGCATCAGCATCCTGCGCATCCCCGGCGTGGAAGCCGACGATGTGATCGGCACGCTGGCGCTGCAGGGCCTGGCGCAGGACCTGAAGGTGACCATCTCCACCGGGGACAAGGACTTCGCCCAGCTGGTGCGCCCGGGCATCGAGCTGGTCAACACCATGACCGGCAGCCGCATGGATTCCGACGCGGCGGTGATGGACAAGTTCGGCGTGCGCGCCGATCAGATCGTCGACCTGCTGGCGCTGATGGGCGACGCGGTCGACAACGTGCCGGGCGTGGAGAAGTGCGGGCCGAAGACCGCTGCCAAGTGGCTGGCCGAGTACCAGCACCTGGACGGGGTGATGGCGGCCGCGCCGACCATGAAGGGCAAGATCGGCGAGAACCTGCGCGCCGCGCTGGAGCGCCTGCCGCTGAACCGCGAGCTGGTGACCATCCGCACCGATGTGGAACTGGAGGCCAGCCCGACCACGCTGGCGCTGCGCGAGCAGGACGTGCCGGAGCTGACCGAACTGTATACGCGCTACGGCTTCACCCAGGCGCTGAAGGAACTGGGTGCGCCTGTGCCGGCGCCGGCAGCGGCCAGCGAGGCCACCCCGAGCCTGCGCGGTACCGCGGCCGGCTTCGCACGTGGCAGCGTCGAGGCGCCCGCCGCCGGCACGCTGGATCCGGCACTGTCCGCGCCGGGTGAATACGAGACCGTTCTGACCGCCGAGCAGCTGCAGGCCTGGGTCGAACGCCTGCAGCAGGCCGACCTGATCAGCTTCGACACCGAGACCGACGCACTGGATGCGATGCGCGCGCGCCTGGTCGGCATCAGCCTGGCGGTCGAGCCGGGCAGGGCGGCCTACATTCCGGTCGGCCACGATTACCCGGGTGCGCCGGCCCAGCTGCCGATGCAGCAGGTGCTGGACGCACTGCGCCCGGCGCTGCAGGACCCGGCGAAGAAGAAGCTGGGCCAGCATGGCAAGTACGACCTGCATGTGCTGCGCCGCCACGGCGTGGACGTGCGGGGCTACCACGACGACACCATGCTCGAGAGCTTCGTGCTCAACTCCACCGCCACCCGCCACGACATGGATTCGCTGGCCCTGCGTTACCTGGGCTACAGCACCATCAAGTTCGAGGACGTGGCCGGCAAGGGCGCCAAGCAGATCCCGTTCTCGCAGGTGGGCATCGACGAAGCCAGCCGCTATGCGGCCGAAGACGCCGACATCACCCTGCGCCTGCATCGCGCGCTGCAGCCGCAGCTGCTGGCCGAGCCGGCGCTGGACAGCGTGTACCGCGACATCGAGATGCCGCTGGTGCCGGTGCTGGCCAGTATCGAAGCCAATGGCGTGCGGATCGACACCGACGAACTGCGCCGGCAGAGCCAGGACCTGTCCTCGCGCATGCTGGCCGCGCAGCAGAAGGCCACCGAGATGGCCGGCCGCAGCTTCAACCTGGATTCGCCCAAGCAGTTGCAGGCGGTGCTGTTCGACGAGCTGAAGCTGCCGGCGGTGATGAAGACCCCGAAGGGCCAGCCCAGCACCAACGAAGAGGCGCTGGAGGCGATTGCCGACCAGCATGAACTGCCGCGGGTGATCCTCGACTACCGCGGATTGGCCAAGCTGCGCAGCACCTACACCGACAAGCTGCCGGAGATGGTCAATCCGGACACCGGCCGGGTGCACACCAGCTACCACCAGTCCGGCGCCGCTACCGGCCGCCTGTCCTCGTCGGACCCGAACCTGCAGAACATCCCGATCCGCACCGAGGACGGTCGTCGCATCCGCCGCGCGTTCATCGCCCCGGAAGGCTGCCAGCTGCTGGCCGCCGACTATTCGCAGATCGAGCTGAGGATCATGGCGCACCTGTCCGAGGACCCGGGCCTGGTGCGCGCCTTCGAGCAGGGCGCCGACGTGCACCGTGCCACCGCCGCCGAGGTGTTCGGGCGCACGCTGGAGGAGGTGACCCCGAACGAGCGCCGCGCCGCCAAGGCGATCAACTTCGGCCTGATGTACGGCATGAGCGCCTTCGGCCTGGCCCGCAACCTGGGCATCGACCGCGGCCAGGCGCAGGACTATGTGGCGCTGTACTTCAGCCGCTACCCGGGCGTGCGCGACTTCATGGAACGGATGCGCCAGCAGGCCCGCGATCAGGGCTATGTGGAAACCCTGTTCGGCCGCCGCCTGTACCTGAACGACATCCACGCCCGCAACCAGGGCCTGCGTGCCGGGGCCGAGCGCGCCGCGATCAACGCGCCGATGCAGGGCACAGCCGCCGACATCATCAAGCGCGCGATGGTGGATGTGGACCAGTGGCTGCGCGACAGCGGGGCACCGGCACGGATGATCCTGCAGGTGCACGATGAACTGGTGTTCGAAACCGAAAGCAGTTTCGTCGAAGACTTGCGCTTGCAGGTGGTGGAACGCATGTCGCAAGCGGCCAAACTGCGGGTGCCGCTGGTGGTCGATACGGGCGTCGGCAGCAACTGGGATGAAGCGCACTGACCGCATTCCGGGCCGAAAACGACGTGAATTTGTTCATGAGTCGGGGGTTTCTGACTCGACCATGAATGTTGTCCCGATTGAATTTCATTAAATGGGGCCCCTTCACGAACCGTTAGTGTTCGGAGTGCTTCTATAACTCCCGACAGGCGCAATGCCTGTTGTGGATCTCTCCCATCCCCTGGAGCAGATCTCGGAACGGGGACTCCTCCCCAAGTGCCCGTTCCCCGGCCCCGTTGACCTCCCCCTGGTCAGCGGGGCTTTTTATTTGTGCCGATGGAATACCCCAGGCGCTGATGGGGCAAAGGGATCTGACCCCAGGTGCTAGGCTGGGCCACCGTTCCGCAGGGGAAGACCATGCCCGACCTGTTCGCCCTGGCCATGCCGTGGTGGGAATTCATCCTGCGCGCGGTGGTGGTCTACGTCGTGGTGCTGGGCATGGTCCGGCTGGGCGGCAAGCGGGCTCTGGGGCAGATCACGCCGTTCGACGTGCTGCTGATCGTGCTGCTGGGCAACGCGGTGCAGAACGCGCTGCTGGGCACGGATACCTCGCTGGGCGGCGGCCTGCTGCTGGCGGCGACCCTGATCCTGCTGAACTACGGGGTGGGCTGGCTCACCACCCGGAATCGGCGCATGGAGCGGTTGATCGAAGGAGAACCCACCGTAATCGCGCGCGATGGTCGCCTGTTCGAGGCGGTACTTCGCCGCGAGCTGATCAGCCGCGCCGACTTCGATGCCGCGCTGCGCCAGCAGGGCGGGCTGCAGATTGAAGATGTGCAGATTGCCCTGCTGGAGACGACAGGGCACATCACCATCATCGCGCGGAAGGGCAGCTGACCAGCGCCGAGCCCACGCCCCGCGCGACGACACCCCTCAGAGCCAGTCGCGCGGCACCAGGTAGTCGGCCAGGCGCGATTCGGGGCTGCCGGGTTCGGGCGAGAAGCCGTATTCCCAGCGCACCCGCGGCGGCAGGCTCATCAGGATGCTTTCGCTGCGGCCACCGCTCTGCAGCCCGAACAGGGTGCCGCGGTCGTAGACCAGGTTGAATTCCACGTAGCGGCCGCGGCGGTACAGCTGGAACTCGCGTTCGCGTTCGCCATGGGGTGTGTCCTTGCGCTGCTGCACGATCGGCAGGTAGGCGTCGAGGAAGCCATCGCCGACCGCGCGCAGATAATCGAAATCGCGCTCGAAGTCGCCGTGCAGGTCGTCGAAGAACAGGCCGCCGACGCCGCGCGTTTCGTTGCGGTGGCGCAGGAAGAAGTACTCGTCACACCAGCGCTTGTGCGCGGCGTAGCGTTCGTCGCCGAACGGTGCACACAGATCGCGTGCGACCCGGTGCCAGTGCTGCACGTCCTCGTCGAACGGGTAGAACGGGGTCAGGTCGAAGCCGCCGCCGAACCAGCTGGCCACCACTTCACCGTCGCGCTGTGCCTGGAAGAAGCGCACGTTGGCATGGGTGGTCGGCACGTACGGGTTGAGCGGGTGGAACACCAGCGACACGCCGGTGGCGCGCCAGGAGGCGCCCGCCAGTTCCGGGCGGTTGGCCGAGGCCGACGGCGGCAGGCGGCTGCCAGCAACGTCGGAGAAGCCGATGCCGGCCTGCTCGAACACCGCACCGTCGCGCAGCACGCGGGTACGCCCGCCACCGCCCTCTGCACGCTGCCACAGGTCTTCCTGGAAGCGGGCCCGGCCATCGACGGCCTCGATCGCCGCACAGATGCGGTCCTGCAGCTCGGTGAGGTAGGCGCGAACGCGCTCGAATTCGTTCATGGCGCGTACTTTACCGCAGGGCCCGGCCAACGCTGCGGACAGGCCCTGGCAGGCTCAGCGCTTGCGGTTGGAAGCGCGCGGCGCCGGAGTGTCCTCGGCCGTCGCTTCGTCCACCGCCTCCTGCAGGACGCGGCCCAGCTCCAGGGCGCTCCAGTTTCCGGTGTCCAGCACGTCGCAGGCGACGTGGCGCCCGCTGCGGTCGGCGGCACACAGCCGCTCCAGCGTCGCATGGGCGTCGACGTCGCTGCTGCGGCCCTGCGCTTCGACCAGGTTTTCGCAGCCCTCGCGCACGCCGGCACGGCACACGGGGGTGTAGTGCTCTGCTGCCTGTCGCCATTGGCCGGACAGCGCAAGACGGTTGCCAAGAATGTTGCAGCCCTGCAGCTTGCCCTGCGCGCAGCAGGCTTCGGCACCGCCGCTGGCCAGCGCCTGCGGGCAGTCCTGCGGCAGCGGCAGCACCGTGTAGTGTTTCGGCGGGCTGCAGGTGCTCGCGCCCTCGCCGGTCGGCACGAACACCTGGAAGCGTGTCCACGTGTCCAGGCCCAGCAGCTGGCCCCCGGGCAACGGCCGCAGCACGAAGTCGCCGCCCTTGTCGTGGCGGATGCGGATGTCGCCGTCTTCGACACGAGCACGCAGCTGGCTGTCCCAGCCGATGCCGACCCGTCCTGCATCGCCGAAGTCCAGCGTATCCATCAGGCCACCTGCGGCGCGGAAGGTGCCGCAGGGCAGCGCCGTAGCCGGCTGCGGTCGCAACGAGGCGCCCAGCGCCTGCAATGCAGGCAGGCGCTCGCAGGCGGCGCTGTCCTTGCCGGGCGCGCACGCTGTGGTCAGTGCCTGCACCGCCTGCAAGGGGTCGCCGGATTCCCACGAGAGCTCGGCCACGCGGCTGCAGAAGCCGCCATGGCCGACCTGCTGGCACAACTGCAACAGCTGCTGGCGCTGCACGGCCGGCACCACTACCGGCGTGGAGGGTGACAGCACGGAGCTCACGGCTTCGACCATCGCCGCACCCATCGCGGCCTTGACGATCTGCTCCTGCAGCGCCGGATCCGCTTCCAGCGCCGCTGCACAGGCCGGTGTCTCGTTGCTGAAGCCGCCATTCCGGCACGGCACAGGCAGTTCGATGCCGGCGAGTGCGGTATCGAGGAGGGCCTGTTGCTGCACCTCATCCGGCGTGGCCGGCGCCCTGGCCTCGTCATGCCAGCGATCGGCCAGCTGCAGGCACATGCCGGGCACGCCTTCCCGGCACGCCGCTGCCAGCACGGTCGGGGTCGCCTCGTGGCGGTTGTCCAGGCAGGCCGCCGCATCGGCCAGGCAGCTGCCCGCAGCCGGCGCAGCGGCTGCGGCGCACTGTGCAGGGGCCTGCAGGGTGTAGACCGTGCCGTCCAGCTCGAGGGTGCGGCCACGGTCGCGCACCTGCAGCGCGCTGGGCAGGCCATATTCCAGATTCACCAGCTGCAGCTTGCCTTCGATCTGCTGGAACGCGACCGGGGTCGGAGCGCTGCCGAAGTGCTTCTGCTCGCCACGGTTGGATGAGCTGACGCGCAGCGTGCTGCTGCCTTCGTCGGCCTTGAACAGGCCACATTGCGGTGCCTGTGCCGCGGCCACCGGCGTGGCCAGCAGCAACGCCCAGGCCAGCCAGTGGCGGTACGGTGCGAGTGAGAGCATGTCGACTCCTTGACGATCAAAGGCAAAACGCCGGGTGCTGCCGGAGGCCCTGGCCCACACCCGGCAGAACTCAGCGGAAGCGCGCGCGCAGGTCGGGGCGCAGCAGGCGCCAGGCCAGCCAGCCCTGCAGGCCGAGAAGCACGAACGACATGCCGACCACGGTCAGCGTGATCAGCCAGCGTTTCAGCTGCAGCTCCTGCAGCAGGGCCGGGTCATCGGCCAGCAGCGGAATGAAGTCGCCCATGAACAGGTCCAGCCACCAGGCGGCTGCGAAGTTGGTCAGGGCACTCAGCAGCAGCAGTACCACGAAGCTCCACAGGCCCCAGCGACGTTCACGCAGCAGGCCCCAGCTGGATACGGTCGAGGCCAGGCACAACAACGCGACGACCATTGACGCGGCGACCGGATGCGCCAGCAGCCAGACCAGGCTGTGCAGCTGCTGGTGCTGCACTTCGCTTTCCACCAGGCGCCACAGCGCTAGCTGGTGCAGCGGCCACAGCACCAGTCCCTGCAGCACGAAGTAGACCGTCAGCAGCAGTGACAGCCAGAACGAGGCCTGTGCCACCGGGCGCACCCAGGCGTGATAGGCCGGGGACGGCGGCGAGGGGATCGACGGGATCGACATTGACATCCGATGTCCTTGCAGTCGGCGCCCGCCTGCTCAGCGGGCCGTCACCCGGGTGGCGACCGCCGGCAGGATATGGTGTTCGCTCAAGGGTGCCAAGGGCAGGCCATGCGGTGGTTGCAGCGATACCCAGGCCAGTTCGGCAATTTCGGCGCGTTCGGCAATTTCGGCGCGCGCCTGCGGCGTACCGTCCACCTGCACCCACCACGCCTGTGCCTGCACGCGGTGGCCGGGCTCGTTCACCGCCCAGTCCTCGAACGTGCCCAGCGCGATGGCGGCATCGGCGCGCAGCTGCACGCCCAGTTCTTCGTCCAGCTCGCGGGCCAGCGCCTGCAGCGGTGCTTCGCCGGGTTCGGGCTTGCCACCGGGCTGGATGAAGCGGCGGGCACCGTGCTTGCGCACCAGCAGCGCCCGGCCGCGGTCATCCAGGATGACCGCGGCCACGATCCGGATCGTGGCCGCGGCGTTGCTCACTTCAGGTTCTGCTCGAACAGCTTGAGGATGCGCTTGTACTGGTCCAGCCAGGAATCGGCGCGCACGTAGCCGTGGCGTTCCAGCGGGTACGGTGCGATCGACCAGTTGTCCTTGTGCAGCTCGATCAGGCGCTGGGTCAGGTTCACCGAATCCTGGAAGAACACGTTGTCATCCATCATGCCGTGGGCGATCAGCAGGTTGTCCTGCAGGCTCTGCGCGTACTCGATCGGCGAGGACACGCGGTACGCCTCCGGGTCGATGTCCGGGGTGTTGAGGATGTTGCTGGTGTAGCCGTGGTTGTAGTTGTGCCAGTCGACCACCGGGCGCAGCGCGGCGCCGGCCTTGAAGGTGCCCGGCGCACGGAACAGCGCCATGAAGGTCATGAAGCCGCCATAGGAACCACCGTAGATGCCGGCGTGGTCGCGGTCACCCTGCTGGGTGTCGACCAGCCAGTCCAGGCCGTCCTTGTAGTCTTCCAGTTCCGGGTGGCCCATGTTGCGGTAGATGGCCGTGCGCCAGTCGCGGCCGTAGCCCTCGCTGCCGCGGTAGTCCATGTCCAGCACGATGTAGCCCTTCTGCACCAGCAGGTTGTGGAACATCTGCTCGCGGAAGTAGGCCGGGTAGCGCTGGTGCACGTTCTGCAGGTAGCCGGCGCCATGCACGAACATCACGATCGGGTACTTCTTCCCCGGTTCCTTGTTTTCCGGCTCGTAGTACTTGGCCCAGACCACGCCGGCACCGTGCCTGGACGGCACTGCCACCAGCTTCGGCTGGATCCACTGGCGTGCCTTGTAGTCGGCGGTGCGGGTGTCGGTCAGCACGCGCGCTTGGCCACCGGCACTGGGCAGCACCGCCAGCTGCGGCGGCAGGTAGGCACCGGAGTAACGCACCAGCAGCTGCTGGCCATCCGGCGACAGCGAGAAATCCTCCACGCCGTTGAGGCTGGTCAGCTCGCGCACCTGGCGGCTGCCGGTGTCGACCGCGCAGACTTCGTAGTCATGCGGGGCCTGCTGGTTGCACAGGAAGTAGAAGCCCTTGCCATCGGCCGACGGCACCGGCGCCGAGGTTTCCCACTTGCCGCTGGTCAGCGCCTGCGGCTTGGCGGTGCCGGCCTGGGTGTACAGGTGCGAGAAGCCCGATTCCTCGGACAGCAGCCACAGCGTGCGGCCATCGGCCATCCAGCCGAAATCGTTGAAGCCCCAGTTGATCCAGGCGTTGTCGGTCAGGCGGTGGCGGTTCTGCACGCGGCCGTCGGCGGCATTGACGCTGATGATCCAGCGGTCCTTGTTGTCGTTGGCACGCAGCATCACCGCGGCCTGCTGGCCGTCGGCGCTCCAGCGGATGCCGCCGCCCATGAAGTCGCTCATCACCTGCACGCTGCGCTCGCCCTTCAGCGCGTCCTTGCCGGCCTTGCGGCGCAGTTCGGCCAGCGGGTCGGTGCTGATGCCCGGCAGGCTGGCCAGCGAGAGCTTTTCGGCCTTGCCGGTGCGCACGTCCACGTACCACAGGGTGTGCGGTTCGAAGCCGTTGCGGCCGACGCGGGTGCGGGTGTCCTCGGTTTCCTCGTATCCCGATTCGGTCACGTACAGCGGCATCTTGCTGGTGCGGCCGTCGTCGAAGTCCTTCGGCTTGGTCACCACGATCAGGTGGGTGAGGTCCGGCGACAGCACGCTGTCACCGATCTCGACGTCGGCGCCCAGGTAGACCGGGCCCGGTGCGCGGGTCGGGTCGGCCTGGCGCCAGCGCTGGTCCTGGTCCTTCAATGCCTCGCGCTGCTCGCGGTCGCGGCGCAGGGTTTCCAGCGTGCGCAGCTGCTGGTCGCGCAGCACGTCGGCCTTCGGCGGCGTGCGCGGGTCCTTCTCGGCCTTCAGGCTGGCCACCTGCTGCACGCCGCTGGCGGCGGTCCAGTGGAACCAGTTCTGGCCGACGCGCCAGATCACGCCGTTGTCGGCGGCAAAGTTCACGTTGCCCGCGCGCTCGTTGCTGCGGGTGAGCTGGGTCAGCGCGCCGCTGCGCAGGTCGCGCACGAACACATCGCCATTGCGCACGAAGGCGCTGCGGCTGCGGCTGCGGTCGTAGACCGGATCGGCCACGTCCAGGGTGCCGCGCTGGTCATCAGCCACCTGCGCGGCCACGCCGCCGGCCACCGGCTGGCGGAAGGTGTCGCGCACCGGGCTGCCGTTGCGCTTGAGCTGGTATTCCACCTGCTGGCTGTTCCACGACCACCAGGCCTTCTCGACCGGCGGACCGATCCAGTCCGGGTCGGCCATCGCCTGTTCGATGGTGATCGGCGTCGGCGCAGCATGCGCAGCCGGTGCGGCCAGCACGGCCGACAGCAGGAGGGACAGGGGCAGCACTCGGGACATGGGCGGACGGCACCAGAAGAGGAAACCGGGCAAGCGTAGCAGCCGCACGGGCCCGGGGCAGGGGCCACAGGTCATGGCAGCGGGATTGGCAAAGTGGTGCAACCGGTTGCCGTGGTCGCGCATCCATTCTCCTGAACCCGCATCATCCATCGAACAGGAGCCCGACCATGCAGGAACTCATTCCGATCACCCTCTTCATCTGCATCGCCTACGCGATCCATGCCATTGCCGATGCGCGCGCGCGCAGCAAGCTGGTGGCCCCGCACGTGCCGGAGGAAGTGATCCGCTCGCTGGCCGTGCTGGAAGAAGAGCGCCGCCGCCAGGGGGCGCTGCGCTGGGGCATCAGCCTGGTCTGCCTGGCCCTGGCCATGGCCCTGCTGGAAGCCATCGGTGCCCGTGACCTGACCTTTGGTGCCGCTGCCGCGCTGGTCGGTAGTGCCGGCCTCGGCCAGCTGCTGGCCTGGCACTTCACCCGCCCTGCGGCACGCAAGGGCTGAGCCGGAATATGCCACGGGCACAGGGGGCGCCCCGCGCATGAGCCTGCTGGGCGGAGCACTGGCCGCATTGCGGGGGCGTCGCCGCGAGGATAGGGCGGCGACGGCGGCCCCCGGCAAAGCGCTGGACGCGGACCAGGCCCTGGTGCGAGCCATCATCGATGGCTCGCAGTCGGCCTTCGCGCAGCTGGTGGAGACCCACCAGCGCACCTGCGCGCATGTGATCGGACGCATGGTCGGCGACCGCGACCAGGTCGCCGACCTGCTGCAGGAAACCTTCCTTGCCGTGTTCCGCCAGCTGCACCGGTTCCGTTTTGAATCCTCGCTGCGCACCTGGGTTTCCCGGGTCGCTTACACCACGGCGCTGCAGCACCTGCGCCGGCGGCGGCTGGAGGCGCAATGGATGGTGGCGGTGGAGGTGCCGGAGGAACTGGGGATCGGCGATGAAGGCCCCGGGCCCGCCGAGTTGAGCGAGGCGCTGCAGGCCGGGCGCCAGCTCGGCGCGGCACTGGAACGGCTGAGCGCGCCGCAGCGCCTGATCGTCGGCCTGCATTACCTGGAGGATTTCGATCTGGCCGAGATCGAGCAGGTGACCGGGCTGGCGCGCGGTACCATCAAGAGCCACCTGCACCGCGCGCGCCAGGTCCTGAAGCAGGAACTGACGCGGCATGCCACCGCCGGAGAGCTGCTGTGACTCAATCGACCGACCCTCGCGATGCGGAAAAGCGCGCGCTGGCGCAGGCGTTGCGTGAGCAGGTGCAGCAGGAAGCAACGCCGGATGTGAGCGAGGCGCTGCAGAAGCGCATTGCCGCTGAGTCGCGCGACAGTGGCGTGGGCTATGTGGTGGTGCAGGTGCTGTTGTTTGGCGCACTGCTGGCTGCAGCGGCCTGGTATTTCTGGCACTGAGGCACCCGCCGGGCGGTGGGCCGCTCCAATCGCGGTGGGTAGATGCCGACCTAGGTCGGCGTTTGGGCGTGTGTGCCAACCAGGGTTGGCAGCTACCAGAACGGTTGACCCCTGCGACAAAGTGAAGCAGCGCGTCACCCGGTCGCATCCCGTCTTAACGAAATCCTCCTAAAGTGGTCTGGTATCCCACCGGTCGCAGGCAGGAGGCGTCCCTTGGACGCGTTGTTGTTGTCCCGGATCCAGTTCGGATTCGTCATCAGTTTCCACGTGCTGTTCCCCGCCTTCACCATCGGCACGGCCAGCTGGCTGGCCTTCATCGAATGGCGCTGGCTGCGCACCAAGTTGCCCGTGTGGCGCGAGCTGTACTTCTTCTGGCAGAAGATCTTCGCGGTGTCGTTCGGCATGGGCGTGGTCAGTGGCATCGTCATGGCCTTCCAGTTCGGCACCAACTGGCCGCGGCTGAGCGAGGTGGCCGGTACGGTCATCGGCCCGCTGCTGACCTACGAGGTGCTGACCGCGTTCTTCCTGGAAGCCAGCTTCCTCGGCGTGATGATGTTCGGCTGGGGCCGGGTCTCGCCGCGCCTGCATTTCCTGTCCACCTGCATGGTGGCGCTGGGCACGCTGTTCTCCACGTTCTGGATCCTGTCGTCCAACAGCTGGCTGCATACACCGGCCGGCTACGAGATGGTCAACGGCATCGTGCATCCGGTGGACTGGTGGCAGGTGGTGTTCAACCCCTCGTTCCCCTATCGCCTGGCGCACATGGCACTGGGCTCGTTCATCACCACCTGTTTCGTGATTGGTGGCGTCGGTGCGTGGTACCTGCGCAAGGGCACGCACGTGGAAGCGGGACGTCGCATGCTGATCGCAGCGGTGGCGTTCGCGGCATTGACCGTGCCGGTGCAGATCTTCGTCGGCGACATGCATGGCCTGAACACGCTCAAGCACCAGCCGATGAAGATCGCGGCGATGGAAGCGCACTGGCATGAAACCGAGGAAGGCGAGGGCGTACCGCTGGTGGTGTTCGCGCTGCCCAACGAGAAGGAAGAGCGCAACGATTTCGAAGTGGCCATCCCGAAGCTGGGCAGCGTGATCCTCACCCACTCGCTGGATGGCACCTTCGACCCGCTGACCTCGGTACCGGCCAGCGAGCGGCCGCCGGTGACGCCGGTGTTCTTTGCCTTCCGCATCATGGTCGGGCTGGGCACGCTGATGCTGCTGTTGGCCTGGGTGTCAGCGTTCCAGCTGTGGCGCAGGAAGCTGCTGGATTCACCGTGGCTGCTGCGTGGATGGAACTGGATGCTGCCGAGTGGCTTCGTCGCGCTGCTGTCCGGTTGGTTCGTCACCGAGATGGGGCGCCAGCCGTGGGTGGTGTACGGCGTGCTGCGCACCGCCGATGCGGTTGGCCCGCAGAGCGCGTGGATGACGGCGCTGTCGCTGGGCGTCTACGTGGTCGGCTACGCCTTCGTGTTCGGCTGGGGCATCTGGTACCTGGTGAAGATCCTGCGCCACGGACCGCAGCCGTATGCCGAGGGGCCGTCGCTGGACCACGGCAGCCACACCCCGGCGCGCCCGCTGTCGGCAGCCGACGAACCGCTGGAGGAGCGCTGACATGGACCTGATGACCTGGCTGCCGGTGGCGTGGTTCGCGGTGATCGGCTTCGGCGTGCTGATGTACGTGGTGCTGGACGGCTTCGTGCTTGGCATCGGCATCCTCGCCCCCTTCGCCGAGGACGAGGAGCAGCTGGACCTGATGATGAACACCGCCGCGCCGATCTGGGACGGCAACGAGACCTGGCTGGTGCTGGGTGGTGCCGGCCTGCTGGCGGCCTTCCCCAAGGCCTATGCGGTGCTGTTGTCGGCGCTGTACCTGCCGGTGCTGGTGCTGGTGGTGGCGTTGGTGTTCCGTGGCGTGGCCTTTGAATTCCGCTTCAAGGCACATCGGTCACGCCGGCTGTGGAGCGTGGCGTTCGGCCTCGGTTCGCTGCTGGCGACGTTCGCCCAGGGCGTGATCCTGGGCACGCTGGTGCAGGGCATCCCGCTGGTGGACGGCGCCTACCAGGGCGGGCCGTTCGCCTGGTTCAGCCCGTTCGCGATGCTGACCGGTGCCGCGCTGGTGGCCGGCTATGCGCTGCTGGGCAGCACCTGGCTGATCCTGAAGACCGAAGGGCGCGTGCAGGCGCTGGCGCGGCAGATGACCCGGCCGCTGGTGGTGGCGGTGATCGCGGCGATGGGCCTGGTCAGCAGCTGGCTGCCCTTCCTCGATTCGCGGCTGATGGCGCGCTGGTTCAGCGACGGCAACTTCTGGTGGCTGTCGCCGGTGCCGCTGCTGACCCTGGCGGTAGCCGCCGCGCTGTGGCGCAGCGCGACCCATCCGCGCCGCGACCTGCCGCCGTTCCTGCTCAGCCTGGCCCTGTTCGTGCTCGGTTTCCTCGGCCTGGTGCTGGGCATGTGGCCCTACCTGCTGCCACCGTCGATGACCCTGTGGCAGGCCGCCGCGCCGGCCTCCTCGCTGGGCTTTACCCTGGTCGGGCTGGTCGTTCTGCTGCCGGTCATCCTCGGCTATACCGCGTGGTCGTACCGGGTATTCCGCGGCAAGGTGCACGCCGATACCGGTTACCACTGATTGATTGAAGCGGGGGCCGCCGGTGCCGGCTCCCGTGTTGGGGAATGTGAAACCTGCACACCCCGTGCAGGACGTGCTAGCGTGCGCTCCTTTCCGGCAGCCAGGGGGGCAGCCGGCGACGTCCTGGACGGACGCACGGCTGCAGGACTGGGGGGCCGCCGCGCGTCGCCGTAATGGCTCGTGCCTATCGTTCTCCCGTTGAAGCACCTTCGCTAAATGATCGAATTCTCCATCGTCGACTGGGCTGCCTGGGCGCCCGGCCTGAGCGAGCGTAGCCAGTGGCTGGGCTGGGCCGATGCGCCGTATCTGCCGGTTGGCGAAGACACGCCGGCGCTGGCCGAGATCCCGGCAATGCAGCGCCGCCGCATCGAGCGGCTGGGCCGGATGGCGATCCAGGCTGCCTGCTGGTGCGAGGATGGGCAGGGGGCGGACAGCCAGGTCCCGCTGGTGTTCGCCAGCCGCCACGGCGACGTGGCCCGTTCGATGGAGCTGCTGGGGGCGCTGGCCAGCGATCAGCCCTTGTCACCGACGGGGTTCGGCCTGTCGGTGCACAACGCGATCGCTGCGTTGTACTCGATCGCGCGCGGCCACCGTGGCAACTACCTGGCGCTGGCCGCCGGCCAGGCCACGGTCGAGACCGCCTGCCTGGAAGCGGCCGGTCTGCTCGCCGATGGCGCCCGCGAAGTGCGGGTGGTGGTGTATGAGTCGCGCCTTCCCGAGATTTACTCGACGTTCGCCGACGAACCCGACCCGTTCTTTGCCTGGTGTTGGCGTTTGACGGCGCCGGTGCCGGGCCAGCCGACCCTCTCCCTGCAGTGGGAGGCGGCGCCGGAGGCCACTGCCACCGCCCCGGGCGCACTGCCGCACGCGCTGGACCTGCACCGCTTCCTGCTGTCCGGCGCGCCGGCGCTGGAACATGTGGCACAGGGCCAGCGCTGGCGCTGGGGACGCCGTGGCTGAGGCGCTGCGCCGCCTCGATCACGCCTGGCGGGTGCTCGGCACCGGCCTGAGCTTTGCCGCGTTCGGCGTGGGCGGCCTGCTGCTGGGCGTGCTGGTGATGCCGGTGCTGCTGCTGATGCGCGACCCGGTGGTCCGCCGCCGCCGCGCCCGCCGCGTGGTCCAGGTCGCCTTTGCCAGCCACCTGCGCCTGATGCGTGCGCTGGGGGTGATGACCTACCAGATCGAGGGCGGTGAGCGCCTGCAGCGCGACGGCCTGCTGGTGCTGGCCAATCATCCGACCCTGATCGATGTGGTCTGCCTGATCTCGCTGCTGCCCAACGCCGACTGCGTGGTGAAGCGGGCCGTGGCCTGCAACCCGTTCATGCGCGGGCCGGTGCGGGCGGCCGGCTACATCGCCAACGACGACGGGGCGGGCCTGGTCGATGACTGCGTGGCCGCGGTGCACGCCGGCGGCACCCTGGTGATCTTCCCCGAAGGCACCCGCAGCGTGCCGGGCCAGCCGCCGCGGCTGCAGCGCGGGGCCGCCAACATCGCCGTCCGTGGCCGGCTGGACATCACCCCGGTGCGGATCACCTGCACCCCGCCCACGTTGACCAAGGGGCAGAAGTGGTATCGTGTCCCCTCACGTCGCTTTCACGTTCGGCTGCAGATCGGCGAAGATATCCCGATCGCGCCCTTCCTGGCCGATGACGACTCGCCAAGGGGGGATGCCTTGGCAGCACGCCGCGTCACCGAGCACCTTTCTCGTTATTTCGACCTGTCTGGAGATCCGCCCCGTGCAAGCACTTGAGCACGAGATCAAGGAATTGATCATTTCCTCCCTTTCGCTGGAGGACATCACGCCGGAGGACATCGATCCGAACGCGCCGCTGTTCGTCGAGGGCCTCGGCCTGGATTCGATCGACGCGCTGGAGCTGGGCCTGGCACTGCAGAAGAAGTACGGTGTCAGCCTGTCGGCCGATTCGGAAGAAACCCGTCGCCATTTCTCCAGCGTGCGCGCGCTCGGCGAGTTCGTCGCCGCCCGCCAGTCGTAACGGCGCCAGGAATTGCCATGACCAAGAATGAACTGTTCGAACGCATCGTCAGCATCCTGACCGACAGCTTCGAGATTGAAACCGCCCGGATCACCCCCGAGGCCCGGCTCTACGACGACCTGGACATCGACAGCATCGATGCGGTCGACCTGATCGTGCAGCTCAAGCCACTGCTCGGCCGCAACCTGCAGCCGGAAGCGTTCAAGGCCGTGCGCACCGTGCAGGACATCGTTGATGTCGTGCATGGACTGCTGCCGGACCAGGCAGCCGCCTGACCGCAGCGCCGGCGGCTTCGCCATGGCTCGCGCACGTACCGTCGTGGTGGCAGCGATTTCGCTTGCCTACCCGCTGCTGGTGTACCTGGCGATGGGCCGCTTCGAGCCGCGCTGGCTGTCGCTGCTGCTGTTCACCCTGGCCCTGCTGCGTGCGCTGAGCACGCGCCAGCCGTTGTGGTGGGCCGCCGCCGCCGGCACCGGCCTGCTGGCGGTGCTGGCCACCGTGCTCAACCAGGCCCTGCCGCTGAAGCTGTACCCGGCGCTGGTCAATGCGGTGATGCTGGCGGTGTTCGGCACCAGCCTGCGCTTCGGGCCGCCGTTGGTGGAGCGCCTGGCGCGGCTGCAGGAGCCGGACCTGCCCCCGTTCGCGGTGGCCTATACCCGCCGCGTCACCCAGGTGTGGTGCGGCTTCTTCGTTCTCAACGGCAGCCTGGCCCTGCTGACCGCGCTGTACGCGTCGGACCGGGCCTGGATGCTCTACAACGGATTGTTGGCGTACGTGATGATGGGCGTGTTGTTCGCAGGTGAGTGGCTGGTGCGGCGGCGGGTGAAGGCGGCGCACGCGCATGGCTGAGTGGATTGCCCTGGACCGGCTGCTGCTGGAGGCGCGGCCGCAGCGCAGCGTCGGCCTGTGCGACGGAGACATGGTTGACCACGCCTGCTTCCGCCAGCGCGTGCTGGGCTGGCGCGCCGCCTTTGCGGCGGCCGAAGGCCGCGACTGGGCCCTGTATTTCGATGACGCCGTGGCCTTCGCTGCGGCGCTGTTCGGCGCCTGGCATGCCGGCAAGCGGGTGTTCCTGGCCGCTGACAACCTGCCGGCCACGCTGCAGGCGCTGCAGCCGCAGGTGAGCGGTTTCGCGGGCGACGTGTCGGCCGACTACCGCCCGCTGGCGGCGCTGGACGCCGCACTGGACGACGAACTGCAGGCGCTGGACGAGCGCGCCTGCGAGCTGTGCGTGTTCACCTCCGGCAGCACCGGCCAGCCCAGTGCGATCGGCAAACGCCTGGACCAGCTGGCGCGCGAGGTGGAAGCGCTGCAGGCCGCGTTCGGTGCGCAGCTGGATGGCGCGCAGGTGCACGGCACGGTGTCCCACCAGCACATCTACGGGCTGCTGTTCCGGGTGCTGTGGCCGCTGGCTGCCGGCCGCCTGATCCACCCGCGCCGGTTCTTCCACGAAGACCTGGTGGGCGCGCTGGCCGGTACCGACACGGTGCTGGTGGCGACGCCGGCCCATCTCAAGCGCCTGCCCGAGCAGCTCGACTGGGCCAGCCTGCATGGCCGCCTGCGCGCGGTGTTCTCCTCCGGTGGCCCGCTGCCGGAGGACGCGGCGCGACAGGTGCGGCAGTGGTTGGGCGTGGCTCCGACCGAGGTCTATGGCAGCAGCGAAACCGGCGGCATCGCCTGGCGCCGCTGGGACACCGACCTGCCGCCGTGGCAGCCGCTGCCGGGTGTGCAGTGGCGGATCGACGACGGCTGCCTGGCGGTGGCCTCGGCGCATCTGGAAACCCCCGGCTGGTGGCGCACCCAGGACCGCGTGGAAGCCTTGGCCGATGGCCGTTTCCGGCTGCTGGGCCGCGCCGACCGCATCGTCAAGATCGAAGAGCGCCGCGTCTCGCTGGATGCGCTGGAACGCGCGCTGCGCGAAGACACCGAAGTGGATGACGTGCGCGTGCTGGTGCTGCCCGGGCAGCGCGAGCAGCTGGCCGCCGTGGTGGTTCCGGCCGATCCGGCGCTGCTGGAGGGCGGCGACGCCGCGCGCCGTGCGCTGGGCCAACGCCTGGGCGCGCGCCTGGCGCATGCGCATGACGCGGTGACCCGGCCGCGCCGTTGGCGCCTGGTGCAGGCGTTGCCGATCAACGCGCAGGGCAAGGTGACCCAGGCGGCCTTGGCGGCGCTGTTCCAGCCACTGATGCCGGTGCCGGTCTGGGACCGCCGCGACGCCGCCAGCGCCACGCTGCGCATGACCCTCGACCCGGCGCTGCGGCCGTTCCAGGGCCACTTCCCGCAGGCGGCGATCCTGCCCGGTGTGGCGCAGTTGGACTGGGCGATGCGTTTCGGCCGCCAGGCATTTGCGATGCCGCGGGCGTTCCTGCGCATGGACGCGGTGAAGTTCCAGCATGTGGCCCGCCCCGGCGATGAGTTGACCCTGCAGCTGGACTGGGATGCCGCACGCAACGTGCTGGCCTTCCGCTATACCTCCAGCCACGGTGTGCATGCCAGCGGCAAGGTGGTTTTCGCCGATGCGAACTGACCCGGCCGTTGCCGGTGCCGCGTTCGCGCCACTGGTAGTGATTCCCGTCTACGACCACGAGCACGCCATCGTGGCGGTGGTCGACGGTGTGCAGGCCGCTGGCCTGCCTTGCCTGCTGGTCGACGATGGCTCGCATGACGCGTGCGCGGCGGTGCTGCGTACGCTGGCACAGCGCCAGGGCGTCGACCTGCTGCGCCTGGACGCCAACCAGGGCAAGGGTGGGGCGATGCTGGCCGGTTTTGCTGAAGCCGGCGCGCGTGGCTACAGCCACGTGCTGCAGATCGACGCAGACGGCCAGCACGATACCGCTGACCTGCCACGCTTCATCGAGGCCGCGCGTGCGCATCCGGATGCAGTGATCTGCGGCATTCCGGCCTACGACGCCAGTGTTCCCAAGGCACGCCTGTATGGCCGCTACGCCACCCACGTCTGGGTCTGGATCAACACGCTGTCGCTGCACCTGCGCGACACCATGTGCGGCTTCCGGGTGTATCCGCTGCCGCCGGTGCTGCGCCTGATCGGTGAAGAGACCATCGGCCGGCGCATGGATTTCGATACCGAAATAATGGTGCGCCTGTACTGGCGCCGGCTGCCGGTCGAGCACCTGGCCACGCGCGTGACCTATCCGTCCGATGGCGTGTCGCACTTCGATGTGTGGCGCGACAACGTGCGCATCAGCCGCATGCATACCCGCCTGTTCTTCGGCATGCTCTGGCGCGCACCGCGGCTGCTGTGGCGCCGCCTGCAGGGGCAGCGCTGAGATGGCGACCGCGCAGGACGTCCCGCACTGGGCCGACATCGGCGAATCGACGTCGGTGGCCGGCGTGCTGTTCCTGTGCTGGGTGCACCGCTGGTTCGGGCGCTGGCCATTCCGCCTGTGCGCGTGGCCGGTGGTGGCCTGCCATTGGCTGGGCAACCGTGTGGGGCGACAGGCCTCGATGCAGTACCTGCAGCGGCTGCAGGCATACAGCGGTGTGCTCGGCCGCGCGCCGACCCGGCGCGACAGCCTGCGCCACTTCTTCGCCTTCGCCGACACGATGCTGGACAAGATCCTCGGCCTGGGCGGGCGCTACCCGGCCGACCGTATCCACCTGCACCGCGACCTGGTGCTGCAGAAGATCGCGCGCCGCGAGGGCGGGCTGATCCTCACCGCGCACATCGGCTGCCTGGAGCTGTGCCAGGTGCTGGCCGAGCAGGTGCCGGGGTTCCGCATCACCGTGCTGGTGCATACCGCCCACGCGCAGCGCTTCAACCGTCTGCTGCAGCGGCTGGACCCGCTGGCGGCGGTGGAACTGGTGCAGGTGACCGAAATGGGGCCGGCCACGGCGGTGATGCTGGCCGAGCGCGTGGCGGCGGGGGGCTTCGTTGCCATCGTCGGCGACCGCACGCCGGTGCAGGGCGGTCGCAGCGTCACCGCCGATTTCCTCGGCCATCGCGCGCCGTTCCCGATCGGCGCCTATGTGCTCGCCGCGGCGCTGGGCTGCCCGGTCTACACCATGGCCTGCCTGCACGAGGGCGATGGCTATCGGGTGGCATTCGAACAGTTCGCCGAACGCATCGTGCTGCCGCGTGGCTCGCGCGACGCCGCGCTGGCCGAACAGGCACAGCGCTTCGCGCGCTGGCTGGAACTCCAGGTCATCCAGTCCCCGTTGGACTGGTTCAATTTCTTCCCCTTCTGGGATCAGGCTCCGCATGACGACTGACGCCGTACCCGTGTGCCGCTTTGGCGATGCACCGTTGACCATCGAAGACGTGGTTGCCCTGGCCCAGCGCCAGTGCGAGGCCGCACTGAGCGACGCGCCGGCGTTCCGCGCGCACATCCAGCGCGGTGCCGACTTCCTCGACCGCCTGCTGCGCGAGGACGGCGTGATCTACGGCGTGACCACCGGCTACGGCGACTCGTGCACGGTGAACATCCCGCCGGCGCTGGTGGCGGAACTGCCGCACCACCTGTACACCTACCATGGCTGCGGCCTGGGCCGTTACCTGGACCCGGTCGAGACCCGTGCGGTGCTGGCCGCGCGCCTGGCGTCGCTGGTGCGCGGCATGTCCGGTGTCAGCGTGCCGCTGCTGGAAGGCCTGGCCACGCTGCTGCAGCACGATGTGTTGCCGATGATCCCGGCCGAAGGCTCGGTGGGGGCCAGTGGTGACCTGACGCCGCTGTCCTACGTGGCGGCGGTGCTGTGCGGCGAGCGCGAGGTGCTGCACGACGGCCGCGTGCAGCCGGCGGCCGAAGTGCTGGCGAAGATCGGCATGACCCCGCTGAAGCTGCGGCCGAAGGAAGGCCTGGCGATCATGAACGGCACAGCGGTGATGACCGGCCTGGCCTGCCTGGCCTGGCAGCGCGCCGATTACCTGGCCCGCATGGCCACGCGGTTGACCGCGTTCAACGTGCTGGCCAGCGACGGCAACGCGCACCACTTCGACGAAACCCTGTTCGCGGCCAAGCCGCACCCGGGCCAGGGCCGCATCGCCGCGCGCCTGCGCAGCGACCTGCACAGCGAGCGTCCGCCACGCAATGAACAGCGCCTGCAGGACCGCTATTCGCTGCGCTGCGCGCCGCACGTGATCGGCGTGCTGGAGGACAGCCTGCCGTTCCTGCGCCAGCTGATCGAAACCGAACTGAACAGTGCCAACGACAACCCGCTGATCGACGCCGACGGCGAGCGCATCCTGCATGGCGGCCACTTCTACGGCGGCCACATCGCGCTGGCGATGGACACCCTGAAGAACACCGTGGCCAACGTTGCCGACCTGCTCGACCGGCAGCTGGCGCTGGTGGTGGATGCCCGTTACAGCCATGGCCTGCCAGCCAACCTGTCGGCGGCCACCGGCCCGCGCGCGGCCATCAACCATGGCCTGAAGGCGCTGCAGATCAGCGTGTCGGCCTGGACTGCCGAAGCGCTGAAGCAGACCCTGCCGGCCAGCGTGTTCTCGCGTTCCACCGAGTGCCACAACCAGGACAAGGTCAGCATGGGCACCATCGCCGCGCGCGACTGCCTGCGCGTGATCGAGCTGACTGAACAGGTGGTGGCCGCGATGCTGATCGCCGCCCGCCAGGGCCTGGCGCTGCGCGAACGGGTTGGCCTGAACGCGCAGCTGCATGGCAGTCTGGCCGGCATGTACGCCGACCTGGGGCAGCGCATCGCCCTGGTTGAAGAAGACCGCGCGCTGGATCGCGAACTGCGGGAACTGCTGGTGGAGATCCGCGCGCAACGTTGGGAGCTGTATGCCGGTGAATGAGGCTATTGAACGGGTTGGCGAAATTGCGTTGACCCCCGCCTTCCATGACTGCGATCCGATGAACGTGGTCTGGCATGGCAATTACTTCAAGTACTTCGAGATCGCGCGCTGCGCGCTGCTCGGGCGCTACGACTACGACTACCCGCAGATGCTCGAATCGGGCTACCTGTGGCCGGTGGTCGATGCGCGGGTGAAGTACGTGCGCCCGCTGCTGTTCAACCAGGCGCTGCGCGTGATTGCGCGCATCGTGGAATGGGAGAACCGGCTGAAGATCGAGTACGAGATCCTTGATGCGGAAAGCGGCCAGGTGCTGACCCGTGCGATGACCATCCAGGTCGCGGTGGACGCGGCCAGCAGGGAAATGCTCTACCAGTGCCCTCCAGTATTGTGGGAACGGCTGGGAGTGCCTGCACCGTGAACACCCTTGCCCGTCTTTCGAGCGTGCTGCTGTGCGCACTGATCTTCGCTGCCGCACCGCAGGTGCAGGCGGCCGACCCCGCCATGGATGCGATCACCCAGGCGGTGGCGCAGCCGGACGTGCTGCGTGGCCAGTTCAGCCAGGAAAAGCAGGTCAGCGGCTTCAGGAACCCGCTGCGCTCGCAGGGCCAGTTCGTGGTCGCGCGCCAGCATGGCGTGATCTGGACCACGCTCAAGCCGTTCCCCTCCGAAGTGGTGGTCACCGCCGACCGCATCCTCAGCCGCCAGCGCGATGGCAGCACCCGTGTCGAGCTCGATGCGCGGCAGCAGCCGGCGATGCGTTCGGTGAACGCGATCATGTTCGCGCTGATGAGTGGCGACGTGCAGGCGCTGTCCGGCCAGTTCAACGTGGCGGCCAGCCGTGAAGGGCAGGGCTGGCGGCTGCGCCTGACGCCGAAGTCGGCGATGCTGGCCAAGGCCTTCCAGTCGCTGACCCTGCAGGGTGACCGCTACGTGCGCCAGGTCGAGATCGTCGAGGCCAACAAGGACCGCACGCAGATCCAGTTCAGTGCACTGAGCGAAGCGCCGGCCACGCTCACCGCCGACGAGGCGCGCCGCTTTGAGTGAGGGTGCAGCATCGAACGGGCCGGACCGGTTGCGGCGCTGGTGGCATTGGCTGGGCATCGCCTGGCTGGTGCTCCTGCTGGTGTTGGGTGCGCAGCAATGGCGCCTGTGGAGCCAGCAGTCGCGGATCGACACCGACATCCTCGCCCTGCTGCCGCAGGACGCGCATGACCGCCTGCTGAGTGACGTCACCCGGCGCATCGCTGATGGCAGCTCGCGGCAGGTGGTGGTGCTGTTGGGCAGCAAGGATGGCGCCGCCGCCAAGCGCGCACAGGCGGCATTCGCTGCGGCGATGGCGGCGGATGCCGACAGCGCGTTGCTGGTGCCCAGCGGTTCGATCGAAGGCTGGTTCGACGAGGCGCGCGCGTTCTACGCGCCGTACCGCGACCGCCTGCTGACCCCGGCCCAGCGCGAGCAGCTGCAGGGCAGCGAGCCGGGCGCGCTGGCCGAGCAGGCGCTGGCTGCACTGTATGGCCCGATGGGCGCCCCGCGCCTGACCGATTGGCGCCAGGACCCGCTGTCGCTGTGGCCGCAATGGTGGCAGCAGCAGGCGCAGGGGTCGGGGCTGCGGCTGGGTGATGACGGCCTGCTCGAAGCCGAAGGCAGGCATTGGGCCGTACTGCAGTTCGATACGCCGGGGTCGGCGTTCCAGCTGGATGGCGAGCGCCATCTCGATGGCCTGCTGGAACGGGCCGGGCAGGCCGCCAGGGCGGCGGCGCCAGAACTGGAAATCCTGCATGCGGGTGTGCCGCTGCACGCCGAAGCGGCGGCGGTGCAGGCCAACCAGGAGATCAACACGATCGGCTGGGGCTCGCTGGCCGCCGTGCTGCTGCTGGTGTGGCTGGCGTTCCGTTCGCTGCGGCCGATCCTGCTGGTCGCCGCGTCGCTGCTGATCGGCTGTGGCGTGGCGCTGGCGGTGACCGTGCTGGTGTTCGGCAAGGTGCACGTGCTGACCCTGGTGTTTGGTGCGTCGCTGGTGGGCGTGGCCGAGGACTACGGCATCCATTGGTTCGCTTCGCGCCAGGCCGAACCGGCCGATCGTCGCTGGAAACTGCTGCGGCACCTGCTGCCCGGCCTGTGGCTGGCCCTGCTGACCAGCGCGTTGGCCTACCTGGCACTGGGCCTGGCCCCGTTCCCGGGCCTGCGCCAGATGGCACTGTTCTCGGTGGTCGGCCTGGCCGCCGCCTTCCTTACGGTGATTTTCTGGTTCCCGTGGCTGGATGGCGGCGAGATCCGCCAGACCCGTTTCTCGCAGTGGCTGGGCAACACGCTGGAGCGCTTCCCGCGCCTGCAGGGGCGCCGGCCGGTGATGGTGTTCCTCGGTGCCACCGTGGTGCTTTCGGCCATCGGCATCGCCCGCCTGCACAGCGACGACGACCTGCGCAGCCTGCAGTCCTCGCCGCCCGCGCTGATGGCACAGCAGATCCGCTTGAGCCAGCTGCTGGGCATGCCCAGCCCGGCACAGTTCTACCTCGTGCAGGGCACCGACGCGGCGCAGCTGCTGCAGCGCGAAGAGGCGCTGACCGGACGCCTGCGTGCGCTGGCCGCCGACAAGCGCATCGGCGGTTACCGCGCGATCAGTGACTGGCTGCCGTCGCCGGCACGCCAGCAGGCCGACGCCGCGCTGACCGCCAAGGTGGAACCGGGCGTGCTGCAGGCCGTGTCCGATGCGGTCGGAGAACCCTTGCCGCGCCCGGACTTCGCCACCACGCCGCTGACGGCCGAAGCGTTCCTGGCCTCGCCGGCCTCGCAGCCGTTCCGGCACCTGTGGGTGGGCCAGGTCGGCGGGCAGATGATCAGCGTGGTGATGGTCGATGACCTGTCGCGCGCCGATGCACTGGCCACCCTGCGCGGGGCGGCCGAGGGCCTGCCCGGTGTGCGCTGGGTGGATCGCACCGCCGACTTCTCGCAGCTGCTGGGCCACTACCGCAAGCTGATGGGCGGGCTGCTGCTGGTCGGCATCGTGCTGGTGTTCGGCGCGCTGTGGCTGCGCTACCGCCGCCAGGCCTGGCGCGTGTTCGCGCCGACCCTGATTGCCGGCGCATTGACCTTGGGCCTGCTGGGCCTGTTCGGCCAGCCGCTGCAGCTGTTCAACGTGCTGGCACTGATGCTGTTGCTGGGCATGGGAATCGACTACGGCATTTTCCTGATCGAGCATCGCGGCGACGCCAGTGCCTGGCTGGCCGTGTGCGTGGGCGCGGCCAGCACCTGGCTGTCGTTCGGCCTGCTGGGCCTGTCGCAGACCCCGGCGTTGCGCGCGTTCGGCCTGACCCTGCTGTTCGGCATCGGCCTGGTCTGGCTGATCTCGCCGCTGTTCCGTCCGCCGCCGCACGATCTGCCGCCGGCCTGAGCCTGTTTTCCGACTTCCTTCTTTCCACTTGATCGAGCAACAAGGACGCACCGATGAACACTGCTGTGGATGCTGTCGAACGTACTGAAATCCTGATCATCGGCGCCGGCCCGGCCGGTTCCGTGGCCGCAGCGATGCTGCGCCAGCAGGGCCGCCAGGTGCTGATGCTGGAGCGCCAGCAGTTCCCGCGCTTCTCCATCGGCGAAAGCCTGCTGCCGCAGAGCATGGAGTACATCGAGGCGGCGGGCCTGCTGCAGGACGTGGTCGAAGCGGGCTTCCAGCACAAGAACGGCGCCGCCTTCGTGCATGGCCAGGCACGCACTGCGTTCGACTTCAGGAAGAAGTTCTCGCCGGGTTGGGGCACCACCTACCAGGTACAGCGCGCCGACTTCGACAACGTGCTGGCACGCGGTGCCGAGCGCATGGGCACCACGCTGCGCTTCGGCGACGAAGTGCTTGCGGTCGAGCCGGGCGAGCAACCGGCGGTGATGGTGCGCCGCCCGGACGGCAGTGAATACCGCATCGAGGCCGATTTCATCCTCGATGCCTCCGGCTTCGCGCGGCTGCTGCCGCGGCTGCTGCAGCTGGAGTCGCCGTCCAACTTCCCGGTGCGCGGCGCGATCTTCTGCCACGTTCGCGACAACATTCCGGCCGAAGCGGACTTCGATCGCAACAAGATCCTGATCACCACCCACCCCGAGCACATCGACGTCTGGTATTGGACGATCCCGTTCTCCAATGGCTGCTGTTCGCTGGGCGTGGTCGCCGAGCCGTCGTTCTTCGAGCGCTACGAGGGTGACGACCTGCAGAAGCTGCAGGCCATCGTCGGCGAGGACCCCAACCTGACCGGGCTGCTGGCCAACGCCGAATGGGCGGTGCTGCCGGTGCGCCGCATCACCGGCTATTCGGCCAACGTCAGTTCGCTGTGGGGGCCCGGCTACGCGTTGCTGGGCAACGCCGGCGAGTTCCTCGATCCGGTGTTCTCCTCCGGCGTGACCATTGCCTTCAAGTCCGCGCAGCTGGCCAGCGAATGCCTCAAGCGCCGCTATGCCGGCCAGGCCGTGGACTGGGAGGCCGAGTTCTCGATCCCGCTGCGTGCCGGCGTGAAGACCTTCCGGCGCTTCGTCGAAAGCTGGTACGAGGGCGGTTTCCAGAAGATCATCTACCACCCGCAACAGCAGCCCGAAGTGCGCGACATGATCAGCTCCATCCTGGCCGGCTACGCCTGGGACACCAACAACCCGTACGTGGCCGACGACAGCGGCCGCCGCATGCGCGTGCTGGAGCAGCTGTGCGGCGCGTGATTGCCCGTACTGCGGTGCTGCTGCTGTGCCTGCTGCTGGCCGCCTGTGCCGGCCGCATGCCGAAACCGCAGGTGGAACTGCCGTCGCTGCGCCTGGCGCCGGCCAGCCTGCCGGCGCCGCTGGCGTTGCAGCAGCAGCTGCATTTCCGCTTCGGCACGCATGAGCGCGATCTCGACGCGCTGCTGGAAGCCGACGCCCAGCAGGTGCAGCTGGCCGTGCAGGCGATGGGCCAGACCGGTGTGCGCCTGCAATGGGACGGCCAGCAGCTGACCCAGCAGCGCGCGCCATGGCTGCCACCGCAGGTGCGCGCCGAGCGCGTGCTGGATGACCTGCAGTTCGCGCTGTGGCCGACTGCGGCCATTGCCGCCGTTCTGCCGGCGGGCTGGCAGGTCAGTGATGATGGCCATCAGCGCAGCCTGTCGCGTGAGGGCACCGTGTGGCTGCAGCTGCAGCGGCTGGACGATGGCAGCGTGCAGCTGGACAACCGCGCCGAAGGCTATGCGCTGCGCATCGAATCGATCGACATGGCCGGGCCGGACCGATGAGCGCACCGATCTACCTGAACGACCTGGGCGTGGTCTGTGCACTCGGCGCTGGCCGCGCCGAAGTGACGTCGGCACTGTTCGCCGACGCGCCGGGCGGGCTCAGCGACAACGACAGCCTGTTGCCGGGGCGCACCCTGGCGCTGGGAGAAGTACGCACGCCGCTGCCGGCGCTGGATGATCTGCCGGTGGCCCTGCGCGGGCGCAACAATGCCCTGCTGGACGTGGCATTGGCTCAGATCGCGCCGGCAGTGGCCGCGGCGATCGCCCGCCATGGCGCCGAGCGCGTAGCGGTGGTGATGGGCACCAGCACCTCGGGCATTGGTGAATCCGAGCAGGCATTGCGCAGCCATGCCGAACAGGGCCAGTGGCCGCAGGGCTTTGATTACGCCCAGCAGGAAATGGGCACCGCCGCGCAGTTCGTGCGCCAGCGCAGTGGCGCACAGGGGCCGGCATGGACCCTGTCCACTGCCTGCTCGTCCAGTGCCAAGGCGCTGATGTCGGCCGCACGCATGCTGCGCGCCGGCATCGTCGATGCGGTGATCGCCGGTGGCGCCGATTCGCTGTGCCGTTTCACCGTGGCCGGCTTCAGCGCGCTGGAATCGGTCTCGGCCCAACGCTGCAATCCGTTCTCGCAGCATCGTACCGGTATCAACATCGGCGAAGGCGCCGCGCTGTTCCTGCTCACCCGCGAACCCGGCCCGGTATGCCTGGCGGGGTGGGGCGAGTCGGCCGACGCCCACCACATGTCCGCCCCGGACCCGCAGGGCCTGGGCGCCATCGACGCCCTGCAGCAGGCGCTGCAGCGTGCTGGCTGGGCCGCCGGCGAAGTGGACTATGTGAACCTGCATGGGACCGCGACCGGCCACAACGATGCGATGGAAAGCCTGGCCGTGTCGCAGGTGCTGGGCAGCCACGTGCCGGCCAGTTCGACCAAGCCGTTGACCGGCCACACGCTGGGTGCCTCGGGTGCCATCGAGGCGGCGCTGTGCTGGATCCTGCTGGCCGAGAACCCGCAGCAGCTGCTGCCGCCGCACTGGTGGGACGGCGTGGCCGACCCGGCACTGCCGGTGCTGCCGCTGGTGGCGCCGGGCACGCGCCTTGCGCAGCCGCCGCGGCGGGTGCTGAGCAATTCGTTCGCCTTCGGCGGCAGCAATGCCGTGCTGGCACTGGAGCGTCGATGAACACGCTGTACGCGATCGAAGACGTGGTGCCGCACCGCCAGGACATGTGCCTGCTGGAGCGCATCACGCAGTGGGACCAGGACGCCATCGAGGCCGAACTGCTGGTGCCCGAGGCCGGCCTGTTCGTCGAGGATGACCAGGTGCCGGCATGGGTCGGCATCGAGTACATGGCACAGGCCATCGCGGCCTGGGCCGGTTGCCGCGCGCGTGCGGCCGACAGGCCACCGCAGCTGGGCTTCCTGCTCGGCAGCCGCCGCTACAGCAGCGCGCGCAGCAGCTTCCCCAGCGGTACGCGGCTGCGCGTACAGGCGCGCTGCGAGCTGTTGGGTGACAATGGATTGGGGATGTTCGCCTGCCGCATCCTGGCAGGCGAGGAAGAATGGGCGACAGCCAACGTGTCGGTGTTCGAACCGGCCGACGCGATGGCCTATCTGGAGAGTGGACAGGCATGACAGGGAATCGAGGCGTGCTGGTGACCGGCGCCAGCCGGGGCATCGGCCGGGCCATTGCGCTGCGCATCGCGCGCGATGGTTTCGACGTGGTGGTGCATTGCCGCAGCCGCGTGGATGAAGCACAGGCGGTGGTCGCCGAGATCCAGGCACTGGGCCAGCAGGCCCGCGTGCTGGTGTTCGACGTGGCCGACCGCTCGTCTGCGCGGGCCGCGCTGGAGGCCGATGTCGAAGCACACGGCGCGTACTACGGCGTGGTCTGCAATGCCGGCATCGCCCGCGATGGCGCCTTCCCGGCGCTGTCAGCGGACGATTGGGACCAGGTCATCCACACCAACCTGGATGGCTTCTACAACGTGCTGCATCCGCTGATCATGCCGATGGTGCGGCGGCGCAAGCCGGGCCGCATCGTCACCCTGTCGTCGGTCTCCGGACTGGCCGGCAACCGCGGGCAGGTCAACTACAGTGCCGCCAAGGCCGGCATCATCGGCGCCACCAAGGCCCTGGCGCTGGAACTGGCCAGCCGCCAGATCACCGTCAACTGCGTGGCCCCGGGCCTGATCGAGACCGAAATGCTCAACGACGAAGTGGTTGAACACGCGCTCAAGCTGATTCCCGCCGGCCGCGTTGGCCGGCCGGACGAAGTGGCGGCTACCGTGGCATTCCTGCTGTCCGAACCGGCCGGCTACATCACCCGCCAGGTGATCTCGGTGAACGGAGGCATGCTCTGATGGCCGCCGATCGTCGTGTGGTGGTCACCGGCGCCGCCGCCATCAGTCCACTCGGCCACGACTGGCCGACCATCGAGGCCCACCTGCGCAGCTGCCGCAACGCGGTGCGTGCGATGCCCGAGTGGGATGTCTATGCCGGGCTGAACACCAAGCTGGCTGCGCCGGCGCAGGACTTCGAGCTGCCGCCGAACTACAACCGCAAGACCACCCGCTCGATGGGCAAGGTCGCGATCATGTCGGTGCGCGCCACCGAGGTGGCGCTGCGCGAGGCCGGCCTGCATGAGCATCCGGTGCTGCGCAGTGGCCGTACCGGCGTGGCCTATGGCTCCTCGTCCGGCAGCCACGAGGCCACCGGCGAATTCGGGCGCATGCTCAACGAGTTCACCACCGACGGCATCAGCGCCACCACCTACCTGAAGATGATGAGCCACACCGCGCCGGTCAACATCGGCGTGTTCTTCGGCCTGTCCGGGCGCGTGTACACCACCTCCAGCGCCTGCACGTCGGGCAGCCAGGGTGTGGGCGCGGCCTATGAAGCCATCCGCAGCGGCAAGCAGACGGTGATGGTGGCCGGCGGTGCCGAGCAGCTCGATGCCACTGCTGCGGCGGTGTTCGACACGCTGTTCGCCACCAGCGTGCGCAACGACGCGCCGCAGACCACGCCGCGCCCGTTCGATGCCGGCCGCGATGGCCTGGTGCTGGGCGAGGGCGCCTGCACGCTGATCCTGGAAGACCTGGAACACGCGCAGGCGCGCGGCGCCACCATCCTTGCCGAGGTGGTCGGCTACGGCACCAACAGCGATGGCCAGCACGTCACCCAGCCCAGTGCCGACACCATGGCCCAGGCCATGCGCCTGGCATTGGAGGACGCCGGCCTGGACGCGGCGCAGATCGACTACGTCAACGCCCATGGCACCGCCACCGACCACGGCGACATCGCCGAGACCCAGGCCACCGCACAGGTGTTCGGCAGCCGCGTGCCGATCAGCTCGCTGAAGAGTTACGTCGGCCACATGCTGGGTGCCTGTGGCGCGTTCGAGGCCTGGGTGAGCATCCAGATGATGCGTGCCGGCTGGTTCGCGCCCACCCTGAACCTGGCCGAAGTCGACCCGCGCTGTGGCCAGCTCGACTTCATCACCGGGCAGGGCCGCGAACTGCAGGCCGAGTACGTGATGAGCAACAACTTCGCCTTCGGCGGCATCAACACCTCGCTGGTGTTCCGCCGCTGGAGCGAGTGATCCACTGCGCCAACACACCGTTCCCGTTACCCCCCGCACCCTCGACAAGGAGATGTTCCGATGCGCCGCACTCTCATGATCGCCACGGCTACCGCGCTGCTGGCCCTGACTTCCACCGCTTCCGCCCGCGACACGCGTGTCGAACAGTCCCTGCAGGAACTGGTCAATTCGCAGGCCGCCAAGGACGCCGGCATCGACGGCAGCGTGCGCTTCTACCTGGCCGGCCAGCCGGTCAGCGTGCAGCAGCGCCTGGGCGAAGACGTGACCAACAAGAAGACCAACGCCGCCAACAAGAGCGATGCCGAGGCCTGCCGCTGGGTTGCGCTGTCGGCACTGCGCGCGCTGCAGGACGGTGCCAAGTCGCGCGGCGCCAACGCCGTGGTCGACATTGTCAGCTATTACAAGAAGAACGAGTTCAAGAGCAGCACCAACTACGAGTGCTACGCCGGTGCCATCCTCGCGGGTGTCGCGCTGAAGGGCACCTACGCCAAGGTCAAGTAAGCGCCCGTGTGGCGGCGGCGCAGCCTGAACGTCGCCGCCACATTGCTGAACCCCGCAGGCGAAACGCCGCTGATCGCGCCGCCATCGTCGGCTGACGGCTTTCCCCAGTGTCGGCTTTCCGACACAATCATGGCTCTTCCCGGGTTATCGTCCCGCGGACATGCACGCCTACGTCTATAAAAGCCAACTCAAGCCGGACACCTACGTCTACGTTCCCCGACGCGATGATTTCAGCGCGCTGCCCGCGCCGCTGCTCACCTCGCTGGGGACGCTCGCCTTCGTCCTGGAGGTGGCCCTGGATGCCCAGCGCCGCCTGGCGCAGGCTGACCCGGAAAAGGTCCGCAGCGAAATGAGCGAGCGCGGGTTCTACCTGCAGGTGCCGCCGTCGGTGGCCAGCCTGATGCCGCGCCACTATGACTGACGCCTCCCGTCCGCGCATTCTGTCAATTGCCTTCGCCGCGGGCGCGGTGCTGGCGCTGGGCGCCGCCGTGGGCGGCGTCCCGGGTGCCGTCCTTGCCGCACTGGCGCAGCCCGCGTTCGCGCTGGCGATATCGTGGTGGCGCCGCAGCCGCGCGCTGCGGCCGCTGAAGGTGGTCGCACGCCAGGACCTGCCGGCGCTGCTGGCATTGTGGGCAGCCGCCCCGCTGTTGCTGGCGCTGCTGCTGGCCTGGCCGCTCGCTGCGCTGCGTGACAGCGGCAGCCTGGCGGCAGTGCTTGGCCTGAGCGTACTGGTCAGTGCCGGCCTGCTGGCGGCCTGGCGCACCTGGCCATTGTGGAACGATGTCGAACGCCTCGACGGCAGCCTGGCCCAGCACTGGCAGGCGCTGGCGGGGCGCGACCTGACTGCTTGGCGTGGCCTCGGCGTGGCCGCGCTGGTCATTGCGCTGGCCGCGCTGGTGGTGCTGCCGGCCTGGCCGGGCCTGTTGCCGGAAAGCGCGCGCTGGCCCGCCGCGCTGGCGGTCGTGCTGCTGTCGCCGGTGCTGCACCTGCTGCTGCAGCGGGTCGCGCCCGCGCCGCTGGTGTCGCTGCGCTCCAGGCCGTTGGCGGCGTCCAGCGCTGAACCCGAACCGATGTTCGCAGCGGCGGCCGAAACCGTGCCGCTGGAGGCGATGGCGCCGCAGGAACTGACACCGGCGCTGTATGAGGCCGCCCGCCAGGGCCGCATCGACCGGGGCCTGCAGCTGCTGCAGGCCGGTGCCGATCCGTATGCGCTGCCGGACCCGAACTGGCGTGACCAGCGCAGCCTGGCGGTGCTGGCCGCGGTGCTGCCGGACCTGCGCCTGCTGCGTGAACTGATTGCCCGCGGCGTCGATGTGAATGCGCCGCACCGGGGCATGACCCCGCTGCTGGCGGCGACCCGCGACAGCTGGCATGGCCGCCCCGAAGCGGTGATGACCCTGCTCGCCAATGGCGCCGACTCGCGTGCCACCGACAGTGATGGCAACACCCCGCTGCACCATGCCGCACGCAGTTCCGACCCGGGGGTGGCCGCGCTGCTGCGCGATGCCGCTGCCGAAGTCGATGCGCTGAACCGTGATGGCTGGTCGCCGCTGGCGGTGGCCTGCCAGGTGGGCAACTGGCGTCTGGCCCGCTTCCTGCTCGAACGCGGTGCACGCTGCGAACCGGCCGATGGCACCCCGGTGCTGCTGGCCGCCGCCGCCACCGAGGATGACGATCCGGCGGGTGTGCAGCTGCTGCTCAAGCACAAGGCACGGGCCGACGCCCGCGATCGCCAGCGCCGCAGTGCGTTGCATGAAGCGGCCCTGGCCGGCCATGTCGAGATCATCGGCGTGCTGCTCGGCGCGGGCGCCAATCTGGAAGCGCGCGATGCACTGGGGCGTACGCCGTGGCTGGAAGCGGCCCGTGCCGGTCGCGCAGCCGTGATCGAGCACCTGCTGCCGCACAAGCCGGACCTGGTTGCGGTGGACGGCGAAGGCCGCAATGCTGTGCAGCTGGCGGCGATGGCCGAGGATGTCTCGCCGCTGCTGATCAAGCGCCTGGTCGAACTGGGCATCGCGGCCGATGCCACCGATCCGGTCGGCCGCCGTGCGGTGGACTACGCCGCCGAAGCCGGCCGCTGGGCGATCGTAGCCCTGCTGGACCCGTCCTATCCGTTGCCGGCCGCGGTCAGTGATGGCCTGGCCGATCGTGGCGAAGCAGCCAGTGCCAGCGGCCTGCTGCCGGACCGTCCGCCGCTGACCCTGCTGCGCGAGGCGCTGGGCTTCGGCAACACCGACGGCATGGCGGCGCTGGCCAGGCTGTGCCAGCCGGAGGAACTGGGCGGGCTGCTGCTCGATCCGGAGTTGGCGCTGGAACCGCGTGCGGTGGACTGGCTGCTGGGCCACGGCGCCGATCCCTATGTGCGTGATGCCTGCTCCGATACGCCGATGTTCGCGCTGTTGTCGCGCGGCATCGATGCGGTGCCGGCGTTGCAGGTGATGCTGCAGCGTGGCCTGTCGCCGGCCGGCCGCGGCGGCCTGGCGCGCTTCCTTGCTGCCTGCGCACAGCACGACCAGGCCGCGCGTGGTCTGGAACAGCTGGCACTGGAACTGCTTGAGCGTGGCGCCGATCCGTTCGCTGCCTCGCCGGCGGGCGATCCGCCGCTGTCGCTGGCGGTGCGCCTGGGCTGGCTGCGGCTGCAGCAGGCCCTGCTCAAGGCCGGCGTTGATCGCGAAGCACGCGACAGCCACGGCATGACCGCACTGCACCTGGCCACCGCATTGGCCCGCGAAGGCGCGCTCAAGCTGCTGGTGCAGCATGGTGCCTCGCCGGAAGCACGTGCCGCCGACGGCCAGACACCGCTGGGCGTGGCGCTGTCGATCGGTCGCCGCGATCTGGCCGACTGGCTCGATTGGCGGGTGTGGCCGTTGCCGCGCCGCACCCTGCGCGAGGCCGATCTGCCGGCCGCCGCAATGGCCGGTGACGTCGATGCAGTGCGCCGCCTGATCGATCTGGGCTTCGCCGTCGACGCGGTCGACGCACAGGGCTGCACCGCGCTGCTGCGTGCTGCCGGTGGCGGCCACCTGGCGGTAACCGACCTGCTGCTGGCGCGCGGCGCCGATCCGCAGCACGCGGCGGCCAGTGGCGCGACGCCGCTGTCGGCGGCAGTCAGCATGCGCCAGGTGGACATCGTTTCGGCCCTGCTCGACGCTGGCGCCAAGCTGGAACACCGCCTGCCGGGTGGCGTGACGGTGCTGATGCTGGCCTCCGCGCTGGGCCTTCCGGACATCGTCGCGCGCCTGCTCACGGCGGGTGCCGACGTGCATGCCGGTGACGCGCAGCAGCTGGGTCCGCTGCACTGTGCCGCGCTGTACGGTTTCAGTGCCCGCGACCGCTCGCGCCTGCTGGCGCTGCTCGACACCCTGCTGCTGGCCGGTGCCGAACCGGACCAGGCCGCCGCTGGTTCGGTCACGCCGCTGCTGCTGCTGCTGGGCGCGCGCGCAGAGCCGGGTACCGCCTGCGACGAGCAGGTGGTGATGGCCGCAGTGGAGCGCCTGCTGGACGAGGACGTAAGCCTGGACGTACGCGACCCGCGTGGCTTCGGCCCGTTGCATCTGGCCGCGCTGCATGGCCTGCCGCTGCTGGTGCAGCGCCTGCTGCGCGCCGGCGCCGATCCGGAAGCGCGCGACAGCCTCAACCGCAGCCCGCGCGAGATCGCGGTGATGCGTGGCTTCATCGACGTGGCCGGCGAGTTCGAGCCGCGCGTGCCGGGCGTTTCCTCGATGGCGCGGTTCCTGCGCGACAACGGCTGATCGCTGGAAAAGGGTAGTGCCGGCCGCTGGCCGGCTACCTCATGACATCTCCGGGATCACGGGATTGCCGGCCAGCGGCCGGCACTACCGGGTCCGCCATTGATCGGGTGGGTGCCGACCGTTGGTCGGCACACCTACTCGCCGTCCCTTTCCGCGTCGGCCTCGAACAGGTGCATCAGGTCGTTGCGCGCATCACGCGAGGTCTGGATCACCGCGGCCTCGTCGTCGTACACCAGGTACTGGTCACGCAGCAGCTGCTCATCATGCTCACGGAAGCGCTGCACATGGCGCTCGGCCACGTCCGGTGCCACGCCCAATGCGGTCAGCACGCGCCCGCTCATCTCCAGGCTGGTGCCGAACACTTCGCGGAACGGCTCGGCTGACATGTCCATCAGGCGCCATGCATGCTGGCGGTTGCGCGCTCGCGCCAGCACCTTCGCGTCCGGGTACAGCCGGCGCACCATGCGCACCGCGCGCAGGTTGGTCTCCGGGTCGTCCACGGTGATCACGAACACATCGATGTGCTCGCCGCCCGCCGCACGCAGCATCTCCGGCCGGGTTGGGTCACCGTAGTACAGCTGGTTGCCGAAGCGGCGCAGGTCGGCCACGGTATCCGGGTTCGCCTCCAGCGCCACGAACGGCACCTTCTGTGCGGTCAGCAGGCGTGCGATCACCTGGCCGAAGCGGCCCATGCCGGCGATCAGCACCTTCGGGCGGTTGTCCGGTGCCACCTTGTCGGCCTCGGCTGCCTCGCGCGGTGGGGCCTTCTCCTGGCCGAGCAGCTTGAGCAGCGCGATCATCAGCAGGGGCGTGATCGCCATCGACAGGCCGACGATCGCCACCAGCCGATCGTGATTGGCGTTGCCGAGCAGGTGCGCGCGCTGCGCTTCGTTGAACACCACGAAGGCGAACTCGCCCCCCAGCCACAGCACGCTGCCCAGCAGCAGCGACTGCCGCGGACTGAGCCTGGCGATGCGGCCGATCACGTACAGCAGGCTGAACTTGACCACCAGCAGGATCGCCACGCCGGCGGCGATCAGCCACGGCTCGGCGCCGATGCGGTCGAGATCGATGCCCATGCCCACCGCGATGAAGAACAGCCCCAGCAGCAGGCCCTTGAACGGCTCGATCTGCGCTTCCAGTTCGTGCCGGAACTCCGAATCGGACAGCAGCACGCCGGCCAGGAACGCGCCCAGGCTGGGGCTGAGGCCCGCTTCCTGCATGAACCAGGCAGTGCCCAGCACCACCAGCAGGGCGGTGGCGGTGAACACTTCCGGGCTGCGGGTGCGGGCGATGATGCTGAACACCTTGCGCAGCACCGGTCGCCCGCACAGGATCACCACGGCCAGCGCGCCGAGCGCCACGGCAGCGTCTTCCCAGCGCAGGGTCTCGTTCTTCGCCCCGCCCAGCAGCGGGATGGCCGCCAGCAGCGGGATCGCGATCAGGTCCTGGAACAGCAGGATGGCAAAACCCAGCCGGCCATGGTCGCTGTTGATCGCCTTGTGCTCGGACAGCAGCTGCAGGCCTACCGCGGTGGATGACAGCGCCAGCGCAACACCGACCACCAGCGCGCTCTTCCACTGGAAGTGGTCGAGCAGCAGCAGGCCGCCCAGCACCAGCCCGGACATCGCCACCTGCGCCGCGCCCGCGCCGAACACCGAGCGCCGCATCACCTTCAGGCGTGCCGGCGACAGCTCCAGGCCGATCACGAACAGCAGCATCACCACGCCGATCTCGGCGGCGCCGAGGATGCGGTCGGCGTCCTGCACGAAGCCCAGCCCGTCCGGGCCCAGCACCACGCCGGCCGCCAGGTAGCCCAGCACCGCGCCGAAGCCGAACTTCTTGAACACCGGCACGGCAATGACCGCCGCCAGCAGCAGCACCAGGGCCAGTTCCAGACCGCCGCTATGCATGGGAATACCTGGTCATCGGGGAAGCCCGCAGTGCGTCCGTTCGGGTGGGGAAAGCGTGGCGAGCGCCACCCGGCCATTATGCGCGCCGGTCTGTGTATGCACGAGAACAACCGGCCGGCCGGCGCCCGGCGCAGGGATGCCGGGTTGACCTGCATGGCCCACGGGTCCAGACTGCCCGCCGCTGGCGGCGCACCGCCGGCACGCGCATTCCGGAGTCCCCAACCCATGTCCAGCGACAGTAGAAGTCGACCTCGTTCGACGCCAGCGATGGCCACCGCCTGACATCGGGACGGTTTGCCTGCGTTGGCGTTGCGCGAGGTCGCACCCCCACAAGGCAAAACCGATGAACCAGAAGCAATTGCTGCGCCCGGTGGCCGATGCCGCCGCATTGGCCGCACCGCTGGCGAACTACAACACCGCCGATGCGGTGGAATTCCTCAACACACTGGAACTGGCCCGCGCCGCGGAAACGCTGGCCGCGCTGCCGTTGCCGCGTGCAGTGAAGATGCTGGAAGCGCCGGAGCTGCACCGCAGCGGTGAGCTGGTGGCCGCGCTGCCCCCGGCACGCGCCGCCGCCCTGCTGGGGCTGATGGCTGACGACCGCGCCACCGACATCGTCCACGAGCTGGATGAGGAAGAACGCGCGCGGCTGATCCCGCTGCTGGGCACCGACGCCCGCCAGGCCATCCAGAAGCTGCTGAGCTATCCGCCGAACACCGCCGGCGCGCTGATGACCACCGAGTACGTGGCGGTGCCCGCCAGCTGGACCGTGGCGCAGACCCTGCAGCACATCCGCCAGGTCGAGCGCACCCGCGAGACGGTCTACGCGATCTACGTGCTGGAGCCGGCCAGCCAGCAGCTGCAGCAGGTGGTGACCATGCGCCGGCTGATCACCGGCCTGCCCGAGGAATCGATCCTGGACGTGGCCCAGGTCAATCCGCCGGTGACGGTGGACGCGCTGATGGACCAGGAAGAAGTCGCGCGTCTGATCCGCCGCCACGACCTGTTGGCGATTCCGGTGGTCGACGCGCAGCAGCAGATGCTCGGCATCGTCACCGTGGACGACGTGCTCGATGCGCTGATCGAGGAATCGACCGAGGACGCGCACAAGTTCGGTGGCATGGAAGCGCTGGACAAGCCCTACATGCAGATCGGCTTCTTCGAGATGCTGCGCAAGCGTGCCGGTTGGCTGAGCGTGCTGTTCCTGGGCGAGATGCTGACGGCCAGTGCGATGCAGCACTACGAGGACGAACTGGCGCGCGCGGTGGTGCTGACCCTGTTCATCCCGTTGATCATGAGCTCGGGCGGCAATTCGGGCTCGCAGGCCACCTCGCTGCTGATCCGCAGCCTGGCGCTGCGCGAACTGCGCCTGCGCGACTGGTGGAGGGTGGCGATCCGCGAGATCCCGACCGGCATGGTGCTGGGTGCCATCCTCGGCTGCCTGGCGATCGTGCGCATCGTGATCTGGCAGCTGGGTGGCCTGCATGACTACGGCGAGCACTGGATCCTGCTGGCGATCACCATCGGTGCCGCGCTGGTCGGCATCGTCACCTTCGGTTCGCTGTCCGGCTCGATGCTGCCCTTCGTCCTGAAGCGGCTCGGCTTCGACCCGGCCAGCGCCTCGGCCCCGTTCGTGGCCACCCTGGTGGATGTAACCGGCCTGGTGATCTACTTCAGCATCGCCGCGCTGATCCTGCACGGCACGCTGCTGTAACAAAAAAGGGGACGGAGGGGATCAAGTCGTTTGTGGCACAGACGACTTGATCCCCTCCGTCCCCTTTTTTGGGTACCGTAGGCGCATGAGTACCTACCACCTGCAGTCCGTATTCCGTCCGCAGTCGGTCGCGGTGATCGGCGGCAGTCCGCGTGAGCGTTCGGCCGGCCGCGCAGTGATGCGCAACCTGCGCGGAACCGGCTTCCCCGGCAAGGTGGCGTGGATCAACCCGCGGCACGCCGAGATCGATGGCATCCGCACGGTCAAGCGCTTGAAGGACCTGGACTGGGTGCCCGACCTGGTGGTGATCACCGCGCCGGCGGCGATCGTGCCGCAAGTGGTGCGTACAGCTGCAGAGCGTGGCGTGCAGGCGGCGATCATCCTCACCGCGCACCTGGGCGAAGGCCCGGGTTCGTTGTCCGCACAGGTAGAGGCGGTGGCGCGCAAGCATGGCCTGCGCATCCTCGGGCCGCATTGCCTGGGCGTCATCGCGCCGCACGCGCGACTCAATGCCAGCATCGCCGCGCACTTCCCGCAGGCCGGCGACCTCGCCCTGATCTCCGAATCCTCGGCCATTGCCGCCGCGCTGGTGGAGTGGGGCGTGGCGCGCTCGGTGGGCTTCTCCGCCGTGGTTTCGCTGGGCGACACGATGGACGTCGACTTCGGCGACCTGCTCGACTACTTCGCCACGGACTACCGCACCCGCGCCATCCTGCTGTATGTCGAGCAGATCAAGGACGCGCGCAAGTTCATGTCGGCCGCGCGTGCCGCCGCCCGCGCCAAGCCGGTGGTGGTGGTGAAGTCCGGTCGCGCCGAGCGCGTGCAGCCGGGCAGCCGTGATACCCATGTGCAGGCCCTGGCGCGTGCCGATGATGTGTACGGCGCGGCCTTCAATCGCGCCGGCCTGCTGCGCGTGGGTGCGCTGGACGAACTGTTCACTGCTGCTGAATCGCTGGGGCGGCTGGGCACCTTCCCCGGTCGCCGCCTGGCCATTCTCAGCAATGGCGGCGGTGTCGGCCGCCTGGCCGTGGACCAACTGATCGCGCTGCGTGGCACGCTGGCCACCCTTTCCGACAGCACGGTGGAGAAGCTCGATGCGGTGCTGCCGCAGGGCTGGTCGCGCAGCAATCCGGTGGACATCGTGGTCGACGCCGATGGCGACCGCTATGCGTCGGCCATCGAAGCACTGCTGGCCGACAACGAGAACGACGCGGTGTTGGTGGTCAACGTGCCAACCGCGTTCACCTCGTCCGCCGATGCGGCGCAGGCCCTCACCCGCACGCTCGGCCTGCGCCCGCGCCATCATCGCGACAAGCCGGTGTTCGCCGTATGGCTGGGCAACGACGACCAGGCCACCGCCACGCTCAACGCGGCACGGGTGCCGACCTATCCGACCGAGGCCGAAGCCGTACGTGGCTTCCAGCACCTGGTGCGCTACCGCGAAGCGCAGAACGCGTTGATGGAAACGCCGCCCAGCCTGCCGCAGGATTTCAGCGTCGACACGGCTACCGCGCGCGCACTGGTCGATGCCGCGCTGGCCAACGGCCAGCAGTGGCTGGACCCGCTGGCCACGCATGAGCTGCTCAAGGCCTACGGCATCCCCTCCGCGCCGGTGATGCACGCGCGCGATGCGCACGAGGCAATGGACCTTGCGCAGCCGCTGCTGGAGCGTGGCGCCAGCGTGGCGCTGAAGATCCTGTCACCGGACATCCCGCACAAATCGGAAGTGGACGGCGTGCGCCTGAACCTGTCCACGCTGCCGGCGGTGCAGAGCGCGGCCAACGCGATCCTGTCGCGTGCGCGCCAGCTGCGGCCGGATGCGCGCATCGATGGCCTGCTGGTGCAGCCGACCATCGTCCGCCCGAAGGCGCGCGAACTGATTGTCGGCATCGCCGATGACGCGACGTTCGGCCCGGTGATCGTGGTCGGTCGTGGCGGCACCGCGGTCGAAGTGATCAACGACAAGGCGCTGGCCCTGCCGCCGCTGGACCTGCGCCTGGCCCACGAGTTGATCGGACAGACCCGTGCTTCGCGCATCCTCAAGGCCTACGGCGATGTGCCCGCCGCCGACGAGCGCGCACTCGCGCTGGCGCTGGTCAAGCTGGCACAGCTGGCCGCCGACATTCCCGAAGTGCGCACGCTGGACATCAACCCGCTGCTGGTCGACGGCAAGGGCATCCTCGCCCTCGACGCGCGCGTGGCAGTGGCACCGTCGCGCATCCTGCACAAGGGCCGTGGCCATCCGCGCTTTTCGGTGTTCCCGTATCCGAAGGAGTGGGAGCGCACCATCGAACTGTCCGATGGCGGCCGCGCGTTCGTGCGTCCGGTGCGGCCGGAAGACGATGCGCTGTTCCGTGCGTTCTTCGCCCGTGTCAGCGACGAGGACCTGCGCCTGCGCTTCTTCCAGTCGGTGAAGCACTTCAGCCACGAGTTCATCGCGCGCCTGACCCAGCTCGACTACGCACGCTCGATCGCGCTGGTGGCGATCGAACCGCGCAGCGGCGAAATGCTTGGCGCGGTGCGCCTGCACGCCGATGCCGATTACCATCGCGGCGAGTACGGCATCCTGATCCGCTCGGACCTGAAGGGCCACGGCATCGGCTGGCGGCTGATGGCGATCATGATCGAGTACGCCAAGTGGCTGGGCCTGGACGTGGTCGAAGGCCAGGTGCTGCGCGAAAACAGCACCATGCTGGCGATGTGCCAGAGCCTGGGCTTCAAGACCAGGCTGGACCCGGATGACCCGACGGTAATGATGGTGACCCTGCCGGTGCAGCAGGTCGAGGTGCCCGAAACCCCATTGTAGAGCCGAGCCCACGCTCGGCTGCCTTGCATCTCACGGGCACGCCTGAGCCGAGCATGGGCTCGGCTCTACAGCTTCAACGCAGTGGTTCCACCACCACTGCCGTGCCGTAGCACAGCACTTCGGTCAGCCCGGTCATCACATCGGTGGCGTCGTAGCGCATGCCGATGGTCGCGTTGGCACCCAGCTGCCGTGCGTGCTTGACCCTGCTGCGCCAGGTTTTCTCGCGGGCCTGTTCGCACAGCGCGGTGTAGATGGTGATGGTGTCGCCGAAGAGCGCCTCCGCCGCTGCGTTCTGTAGCGTCGAGCCATGCCCCACTGGCTGTGCAGCCGTCGAACGTGGCTCGACGCTACAATCCAACCCCCGTTGCGGCATGGCTCCGTCACCGTGATGGCGCGACAATACCCCCATGACCAACCGTACTCCCCTGCTGCTGCTGCCCGGCCTGCTCAACGACGCCGAGCTGTGGCGCGCACAGTTGGCTGATCTTGCCGACATTGCCGATTGCACCGTAGGCGACCAGACCCGTGGCGAGACCCTGCAGGCGGTGGCCGAGGACGTGCTGGCGCAGGCGCCGGAACGCTTTGCGTTGGCTGGATTCTCGCTGGGCGGTTTCGTCGCCCAGCAGATCCTGCGCATCGCGCCGGAGCGGGTCCTGCAGCTGGCGCTGATTGACACCTCGATCCACGCCGACTCACCCGAGCGGGCCGAGCAGCGCCGCAGCCAACGTGCCAGCGTGCGCCTGCCCGGCAAGTTCCATGGTTTCGGTGATGTGCTGATGCGTAGCTACATCGATGCGTCGCGGCTGGATGATTACGTGCTGGTGCAACGTGTGCGTGACATGACCGCCCGCCTGGGCGCGGAAGTGTTCCTGCGCCAGAGCGCACTGGAACGCCGCGATGGCCATGATGTGCTGGCTGGTTACCGCGATCCGCTGCTGATCGTCTGCGGTGCGAACGACCGCATTACGCCACTCGCGGTGAGCGAGGAAATGCACGCGATGGTGCCGCACTCGCAGCTGGTGGTGGTGCCTGATTGCGGGCACCTGGCACCGATGGAGAAACCGGACGAAGTGAGTGCGGCAATGCGTGGGTGGTTGCTGCGGGGCAGGGGATGATCCCCGCGTTCTGGTAGGTGCCGACCCTGGTCGGCACGGCGTTTCATCGATCGATCAGACGTCCGCGCCGACCAAGGTCGGCGTCTACCAGAGCAGTTGCGCGCCGTCGGTGGAATCAATCCCAGGCGGGTGCAATCCCTTCCGGGTTGGCCAGGCGATGGCCGCGGTCGAGCTTGGCGATCTGTGCCATGTCTTCGTCGGTCAGGCGGACCGCGGCCGCTTCCAGGTTGCTCGCCAGGTTCTCGCGCTTGGTCGAGGACGGAATCACCGAGAAACCCTGCTGCAGTGCCCAGGCCAGCGCGACCTGCGCCGGCGTGGCCTGGTGGCGGCCGGCAATGGCCTGGATCACCGGGTCCTTGATCACCTCGCCATAGGCCAGGCTCATGTAGGCGGTGATGTGGATGCCGTTGTCCTGCAGGAACTTCACCAGCAGGCGGTTCTGCAGGTACGGGTGGATCTCGATCTGGTTGGTGGCGATCGCATCAGCGCCAAGGATCTCGATCGCCTTGCGGGTCTGCGCGATGGTGAAGTTGGAGATGCCGATTTCCGTCGTCAGGCCCTGTGCCTTGGCCTCGGCCAGTGCGGTCAGGTACTCCTCCATCGGCACGTCGACCTTGTCGTTCGGCGATGGCCAGTGGATCAGTGCCAGGTCGACATGGTCGGTGCGCAGCTTTTCCAGGCTGGTACGCAGGCTGGCCAGCAGCGCTTCGCGCCTGAACGCGGTGATCCAGACCTTGGTGGTCAAGTAGATCTGATCGCGCGGCACGCCGGAATCGGCGATGGCCTGGCCGACCTCGGCTTCGTTGCCGTAGATCTGCGCGGTATCAATCGCGCGGTAGCCGACCGCCAGCGCGTTGCGCACGGAGTCGATCACGGTCTGGTCTTTCAGGCGGAAGGTGCCGAGACCGAAGGCGGGGACAGTCATGGGGGCTCCAGCAGAGGGGGAGGGAGGCGGGAATGTCCACGAAAGGGTAGGCCAGCGGCCGTGTGCATGCCGGCAACGGTGCATTGCATCGACGTGTACGACGGCAGGTGGTGGTGGGTGCGGACCGTTGGTCCGCACTGTTCATGCCACCACCCATGCAGCGTTGGACGCTGCCGGCCAGTGGCCGGCACTCCTCCTGTCTGCGCTCCACGGTAGTGCCGGCCGCTGGCCGGCAACCGGATCAATCAAGCCGCGCGTGCCAGCCCGCCCTTCGCCGCCGCCGTGGCCGACAGGTCGAACACATCCACCGCATCGATCAACCGGTTCGCCTGCTGTTCCAGGCTGCGCGCCGCGGCGCTGGCTTCTTCCACCAGCGCGGCGTTCTGCTGGGTGGTGCCGTCCATCTGGATCACCGTCTGGCTGACCTGTTCGATGCCTGCGCTCTGCTCCTGCGACGCCGCAGAGATCTCGGCCATGATGTCGGTCACGCGCTGCACCGAGGCGACGATCTCGGCCATGGTGTCACCGGCCTCGCGCACGCGCTGCGCACCCTCACCGACCTGTTCCACCGACGCCTCGATCAGTGACTTGATCTCCTTCGCGGCCGCCGCCGAGCGCTGCGCCAGCGTGCGCACTTCGCTGGCGACCACCGCGAAGCCGCGGCCCTGTTCTCCGGCGCGTGCCGCTTCCACCGCAGCATTCAGCGCCAGGATGTTGGTCTGGAACGCGATGCCATCGATGACGCTGATGATCTCGGCGATCTGCCGCGACGACGCTTCGATCGCACCCATGGTCGCCACCACCTGCCCGACCACGCTGCCACCGTGTGAGGCGACACCCTGTGCACCGATCGCCAGCTGATTGGCCTGGCGCGCGTGCTCGGCATTCTGGCGCACGGTGGAGGTCAACTCTTCCATGGATGCCGCGGTCTCTTCCAGATTGGCGGCCTGCTGTTCGGTGCGGCGCGACAGGTCATTGTTGCCGGCGGCAATCTCTGCGGCAGCGGTATGGATGTTGCCGGAGGCATGCTTGATGTCGGTGACGATGGTTGCCAGCTGCGCGGCAGTGGTGTTGGCATCGCCGGCGATGCGCGCGAACACGCCCTGGAAATCACCGTGCATGCGCGCGCCGAGGCGGCCGCCGGCGATGGCACGCAGCATGCTGGAGACCTCGCCCAGGTTCAGCTCGGTAGTCTGCATCAGGCGGTTGAGGCCCTCGACCATCGCGTGGAAATCATGCTCGAAGCGCGCACTGTCGCCGCGCTGGCTGAAGTCACCGGCGGCCGCCGCTTCGGCCAGGCGGCGGATTTCGCCGTTGATCGCACCGAGGTTGTGCTTGACCGCATCCAGCGCTTCGGTGATCACTGCCTTCTCGCCGGGCAGGCGTTCCATGTCCTGGCTGAGGTCGCCGACGGCGTAGCGGCCCATGATCGAGATCGCGCGCATCTTCACCCGGATGTGCGCGTCGACCAGCGTGTTGCAGTCGGCCACCATGGTGCCGAACGCGCCGGGGAAGGCAGCGGCGTCCATGCGATGGCTGATGGTGCCGGCCTCGTGCGCCTGGGCCATCGCGGCCTGCGCATCCAGCACGCCGCGCAGCGTGGACTGCAACGCTTGCATCGCCTGCGCGAGGCGTCCGATCTCGTCGCGGCTGCGTACCTGCACCACGTGCTGCAGGTCGCCGGCAGCCACTGCGCGCGCAGCGGCTTCCACCGCCAGTACCGGCTGCACCACGGCGCGCCGCAGCCACCAGGCCAGGCCGATCAGCAACAGCACGGCGGCCAGCACCGTCAGTGACGCGCACAGCAGCAGGGTCTGCCGCGCCTGCTGCGAACGTGCCGCCAGCGCCGCTTCGGCCACCTGCGTGGCATGCGCGCTCAATGCATCCAGAGCGGTCGCCACCGCGCGATCCTTGCCGCGCACCAGGTTGTCGCCGGCGGCCGGATCGTAGCCGGCCGCGGCAAATGCCTGCAGCGCCGCGTGATAGTCCTGCTGCAGCTGCGCGTGCAGGCCAACGAACGCCTGCGCCAGTTCACGCGTGCGCGCGTCCGGGCTGGTCACCAGGCCCTTGGCCAGCCGTTCGACCAGGCGGCCTTCGTTGTCGAAAGCGTCCAGGTGGCGCTGACGCAACGCGTCGTCGTGGCCACGCAGCAGCACGTTCTTCCATTCCTGCACCTGGCCGCGGAACTCACGCTGCAGGCGTTCGGCGTCGCGGCTGTGCGCGACTTCGGGTGGAACCTCGGTGGACAACTTGAACCAGGCGGAGGCCAGGCCAGCCAGCGCGCACAGCAGGACCACGGCCAAGCCAACAGAGACCGCGCCGAGCAGCTTGGACTGCAGGCGCGGAGCACGGACAGACGCATTCATCGGGAAGCACTCTCAGGAAGGGGCAATGCGGTATCGACCTGCCAAGCTCCCGCTGAAGTGCGACGAACATCACATTAGCGTTTCGTTTAGTGATGTGAAGGAAGTGTTTCATAGGACAAATGTGTCCATATGGAACGAATACGGACCCTGGACAGGGGATATAAATGTAACTAATCTAGTTACATGAAATCCGCGAACCCGCTCTCTGACGCACTGCACGTGATGGCGCACCTGGTCGGCCAGGATGGCCCGCGCACCTCCGAGCAGCTGGCGTCCTGCCTGCCGACCCATCCGGTGGTGATCCGCCGTCTGCTGGCGCAGCTGCGCAAGGCCGGCCTGGTACGCAGCACCCGCGGCCATGGGGGGGGCAGCCAGCTGGCCCGTGCTGCCGCAGCCATCACCCTGCATGACGTCTACCTGGCGGTGGGCGCACCGTCGCTGGTACAGGTAGGCACCCGCGATTCCGGCGGTGGCTGCCCGATCCAGCAGCTGGTCAACAGCGCCCTGCTGGAGGGTGCACGCGAAGCACAGCGCCTGCTCGAACAGCGCCTGCGGGCGGCCACGCTGGACAAGCTCGGCGCCGACTTCGCCCGCCATCTCGCCCATCACCGTTCCCTGGAAGGTCACCATGAATCCTGATGTGCTCATCGTCGGCGGCAGCTATGCCGGCATTGCCGCCGGCCTGATCCTGGCCCGTGCCCGCCGCCCGGTCACCGTCATCGACGCCGGTTCACCACGCAACCGCTTCGCCAGCCATTCGCACGGGGTGCTGGGGCTGGATGGCATCAGCGGCGCCGAGCTGCTGAAGACCGCGCGCCAGCAGCTGCTGGATTACCCCAGCGTGCGCTGGGTGCATGCCGAGGCCGTGCAGGCCAACGCCAGCGCAGAGGGCGTGGAAGTACGTACCGCCGATGGCCAGGTGCTGGCCGCGCGCAAGCTGCTGCTGGCCAGCGGTATCGCCGACCAGCTGCCGGAACTGCCCGGGCTGGCCGAGCGCTGGGGCAGCACCGTGCTGCACTGCCCCTACTGCCATGGTTACGAAGTGGGTGGCGGCGCCATCGGCCTGCTTGGCGGCCATCCGATGTCCGCCGGCAAGGCGCCGCTGTTTGCCGACTGGGGCAATGTCACCTTCTTCAGCCAGGGCCTGCCGATCACCGATGAGGAACGGGCTGCCATGCAGCAGCGCGGCGTGCAGATCGAGACGTCGCCGGTGCTGGGCGTGCAGGGCGACCAGCCGACCTGGCTGGAAGTGGAGCTGGCCGATGGCCGCCGCATCGCCCAGCGGGCGCTGTTCGTGCCGGCCACCCAGGTGATGGCCACGCCGCTGGTGCAGCAGCTGGGCTGCACATTGGCCGAGAGCCCGCTGGGCGAGTTGATCGAGGTCGACATGATGAAGCAGACCTCGGTGCCGAACGTGTATGCCGCAGGCGATGCGACGACGGTCGGCAACATCACCCTGGCCATGGCCGAAGGCGTGCGCGCGGGCATCGGCGTGCACCACGCGCTGGTGGCCGAAGACAGCGTGCCGCGCTGAATGTGCCGGGGTCAGATCCCTTTCGCAGAAAGGGATCTGACCCCCGACGCGACGTGCTGCTCTGGTAGAGGCCGGCCTTGGCCGGCACCGCTCCGTTACCCCTTCACGCACAACACCTGGCGCAGGGTGTGCACCACGTCGACCAGGTCCAGCTGCGCGGCCATCACATCGTCGATCGACTTGTACGCGGCCGGTGACTCGTCCAGCACGCCGCTGTCCTTGCGGCATTCCACGTGCGCGGTGGCCTCGCGATGCTGGGCCAGCGTGATCTGCTGGCGCGCGGCGCCACGGCTCATCACCCGGCCGGCACCGTGGCTGCAGCTGTGGAAGCTGTCCGCGTTGCCCTTGCCACGCACGATGTAGCTGCGCGTGCCCATGCTGCCGGGAATGATGCCCAGCTCACCCTCGCGGGCGCTGACGGCCCCCTTCCGGGTCACCAGCAGCTCCTGCCCGTGGTGCGCTTCCTTCTGTACGTAGTTGTGGTGGCAGTTCACCGCCATTGCCGCCAGCTGGAACTTCGGCAGCCGGTGGCGCATCTCGGCCAGCACGCGCGACATCATCGCCTCGCGGTTCTGCCGGGCGTAGTCCTGCGCCCACGACACGGCTTCGACGTAGTCATCGAACAGCGGCTCGCCTTCCATGAAGAACGCCAGGTCCTTGTCCGGCAAGTGGAAGCCCAGCACACGCCGGGCCAGTTCCTCGCGCGCCTTCTCGATGAAGTAGGTACCGATCAGGTTGCCGGTGCCGCGCGACCCGCTGTGCAGCATCACCCAGACCGTGTCGGTCTCGTCCAGGCACAGTTCGATGAAGTGGTTGCCGCCACCCAGCGTCCCCAGCTGGCGGTCGAGCTTGTCGGTGCGGATCCGGCGGTGCCTGTCCTTGATCTTCTCCAGGCCGGCGGCCAGCCCGGACTGCACCAGCCGGGTATGGATGCTGTCGGGCATGCGCTGATGTTCGCCGCCGCGCCCATTGCCGACCGGGATGCTGCGCTCGATGCTGTTGCGCAGCTGCCGGAGGTCGTCGGGCAGGTCATTGGCGCGCAGCGTGGTGCGCACCGCCGCCATGCCGCAGCCGATGTCGACGCCGACCGCGGCCGGGATGATCGCACCGCGGGTCGGGATCACCGAGCCCACGGTCGCGCCCTTGCCCAGGTGCACGTCCGGCATCACGGCCACCCACGGCCCGACGAACGGGATCGCGGCGATGTTGCGCAGCTGCTCATGCGCCTGCGCTTCCAGCGGCACACCGTTGACCCAGCCCTTGATCGGCGTGGTGCCCTCGGCATGCAGCCATTGATAGTTGTGTTGAGTGTCCATGTCTTCGTGTTTGTCCTTGATGGGCCGGCGGCGCGTCCCTGCACCGCCGCTACCCCCTACCTGATCGTCACCAGCTGCTTCAGCACGCCATCCAGGCCGCCAAACACGGTGAGCGTGTCGATCTTCTCGGTGACCTTCTCCAGTGCCTCCAGCTCCTTCAAGCGCATCAGCACCGGGTTGTCCTCGATCAGCTTTGCGGTGTTGAGCTGCGAACGCGTGGCGTTGGCCTCCTCGCGGCGACGGATCACGCTGGCCTGGGCCTGCTTCTCGGCCAGCACCACGCCGTTGAGGATCTCCTTCATCTCGCCCGGCAGGATCACGTCCTTGATGCCCACGCCAAGCAGACGTACACCGTGGCCCTCGATCGCGGCCTGCACATGGGCGGCGATCTCACCGTCCAGTGCTGCCTTGTCACCCAGCAGCTCGTCCAGGCTGCGCGCGGCAATCGCCTGGCGCAGGCCGAACTGCAGCTGCCGGTAGACGAACTCATCGGCATTGCTGAGCGTGCGGTGTGCACGCACCGGGTCGACCACCTGCACGGTCGCGGCCAGGTTCACCCGCAGGGTCACCTTGTCGCGGCTGAGCAGCTCCTGGCCGGATACGTCCAGCGACCGCGCGCGCAGCTCCACACGCTCCACCGACACGTTGCCGTTGAAGTTCCAGAACGCGTGCAGGCCGGCGTCCAGCGTCTGCCGTAGCGTGCCATCGATGAACAGCAGGCCCACCGACTCGCTCGGCACGCTGCTGATCACCGCCACACGCGGCAGCACGCCCAGCTGGCCCAGGCGCTGCTGCACGTCCGCCGGAATGCGCGGCTCGTCACCCAGCGCCATCACGCGCACCTGGGTGTCGACCGAACCGCGCCAGTACAGGCGACGGCTGCCCGGCGGCAGCACTTCATCGATGCGGCCATTGCGCAGCAACAGGCCGACCTCGCCGGCACCGACGTTGGCCAGCACGAAGTGCGTGTCCAGCTGTGCGCCCAGCGCTTCGATCAGGCTGTCCTGGTCGCTGCCGGTATAGGCCGCGCCCTTCGATGCAGTGTGGATGTCCACCTGCGGGCGGCCGCCGAACGGCGACAGGCGGTGCACGCCCGGCAGCAGGATCTGCTGGAAACGACGGTTGCGATACACCAGGCCGCGCTCGCCGTCGCCGATCACGACCTTGATGGTCCAGAACATGGGAGTCTCTCCTTGTATGGCTCTGGTGGTTCGACCCATTGCGGATGAATCGCCATGACCCGGGTCGATCAGGTCGTGGCGAGGTCGCCTGCACACCACGTGCAGGCAGCGGAAGAGGGCGGCCATCGGCGGATGGTCCGCGCGCGGAGCCTGCGGTGCGTCATCACCCTTGCGGCCATCGCTGCCGGCAGACAGCACCGGAGCAGCGTGGGGCAGGTAGTGGTGACAGGCCGAGGCCCGGCGTGCGGTCCGTTGCCTTCCACGCCCCCGCCCGAAGGCAGTGACCGTGGACGGCGACGATGGCCGCTGGGGCTTGCGCCCCGGGTGTTGCTTCAAGTCATGACGTGACAGGTCATGTGGTTGGAGTGGGAGTCGAACCCACGACAGACGGATTACGGATCCGTTGCTCTACCCTACTGAGCTATCCAGTGGTGAACCGCGCGGAATCGAACCGCGTGCCGGCGAACCGGCGCCTGCCTCCAGCAGGCGATCCAGGCGATGGCATGTCCGCGACCTCCGGCATACGCCACGGCAACGCCGCGCGCACCAGCCCGTGGTTGAAACGGGACCGTTGGAGAATCGAGGGTGCAGGCCACCGACATTATCGGCGAGCGATAATGTTTGGGTGCGATGCAGATAATGTCCAGGCGTTGCCGATCGCGCGAAGTAAATCCTTCGGCGGGGCGGGAGAAACCTGGGTCAGTGAGCGGCGGGTTGCCGCGCGGGGTGCAGTTCTGGCATCGCGGGTCCTTGTGCCGACGCAAACGAAAACGCCCCCGGGACTTGTGTTCCGAGGGCGTCGTCAGGCCTCGGAGATCGGGGTGGCCGATCTCCGCAGGGCGGGTATCAGGCCGTTGTCAGCTGGGCTTCCTTGCCGAACGCGCGCGCCAGCACGTCCATGCGCAGGCATGGCAGCAGTTTGGCGATGGCGACGGAATGCGCGTTCAAGGGAAGTTTCCAGTGGTTGCTGAAACGAGGTGCGCACGATAAACCACGATTTAGTCGCGCGCAACCATTTTGTTCAATTATTTTCTTCTTTACCGCGCGATGCCGGCCAGCGACCGGCACTACCTGACTGTGTCATGCCGGCCAGCGGCCGGCACTACCGGGTCTCAGGCTTCGGCGCTGGCGGCGTCAAGTTGCGCGATGTCCTGCACGCTCAGCGACAGGTTGGCCGCTGCCAGCAGGTCGTGCAGCTGCTCGACACTGGTGGCGCTGACGATCGGTGCGGTGACCGACGGCCGCGCGATCTGCCATGCCAGTGCGATCTGTGCAGCGCTTGCGCTGTGCTCGCTGGCCACGTCGTCCAGCGCCTGCAGGATGCGCAGGCCGCGCGGGTTCAGGTAGCGCTTCACCACGGTCTCGCCACGTGCCGGGCTCTTGGCTGCATCGGCCGGCGTGCGGTACTTGCCGCTGAGGAAGCCGCTGGCCAGCGCGTAGTAGCCGATCACGCCGATCTGCTCGCGCTGCACCAGCGGTTCCAGTTCCTTTTCGTAGCCGGCGCGGTCATACAGGTTGTACTCCGGCTGCAGGGTTTCGTAACGCGGCAACTTGTAGTCGGTGGACACCTTCAGCGCATCGGCCAGGCGCGTGGCGCTGTAGTTGGAGGCACCGATCGCTCGTACCTTGCCGGCCTCGATCAGGCGGCCGAATGCGGCCAGGGTCGCTTCCAGCGGCGTCGCCTCGTCATCCTCGTGGGCCTGGTACAGATCGATCACGTCGGTCTGCAGCCGGCGCAGCGAATCCTCGACCGCTGCATTGATGTTGTCCGGGGTCAGGCCAGGGCGCTCGGCCCACTTGGCCACCTTGGTCGCCAGCACCACCTTGTCGCGCTTGCCGCTGCGGGCAAACCACCTGCCGATCAGTGTTTCCGATTCGCCGCCGGCATTGCCCGGCACCCAGGCCGAGTACACATCGGCGGTGTCGACCAGATTGAAACCGGCGTCAACGAAGGCATCGAGCAGGGCGAAGCTGGCCTTCTCATCGGCGCTCCAGCCGAACACGTTGCCACCGAAGGCGAGCGGACGTACATGCAGGCCGGAACGGCCCAGTTCGCGGGTTGCCGTCATGGGCACGGACTCCTTGGGGGAAGTGTTCCAGAATAGAACGCGATGTGTGACCGTGCTGCGGCGACGACCACAAAACAGTGTTCCGCGACGCGCACGCCGCTAACGTTTTGTGAACACCTGGGACGCTGCGACTGCTAGTCTCGCCGCATCTTCCACTGGAGTCGTCCCGATGATGCCTGCTTCGTCCCTGCGTGGTTGCCGCCTGCTGCTTGCTTCGGCCCTGCTTGCTGCTGTTCCTGCGTTCGCCGCACCGGCCACGGTGGCGCCGGCGAAGATCCAGGTGTCACCGGCCATCGACGCGGCGGTGAAGGCACCCACCCGCGATGCCAACAACGTCAAGCGCGACGGCTTCCGCCACCCGGCGCAGACGCTGTCGTTCTTCAAGGTGACGCCGGAAAAGACCGTCATCGAGATCACGCCCGGCAACGGCTGGTATTCGGAGATCCTGGCGCCGCTGCTGCATGACAAGGGCCACTATGTGGCTGCCGTGGTCGATCCGATGGCGGTGCCTGAGGGTCGCGGCCGTGACTACCAGCAGCGCAGCCGCGACAGCCTGGAAAAAAAGTACGCCGGTGCACCCGCGCAGTTCGGCAAGACTGCCGTGGTCGCCTACGATCCGGCCAAGCCGGTGTTCGGCCCGGCCAATTCAGCCGATGTGGTGCTGACCTTCCGCAACGTGCACAACTGGCGCAAGGCCGGCCAGGCGCAGGGCATGTTCCAGGGCTTCTTCAACGTGCTCAAGCCGGGCGGCGTGCTGGGCGTGGTCGAACATCGCGCCAAGGCCGATGTGGCCGATGACGATGACACCGGCTATGTCGGCCAGCAGCAGGTGATCGCGATGGCCAAAGCCGCCGGCTTCAGGCTGGATGCGCGCAGCGAGGTCAACGCCAACCCGCGCGACACCAAGGACCACCCCAACGGCGTGTGGACGCTGCCGCCGACCAACCAGCACGACAAGGCCGATGATGCGAAGTACCAGGCGATCGGCGAAAGCGACCGCATGACCCTGCGCTTCATCAAGCCGTAAGGGCACGTCGCATGCCGTGCGCGCGTTGACGTTGTGGAGCCGGGCCCTTGCTCGGCTCCACAGGGACGTGGTGCGTGGCGCGGCGTGGGACAATGCCCCACCCGCCGACTGCCGTGCCCGCAATGCTGATCGCCTTCAACAAGCCCTTCAACGTGCTCTGCCAGTTCACCGACCGCAGCGTGCCGCCGCGGCCGACCCTGGCGGGATTCGGTCTGCCGCCGCGGGTGTATGCCGCCGGTCGGCTCGACCATGACAGTGAGGGCCTGCTGCTGCTGACCGACAATGGCACGCTGGCGCACAAGCTGACCGACCCCAGGCACAAGGCCGACAAGACCTACTGGGTGCAGGTGGAAGGCACGCCCGGTGACGAGCAGTTGCAGCGGCTGCGCGACGGCGTCGAGCTGAACGACGGTCCGACCCTGCCGGCGAAGATCGAACGCCTCGATCCGGCGCCGGCGTTGTGGTTGCGCGATCCTCCGGTACGTTTCCGCAAGACCGTGCCCGACAGTTGGCTGGCGATCACGATCCGCGAGGGCCGCAACCGCCAGGTGCGGCGGATGACCGCGGCGGTGAACCTGCCGACGCTGCGGCTGGTCCGCGTGTCGATGGGCCCCTACCGGCTGGACGACCTGCAGCCGGGGCAGTGGCGGCAGATCGGCTGAAACAGAAAAGGCCGGATACCCTACGGTATCCGGCCGCTCATAGCGGGCTGATGGGCTCAGATCCTGCGGATGGGAGCCGACCCCGGCAGACTCAGGCGTCGCTGCCGATATCGCTGTGCTCGTCCACCACGGTGTCGTTGCGGCGGTCACGCGCATTGATGCGCTGTGCCTGGCCATTCACCACGTGGCCGTTGGCGGCCTTCTTCTTCTGCTGCTTGCGGTACAGCGCGTAGCCGAGCAGGCCGACACCGACGGCAGCGGCGGCAATGGTCACCGCCGGGTTGCGCCGGGCGAACTTGGTGGCCACCTTGCCACCGGTCTTGACGGCGCCCAGCGCCGCGCCGGTCTTGATCCAGTCACTGGCCTGCGGCCCGAGGTGGCGCAGGCTGCCACCGGCACTCTTCAGGCCGTCGCCGGCGCTGTGGGCCAGGTCCAGGGCGCGCTCCAGAGCGCGGTCGGTGATTACGGTCAGCTTGCTCATGCGGGGGTCCTTTGCCTCGGGTCGAAGTCCAGTGTCGCGCGTTGCCCGTAAACGGTATGTCAGTCAGGGACGCACGTGGTGTGACTCTATCGCAGCCATTCAGGATCAGGCAGGGTCCCAAACCGGTAGTGCCGGCCGCTGGCCGGCAATGCTCTCTGCCTGGTGCCAGGGGGCTGCCGGCCAACGGCGGGCACTACCCGTCAGGTTCCACGCGGCTTGGCACGGTGCGTGGCTGTGGCGGTCCACGGATCGTCCGGCCACGGATGGCGCGGGTAACGGCCCTTCATTTCCTTCTTCACTTCGGCGTAGGTGTTTTCCCAGAAGTTGCGCAGGTCCTGGGTGACCTGCAGCGGACGGCCGCCGGGGGAGAGCAGGTGCAGGGTCAGCGGCACGCGGCCATCGGCGATGCGCGGCGTGTCGGCCAGGCCGAACAGTTCCTGCAGCTTCACCGCCAGCACTGGCGGCAGCGGGTCGCCAGTCTCGCTGTCCAGCGCATAGGTGATCGGCCGCTCCAGCCCGGACGGCACAGTGATGCGGGTCGGTGCATGACGCTCGACCAGCTGCCGTTGTGACCACTCCAAGGGCGACTTCAACGCTTCGCCGAAGCTGGATTCATCCAGCGCATCCAGTCGCGTCCTGCCGGCGAACGCGGGCTGCAGCCACTGTGCACGGTTGGCCAGCAGGGCCGCATCGCTGCAGTCGGGTAGATCCAGTTCCGGCATCCAGCGTCGAAGCGATTCGACACGGGCCTGCCACTGGCGCAGGCCTTCGGTCCACGGCAAGGCCTGCAGGCCGAGTTCGGCTACCGCATCGGTCAGCGCCTGCGCGGCATGCTGCGGATCGACCCGCCCGGCCGAGCGGCTGTCGAACACGATGCGGTCGAAACGGGTCTCGCGCAGCGCCACCAGGGCGCGGCGTTCGCTGTCCCAACGCACTACGTCTTCGGTGACGAAGCGCTCCGGCCACGCCTTGCGCAGAGCACTTTCATCCACCGGTGCGGCACGTAGCAACAACGCATCGCGCGCTTCGAAGCGCAGTTCGCTGGCCACCAGCCAGGGCTCGCCGCGCAGGTCGCTCAGTTCGTGCAGGCGCGCGCTGCGGCCATTGGCCAGCAGGTAGCGCAGGGGATCGCTGGGATGCTGGAAACCGATCCGGTCGGGGAAAGCGTGTGCGAGCAGGTCACCGAGTTCGTGCGCCTCGATGCTGGACGGCGGCGCGGTCTCGCAGCGCAGGCGTCGTCGCCACTGCTTGGCGGCAGCATCGATGGCGGCCAGCCCGCTGCGATTGGCGTCCACCGGCGCGCGGCCGTTACGGAACGCGGCCAGTGCGCGCCAGCGGGCCGCCAGCGCGTCGCCGCCCTGGCGCAGCGGATCGCGCGCTTCCAACAGCGCGGCCAGATCGGCGGCAAGCGCCTGCGCGCGGGCATCGGGCGCTGCCAGCAGCATCGCCGCCATCCGTGGATGCGTGCCCAGCGCCAGTACGCGGCGGCCGAGTGCGGTGATCGCGCCACTGCTGGACAGCGCGCCCAGCCGCTGCAGCAGTTCGCGCGCGGCGCCCATCGGGCCGGCAGGTGGCGGATCGAGGAAGCGCAGGTCGCTGCTGCCCCAGGCTGCCAGTTCCAGTGCCAGTCCGGCCAGTTCCACCTGGTCGATCTCGGCGCGGCGCTGCGGTTCCAGCCTCTGCGACTGTGGCCACAGCCGCCAGGCCACGCCCTCGGCGACGCGGCCGGCGCGGCCGGCGCGCTGGTCGGCCGATGCCTGCGCGATGGCCACCACATCCAGCCGGGTGAAACCACTGTTGGGGTCGTAGCGCGGTTCGCGTGCCTGGCCGCTGTCGATCACCACGCGCACGCCGGGCAACGTCACCGACGACTCGGCGACGTTGGTGGCCAGCACCACGCGACGGCGGCCATCGCTGGCCACCTGAAGTACGCGCGCCTGTTGTTCCACCGGCAGCTCACCGTGCAGGGCCAGGACCTCGACATCGCCATTGAGCGATTCCTGCAGGCCAGCCTGCACCCGCGCGATCTCGCGCTGGCCGGGCAGGAACACCAGCAGGTCACCGGGGTGCTCGACCAGGGCCTGCTGCACCGCGCGGCGCACCTGCAGCTCGAGTGCTTCATCGCGGCGCGCGGGGAAGTGGCTGATCGCCACCGGGTAACTGCGGCCCTCGCTGCTCAGCCGCGGTGCATCGAGGAAGCGCGCCAGCCGCTCCCCGTCCAGCGTGGCCGACATCACCACCAGGCGCAGGTCGTCACGCAGCTGCGCCTGCACGTCCAGCGCCAGCGCCAGCCCGAGGTCGCCACTGAGATGGCGTTCGTGGAACTCGTCGAACAGGATTGCCCCGACCTCTTCCAGCATCGGGTCGTCCTGCAGCATGCGGGTCAGGATGCCTTCGGTGACGACCTCGATGCGCGTGCGCGCCGAAACCTTGTTTTCGAAGCGGATGCGGTAGCCGACCGTGCCACCGACCTCCTCGCCCAGCTGCCGCGCCATGAACAGCGCGGCGCTGCGGGCGGCGACCCGGCGTGGTTCCAGCAGGATGATCTTGCGGCGCTGCAGCCACGGTGCGTCGAGCAGTGCCAGTGGCACCTGGGTGGTCTTGCCGGCACCGGGCGGGGCCTCCAGCACCAGTCGCGACTGTGTGGCCAGGTGTTGCTGGATCTGCGGCAACAGCGGGGAAATCGGGAAGAGCGGGGCGGTCATGTGCAAAGGATAAGGGGGCACGGCGGGCGCAGGTACAATGCGCGGGTACTTTTCCCCCGCGATGACCATGCACCTGATCGATATCGGCGCCAACCTGACCCACGACTCCTTCGACCGCGACCGCGATGCCGTGCTGGACCGCGCGCGGCAGGCCGGCGTGGTGCAGATGGTCATCACCGGCGCCAGCCGCGAGCATTCGCCGTTGGCGGTGCAGCTGGCCCAGCAGCACCCCGGTTCCCTGTACGCCACCGCCGGCGTGCACCCGCACCACGCGGTGGAATACACCGAGGAATGCGATGCCGAGATGCGCGCGCTGCACGCCCATCCGGAAGTGGTGGCGGTGGGAGAGTGCGGGCTGGACTACTTCCGTGACTTCTCACCGCGCCCGGCCCAGCACCGTGCGTTCGAGCGCCAGCTGCAGCTGGCCGCGGACAATGGCAAGCCGCTGTTCCTGCACCAGCGTGATGCGCATGCCGACTTCATGGCACAGATGAAGAATTTCGAAGGTCGCATCGGCCCGGCGGTGGTGCATTGCTTCACCGGCGAACGCGATGAGCTGTTCGATTACCTGGATCAGGACTGGTACATCGGTATCACCGGTTGGCTTTGCGACGAACGCCGTGGCGCGCACCTGCGCGAACTGGTGAAGAACATCCCGGCCAACCGCCTGATGATCGAGACCGACGCGCCGTACCTGCTGCCGCGCACGCTGAAGCCGATGCCGAAGGACCGGCGCAACGAGCCGATGTTCCTGTCGCACATCGTGGAAGAGCTGGCACGTGACCGTGGCGAGGACGTTGCAGTGACTGCGGCCAATGCCACGGCGGCCGCCCGCGCGTTCTTCCGCCTGCCCGACGCGGGTTGATGGTAGTGCCGGCCGCTGGCCGGCAATCAACCATGGTGCCGGCCAGCGGCCGGCACTACCGGAGCAGGTCGCGCAGGCCCTCACGGTAGCTGGGGAAGCGCGGCTGCCACGCCAGCGCTTCACGCGTGCCACGGCTGTCGATGCGCTTGTTGCTCTCGTAGAAGCGGCGTAGCGTCGGGCTGAGTGCAGGGTCGTCCCATGCCACGGCAGGTGGCATCGCAAACCCGCCCAGCTTCGCGGCGAAGGCCAGCACGTCCTGCGGCGGTGCAGGCTCGTCGTCGCTGGGCAGGTACATCCCCTGCGCTACCGGTCGCTGCATCGCCGCGATGATCACCGCGGCCAGATCCTGCACGTGCAGCCGGTTGAACACCTGGCCCGGGCGAACCACGTGGCGTGCACGCCCCTGCGCCAACTGCACCAGCGCATTGCGACCCGGCCCGTACAGGCCGGGCAGGCGGAACACCGCTGAGGCGATGCCACGTTGTCCGGCCAGTGCACGCCACTGTGCTTCCGCGAGCAGGCGCTGCACGCCAGCCGTTTCAGTGGCGTCGGCCGCACTGCGCTCGTCGATCCAACCGCCGGCGCGGTCGGCATACACCGAGGTCGACGACAGATAGCCGACCCAGCGCAATGCCGGGCTGGCCTGCAGCGCGGGCAGCAGCAGGCGCAGTGCCGGGTCCCCTTCAGCATCCGGCGGCACGCTGCACAGCACGGCATCGGCCTGCGCGATCTCTTCGAGCAGGGCAGGTGACGGTGCGGTGTCAGCTCGAAGCGGGTGTCGCAGCAGGCCATCGTGCGGTGCCGCAGACGGGTCGCGCACCGTGCCGGACACGGCTACGCCCCGCGCCTGCAGCTGCGCGGCCAGCACGCGTCCGCTCCAGCCCAGCCCGAGAATCAGTACCCGCGCGGGCAACGGGCTGGCCTGCAATGCGGGAGTCACGCGACCCGCAGTGCCTGGTAGGCCTGCAGGCTGCTGTAGGCAACCTGCAGCAGCAGGGCCTCCTGATCGGCCGTTCGCGCACGCGCCAGCATGTCGCCGACAATCTGTTCGGCCTCCACCTGCTGGCCGGCCTCCAGATCGCGCAGCATCGAGGCCTTCAGCGACGAGCCGGCCTGGGTCAGCGTGCCGCGCGCGGTGTCCTGCGCTGCCTCCGGAACCGGTTCACCGGCGGCTTCGGCGACGGCCAGGCACTCGTCGTAAAGGCCACGTACGATCGCCTCGCCATCGTCGGTGGCGACGATGGTGCCGATATCCGCGCGCAGCAGGCAGGTGGCCGCGGCCAGCGCGGTCAGGAAGGTGTACTTGATCCACTGTTCCTGGCCGATGCGTTCGCTGGCCAGGTGGTCAAGGTTGGCCTTCGCGCAGACCGCAGCGAAGGCGCGCACGCGCGCGGAGATCGCGCCGCCGTCGCGCTCGCCGAAGGTGAGCTTGGCCGGCTTGCCCAGATGCAGCACCGCGCCATCGGGCGCCTTGGTGGCGCTGATGAAGCACAGGCCGCCGAGTACCGCGTCGCGGCCAAAGCGCAGATCCAGTGTGTTGTAGTGGTGCAGGCCATTGAGGATCGGCAGCACGGTGGTGTTCGCGCCGACTGCCGGGGCGATGGCATCGATCGAACTGTCCAGGTCGTAGGCCTTGCAGCTGAGGATGATCAGGTCGAAGGGCTTCTGCGCGGCCAGTGCGGGCAGTGCATCAGCAGTGACGTGCTGAACCGGGAAGCGCGCATCACCCAGTGGGCTGCGGATGACCAGGCCATCATGGTCCAGCTGCGCGGCGCGCGCGGGGCGCACGAGGAAGGTCACGTCCGCGCCGGCCTGGGCCAGGCGGCCACCGAAGTAACCGCCGGTACCGCCGGCGCCGAGGATCAGGATGCGCATTGCACGTTCACCGTTTTCTGGGGGAATCAGAACTGCGATTGTGCCGGAGATTGCAGGCAAAAAAAGAGCCGAGCATAGGCTCGGCTCTACAGGCTGCTGCATTCACGCATGGCGTGGATCCAGTGTCGCCGGCCAGCGGCCGGCACTACCACGCAGGTCTCAGCTGCGCATGCCCACGCCACGGCGCAGCAGCCACAGCGCCAGCGCCGTCAGCACCACCACGAAACCGATCATCAGGCCGTAGGCTACCGGCAGCGGCACATCGCTGCTGCCCAGCAGGCCATAGCGGAACGCGTTGACCATGTAGAAGATCGGGTTCGCGTGCGTGGCCGCTTCGGCCCAGCCCGGCAGCAGCTTCACCGAATAGAACACGCCACCCAGGTAGGTCAGCGGGGTCAGGATGAAGGTCGGCACGATCGCCACGTCATCGAACTTCTTGGCGTACACCGCGTTGATGAAGCCGGCCAGCGAGAAGATCGTCGCGCCCAGGATCACCGTGGTCAGCATCACCAGCGGGTGCGGGATGCGCACCGGGGTGAAGAACATCGCGATGATCAGCACGATCACGCCCACCATCAGGCCGCGCAGCACCGCGCCGGCCACATAGCCCCACAGGATCACCCAGTTCGGCATCGGGCTGACCAGCAGTTCTTCGACGTGGCGGCCGAACTTGGCACCGAAGAACGAGGAACTGATGTTGCCGTAGCTGTTCTGGATCACGCTCATCATCACCAGGCCCGGCACGATGAACTGCATGTAGGTGTAGCCACCCATGTCACCCACGCGCGACCCGATCAGGTTGCCGAAGATCAGGAAGTACAGGGTCATGGTGATCGCCGGCGGCACCAGGGTCTGGCCCCAGATGCGCATGATGCGGGCGACTTCGCGGCGCACGATGGTCATCAGCGCGATGCGGTTGCGCTGGCCGTCGGTCAGCTCGGTGGTGCTCATGCGGGCTTCTCCATGTTGCCGGTGAGGCGCACGAACAGCTCCTCCAGGCGGTTGCTCTTGGTACGCATCGAACGCACGCGGATACCGGACTCATTGAGCGTGGCGAACACGCGGTTGAGGTCCATCGCGCGTGGCATGTCGATGTCCAGCGTGTGCGGGTCCGGCGCGGTCAGCGTCGCGCCCTCGATCACCGGCAGCTGCGCCGGCAGGTCACCGTCGATGTCCAGCAGGAAGCCTTCCACGTCCAGCTTGGCCAGCAGGGTGCGCATCGGCCCCTGCTCGACGATCTGGCCATGGTTGATGATCGCCAGGTGGCGGCACAGGTACTCGGCCTCTTCCAGGTAGTGGGTGGTGAGGATGATCGTGGTGCCGGCACCGTTGATCTCCTTCAGCACGCGCCACATGTCGCGGCGGATCTCGATGTCCACGCCGGCGGTGGGTTCGTCCAGGATCAGCAGCCGCGGGCGGGTCATCATCGCGCGGGCGATCATCAGCCGGCGCTTCATGCCGCCGGACAGCGTGCGGCTCATCACCTGCGCCTTTTCCCACAGGTGTGCGCGCTTCAGCTCTTCCTCGGCGCGCTTTTCGGCTTCCTCGCGTGGCACGCCGTAGAAGCCGGCGTAGTTCACCAGGATGTCGAAGGGCTTCTCGAACAGGTTGAAGTTGATTTCCTGCGGCACCAGCCCGATCAGGCGCATGGTGGCGCTGCGGTTGCGCACCAGGTCGCTGCCGAACACCTCCACCTGGCCCTCGCTGAGGTTGACCAGGGAGCTGATGATGCCGATCAGGGTCGACTTGCCGGCCCCGTTGGGGCCGAGCAGGGCGAAGAAGTCGCCCGGGGCCACTTCCAGGGAAACGCCCTTCAGGGCCTGGGTGCCGTTGTCATAGGTCTTGCGCAGGTCGCGCACGCGCAGGGCGGGCGCCGTATCGTTCTGGGATGCCAAGCTCGAAGCCTTCGCGCCCATGGGCTGGCGCTGGAGAGGGGCGGGGAGGGGCTATTATAGAAGACCCCGAGGGCTTGCCCCGGCTACACACTGTCCCGAAAAGTCGTGCCTGTTCAATTCCCCCTCAAGCTGGTCGGCTGCCGCATGCTGGCCCCGACCGTCGGCCACTACCAGTTCGTGCGTGACGATGGGCAGCCGCTGGATTTCCAGCCCGGCCAGTTCATCCAGGTCCATTTCAGCTACGCCGACGGCACCGAAACCAAGCGCAGCTACTCGCTAGCGACCATCCACGACCATGCGCTGGGCCCGGGCGAGGCGGTGGATATCGCGGTCAGTTTCGTGCCTGGTGGCGCTGCCACGGCCCTGTTCGAGGCACTGGAGCAGGGCAGCCAGATCAGTGCGTCCGGCCCCTATGGCCGGTTCTGCCTGAATCCCGGTGACCACAACGCCCGTTACCTGCTGATCGCCACCGGTACCGGCGTTACCCCGTACCGTTCCATGCTGCCGCTGCTGGAAAAGGCCATGGCCGAACGCGGTGTGCAGATCGTGCTGCTGCAGGGCGCGCGCAGCCCCGGCGAGCTGCTGTACAGCGAGGACTTCTACAGCTTCGCCGAAAAGCATCCGAACTTCCGTTATGTTCCGTGCCTGTCGCGCGAACTGCCGGCCGAACCGCACCCGGACGTACAGCACGGCTACGTGCAGCAGGCGCTGGCCGGCTTCACGCCGGACCCGGCCACCGACATCGCCTACCTGTGCGGCAACCCGGACATGGTCGATGCCTGCGCCGAGCTGCTGAAGGCCGCCGGCCTGGGCAACCCGCAGATCCGCCGCGAGAAGTACGTCAGCAGCAAATAGGCCTGGGTGGTGCCGGCCGCTGGCCGGCAACCGCACGAACCCGGTAGTGCCGGCCGCTGGCCGGCAATCGCACTGGCCGGCAACCCTGGAAACCGGAGGCGACCCCACGCCGCCCCCGGTGCCCGGCCTCAGCACGCGATCCAGGCATCACGCCAGGCAGAGCCGGTGCCCGCGCGATAGGCGTCGGCATTGATGTTGCACCACGCACCGTCCGGGAACGGGCGGCAGGCATACGGCTTGCCGTCGGTGCCCTTTACCACGGTCTCGCCCGGCGTGTAGCTGCCGAGGCCGGTCGGATACACGAAGTCGAAATCGCCACCCGGCGGATCGACCGGATCGACCGGGCCCGGAATCCGGGTTTCCAGTTCAAAGCGGTTGCCCGGTTTCAGGTACACGCGGTTCTCGATGGCGGACGCCACCGGCGTGATCACACCATTCTTCATCACACCGATGCGGGCGTGCTGGCCGCAGCCCTTGACCTTGCGGGCCAGCACCATCGGCCACTGCGCCGGAGCGGTCTGGCCGGCGGCCAGAGTCACTTCCGGGCGCTCCAGATCGTTGCCGTTGGCATTGAACACGCGCAGGGTCAGCGTGGTGCCTGTCTCCAGCGCACCGCGGGCGGTGACTGGACCGGCATCCTGCCACTGCGGCGGCGGCGCTTGGGCAGAGGGCAATCCAGCTTGTAGGTCTTGCCATCCACCGGCACGTTGCCCAGGGTGCAGAACTCCTGCAGGTCGGCCCAGTGCAGCGGGCTGCCCGGCTGCCGGCCCTCACGGGTGACATAGAACTTCCACTCGCGGGTGGCATGCGGGGCCGGGGCATGGAACTCGAAGGTGTATCGGCCGCGCGCGTCGGCGCGGATCGGCGTGGTCGGCCAGTCCGTCAACGACGGACAGTGCGAGGACTGCCTGATGGGACAGGTGCATGCAGAGATTCCCTTGCGAGGTGTGGGGAAACCCCATGGAGTCTTCACATGCAGACAGGCCGGAAATACCGGACAAGTTTGATTTCAGTGGCTGTCGTGCCTGATCTGCAGCACGCTGCTCAAAGCACTGCGGCCCAGGCAGAAGGCGGCGCGATCCGCACCGCCTTCTACAACGGGTCAGTAGGGCACCCAAGCATCGCGCCATGCACTGCCCACACCGGGGCGATATGCCTCGGCATTGACGTTGCACCACGCACCTTCCGGGAACGGGCGGCACGCGTACAGCTTGCCGTCGGCACCCTTCACCACGGTCTGGCCGGGGATGTAGCTGCCAATGCCCGCAGGGTACACGTGGTCGAAATCACCGCCCGGCGACGGCGTGCCCGTGTCGGGCACCTGGGTATCGAGCTGGAAGCGGTTGCCGTCCTTCAGGTACACCCGGTTGTCGGTGGCCGAGGCGGCCGGCGTGATCACGCCATCGGCAAGCACGCCCACGCGCGCGTGCTGGGCACTGGCATTGACCTTGCGGGCGAGTGCCAGCGGCCACTGTGCGGGGGCGGTCTGGCCGCTGGCCAGCGTGGCTTCCACGCGTTCGACATCGTTGCCGTTGGCATTGAACACGCGCAGCGCCAACGTGGTGCCGACCGGCAGCTCGCCGCGCGCGGTGACCGGGCCGGCGTCCTGCCATTGCGGTGCCGGTGCGGTCCCTCCGCCGCCCTGGAAGCGCACGTCCATGCAGGTATAGAACGCCTCGGTCGAATCCGAGCGCTGCCAGGTGTTGTAGATCACATGCTGGCCGGTGCGCTGCGGCAACGTGCATTGCAGCTTGTAGGTGCCATCGGCCGACAACGGTGTATTGCCCAGCGTGCAGAACTCCTGCAGGTCGGCCCAGCGCAGCGGGCTGCCCGGCTGCCAGCCTTCGCGGGTGACGAAGAAGCGCCAGTCACGGGTGGCGTGCGGCGCGGTCGCCTTGAACACGAAGGTGAACCTGCCATTGGCATCGGGCTGGATCGGCGTGGTCTGCCAGTCACTGCGGTTCACGTCCAAGCCGCGGAAGGTCGGGTTGTTGCCGCTGCACAGCTTGCCGTCGGGTACCACGGCCTGGTGGTTGCCGTTGGCATTGGCCTGGTTGATGCCGTTCCAGTCGTAGAACGCCTGCGAACCGCCGATGGCCTTGGCCGCGGCACAGGCCGGGTTGGTCGGGTTCTCGGGGTTGCCCTGGAAACAGGCGTAGACGCGGCTGACCGGCGTGGTCATGGTGCCGTGGGCGAACGCGTTGCCGGCCAGGCACAGGCCCGCAGCAACGAACGAGGTGGCCAGCAGCAGCGGTGTGGATCGGAATGACATGGCGCATCCTTGTGGTCGTCGAAAGGGAACGGTGACCGCAGGAGCTGCGCTGCGCGGCGGACTTCCGGCGGCACCACGGCGAGTATCGAGTCGCGATGCAGGCGACGGAACCATCGAAGTGCCGATCCGTGACTGCGCATGTGAAGCCCTTCCCGCAGGCTTCACGCAGGGCTGAACGGATGCGCTGGATGTCACGTGATCGGCGTGGCATCGATCACGTCATGGAGATCACGCTACGCAGTCTCGGTACCCACCCGATCTGCCTGGCACGAGAAACAGCCATGCGCCGCGTTGTGCAGCTGGACGAACGCCACCGACGGGTCGGCAAACAGTGCATCCAGATGGCCGGCCACCTCGGTGCCCGCACAGACCTGGGCACCGTACATCAGCGCGGTGTGGTCATAGGCACGCATCGAAATCATCCGGCGCTGCACATACGGGGGCACCTCGCCCGGCGGCAGGACGCAACGGCTCACGCCGCGCTGCACGAAGATCGGGCCGGCGGCGTGATACGGCGAATGCAGCGGCAGGTGGACGTGGGACAGCAGGAGCAGCTCGCTGCCAGGCGCGGGATCGCTCAGGCTGATCCGGCAGGGATGTCCGCCGTTGGCGCCGGCCCAGCGACGCTGGATGCCGAGCGCGGCGAGCGCACTGTCGCTCATCTCGAACAGGTGCAGGAAGGGGCGATGGTCGATGCCACTGAGGTACCACGTGTGCATGGGCGTCTCCTGGGTCTGCGGCGGATTCTGCGCGTGCGCCGGCGGCAGTGCTCGCCGTTTTCAGACCCCGCATCGCCGTCGGGCCGGGGCACTGGCCCATGGGGCGTTGCGGGCCGCCGCCGATGCCGCCCTGTGCCGGCCCAGGCCGAGGGGCGGGACCGCCTGGTCTGCGCGCCGTTGGCGGCGGATTCGTCATTGCCCATCGCCGTCGGCACGCTGCCCGTGTAAGTTGGGTCACATCTTCCGCGGCAGCCCGTCGTGGTCGACAGGAACGTCCTCCAGGGGAAACGAGCACGATGCAAAGACACCACCTCGCGCTGGCCGGGATGCTGGCCAGCCTGATGCTTGCCGGGTGCAGCCAGCCGGCGCCGGCCGACGCCGGAAGCGCCAGCGATGCACCCAGCCGCCGCTTCGGCACGATCGACTTCCAGCCCTGCACGCTGTCCACCGAAGGCGCCAGCGCCAACGTGGAGGCGCAGTGCGCCACCCTGCAGGTGCCGGAGGACCGGGCCCAGCCCGATGGCCGCCGGATCGGCCTGCGCATTGCCTGGCTGGAATCGGGCAGCAGCGGCGCCAGCCAGCCCGACCCGGTGTTCTTCCTGGCCGGCGGCCCCGGCCAGGCGGCCAGCGAGGTGGCGGTCATCGTCGATACTGCACTGCGCCAGGTGCGCAAGCAGCGCGACGTGTTCCTGATCGACCAGCGCGGCACCGGCGGCTCCAACCCGCTCAGCTGCCTGGGCGCGGACGGCAAGCCGCTGCAGTTGGACGAGGAAGCCGCGCCTTCCGAGGCATCGCTGCGCGACTACGCCCAGCGCTGTGCCGCATCGCTGCAGGGGCGTGCCGATGCGCGCTTCTACACCACCACCGAGGCGATCGCCGATCTGGATGCGGTGCGTGCGGCGCTCGGTGTGGACCAGCTCAACCTGGTTGGCGGCTCCTACGGTACCCGCGTGGCCCAGCGCTATGCCGGGGCCTACCCGCAGCACACCCGCAGCATCGTCATCGATGGCGTGGTACCGAACGAGCTGGTGGTCGGTGGCGACTTCGCAACCACCTTCGAGGATGCGATCGCCCTGCAGTCGGCGCAGTGCCGCAAGGATGCCGCGTGCAGCAAGCGTTTCCCGACCGATACCCGCGCGCAGCTGCGCAGCGTGGTCGACACCCTGCGCCGTGCACCGGTCTCGGTCGAGTATCGCGACCCGGGTACCAACGCACCCCGGCAGGATGTCCTGACGCCGGACAGCGTGGTCGGCCTTGCCTTCGCCTTCTCCTACGTGCCGCAGTATTCCTCGCTGCTGCCACTGGTGCTGGATGAAGCCGCACACGGGCGCTATGCCCCGTTGGCATCGCTGGCGCGCGGCGCGAACCGCAGCATGGATTTCCAGATCAACCGCGGCATGCAGTGGTCGGTGATCTGCAGCGAGGATGCGCCGCGCTACCACGCGCCGGCCGAGGATCCCGAGCGGCTGTTCGGCAACGAGGTGGCCAGTGCGTTCTTCGCGGCCTGCCCGGCGTGGCCGCACCGTCCGGCGCCGGCAACCGATGCCGTGCCGCTGCGCAGCGACGTGCCGGCACTGCTGCTGTCCGGTGAGCTGGACCCGGTGACGCCACCGCGCTACGCCGCACAGGTGCTCAAGGGCCTGCCCAACGGCCGTGCGCTGGTCGCCCGTGGCCAGGGCCATGGCACGTTGACCGCCGGCTGCATGCCGCGCCTGCTCGGACAGTTCATCGACAAGACCGATGCCAAGGCGCTGGATGCCGGCTGCCTGGACACGCTGAGCTACGTGCCGGCGTTCACCTCGTTCAACGGATGGGAACCATGATCGTCGCCGACAACCTGCACAAGGCCTTCGACACCCGCACGGGCCGCATCCAGGCGGTCGCCAACGTCGGCTTCCGCGCCCGGGATGGGCAGATCACCGGCCTGCTCGGCCCCAACGGTGCCGGCAAGACCACCACCATGCGCATGCTCTACACACTGATGACGCCCGACCAGGGCAGCATCACTGTCGATGGCATCGATGCGGCGCGCAATCCGGTGGAGGTACGTCGCCACCTCGGCGTGCTGCCCGATGCGCGTGGCGTCTACAAGCGCCTGACCGCGCGCGAGAACATCGCCTACTTCGGCGAACTGCACGGCCTGTCGGCCGAGCGCATCCGCGAACGCATCGAGGTGTTGTCGCACGCGCTGGACATGGGTGACATCCTCGACCGGCAGACCGATGGCTTCTCGCAGGGCCAGCGCACCAAGACCGCGATTGCCCGCGCGCTGGTGCACGACCCGCGCAACGTCATCCTGGATGAACCGACCAATGGCCTGGACGTGATGACCACGCGCGCACTGCGCCGCTTCCTGCTGGGCCTGCGCGAAGAGGGGCGCTGCGTGATTCTGTCCAGCCACATCATGCAGGAGGTGGGGGCGTTGTGTGACCACATCGTGATCATCGCCAAGGGCACGGTGATGGCTGCCGGCAGCGCCGACGAGCTGCGTGCGCAGGCCGGCGAAGCCAACCTGGAAGATGCGTTCGTGAAACTGATCGGCAGCGAAGAGGGCCTGCACGCATGAGCATGATGTCGACCCTGATGACGGTGATGCGCAAGGAACTGCGCGACCTGTCGCGTGACCGCCGCACGCTGCTGCTGACCCTGCTGTTCGGGCCGCTGCTGTACCCGGTGCTGCTGCTGGGCATGGGCAAGCTGGCCGAGAGCCGGGTGCGTACCCAGATCGAAGAGCCGTTGCAGATCCCGACCATCGGCGCCGAGAACGCGCCGAACCTGGTGCGCTTCCTCGCCGCGCAGGGCCTCAATGCCGCACCGGCACCGAAGGACCTGGCCGAGGCCATCCGCACCCAGGACATCGATGTGGCGCTGCGCATCAGCGATGACTTCGGCAGGGACTGGGCCGAGGGCAAGCCGGCGCTGGTGGAGGTGATCAAGGACAGCACGCGTCGCGCGGCCGAAGTACCCAGTGCACGCCTGGAGGCGGCGCTGGCCACTTACAACGGCCAGGTCGGTGCCTTGCGCCTGATGGCACGCGGCATCGACGCGCAGGTGGCACGCCCGCTGGACGTGGCGCGCCAGGACCTGGCCAGTGCCGAGGCCAAGCGCGGCATGATCCTGTCGATGCTGCTGCCGGTACTGCTGACGCTGACCTCCTTCATCGGTGGCGCCTACCTGGTCATGGATGCCACCGCCGGCGAGCGCGAGCGGCAGTCGCTGGAGCCACTGCTGGCCACGCCGGGCTCGCGCAGCGCGATCGTCAGCGGCAAGATCGCCGCCGCCTGCGTGGTCGGTTTCGTGTCGCTGCTGCTGACCCTGGTCGCGTTCAAGGTGAGCGCGCAGATCGCGCCCGGCAACATCGGCCGCCAGTTCAACATGAACGTCGGCTCGATGCTGCAGATGCTGCTGGTGATGCTGCCGATGCTGCTGATCGGCACCTCGCTGCTGACCTTCCTGTCGGCCGCGGCCAAGAGCATGAAGGAAGCGCAGAGCCACATGACCTGGCTGATGCTGCTGCCGATGCTGCCCGGCTACGCACTGGTGGCCTATCCGCTGAAGAGCGAGATGTGGCAGTACGCCGTGCCGTTCCTGTCGCAGAACCAGATGCTGCTGAAGGTGATCCGCCACGAGATCATCACCCCGGCAGTCTGGGCGATCTACCTCGGCGCCAGCCTCGGCCTGGCCGCCGTGCTGTGGTTCGCCGCCGTGCGCCGCTACCACAACGAGCGCCTGGCCATCTCTGGCTGACCCAAAAAGGGGACGGAGGGGATTAAGTCGTTTTTGCCTCTCCCGTCCCCTCCTTGCGCGGGCGTCCTCGTCCGCGCATCTCCACCGGGCGCCCCAACGTCTGCTCCACCATCCGCAGGAATGCATCGTTCCCCATCGGGCGTTGTCTGGCGCTGTGGTTGCGGATCGCGGGTACGTCGGCGGACGCATTCACATCGCGCAGGAATTCGGCATACAACGTCGCCCTTTTCAGACCGGTCGCTGCCAGTGCCTTGAACGCGGGATGTTGCGTCAACATCGGATCATCGCGTCGTTGAAGGTTGCCATGCACGCTGGACCATGGGTGATCTTCAGCGCTGACAGCAATTCCTGCACGGACGGGATTGCGTTCGATATAGCGGTATACGCTGAGAAGATACGCATCGCTGTCGATCATTGAGGAATGGAAGCGGCCCTGCCACAGAGGTCCACTGCGCCCGTGCCGCTGGTTGAAGGCCTGCACGTAGTTGTTGCCCTGCATGCGCATTGCACCAGCCAGACCCTGCTGTGTGGAGGGCGTGGCCAACAGGTGAACGTGGTTTCCCATCAGCACGTAGGCATGCAATGCGACGTGGTGCTTGAGGAATGCGCTGTGCAACAGATGCAGGAACAGTTGGCGGTCGATGTCGTCGACGAAGATCGCGCCCTTGTTCACACCGCGCTGGATCACGTGATAGGCCTGGCCTGCCAGCATCAGGCGCGCTTGTCGGGGCATCGGATCGGGAGACTGGACGGGATTTAAGCCTGTCATTGCGGCCGCGAAGCCGAACATCAGGCAACACCGCGATGCCGTGTCGGAAGAGTCAAAAGCGACTTAATTCCCTCCGTCCCCTTTTGCGTACCGCGCGGGCGTCACCCCCATCTCGCGCTTGAACACGGTGATGAACGCGCTCGGGGTGTCGTAGCCCATCGACAGGGCGACGTTGATCACCGGCTCGCCGGCCAGCAGGCGTGGCAGCGACAGCAGCACGCGCAGGCGCTGCCGCCAATGGCCCAGGGTCATGCCTGTTTCGGCCTGCCACCGGCGGGCGAGGCTGCGGCTGGACAGTCCGTTGGCGGCTGCCCACGCTTCGACGCTGCGCAGGTCGTCCGGCGACCGTGCCAGCGCCGCCGCGATCCGCCGCAGCCGTCGATCCTGCGGTTGTGGCAAGGCAAGCGGCAAAGGCGTGCTGGCGGCGATCTCATCGGCGATCACGCCGGCCAGGCGTACCTGCGCGGCGTCCAGCGCCTGATGTGGCCAACTCAGTGCGCGCATCATCGCGGCCTGCAACAGCACGTTCGGCTGGAAAATGCGCGGCACGGCGGGCAGGTCCAGACAGGCTTCGGCGTTGAAGTAGAGGCTCCAGCCATCGAATGCCTCTGCCCCTAGCAGGGCGTGGGGCAGCAAGGGCGGAATCCAGGCAACATGCCCCGCCGGCAGCAACCAGTGCAGATCGCCGGCCTCGATCCGCAGCAGGCCGTGGTGGGCACCCAGCAATTGGCCGCGCACGTGCTGGTGGCGTGCGGTGCGGCGCCGTCCCGGCACCCGCAGCTGGGAGGCCATGACGAGGGGATCGCCTTCGGCGTTCGCCAAAGCGGGGTCAATCAACGCGGGTGATGTCTGATCTGCCATATCCACTGGCAGTTATACGGCAGAAGTGCCGCTGGCTGGGCGGCACACTGGGCTCCCGATCCCACAGGAGCATCACCCATGCAGCCCCAGGACATCCTTCCCGACCATCAGAACGAGGTGCAGGTAGACGGTCTCACCGTGCGCAAGGGCAGCGTCGGCGCCTTCCTCGCCAGCGTCCGTGACTGGCAGGACCCCGCCAGCGATGACGCCACCCGCGCCACCGCCGAAGCCGACCTGCGTGCGCTGCTGCCGGGCCTGCATGCGCTGGGCCTGTTCCAGGTGCTGGCCGCGCGTGATCCGGCACTGCAACGCCTGATCGACAGCCTCTCCTGAAACGAACACGGCCCGGACATGCCGGGCCGTGTCGTCATTGCGGGGCGGAAACGACTTAATCCCCTCCGACCCCTTTTCGTGGTCAGCTGCCGCCCGGGGCGAACACCAGGGTGCGGCGGGTGGTGACCGGTGCGCTGACCGGCTCGAAGCGCCAGCGCTTGACCGCGTTCATGGCCTCGCGATCGAAGACGCGCGACGGCGTTGCGCGCAGCACACGGGCGTTGGTCACCGAGCCATCGGTGCCGACGGTGATTTCCACCAGCACTTCGCCGGAGGTGCCTGCACGCAGCGCCTCGGACGGATAGCGCGGCGCCGGGGTGCTGACCGGGCGCAGGTTCGGCGCCGCAGCGGCCGCCGGAGCTGCAGCCTGGCGTGCGGCGGTGGCCTGCTGGGCGGCAGCCTGCTGCTGCTTCTGCTCGGCTTCGCGGCGGGCCGCAGCCTGGCGCTCAGCTTCCTGGCGCTCGTTGTCGCGGCGGGCGGCGTCCTGCTGGGCCGCGATCTGCTTGGCCGCGTCGGCTTCCTTGGCACGCTGCTCGGCCAGGCGCTGCTGTTCGGTCTGCTGCTTGCTGCGGTCCTCGGCGTCCTTTTTCGCCTTCTCGGCTTCGGCCTCGGTGCGCTTGGCCGCGTTCTGAACGCCCTTGGCCAGGCCGTCCTTCAGGCGTGGCAGGGCCGGAGCGGACGCATCCACCTTCTCGATCAGCGCCACCAGGCGCTGCGCTTCGGTGTAGTCCTCGCGGCCCAGGTGCTGTTCGGCGGCGATCAGGGTGTACGGCAGCAGATCGGTCAGTGCGCTCTTCACCGAGGCGTCGTCCGGCGTCTTGTCGCGCAGGGCGAGGTAGTACTCGATGGCGTTGTCGCCGGCCGGCGCGTACATGCGGTTCTCGCGCAGGGCCTGGCTGGCTGACTCACGCAGCTGCTCGGTGCCCATCGACTGCACCTTGGCGGCGACCACCGGTGCGGCCGGTGCAGCAGCGCTGGGTGCGGCGGCCGGGGCCGGTGCAGCGGTTTCTTCCTTGCCCGAGCAGGCGGCCAGCGCCAGTGCCAGGGCAACCGGCAGCCACCGGCGCGCGGCGGTGATCGTTGAGACGTGCGACATCCTGCTCCCCTCTAGAAGACGACGTGACGTAAATCATTGATATGCATGGCCGGGACCTGCGGTCCGGGCGCGGCAGGGTGACGTTTCCCGACGCCACCGCCGGCAACGGCGAGGGTGCAATCTAGCATCCCGGCCACCGCCGCGTACAAGGGCAGTGGCCGGGATGAGCAACGGCGGCCGTGCCGTTGCCGGCGCCGTCCTCAGTGGTCGTGCGCCTTGTCGTGCGACTTGCTGTGGCCGTTGGACATCAGCTTGTCGGTCCAGGCGATGCCGATCGCCGACAGGATGAACACGCAGTGGATGATGGTCTGCCACAGCACGCCGTCCTGGGTCAGCATCGAGCAGCGGGCGACACCGATGTTGGCCGCGGCCACGCTCATCTGCTCCGGCGTGCACAGCGGAATACCGCCCAGCGCACCGCTGGCGATGAAGGTCTTCAGCAGGTGGATCGAGGAGATGCCGATGATCGCCATCGCCAGCTTCACCTTCAGCACGCTGGCATTGACGTGGCTCAGCCATTCCGGCTGGTCCGGGTGGCCTTCCAGGCGCAGGCGCGAGACGAAGGTTTCGTAGCCGCCGACGATCACCATCACCAGCAGGTTGGAGATCATCACCACGTCGATCAGGCCCAGCACGATCAGCATGATCTGCTGCTCCCCCATCGACACCGAATGCGAGATCAGGTGCCACAGTTCCTTGCCGAACAGGAACACGTAGACGCACTGGGCCACGATCAGGCCCAGGTACAGCGGCAGCTGCAGCCAGCGCGAGGCGAAGATCAGCGTGGACAACGGGGAGAGCGGCGGGCGGTTTGCACTCATGCGGGGGATGCTGCGTTGCGGGGGAGAGGCGAGGTTACCGGCCCGCCATGACGGTGCCAACCCAACTCACGCACTAGACTTCAGGTTCCTTTCCGCACCCCCGAGCCGACGCCATGATCGACCTGTATTACTGGCCCACCCCGAACGGCCATAAAGTGACCCTGCTGTTGGAGGAAACCGGCCTGGAGTACCGCATCCACCCGGTCAACATCGGCTCGGGCGACCAGTTCAAGCCGGAATTCCTCGCCATTTCGCCCAACAACAAGATGCCGGCCATCGTCGACCACGCCCCGGCCGATGGCGGTGCCCCGCAGAGCGTGTTCGAGTCCGGTGCGATCCTGCTGTACCTGGCCGAGAAGACCGGCCGCTTCCTGCCCACCGACCCACGCGGCCGCGTCACCACCCTGGAGTGGCTGTTCTGGCAGATGGCCGGCCTGGGACCGATGAGCGGCCAGATGGGGCATTTCAATGTGTATGCCCCGGAAAAGATCCCGTATGCGATCGAGCGCTATGACAACGAAGTGCGCCGCCTGCACGGCGTGATGGACAAGCGCCTGGCCGAGCATGCCTTCCTGGCCGGCAACGAGTACACCATCGCCGACATGGCCAGCTACCCGTGGATCGGCGCCTACGACACGCTGCCGGTGGACTTCGCTGCCTTCCCGAACCTCAAGCGCTGGCACGAGGCCATCGCTGCGCGCCCGGCCACCCAGCGCGCCTATGCGCTGCGCCAGCAGGTGAACCCGAACGCCGGCAAGCCGCTCAGCGACGAGGAGCGCAAGCACCTGTTCGGCCAGCGTTGACCCCGGCATCTGAAGGTGGGTGCCGACCGTTGGTCGGCACTCGTCCGCACTGCTTATGGGCAGAAGGTCATGCTGCCTTCCCGCACGGGCTTGGTTAGGATGGAAGGACGACCGTCCCGCGCCACGCGTGGAGGCGGACCTGCCGTTTGCCGGGATCCTCCATGCGCCACCTGTTCGCTTCGCTTGCCCTCATGCTCGCCACCAGTACCGCCGCCCACGCCGAAAAGCTGACCCTGGAAGCCATCACCGGCCCGCTGCCGCTGTCCGGCCCGACCCTGATGAAGCCCAAGGTGGCGCCGGACGGGTCGCAGGTCAGCTTCCTGCGCGGCAAGGACAGCGACCGCAACCAGCTGGACCTGTGGACCTACGACATCGGCAGCGGCCAGACCCGCCTGCTGGTTGATTCCAAGGTGGTGCTGCCCGGTACCGAGACCCTCAGCGATGAGGAAAAGGCCCGACGCGAGCGCCAGCGCATCGCCGCGATGACCGGCATCGTCGATTACCAGTGGTCGCCGGACGCGCAGCGACTGCTGTTCCCGTTGGGCGGCGAACTCTACCTGTACGACCTCACGCAGCGGGGCCAGGCGGCCGTGCGCCAGCTGACCCATGGTGAAGGCTTCGCCACCGACGCCAAGCTGTCGCCCAAGGGCGGTTTCGTCAGCTTCATCCGCGGCCGCAACCTGTGGGTGATCGATCTGGCCAGTGGCAAGCAGCTGCAGCTGACCCGCGACGGCGGCACCACCATCGGCAACGGCGTGGCCGAGTTCGTCGCCGACGAGGAAATGGATCGCCATACCGGTTACTGGTGGGCGCCGGATGACTCGGCCATTGCCTTTGCCCGCATCGACGAGGCACCGGTGCCAGTGCAGAAGCGCTACGAGGTCTACGCCGACCGCACCGATGTGATCGAACAGCGTTACCCGGCTGCCGGCGACGCCAACGTGCGCGTGCAGCTGGGCGTGATCGCACCGGCCGCCGATGCGCAGCCGCGCTGGATCGACCTGGGCAAGGAACAGGACATCTACCTGGCCCGCGTCGATTGGCGCGATGCGCAGCACCTGAGTTTCCAGCGCCAGTCGCGTGACCAGAAGCAGCTGGAGCTGGTCGAAGTGGCGCTCGACTCCAACCGCCAGCGCGTGCTCGCCCACGAGACCAGCCCGACCTGGGTGCCGCTGCACAACAGCCTGCGCTTCCTTGAAGATGGCAGCGTGCTGTGGTCGTCCGAGCGCACCGGCTTCCAGCACCTGTACCGCATCGACAGCAAGGGCAAGACCACCGCGCTGACCCACGGCAACTGGCCGGTGGACGAATTGCTGGCGGTGGATGAGACGGCCGGCAAGGCCTACTTCCGTGCTGGCATCGAGACCTCGCGCGAAAGCCAGATCTATGCGGTGTCGCTGCAGGGCGGTGAGCCGCAGCGCCTGTCGAAGGCGCCGGGCATGCACAGCGCCAGCTTCGCCCGCAATGCCAGCGTCTACGTGGACAGCTGGTCCAACAGCACCACGCCGCCGCAGATCGAACTGTTCCGCGCCAACGGCGAGAGGATCGCCACGCTGGTCGAGAACGATCTGGCCGATCCCAAGCACCCCTATGCGCGCTACCGCGATGCGCAGCGCCCGGTCGAGTTCGGCACGTTGATGGCTGCCGACGGCAAGACCCCGCTGAACTACAGCCTGATCAAACCGGCCGGCTTCGATCCGTCCAGGCGCTACCCGGTGGCGGTGTACGTCTACGGCGGCCCGGCCAGCCAGACCGTCACCGACAGCTGGCCCGGCCGTGGCGACCATCTGTTCAACCAGTACCTGGCCCAGCAGGGCTACGTGGTGTTCTCGCTGGACAACCGTGGCACCCCGCGCCGCGGCCGTGACTTCGGTGGCGCGCTGTACGGCAAGCAGGGCACGGTGGAAGTGACCGACCAGCTGCGCGGCGTGGCCTGGCTGAAGCAGCAGCCGTGGGTGGACCCGGCGCGCATCGGCGTGCAGGGCTGGTCCAACGGCGGTTACATGACCCTGATGCTGCTGGCCAAGGCATCGAACCAGTACGCCTGTGGCGTGGCAGGTGCACCGGTCACCGATTGGGGCCTGTATGACAGCCACTACACCGAACGCTACATGGACCTGCCGGCGCGCAACGAAGCGGGGTACCGCGAAGCGCGCGTGCTGACCCATATCGAGGGCCTGCGTTCGCCGTTGCTGCTGATCCACGGCATGGCGGACGACAACGTGCTGTTCACCAATTCGACCAGCCTGATGAGCGCGCTGCAGAAGCGCGGCCAGCCGTTCGAGCTGATGACCTATCCGGGTGCCAAGCATGGCCTGTCCGGCGCCGATGCCCTGCATCGCTACCGTGTGGCCGAAGCCTTCCTGGGACGCTGCCTGAAGCCCTGATGCACAAACGGGAAGGAGCCCGCCGATGACACTGCCGCCGCCGATTCCCACCCATGGCCCGAAGCCTGCCGGCTGGTGGTCCCGTCACTGGCGCTGGGCGATGCCGCTGGCCGTGCTGCTGGTGTTGGCCGGTGCCGGTGGCGTGGTGGCCTGGAGCGTGCTGCGCTGGAGTGAGGCGGCACGCGAGAGCCCGCCGATGCGCGAGGCGATGCGCCGCGCCGGATGCAGCATCGAACTGGTGGAAGCCTTCGGCGAGCCGCTGCGTGCCGAGTCGATGCCGCTGGGCAGCATGCAGACCGCGATCAATGGCCAGCGCGACGTCGGCCTGACCGTGGCCCTGGAAGGCCCGCGCGCGCACGGCCGGCTGTTCGTGAAGGGCACCCGCAGCGACGACGTCTGGGACTATCCGGTGATGTATGTGCTGGGCGAGAACAAGCAGACGTTCGACCTGACCGCGCTGGATGATGACGAGGCTGCGCAGGAATGCGAGCTGCAGGCCTGCCGCGAACGCGGCGAATGCCCGCTGGCCGCGGCGTTGTGACCTCCGGCCGATTGTCGCCGCCGCGCTGAGCGCGTAGGGTGCGGGCAACCCTGTCCTGGAGTGCACCATGAAGCCGATCGCGTTGGCCATTGCCCTGGCCCTGACTGCCGCCCCGCTGATGTCCGCACCGCCGGCGCTGGCGGCACCCGCCGCCAAGGCCGCTATTCCGGCCAGCCCGACCTGGGTGACCCGCAGCAACGCACTGGCGCAGATCCTGCTCGATGCGCAGGGTCCGTTCCAGCCGGAAGAAACCGGCTTCTTCGGCGTGCCCGGCTATGACGACAAGGTGGCCGACCTCGGCGCGGACAACGGCAAGCGCTACCGTGCCGCGATGGCCAAGGCCCGCGATGAACTGAAAGCCAAGCTGGCCACCGAGCAGGATCCCAACGTCCGCCAGGACCTGGAGATCATGATCCACGCCGCCAACCAGAACATCGAAGGCAGTGAGCTCAACGAGAAGTACCTGCTGCCGTGGAGTGACGCGCCGCAGACCATCTTCAGCGGCCTCAACCTGCTGCTGTCCGACCAGGTGCCGGCCGAGCGCCGGGCCAAGGCGATCGACCGCCTCAAGGCCTACGCCGGGCTGCAGCCAGGTGGCACCGCGTTCACCACGCTGGCCCGCCAGCGTTACGAAGAGCGCTTGAAGGACGGCAGCCTGCTGCAGCCGACGAAGATCGAAGTGCAGCAGTCGCTGGACAACGTCGAGACCTACATCACCGGCATCGAGTCGCTGCTGAAGAAGTACCAGATCACCGGCGCCGATGAGGCAATGAAGGCCCTGGCCGGGCAGATGAAGGACTACGCCGCCTGGACCCGCAAGGACGTGCTGCCGAAGGCACGCACCGATGCGCGCCTGCCGGCGCCGCTGTACGCCTACCAGCTCAAGCAGGTCGGCATCGATATCGACCCGAAGCTGCTGATGCAGCGCGCGCAGCTGGAGTTCATGGAAACCCGCTCGGCGATGCAGCAGCTGGCGCCGCTGGTGGTGAAGGACAAGGGCCTGAAGGTGGCCGACCCGAGTGACCCGGTGGCGGTGATCCGCGCGCTGAAGGCCGACAAGATCGCCGACGACCATCTGGAAGGCCACTACCGCAAGGTGATCGATGCGATCGATCCGCTGATCCGCGAGCATGCCATCGTCGACGTGCCCAAGCGCGCCATGCAGATGCGCCTGGGTTCGGCCGCCGAGAGCGCGGCCAGCCCGGCCCCGCATTTCCTGCCGGCGCCACTGGTCAACAACACCGGGCAGCAGGGCACCTTCGTGCTGCCGCTGGGCAACCCGGCGGCGGGCCCGGGCGCACAGTACGACGATTTCAACTTCGGTGCGGCGGCGTGGACGCTGAGCGCGCATGAAGGCCGCCCCGGTCACGAGCTGCAGTTCACCGCGATGGTCGAGCGTGGTGTCTCGCTGGCACGCACCATGTTCGCGTTCAATTCGGTGAACGTGGAAGGCTGGGCGCTGTATGCCGAGGCCGAGATGGTGCCGTACGAGCCGCTGGACGGGCAGATGATCGCCCTGCAGTTCCGCCTGCTGCGGGCCGCACGCGCAATGCTTGACCCGATGCTCAACCTCGGCCTGACCGACCGCGCCAACGGCGAGCGCGTGCTGATGGAGCAGGTCGGCCTGTCCAAGGCGATGGCCACCCAGGAACTGGACCGCTACATGGTGCGCATGCCGGGCCAGGCGGGCAGCTACTTCTATGGCTACACCCGCATCCTCGAACTGCGCATGCAGACCGAGCTGGCACTGGGTGCGAAGTTCGACCGCCTGGCGTTCAACAACTTCCTGCTCGACCAGGGCCTGCTGCCGCCGGACCAGCTGGCCGACGCGGTGAACAAGGTATTCGTGCCGAAGTACAAGCGCTGAACGCCATCCGGTAGTGCCGGCCGCTGGCCGGCAAACGGTGTCGGTAGATGCCGGCCTTGGTCGGCGCTGCGGGCCCGTGCCAACCAAGGTTGGCGCCCACCAGAGCTATGCGTTGGTTGTGCAGGGGGTAGTGCCGGCCGCTGGCCGGCATTCCCTTGGGGCAGGAAGCATTCCTGAGGTTGCCGGCCAGCGGCCGGCACTACCTGCGGTTGTCCGCGTCGGTCACCGCTGCGGTTGCGGGGTGATCACCTGGGTCGGCAACCGTGCCGGCGGTTCCGGATTGGGTACCCAGATCGCCACGCCGGCGGCGCGCTTCTGCGTGGTCGGAATACCGATGCCGACGCCACCACCCACATGCGAGCCGAAGGTGCCGGCACCCACCGACATGCCGACCGGCGAACCGCTGCTGCCCACGCCCATCAGCACCACGCCATTGGCGCCCAGTGCCGCCGCTTCACGCTTCAGGCGTGCCACCGCGGCATCGGTCTGGCCCTGCGTGCCGAAGCCCACGGCAGATGCCGATTCCAGCTGGGCGATTTCCTGCGAGCCGGCCGGTGGCGTGGAATAGATCTGCACCAGTGCCGGATCGATCGGCGCGCGGGCGCGCCCCAGCATGACCTTGGAGGTGCTGGCACAACCGGCGGCGACCAGCAGGATGGCCGCCAGCGCGGCCCAACGGATGTTCATGGCACGACCCCTGTAGGACTGGTTGCGATCATCGGCGGGCCACTCTGAATCGGCGCCAACACCCGGGCCAGGGCACCCACGGCAGCACGCTAGCACGCGCCTGGTGACAGCCCCGCCAACGGCAGTAGGCGGCGACTGCGGGAACGACTATGGTGGACAGACCGAACCAACTGCGGGAGAGCGGAATGGGCGTGATCAGTCTGTTGTGGGGCGTACTGGCGCTGTTGTGGATGATCCTGGCGCTGATTCCGCTGCTTGGCTGGGGCAACTGGTTCCTGATCCCGTTCGCCGCCGTCGGCGCGGTGATCGCCGCGCTGGGCATCCTGTTTACCCATCCGACCAAGCGCGGCCGGGCCTGGGCCGGACTGGTGCTGAACGGCATCGTGGTGGTGGTCGGCATCCTGCGCCTGGGTCTGGGCGGCGGCGTGATCTGAGTCCCGGCGCCGGGTGCGACAGGGCGTCGCAGGTACGCGGCTGCCGGCCGGGCAGGGGCGTACAATGAGCGGCTGCGCGAGCCTCCCGCGTGCCTGTGATTCCGCGCCTGGCGCGGCTGCCCGATGATCATCCGACCCCGTCCCCACGGCTGGCAACTGCTGTATATCCTGCGCGGCTCCATCGTCAAAGCGATCGCGCCGAAGGTGCTGGCCATCCTGATCCTGTCCATTGCCGTGGCGGCCGTGGTGGAACTGGCCCCGCCGACCGGCATCGAACGCGTGTCGGTCACGCCGTTCACCCTGCTCGGCCTGGTCCTGTCGATCTTCCTCAGCTTCCGCAACAGCGCCTGCTATGACCGCTGGTGGGAAGGCCGCAAGCTGTGGGGCCAGCTGGTCTACGAATCGCGTTCGCTGGCCCGCCAGGTGCACCTGCTGCTGGCCGATGACGCCGGCCGCCGTCGCCGCATCGCGTACCTCACCACCGCGTTCGCCCATGCGTTGGCCGCGCGCCTGCGTGGGCGCATCGTGGCCCTGGCCGCCTTGCCATGGCTGGACAAGCCGCAACGCGAGCAGCTGGGCCAGCGCGAGAACGTGCCGGATGCATTGCTGTCGATGATCGCTGCCGAGCTGGCCCAGGCGCTGCGCGCCGGCGAGCTCGATCCGATCCTCTACACCCAGCTGGAGGAGCGCCTGCACGTGATGTCGTCGATCCAGGCCGGCTGCGAGCGCATCCTCACCACGCCGCTGCCGTTCGCCTACACCCTGCTGCTGCATCGCTGCGCGTGGATGTTCTGCGTGCTGCTGCCGTTCGGCCTGGCCAGTTCGCTGGGCTGGGGTACGCCGGTGCTGTCGGCGGTGCTGGCCTACGCCTTCTTCGGCCTGGACCAGCTGGGCGAAGAAATGGAAGACCCGTTCGGCCTGGAGCCGAACGACCTGCCGCTGGACGCGCTGGTGCGCACGATCGAGATCGACCAGCTCGACGCGCTCGGCGAACGCCCCTTGCCCGAACCCCTGCTGCCGCAGGGTTACCTGTTGCAATAGCCACTCCTCGGAGCCTGCCATGTCCCATCCGCTTTACCGCCCGCGCCGCATGCGCCACGACGAGTTCTCGCGCCGCCTGATGCGCGAGAACACGCTGACCACCGACGACCTGATCTACCCGGTGTTCGTGCACGAACTGGCAGGCCGCACCGCAGTGCCGTCGATGCCGGGCGTGGAGCGGCTGTCGATCGAAGAGCTGCTGAAGGTGGCCGAAGAGGCGCTGGAGCTGGGCATTCCGGCAATCGACCTGTTCCCGGTGATCGACCCGTCGCTGAAGTCGCTGGACGCGTCGGCGGCGTGGGCCGAGGACGGCCTGGCGCAGCGTGCGATCCGCGCATTGAAGTCGCGCTTCCCGGAACTGGGCGTGATGACCGACGTGGCGCTGGACCCGTACACCACCCACGGCCAGGACGGCATCATCGACGACAAGGGCTATGTGCTGAACGACATCACCGTGGAAGCGCTGGTCAAGCAGTCGGTGTCGCACGCCGAGGCCGGTGCGGACATCGTCTCGCCGTCGGACATGATGGACGGCCGCATCGGCGCGATCCGCCGTGCGCTGGATGCCGACAACCACATCAACGTGCGCATCATGGCCTACTCGGCCAAGTACGCTTCGGCGTTCTACGGCCCGTTCCGTGATGCGGTGGGCAGCGCGTCCAGCCTCGGCAAGGCCGACAAGAAGACCTACCAGATGGACCCGGCCAACGGCGACGAGGCCCTGCGCGAGATCGCGCTGGACCTGGAAGAGGGCGCCGACATGGTGATGGTCAAGCCGGGCATGCCGTACCTGGACCTGGTGCGCCGGGTGAAGGAGACGTTCGGCGTGCCGACCTTCGCCTACCAGGTCAGTGGCGAGTACGCGATGATGAAGGCCGCCTTCGCCAACGGCTGGCTGGACGAGCGTGCCTGCGTGCTGGAGTCGCTGCTGGGCTTCAAGCGGGCCGGTGCCGATGGCGTGCTGACCTATTTCGCGCCGCAGGTGGCGCGATGGCTGCGCGAGCGCTGACAATAGCGCCACGATAGACGGAGGACTGCGCGATGGGACCCGAACTGGGATGGATGCAATGGCTGATCTGGGGCACCGGTACGCTGGTGTTCGGTGCCATCATCGTCGGTGTCTTCATCGCTGCCTGGCGGGCTGGCAAGCGCCCGCCGGAGCAGCTTTCCGCCGCCCGCCACGTGGCCCGTGAGCAGGCCCTGCCGGATAGCGTGCAGGCCGAGCTGGCCGCGTTGAACCAGCGCAAGGACAACGGCCAGTTGAGCGAGATGGAGTACGAGCAGTTGCGCGCCAAGGTGCTGTCGCGCTGACGGGCAATCCCCGGGGTCGGATCCCTTTCCGCAGGAAAGGGCTCTGACCCCTTCGCGGGCGCCATCCACGCATGGCGTGGATCTACCGCACGCACCCGGCCACCGCCGCCACCCTCGGCACCGCCAACCGGTACACGTCCACGCCACCGGCGCGCGGCGCCTTCGCCGCGCTGCTGGCCACCATCATCTCGCCGGGCTTGGCGTTGTCGATCACCGGCGCGCCGGTCCAGCCGCCGGCCTGGTTGAACGACAGCCCCAGCGGCTGCAGCGCCACACCGCTCCACGCACAGCCGCTGCTCCAGACCTGCGCGGTACTGCCGTGGCCGCGGCTGAACACCACGGCGCCGTCATGGCCCAGCCAGTCGCCGTCGGTCTCGTCGTCGGCGCTGTTCAACGCGCTCAGTGCGGTGGCCGGGCCACGCACGCCCTGCGCATCCAGCGTCGCTACGAACAGATCCCAGCCGGCGCCATGGCCTTGCTGGCGGGCAAACAACAGCTGCTTGCCATCCGCGCTCAGGGCCGGCCCGCGCTCTTCCCGGCGCCCGCCGTCACCGGCCAGCGGCTGCGCCGGGCCCAGCCGGCCATCGGTGGCCAGCGCAGCGCGGTACAGCGCCAGCGCGCCCTCGCGACCGGCCGCGAACAGCAGCCAGCGGCCGTCACGGCTGAAGTAGGGATCGCGGGCTCCACCGGCCACGCCGACCGGCAGTACCTGTGCCTGCTGCCAGCGACCGTCCACCACGCGCGCGTGCCACAGGCCCCAGCCGGCCTCGCCGCGGCGGGCGAAGACGATGCGCTGGCCATCGGCGCTGATCGTGGCGCGGCCTTCGTCGGCGCGGGTCGAGACCACGCCCATGCCTTCGATGCCGTACTCGTTCAACGCCATCGCCACGGGGGCAGAGAGTAGACTGGCGGCGAGCACCAGCAGGGGCGGGGTGATGCGCATCATCCGGTTCCGTGCACGAAAGAGCATCAGTCTAGCCAGCTTGAGGATTCCATGACCGACCGTTACGCCGTCTTCGGACACCCCGTTGCCCACTCGAAGTCGCCGCAGATCCACGCGACGTTCGGTCGCCAGGAAGGCATCGCCATCGACTATCGCGCGATCGACCTGGCCCCGGAGGCGTTCCTGGCCGGCCTGGAGGCCTTCGCTGCCGAGGGCGGTGTCGGTGCCAACGTCACCCTGCCGCACAAGGAAACCGCGTTCTCGGCATGCACCACGCTGACCGCACGGGCGCGCCGCGCCGGATCGGTCAACACGCTGCTGCGCAAGGGCGACCGTTGGCACGGCGACACCACCGATGGCATCGGCCTGGTGCGCGACCTGACCGACCGCCACGGCCTGGATCTGCGCGGCCGCCGCGTGCTGATGATCGGCGCCGGTGGCTCGGCGCGCAGCGTCGCCCCGGCGCTGCTGGATGCCGGCATCACCGAACTGGTGGTGGTCAACCGCACGCCGGAGCGCGCCGACGAACTGATCGACGCGATGGGCGAGCCGGGCCGCGCGATCAGCCGCTACTGGGAAGACCTGCGCGAGCTGGGCGACTTCGAACTGATCGTCAATGCCACCTCGGCGGGCCGCGACCGCGACGTCGAGTTCAAGCTGCCGCTGTCGCTGGTCAATTCGATGACCACCGCCGTCGACCTGAACTACGGCGAGGCCGCCATCGCCTTCCTGGCCTGGGCCCGTGCGGCGCAGTGCCGTAACACCGTCGACGGCCTGGGCATGCTGGTCGAGCAGGCTGCCGAGAGCTTCCTGCAGTGGCACGGCGTACGCCCGCAGACCGACGAGGTCTACCAGGCGCTGCGCCAGGGCCCGGCTGTGTTGGCCGGCGAGGACTGATCGATGGACGGCACGACCCTGATGGTGACCGTGCTGAGCATGGTCGGTGTGCGCCTGCCGGTGCTGATCGCGCTGTGCGTCGGCCTGGTCTGGGTGGTCGGTGCACCGCGCGATGCCACCCGCACCGGCGCGCTGGTCGGCCTGCTGCTTTTGCTGTTGTCCAGCCTGGGCGGCCTGGCCGCGGGCCTCCTGCCGATGTGGCTGGTCAGCAGTGGCAACTTCAGCGCCATCTCGGGCATGAGCGCCATCTTCGGCGTACTGCACTTCGCGCTGGCGATGGTCGAGGCCATCGGCGTGGTGCTGCTGGTGTGGGCGCTGGTGCGCCTGCTGCGGCTGCGCGGCAACGCGGTGCAGTGACACCCCGGTGACGGCCCAGGGCCGTCGCCAGCAGCGTACGGTGTGTTCATCCAGCCGCCGGGCGTCGCCGCTGCCCCGTTCAGGCAGCCAGCGGCGGCGGACATGGCCGGCCATGCGACAATGACCGGCCCGATCCAGCCACGGTAATTCCCGGCGTGACCGAAACCGTCGCCGCTCCGCGCACGCTCGATGACACCTTGAAGGACGCGATCCGCAAGGCGTACACGACGCTGCAGGCCAATACCCCCGGCTTCTCCACCCGTCGCTCGCAGAGCCAGATGATCGGCGTGGTGTCGCGCGCGCTGTCGAAAAGCGGTGGCGTTGGCGTGGTCGAGGCGCCGACCGGCGTCGGCAAGAGCTTGGGCTACCTCACCGCCGGCGTACCCATTGCGCTGGCCACCAGGAAGAAGCTGGTGATCAGCACCGGCACCGTAGCGCTGCAGTCGCAGCTGGTTGAGCGCGATATCCCGAATTTCCTCAAGGCCACCGGCCTGGAAGCAACCGTGGCGCTGGCCAAGGGCCGTACCCGCTACCTGTGCACGCGCAACGCCGCCGAAGCACAGGGCGAGGGCTCGCAGGGCGGCATGTTCGAGGATGATGCACCGCTGTTCGACCGGCCGCTGGCGCCGATCGAGATGGACATCGCCAAGCGCCTGACCGACGCCTTCACCGGCGGCAGCTGGGACGGCGATATCGACAATGCGCCGGAGACCATCAGCCCCGGCCTGCGCAGCCGCATCACCACGCCGGCTTCGGGCTGCGCCGGGCGCCGTTGTGCGTATTCGGCGCAGTGCGCGGTGCTGCGTTCGCGCAATACCGTGCGCGATGCGCAGATCGTGGTCACCAACCACGCGCTGCTGCTGTCGGCGTTGTCGATCGGTGACAGCGACAACGGCCAGCCGTTGATTGCGCCGCCGTCGGACATGCTGCTGGTGCTGGACGAAGGCCATCACATCGGCAACGTGGCCATCGACCAGGGTGCGGCCAGCCTGGCGCTGGATGAAATGGCCAAGCGCACCGGCCGCCTGCAGATCCTGATTGCCGGTGCCTACCGCGCGGTCGACAAGGACCGCCTTGGCAATCTGCTGCCGAACGAAGCGATCGAGGTCGCCAGCAACGTCGCCAAGCAGCTGCGCGCGTTCCGCGATCACATCGAGCGCGTGTGGATGCCGGCACCGGCGGACGAAGAGCCGATGTGGCGCGCGGCCAACGGGCGCCTGCCCGAGGCCTGGCGCGAGCCGATCGAGGCGCTGGCCGACGATACCCGCAGCCTCTACAACTGGGCGCATGCCGCCACCGCGCAGGTGGCCAAGGGCAAGCCGGACGATGCCGCACGCGAGCGCCTGCAGCGCAACCTGGGCATGGCGCTGGAAATGATCGAGCAGCAGTACAACCTGTGGCAGGCCTGGCGCCGCGAGGACAAGGACGGCGCGCCGCCGATGGCGCGCTGGGTCACCGCCACCCGCGACGGCGACCTGGTGCTGCACGGCTCACCGGTGTCGGCCGCGCACGTGCTGCGCAAGCTGCTGTGGGATGAAGTGGACTCGGTGGTGATGACCTCGGCGACGCTGACCGGCGGTGGTGATTTCCAGTCGCTGGCGATCGACAACGGCATTCCGGAAGAAGCCGAGATGGTCTCGCTGTCGTCGCCCTTCGACCTGCCCAACCAGGCCGAGCTGATCGTGCCGAAGTTCCCGGTTACCCCGGACGACCGCGAAGGCCATCCGCGCGAAGTGGCGCGCTATCTCGACACCGAGCTGGACTGGCGCAAGGGCTCGATGGTGCTGTTCACTTCGCGCTGGAAGATGGAGAAGGTGGCCGGTCTGATGCCGGCCGCGCGGCGCAAGCAGGTGCTGGTGCAGGGCGAGATGTCCAAGACCCGCCTGATCGAGGAACACCTGCGGCGCGTTGAGGCAGGCGAAGGCTCGGTGCTGTTCGGGCTGAATTCGTTCGGTGAAGGCCTCGACCTGCCCGGCGAAGCCTGCACCACGGTGGTGATCACCCAGGTGCCGTTCGCGGTGCCGACCGACCCGCAGACCGCCACCCTCAGCGAGTGGTTCGAAGGGCGTGGGCTGAATGCCTTCAACCTGATCGCCATCCCGCACGCGCTGCGCACGCTGACCCAGTTCGCCGGCCGCCTGATCCGCACCTCCACCGACACCGGCCGCGTGATCATCCTCGATTCGCGGCTGCTGACCCGCCGCTACGGCAAGCGCATCATCGACGCGCTACCACCGTTCAAGCGCGTGATCGGCTGAAAAAAGGGACGGAGGGGATTAAGTCGTTTCAGGCACAGACGACTTAATCCCCTCCGTCCCCTTTTTCACAGGTGCCGGCCAGCGGCCGGCACTACCGCGCAGGGATCAATCGCCGAGCAGGGCGGTGTTGCGTACGGCGCCCTTGTCGGCGCTGGTGGCGAGCAGGGCGTAGGCCTTCAACGCGCTGGTGACCTTGCGCGGGCGCGGCGCGCGTGGCTTCCAGCCGCTCGCATCGGCGTCGGCGCGGCGCTGGGCCAGCGTGGCCTCATCCAGCAGCAGGTCGATGCGGCGGGCCGGGATGTCGATGCGGATGCGGTCGCCGTCTTCCACCAGGCCGATGACACCGCCACTGGCCGCTTCCGGCGAGACGTGGCCGATCGACAGGCCCGAGGTGCCGCCGGAGAAGCGGCCGTCGGTGAGCAGCGCACACTGCTTGCCCAGTCCCTTCGATTTCAGGTAGCTGGTCGGGTACAGCATCTCCTGCATGCCCGGGCCGCCCTTCGGCCCTTCGTAGCGGATCACCACCACCTCGCCCGGCTGCACCTCGTCGGCGAGGATGCCGGCGACGGCGGCGTCCTGGCTTTCATAGACGCGCGCGGGGCCTTCGAACACGTGGATCGATTCGTCCACGCCGGCGGTCTTCACCACGCAGCCATCGACGGCCAGGTTGCCGCGCAGCACGGCGAGGCCACCTTCCAGCGAATACGCATGTTGCAGCGAACGGATGCAGCCCTCGGCGCGGTCCAGGTCCAGCGCGGGCCAGCGCGTGGCCTGGCTGAAGGCCTCCTGGGTGGGGATGCCGGCCGGACCGGCCTTGAAGAAGGTATGCAGGGTGTCGTTGTCACTGCGCACCACGTCCCAGCGTTCCAGCGCTTCGGCCAGGCTGGCGCTGTGCACGGTCGGCACTGTGGTATCGAGCAGGCCGGCGCGATCCAGCTCACCGAGGATGCCGAACACGCCGCCGGCGCGGTGCACGTCCTCGATGTGGTACTTCGGTGTGTTCGGCGCCACCTTGCACAGCTGCGGGACGCGTCGCGACAGCGCGTCGATGTGGGTCAGGTCGAAGTCGACCTCCGCTTCCTGCGCTGCGGCCAGCAGATGCAGGATGGTGTTGGTGGAGCCGCCCATGGCGATGTCCAGGGTCATCGCATTGGCGAACGCGGCCTGGGTGGCGATCCCGCGCGGCAGCGCGCTCGGGTCTTCGCCGCCATACCAGCGGTGGCAGAGTTCGACGATCAGGCGGCCGGCGCGGCGGAACAGCGCTTCGCGGTCGGCGTGGGTGGCCAGCGTGGTGCCGTTGCCCGGCAGCGACAGGCCCAGCGCTTCGGTCAGGCAGTTCATCGAGTTGGCGGTGAACATGCCCGAGCAGGAACCGCAGGTGGGGCAGGCGCTGCGCTCGAACGCCGCGACCTTCTCGTCGGAGGCGCTGTCATCGGCGGCCACCACCATCGCGTCGACCAGATCCAGCTTGTGCTCGGACAGCCTGGTCTTGCCCGCTTCCATCGGCCCGCCGGAGACGAACACCACCGGGATGTCCAGGCGCAGCGCGGCCATCAGCATGCCGGGGGTGATCTTGTCGCAGTTGCTGATGCACACCAGTGCGTCGGCGCAGTGCGCGTTGACCATGTACTCCACGGCGTCGGCGATGATCTCGCGGCTGGGCAGCGAGTACAGCATGCCGTCGTGGCCCATCGCGATGCCGTCGTCCACGGCGATGGTGTTGAATTCCTTGGCGACGCCACCGACCTGTTCGATTTCGCGCGCGACCAGCTGGCCGAGGTCCTTCAGGTGCACGTGGCCGGGCACGAACTGGGTGAAGGAGTTGGCGATGGCGATGATCGGCTTGTGGAAGTCGCCGTCCTTCATGCCGGTGGCACGCCACAGGGCGCGGGCGCCGGCCATGTTGCGGCCGGCGGTGGAGGTGCGGGAACGGTATTCGGGCATGGCGGGCGGAACGGGCGGGCCGTACGGCGTGGGGGTCGCCCGATCATGGCCAATTTTTTCGGTTGCTGCTGCAACCACCTTCACCGCTTGCAGCGGCTTGGTGGTCCGCGCATTTCCCCTTATCCCCGCGCCTGCGGCGCGCCCCCTTGAACAACAAGGGGGCTTCTCGCCGGAGACTTGGCTGCGCGCGCCGGGCATAGCGGGGCGCCGCGGGGCGTGTGCCAACCAAGGTTGGCACCTACCAGTGCGGTGTGCCGCCCGGGGTCGGATCCCATCGCAGCGCGATGGGCTCTGACCCCAATGCCGACGAAAATGAAAGGCCGTTCATCTTTCGCACTTTGCCGATTCCGGTTGCTCGCCCGGATTTGGCATCATTGGGGCATTGATCCATCGACAGGGCATGAGGCCATGAAACGTTCCCGCACCACCGCGCTGCTGCTGATGAGCGCCGCGCCGCTGCTGTTCACCGCCTGCCAGAAGGAGCCGGAAGTGAAGGTGCAGGAAGGCCTGTACACGTCGGTCGAGGCCTGCACCGAGGCCACCGGTGACCCGTCGTCGTGCCGCAATGCCTTCGCCGAAGCGCAGAAGCAGGCCGCCGATGCGGCGCCGAAGTACGCCAGCAAGGAAGCCTGCGAGAAGGATTACAAGCCGGAGCAGTGCGTGCAGCAGCACACCTCGGCCGGCACCTCGTTCATCGGCCCGATGATGATGGGCTTCTTCATGTCGCAGATGCTGAGCAACCGCGGCGGCCTGGCCCCGCAGGCGCCGGCGTCGGCACCGGCCTACCAGGACAAGAACGCTGGCTGGGCGCGCCCGGCACCGGGCGGCACCGGTGGCCTGAACACCGCCAGCGGCATCGGTGCCGGCAAGGCCGGCCTGACGCCGGTCACCAGCGAGCCGAACCGTGCGGTCACTGCCAGCCGTGGTGGCTTCGGCAACACCAGCGCACGCCGCAGCACCAGCGGCAGCTACGGCGGCTGACCGGTCCATGCAGCGCATCCGGATTGCCGAGCGTGCCCAGTGGCGGGCACGCGCGGAGGAAGCGGGTTTCCGTTTCCATACCATCGATGGCCAGCCCTACTGGGATGAAAGCGCGTACTACGCGTTCACCCTGCGCCAGATCGAACAGGACATCGAAGACCCCAGTGCCGAGCTGCACCAGATGGCGCTGGACCTGGTCGGTGATGTCATCGGCAGCGAGCGGTTGATGGACCAGCTGGCGATTCCGTCGCATTACCGCGACTGGATCGCCGACAGCTGGCGCCAGCGCCAGCCGCACCTTTACGGCCGCCTGGACCTGGCCTACGACGGCACCGGCCCGGCCAAACTGTACGAGCTGAACTACGATACGCCGACCTCGCTGTTCGAGGCCAGCTTCTTCCAGTGGCAGTGGCTGGAAGACCAGCGCAACGCCGGCCGCCTGCCGCAGCATGCCGACCAGTTCAATGCGATCCATGAGGCGCTGGTCGAGCGCTTCGGCGAACTGGCCACGCGGCTGCCGCCGCCACTGTACTTCAGCGCGGTGGGAAGCTCGGAAGAAGACCGCGGCACGGTCGAGTACCTGCGCGACTGCGCGTCGCAGGCCGGCCTGCATGGCCAGGCCATCGCGATCGAGGACATCGGCCTGTCCGAGGATGGCCGCTTCACCGCGCTGGATGATTCGGTGATCGGCACGCTGTTCAAGCTGTATCCGCTGGAAGACCTGATGGCCGAGGAATTCGGCCGCGCGCTGCCCGCTTCGGGCGTGCAGCTGCTGGAGCCGGCCTGGAAGGCGGTGCTGAGCAACAAGGGCATCCTGCCGCTGCTGTGGCAACGCAACGTGGGCCATCCGAACCTGCTGGAAGCGCATTTCGACGACGGCAGCGCGCTGGCGTCGGGCTGGGTGCGCAAGCCGCTGTTCTCGCGCGAAGGTGCCAATATCGAGATGCACCTGGCCGATGGCAGCACCCAGCGCAGCGACGGTCCCTACGACGGCCCGGCGATCATCCAGCGCGCCCACCCGCTCACCCGCTTCGAAGGCGGCTACCCGCTGATCGGCAGCTGGGTGGTGGGTGACCACGCCTGCGGCATCGGCATCCGCGAGGACGACAGCGCGATCACCCGCGACAGTGCGCGCTTCGTGCCGCACGCGATCGTCGACGAGGCGCCAACGCGGATCTACGTCTGATGACGGTGCGGCGCCCCCAAGGACGACGAGGACGAGCGACGCCGGTGGCAGGGCGACATTTTGATGATGGTCGTGGTCTTCGGTCGTTCTCCGACCGGGTCGCCGTGCGCTGCCATCGTTGCGATACGCCGGGCTGGGTGGTTACCAGCAAGACTTGCTGCAGGACGTCAGCGCGGTTCCGCTGCACCGGTTGCAGTGCGTCCCTGGATGGCACGGACTGGGTCGGTGCGATGCGCCTGCAGGGACATCGGCCGTGCGGCTACTGCGGGCATCAATGGCTGTGCGTCAATCGGCACATTGCATCGGGTGTACCCGCACCGACCACTTTTCCTGCTCGCTGTGAGCAGTGCGGACGAACCAGTGATGTTTCGGTCACGGCTTCCCCGCTGCGTGAAGCAGAGGCTGCAGATCCGCATTTCGGTCTGCCGCTGCGCCTGGTCGAATCGACCCGCGCGGGCCTGCTGTGGGCCTACAACGCCGAACATCTGCAGGCACTGCACGAATACGCGGGCGCGACGCTACGCGAGGGCCGCGGCCATCATCGATCCATGTTCTCGCGCCTGCCGCAGTGGATGAAGCTGGCCCGCAACCGGGTGCTGCTGCAGCGTGCGGTGGAGCGGTTGCAGCGGCGCTTGCTGCAGGGGTAGGTAGTGCCGGCCGCTGGCCGGCAGCCGAGCATGGGCTCGGCGTTACGGACAACCCGATTCGTGTAGAGCCGAGCCCACGCTCGGCTCAGAGCAGCCCTTCGCGCTTCACCGCCAGATAGCGCTCCACCAGCGCGCCGGGCAGGGCGTCGGCGGTGACGTCCAGCACCATCACCTTCTCGCTGCGCAGCGCTTCGTGCGCCTTCGCGCGCTGCTGCAGGTACAGCGCGGCGGCACCGGCCTGGGTGGCGTCTTCCAGTGTTTGCACTTCGCCCTCCAGCACGCCGTCCAGCTCGCGCTCGCGCAGGCTGGCCACGCACACCAGGTGGCGCCGTTGCAGCAGGCGCACCGCCGCCAGCAGGTCTTCGATGTCCTCGTCGCGCACGTTGCTGACCAGCATCACCAGTGCTCGCCGGCGCTGGCGCAGCGACACCTCGGTGGCAGCGGCCAGGTAATCAGTGGCCACCGCGCGCGGCTGCAGGTCGTAGCTGGCGCGCAGCAGGTGCTCGACCGTGCCCATGCCACGCTGCGGCGCGACCCAGCGGCGTTCGCCACCGGCAGCGAACAGGCCGGCGGCATCGCCCTGGCGCAGCGCCAGGTAGGCCACCACCAGCGAGGCATTCAGGGCATGGTCGAAGTGCGAGAGCCCGCCTTCGCTGGCCAGCATGCGCCGGCCACTGTCGAGCATCAGCAGCAACTGCTGGTTCTTCTCGTCCTGGTACTCGCGCGAGATCAGCTTGCGCGCGCGCGCGGTGGCCTTCCAGTCCAGCTGGCGCAGGCTGTCGCCGACGCGATACTCGCGCATCTGGTGGAAGTCGGTGCCTTCACCACGGCGGCGCTTCACGTGTGCACCGACCAGCCGCGAGGCCTGGTCGGCACTGAACAATGCGAAGCGGGTGAGCGGGACGAAGTTCGGATAGACCCGCACGTCCAGTACGGGCGGCAGCGTGCGTTGCTGCCACCACAGGCGCCACGGCGAGCGCATGCGCAGGTGCACGCCTTCGAAGCGGAAGTGCCCGCGCTGCAGCGGCTGCAGGTGATAGTGCAGCGTGGAGGCGCTACCGGCCCGCAGGCGCGCGCGCTGTGGCAGCGATTCCAGCGGCCAGCCGCCGGGGACCAGGTCGAACACCTGCACCGTCATCGCTTGCTCGGCCTGCAGCCGCAGCGCCGCCTCGCGGCGCACGCCCAGCGCCAGCGCTTCGGGCAGTTCGCGCTGTACCTGCGGCGACGCACGCCGCGACTGCCGCCACAGGTCGAACAGCGCTGGCAGCGCGATGGCCACGGCGGCCAGCGCCCAGCTCCAGCGCGGCAGCAACCCGCCCAGCACCAGGCCGCCCAGGGCGGCCCAGGCCAGCAGCAGCGCCAGCAGCAGCGGGGCCGGCCTCATCGGCGCGGTGCTTCCACCTTGGCCAGCAGTGCGCCCAGCACATCGTCGGCGTCCTGGCCCTCGATCTGCAGTTCCGGGGCCAGCGCGATGCGGTGGCGCAGTGCCGGGCGGGCAATGTCGCGCACGTCGTCCGGCGTGACGAAGTCACGGCCGGCCAGCACCGCCTGCGCGCGCGAGGCACGCACCAGCGCGATGCTGCCGCGCGGGCCAGCGCCGACCGCGATGCCCGGCCACTGCCTCGTGGCCGCCACAATCCGCACCGCGTAGTCGATCACTTCGTCATCGACGGTGATCGCCGCGGTCGCACGCTGCAGTTCCAGCAGCTCGCCAGCCCCCAATACACGCGGCACCTGGCTCAGGTCGAAATCGCTGGCGGCACGGCCACTGGTGATCGCGGTCACCATGCGCTTCTCGTCCTCCAGCTGCGGGTAGTCGATCAGCACCTTCAGCAGGAAGCGGTCCAGCTGTGCCTCTGGCAGCGGGTAGGTACCTTCCTGCTCCAGCGGGTTCTGCGTGGCCAGCGCCATGAACGGCGGCGCCAGGGTGAACGCCTTGCCTTCGATGGTCACCTGGCCTTCCTGCATCACTTCCAGCAGTGCCGACTGGGTCTTGGCCGGCGCACGGTTGATCTCGTCGGCCAACAGCAGGTTGGTGAACACCGGGCCACGGCGGATCCTGAAGCTCTCGCTCTTCGGGTCGTACACCGCGTGGCCACTGACGTCGCTGGGCATCAGGTCAGGGGTGAACTGCACGCGGCCGTAATCCAGCTCCAGCGCCTGCGCGAGCGCACGCACCAGCAGGGTCTTGCCCAGCCCGGGAACGCCCTCGATCAGCACGTGGCCACCGGCCAGCAGCGCCACCAGGATCTGGTCCAGCACCTCGGCCTGGCCAATGAAGGCGTGGCCGACGGCATCGCGGATGGCATCGACGCGTTCGATCAGGCGGGCATTGGCGGCCGCCGGCAGCTCGGGAACTTCGGTCATAGCAGGGATCTCATCTGGAGCAGCAAGCGGATGCGCTCGCGCAGGGCGGAGGAATCGTGCGGCGGAGGGGGCGTGAGCGCGCTGGCAACGCGGCCTTGCGGCCACTTCAGCAGTTCGGCGATGGCCTGTTCGCGGGGGGCGCCCTCCAGTGCGGCAGCCACCGGCGCGCGCAGGCGCACGCGATGCAGGAACAGGGCGAGCACGGCGTCATACAGGCGCGCGCCGTGGCCGAAGCGCAGCAGCAGCTCGCCGCTGGCACGCACGTGTTCCAGCAGCGAGCGGCGTTCCAGCACCGGCGACGGCAGGCGGCTGCCGAAGCGTTGCGAACGGCCCCACAGCCAGCCCAGCAGCGCCAGCAGCAGCGGCGCCCACAGCGGCCAGCCGTGGTAGAACAGGCGCGCCCACAGCGACGGCGGGCGGCTGGCGTAGACCAGCCAGAAAGTGCCCTTGCCGTAGTTCGGATCGAGCAGATAACGGGTCAGGTCGCGGTGCGAGAGATCGTGCAGGCCATCACTGGCCTTGCCCGCGGCCGACGCCAGGCGTGCCGCCGGCGAATCCACCTCGCCGCGCATGAATTCCATGTCGGCCAGCACGCTCACCTTGCCCTGCCCGTGGCGCAGTCGCGCGAACACCAGGTTGCGCTCGTTGCCCCAACGCCGTTCGGCTCGTGTACGGGCTGCAAAGCCCAGCGTGAAGCGGCGACCACCGCAGAACTCCACATGGCTGGGATCGTCGATGACGTGGAACGGCTGGCAGTCGCTCTGCTGGTACAGGCTGTCCACGCCCAGCTGGTCCAGCAGCGGTCCCTGCGTACTGCTGGCGTCGTCCTCGGCGGGCGGCGGCGTACGCACCAGCAGATGGCCACCCCCATCGACCCAGGCCAGCAGGGCCCTGGCCGCCGGTACCGGCAGTTCGCTGCTGTCCTGCAGCAGCACCACCGTATCGCGCGGACCCAGCGCCATCTGCTGCAGGTCCAGCCGCGGCCGCGAGTGCACGTCGATGCCATCGGCACGCAGGGCCTGGCCAAGCACGTACAGCGGGTTGTAACCGGCCTCGCCCTGCGGCGGCAGCTGTACGGTCTCGGTCACGCGTTCGTGCGTGCGCAGGTAAAGGATCGTCAGCGGCACGCCGAACAGCACCAGCGCGCCCAGCAGCAGCGACCAGAACAGGCGCGGGCTCATGCCAGCCACCGGTACTGCTGGCGCAGGGTGTCGGCCAATGTATCGAAATCGGCGCGGCTGGGCAGGCGGCCACCGTAGGCGGCGTACTGCCACATGCGCACGATGCGCGCGAACAGCTCGCGGTCGGTGGCATCGGGCATGCGCCGCGACGCGCGCAGGCATTGCGCTTCGGTGGCACCAGGCGGAAGCGCGATGCCGCTGCGCTCGCCCACCGTGCGCACGCTGGCGCGGTACAGCAGGGCCAGCGCCTGACGCGGCCGGCCCTGGTCCCACAGCAGGCCGGCCTGGGTGGCCACGTCCGGCGGCAGCACGACCGGCAGCTCCACCTGTTCCTCCACCACCGGCGGTGCAGCGTCGGCCTTGCGCCGGCCACTGCCGCGCAGCCACGGCAGCCACAGACGAGCGGTCAACGACAGCACCAGCAGCAGGACGCCCAGCAGGCCCCACAGGCCCCACTCGGCCAGGCGCGCCAGCCAGGCAATGCCGGCCTTGCGGTTGCTGCGCTCGCCCTTGTCGCTGCCGTCGCTCTGCAGCGCCTTGTCTTCCTTCTTTTTTTCCTCGGCCTGTTCGATCGGCTTCCAGCGCGTGACCTGGCGGGTCGGGCGCTGCAGCGGATCTTCATAGGCGCGGTTCACCGCCTGGCGGAAACCGGCGGTGTCCACCGGCGCCGCACCGAAGATCATCGCCGGCGTATTGGCCGGGTCGTTGTCCGCAGTGGCGGGTTCTTCCGCGCTGTCCTCGTCCTCTTCGGCATCGTCGGCCTGCTCAGCGACCGTCTGCGCGTCCTGCGCATGCACTGGCGCGGAGGCCAGTGGCAGGGCAAGGCACAGCAGCAGCACCAGCGTCGATGCTGCCGGCAGCAGCCGCTCGCGCAGGCGGCGCAGGGCGATCTCCACGTCCCACGCTTCCATCTGCGTACGCCGGTTCAAGTACAGGCCGAAGCCGGCGCCGACATAGAACGGTCCGATCAGCACCGATGCCAGCCAGCACGCCAGGTTGAAGCCCAGCTGCGCCCAGGCAGGCGTGTCCTGGCCGATCATGTCCCATGCGGCACGCCATGATTCGGACATCAGCTCCAGTGGCATGAACATGAACACCGCGCCGATCGCACCGGACACCAGCACCGCTTCAAAGGCCATGCAGGCCACGGTCAGCACGACGGCGGCGCCCGCGGCACCGGCCGCCACGGCGCGGCGGCGTGCACCGCGCTGGGCCGGCGCGTTGCCTTCCAGCAGGTTCACCGGCAGGCACAGGCTGCGCAGCACGCTGAAGCGGCGCCAGCCCAGGTAGCCCCAGAAGCCTGCATTGCCCCAGCTGCGCTGCGCGCGCAGCGCTGCCAGCGCGCCCACCGGCTCACCGAAGATGCCGCGCGACAGCACGTACAGCGGTGCGCGCTCGAACAGCGGCTTGCACCACCACATCGCCAGCCACGCCCACCCGAACGCATCCAGCCACCAGCCCAACGCGTTGAAGATCGCGAACAGCGGCGCACTGGCCAGCAGCCAGCTGCCCCACACCGCACGTGCGTGGCGGCGGGACAGGGCGCTGCCCAGCTCCATTGCTTCCCAGCCGCTGCGCGCGCGCAGCGCCACGTCCAGGTGGTCAATGCGCATTGCCGCCTCCGCGCCCGCCGCGCCACAGCCACAGCAGCACGCCGGCCCACAGCACGCCGGCCACGCTGAACTTGCCCCACGCCGGCACTTCGGCAATCGACGACCAGAACGCTTCGATGAACGCGGCCACCAGCAGCATGAACGCCACGCCCAGGCACAGCCGGGCCCCGATGCGGCCGCCCTCGACCAGTGCATCCAGGCGGCTGCGCCGGCCGGGGGCCAGCAGTTTCATGCCCAGCTGCAGGCCGGCACCGCCGGCGATCACGATCGCGGTCAGCTCGAAGGCACCATGGCCTGCGACGAAGCGCCAGAACGGATCGCCATGGCCGATGTGCTGCAGGTGGCCGGCCACCGAACCGATGATCACGCCGTTGAACAGCAGCACCAGCAGCGTGCCCAGGCCGGCCAGCAGGCCACTGGCGAAGGTACGCAGGGCGATGCTGATGTTGTTCAGGATGTAGTGGCCGAACATCATCCAGTCCGTGCCGCTGTCACGCCCGAGGCGTTCGGCCGCTGGATCGTACATGCGCTCCATCTCGGCGATCTGGCGGTTGTCCATCACCATGTGGATCAGGTCCGGGTAGAGCTGCGCCAGCACGAAGCAGGCCACCGCCGGCAGCGCGAACATCGCCAGTGCCACCCACATGCTGCGCGCCTGGCTGCGCACCAGCAGCGGGAAGTCGGCCACCAGGAATTCAAGTGCACCGCGCCAGCGCGTCGGCGGCGTGCGGTACAGCACGCTGTGGCCCTGCTGCATCAACTGCTGCAGGCGCTGCACCAGCTGCGGGCTGTAGCCGCGCTCGCGGGCCAGTGCCAGCTGCTGGCACAGGCGCCGGTAGCGCTGCGGGAAGGCGGTGTCGTCCACCGCCAGCGCGCTGGCCTTGCGCCGCGTGCGGCGCGCAGCACCAGCACGCAGCAGCAGCCAGTGTTCCAGGTCCTGCCATTCCTGCTGGTAGCGGGCGACGAACTGTTCCTGCTTCATCGCCGCCCCAACAGCCAGTTGGCCATGGCATACAGGCGCAGTACGCCGACCTGGCCGTGGGTGCCGGTCAGCGGTTCGGCGATGCCGGCCAGTTCCTGCTGGCGGGCCGCCGACAGCCGTGGCGCGCGCTCGGCGAAGGCCATCAGCGCGGCCTGCTCTTCCGGTCGCAGCGGCTGCGGCGGGGCCAGCACGCTGTCGATGGTGGGCGGAGGCGGCAGGTACAGCACGGGCGCATGCACCACCACGGTGCCGGCCACCAGATCGCCGAGGCGACGGCCATGGGGATCGAACAGGCTGCTGATCAGGCCCAGTGCATAGCCGAACGGCAGCATGTCCACGGTGCGCAGCAGGTTGCGGGTGATGGCGGCCATCCAGCCCACCGGCGCGCCATCGCGCGCGAGCACGCGCAGGCCCAGTGCGCGCTTGCCGAGGGTACGGCCCCACCGCGCTTCGCAGACGATCGGGTAGGCCCAGTAGACCAGGAACATCAGCACCAGGCCGAGCCCGGAGCCGAACGAATCCAGCAGTGCCAGCGGAATCGACATCAGCACCAGCACCGCGATGCGCACGCCCAGATCGATCAGCCAAGCCATCGCCCGTGGCACCGGGCCGGCGGCCGGCAGCTGCAGCGGCACACCCTCCGGCGTCACCACCTCGCGGTAGGTATCGAGCATCGGTGCGGCCATCAGTGCGATGGCCTTCGTTGTGGGCGCCGGAGTCCTCTCCGGCAGGCAGCCACAGGCATGGGGGTCTCGACAGGTCCTGGTCGGGCCCAGACTTTAGCAGAGCCGCATGGCGGCGTTGGCCGTTCAGCCCAGGTATTCGTCCTTCAGCCGCACGTAGTGGTCGGCCGAGTAGTGCAGCGACTCGATCTCCTTGCCGCTCAGCGTGCGCGCCGGGCGGGCCGGGTTGCCCACCCAGAGCTCACCTTCACCGACCACCTTGCCCGGGCCGACCACCGCTCCGGCACCGACGAAGCCATGGCGTTCCACACGGGCGCCATCCAGGATGCAGGCGCCCATGCCGATCAGGCTGTAATCACCGATGGTGCAGGCGTGGATGATGCAGCCATGGCCGACGGTCACGCCTTCGCCGATCAGGGTCGGGTAGCCGGCCTTGTTGTAGGGGCTGTGGTGGCTGACGTGGATGATGGTGCCATCCTGCACGTTGGTGCGCGCGCCGATGCGCACGTGATTGACATCACCGCGGATGACCGTGCCCGGCCACACCGATACGTCCTCGGCCAGCTCCACGTCACCGATGACGGTGCAGGCAGGATCGATGTACACGCGCTCGCCGAGGACGGGCATCTTGTCGCGGAAGGGGCGCAGCGGGTTCATCGATGTCTCCGGAAATCAGGGCGTTCGCGACGATGATACCCGTGTGGTAGTGCCGGCCGCTGGCCGGCAACGTCATGGGCGTACCTGGAATTCTGCGGTTGCCGGCCAGCGGCCGGCACTACCGGAAGTAGCTGCGGCTCTTCATGCCGGTGCGTGCTCGGCCAGCACCTGCCGGAACAGCCCATCCAGCCACGCCGCATCACCGTGTCCAGCGGGCAGCTGTGGCGCCTGCGCAGTCCGGGTGGCCAGCTCACGATCGATGAAATCGCTGATCGCCGCGATGCGTGGTCCGGCATTGACCTCGGCACTGGCGCGTTTCACTACCAGCAGGGCATCGATGGCTTCACGCACCGGGCCGTGCGGCAGCAGTCGATCCAGCAGATCCTCGAAGGCCATCGGCGGAGGTGTCTGTTCGTGCTCGATCCACTGGCAGGCCAGCAGTGGGCGCAGCACGTACAGGTACTTCTTGGTGCGTACCATCTCGCCACGCAGGTAACCGCGATGGTTCGAGCGCGCCATGTTGAAGTAGTGCCACCACGTGCCCAGCGGCGAATAGAAGGACTTTGCTGCCTCCCACAGCTGCGCCACGGCGGCGTCGTCCTGCCGGTACACGATCGGCGAACGCAGCCATTCGATCAGTGTCGGATTGGATTTTGAGACCAGCCGCAGTGCCTTGCGCAGGTCCCAGCCGCTGACGTCGAGCTCATCGTCGATCGGCAGTTCGATCACATCGCGCTGCGCTTCGCCGGGACCGGTGCTCTCGTTGACGCTGAGATACCACGGCTGGCGATGCACGTAGATGAAGCGCGCGTCGTAGTCGCTGTCCGGCGAGGAAAAGCCCCAGCCACGGCTGCCGGATTCGCACGCCAGCAGCACGCGTACGTCGTAGCGCTGTTCGATGTCGGCCAGGGTGGAAAGGATGGCGGCGCGCTTGTCCGGCGCGACCGGGTGGATGTCGTCCATGCAGTCGTGATCCGTTGATGTCGAGCGTTCTCGACTGTAGCGCAGTTGCGCACGGGTAGTGCCGGCCGCTGGCCGGCAACCTCAATGGGCGCACCTGGAATTCTGCGGCTGCCGGCCAGCGGCCGGCACCACCGGCTAGGGTTCGTAGCTGTAGCCCATGCCGTACACCGAACGGATCGGTTCGCCTTCCATGCCGGCGTCGGCCAGCTTGCGGCGCAGGTTGCGCACATGGCTGTCGACGGTGCGGTCGACCACCACGCGATGGTCCAGGTACAGCCGGTCGAGCAGTTCATCGCGCGCCCAGATCCGGCCTGGTGTGGCCAGCAGGGTGCGCAGCAGGCGGTATTCGACCGGGGTCAGGTCCAGGCCCTTGCCGTTCCAGGTGGCGCGGGCGGCCGGTTCGTCGATATGCAGCCCGCTGTTGGCGCGCGCAGCGGGGTCCGGGCGGTAGCGGCGCAGCACCGCCATCACCCGTGCGACCACTTCGCGCGGACTGAACGGCTTGCAGATGTAGTCGTCGGCACCGATGTCCAGGCCCAGCAGGCGGTCGATCTCTTCCACCCGTGCGGTGACCATGATCACCGGTACATCGCTGCTGGCGCGCAGTTCGCGGCACAGGTCCACGCCATCGCGCTGCGGCAGCATCAGGTCCAGCAGCACCAGGTCGGGCTGGTAGCGCGCGAATGCGTCGATCACCTGGCCGCCATCGTCCACCCATTCGCTGGTCATGCCGGCGGCGGCCAGGTAGTCGCGCAGCACCGAGGCCAGGCGTGGCTCATCCTCGACGATCAGGATCTTCGCGGACGCGGCGGGGGACAGGCTCATGCAGGCTCCGGCAGGGTAATGACCACGCGCAGCCCGCCCAGCGGCGATGGCTCGGCGTGGATGAGGCCGTGGTGGGCGAGGATGATGTTGTGGCTGATGGCCAGGCCCAGCCCGCTGCCGCCGCTGGCCCGGTTGCGCGAGCTCTCCACCCGGTAGAAGCGCTCGAACAGCAGCGCGCACTTGTCGGCCGGCACGCCTGGCGCGGTGTCTTCCACGATCAGCTGCACACCGGCAGGCACGCGCGCTGCCTGCACGCGTACGCGGCCCCCGGCGTGGGTGTAGCGCAATGCGTTCTCCAGCAGGTTGGCCAGCACCTGCTGCAGGCGCCGTTCGTCACCGGATACCTGCAGCGGTGTGGCGGGCAGGTCCTCCTCCAGTGCCAGCCCCGCCGTGGAGAAGCGCACGCGCATGCCATTGAGCTCGCTGCGCAGCAGCGCCGCCAGGTCCAGCGGCGCGAAGCGGTAGGCCAGGCCGCCGGACTGGGTCATCGACAGGTCGTGCAGGTCGTCGATCAACTTGCCCAGTTGGCGGATCTCGCCCTGCAGGGCACCGAGGTTGGCGCGGTCCAGCGGGCGGATGCCGTCCTCGATGGCTTCCAGTTCGGCACGAACCACCGCCAGCGGCGTGCGCAGTTCGTGCGAGATGTCGGCGATGAAGGCACGGCGGTTGCGCTCGGTGTCGTCCAGCGCCTGCGCCATCCGGTTGAAGTCGTTGACCAGGGCGTCCAGCTCGTCATCGCTGGTGCGCTCGATGCGGGTGGCGTAGTCACCGGCGGCGAGCCGGTGGGTGGCCGCCGCCAGTTTGGCCAGGCGCTGGCGCAGCGCGCGCGATACCAGCCAGGCCAGCAGTACCGTCACCAGCAGCAGCGCGATGCCGATCACCCACCACGCGCGCATCTGGGTGTTGTAGAAGTTCAGGTCGTTGGTGGCGATGACGGTCTGGAACGGCACCATGCCCAGCCAGCCGACCGTGTGCCCGTCCACCTGCACGGCGTGCGGCTCGTCGTCGCTGGTGGCGTCCGGGTTGCCGGCCACGAACCGATGCTGTGCATCGAACAGGCCCAGGCGGGAGGGAACGCCGGTCTGGTCGGACAGCGGTGGCACGGGCCCCTCGTGCCCATGGGCCAGATCCGGGCGCAGCAGCCGCGCCCAGCGGTCGCTGTCGCCGCGCAGATGCTCCCAGCCGCCGTGTGCGCTGTACTCGCGCTGCAGGTGCGGCATCACGCGCTGCATGCGCAGATCGCCCTGGTCATTGAGGTAGTCCAGGAAGCCGGTCTGGAACGCCACTCGGCTGGCAATGCCGTTCACTGCCAGCACCAGCAGGCAGGCGGTGAAGATCGCGAGGAAGGTCTTCGCGGTCAGGCCGAATTTGAGTCGAATCTTCGCCATCGCGGGGCCATTAGCGGCGCATGCGGCGCCGAAAGCAAGCGCCCGCTGAGCCGGTCGCACAATCTCCATATTCTCTGCACAGTTCCACGGCAGCGTGCACGGGTCAACGCAAGGCCCCCACGCCCCCTCATGTCACTCCTGCCCCCGCTGTCCCGTTCTCCCCGTCCGCTGTTGCTGCCCCTGCTGCTGGCCCTGGCGGCCTGCTCGGCGGGCAGGGCCGAGGCCCCGGCCACCCCTGAAGTGGGCGTCATCACTGCCAGCGCACAGCCGCTGGCCCTGCAGCAGACCCTGCCCGGTCGCGCCGTACCGTTCGAAGTGTCCGAGGTGCGCCCGCAGGTCGGTGGGCTGATCCGCCAGCGGTTGTTCACCGAAGGCCAGCAGGTCAAGGCCGGCCAGCTGCTTTACCAGATCGATCCGGCGCCGTACCAGGCCGCCTTCGATACCGCGCGTGGCCAGCTGTCGCAGGCCGAGGCCACTGTGTTGTCGGCGCAGCCGAAGGCCGAGCGCACCCGCACGCTGCTGGGCATGGATGCGGCGAGCAAGCAGGACGCCGACGACGCCACCTCGGCGCTGAAGCAGGCCCAGGCCAATGTGATCGCCGCGCGCGCTGCGCTGCAGGCGGCCCGCATCAACCTCGACTACACCCGGGTGACCGCCCCCATCGACGGCCGCATCGGCACCTCCAGCGTGACCGCTGGCGCGCTGGTCGCCGCCGGCCAGGACGCGGCGCTGGCGACCATCCAGCGGTTGGACCCGGTCTATCTGGATGTCACCCAGTCCAGCACGCAGATGCTGGCGCTGCGCACGCAGCTCGACGCCGGCCTGGTGAAAGCCATCGACGGCAAGGCACAGGTGAAGGTGCTGCTGGAGGACGGCAGCACCTATGCGCATGAAGGCACCCTGGAGTTCGTCGGCAGCGCAGTCGATCCGGGCACCGGCAACGTGGTGCTGCGCGCGGTCATTCCGAACTCGGAGGGCCTGCTGCTGCCGGGCATGTACCTGAAGGCGGTGCTGCCGATGGCCACCGATGCGCGTGCCCTGCTGGTGCCGCAGAAGGCGGTGCTGCGCAATGAACGTGGCGAGCCGCTGCTGCGCCTGCTCGACGCAAAGGATCGCGTGGTCGAGCGCCGGGTCAGCACCGGCCAGGTAGTGGGCAACCAGTGGCAGATCACCCAGGGCCTGAAGCCCGGCGAGCGGGTGATCGTCAGCAATGGCAGCGCGGTTTCGCTCGGCCAGCAGGTGAAGGCGGCGGCGGCCACCACGGCGCAGCTGGCGGCGATGCCGGCGGTCGACCCGGACGGCAACACCGACGAAACGTCGCACTGAGGCCTGCCACGCATGGTTCGTTTCTTCATCGACCGGCCGATCTTCGCCTGGGTGATCGCCATTGCGGTCGGCCTGCTCGGCCTGCTCGCGATCCTGATCCTGCCGGTGGACCGCTACCCGCAGATCGCCCCACCCACCATCACCATCCGCGCCACCTACACCGGCGCCTCGTCGCAGACCGTGGAGAACGCGGTCACCCAGGTCATCGAGCAGTCCCAGCAGAGCCTGGACCACCTGATGTACATGACCTCCACCAGCGCCTCCGATGGCTCGGCGCAGGTCAACCTGGTGTTTGCCACCGGCACCAATCCGGACACCGCGCAGGTGCAGGTGCAGAACCAGTTGCAGGCGGCCATGGCGACGCTGCCGCAGGCGGTGCAACAGAACGGCCTGACCATCACCAAGTCCAGTGGTTCGATCTTCGAGGTGCTGTCGTTCACCAGCGAAGACGGCAGCATGGACAACTTCGATGTCGCCAACTTCATGGAAGCGCGCATCGACGACCAGATCAGCCGCGTCAGTGGTGTCGGCAACATCCAGCCGATCGGCCAGGAATACGCCATGCGCATCTGGCTGGACCCGGAGAAGATGCGGCAGTACGCGCTGATGCCGTCGGACATCGAGACCGCACTGCAGGCGCAGAACACCGACGTCTCGGCCGGTGAGCTGGGGGGCCAGCCGGCGCTGAAGGGCCAGCAGCTGGACGCCACGGTCACCGCGCGCAGCCGCCTGCACACGCCCGAACAGTTCGCGCGGGTGGTGCTCAAGGCCGATGCCAACGGCAGCGTGGTGCACCTGGGCGACGTGGCAACGATCGGCCTGGGGCCGGAAAGCTACGACAGCATCAGCACCTTCAACGGCAAGCCGTCGGCGTCGCTGGGCATCGAGCTCAATGCCGGCGCCAATGCCATCGCCGTGTCCAAGGCCGTCGAGGCACGACTGCAGCAGCTGCAGAAGCACTGGCCGCACGGCTACACCTACCACGTGGCGTTCACCACCACGCCGTTCGTGACGATCTCGCTGAAGGAAGTGGTGATCACCCTGATCGAGGCGGTCATCCTGGTAGTGCTGGTGATGTACCTGTTCCTGCAGAACTGGCGGGCCACGCTGATCCCGACCATCGCGGTGCCGGTGGTGCTGCTGGGCACCTTCGGCGTGCTGGCGGCATTTGGCTATTCGATCAACACGCTGACCATGTTCGCGCTGGTGCTGGCCATCGGCCTGCTGGTGGACGATGCCATCGTGGTGGTGGAGAACGTGGAGCGGGTGATGACCTTCGAAGGGCTGGCGCCGAAGCCGGCCACGCTGAAGGCGATGGGCCAGATCACCGGCGCGCTGGTCGGCATCGTGCTGGTGCTGACCGCGGTGTTCCTGCCGATGGCGTTCTTCAGCGGTGTCACCGGCGTGATCTATCGCCAGTTCTCGGTGACGATCGCTGCCGCGATGATCCTGTCGGTGCTGGTGGCGATGACCATCACCCCGGCCCTGTGCGGCAGCATCCTGCACCCGATTCCCAAGGGCGGCCATCCGCATGGCGACCACGGCGGTGAGCCGAGCCTGCTGGGCAAGTGCTTCATCTGGTTCAACCACCGTTTCGAGCGCGCGTCCAACGGCCTCCGTAGCCGGGTGGATGGCTTCCTTGGCCGGCGCACGCTGGGCGTGGTGTTCTACCTGGCGCTGAGCGTGGCCACCGGCCTGCTGCTGTGGCACCTGCCGGGCGCGTTCCTGCCCGACGAGGACCAGGGCATGCTCAACGCGCTGGTGAAGCTGCCGGCCGGTGCCACCCTGGAGCAGACCCGCGCGGTGATGGATCGCCTGAGTGCCGCCGCGGTGAAGGACGACGGCGTGCTGTCGATCCAAGCCACCGCCGGTTTCAGTGTCACCGGCAGCGGCCAGAACGTCGGCCAGGCCTTCATCCGCCTGAAGGACTGGGATGACCGCAAGGACGACGCCGACACCATTGCCGCGCGGTTGACCGCGGCCCTGGCCAGCGTGCCCGATGCGCAGGTGTTCATCACCTCGCCACCGGCCATCCTTGGCCTGGGTGATGCGGGCGGTTTCACCCTGGAACTGCAGGACGAAGGCGGCGCCGGCCATGCCGCTGCCGTGGCCGCGCGCAACACGCTGTTGAAGGAAGCCGCCAAGGATCCGAAGCTGGTCAACGTGCGCTACGCCAGCCTGGAGGACGCGCCGGTGTATGCGGTGAAGGTGGACGACGCCAAGGCGCAGGCCATGGGCGTGAATCCGCAGGACATCAATGACACCTTGAACGCGGCGCTGGGTGGCGACTTCGTCAACAACTTCATCTACAAGGGCCGCATCAAGAAGGTGTTCATCCAGGGCGCCGCCGAAGCGCGCATGCAGCCGCAGGACATCGAGCGCTGGAGCGTGCGCAACCAGGTTGGGCAGATGGTGCCGCTTTCGTCGCTGGTCAGCGCGCACTGGTCCAGTGCACCGGCCGCGCTGCAACGCTACAACGGCATCTCGGCGATGGAGATCACCGGCCAGCCCGCGCCCGGCGTCAGTTCCGGCGAGGCGATGGCCGAGATCGCGCGCCTGGCCGACAAACTGCCGGAAGGCTTCAGCCATGCCTGGTCGGACATGGCCTACCAGGAACAGCTGTCGGGCAACCAGGCGCCGATGCTGTACGCCATCTCGCTGCTGTTCGTGTTCCTGTGCCTGGCCGCGCTGTATGAAAGCTGGGCGGTGCCGTTCGCGGTGATGCTGGCGGTGCCGGTGGGCGTGTTCGGCGCCGTGCTGTTGATGAACCTGCGTGGCCTCAACAATGACGTGTACTTCCAGGTCGGCCTGCTGACCACGATTGGCCTGGCGGCCAAGAACGGCATCCTGATCGTCGAGTTCGCGCGCATCCTTGAACAGCAGGGCAGGAACACCCGCGAGGCGATCCTGCAGGCCGTCTATCTGCGCTTGCGGCCGATCGTGATGACCTCGCTGGCGTTCCTGATGGGCGTGCTGCCGCTGGTGTTCGCCACCGGCGCCGGCTCGGCCGCGCGCCGCTCGCTGGGTACCGGCGTGGCCGGCGGCACGGTCGCCTCGATGGTGCTGGGCATGTTCTTCGTGCCGTTGTTCTACCTGCTCGTGCGCCGCCTGTTCCCGGGCCGCGCGCCGGCCGAAGCCACCGCCCCGGAGGTACGCCCATGAAGCCGATGCTGCTGCGCGCCATTGCGGCCGCAATGATGACCACCGTGCTGGGCGGCTGCGTGAGCATGGCGCCGCATTACCAGAGGCCCGAGGCGCCGGTGCCGGCACAATTCGGCAATGCCGCCACGGGCGAGGCCGAGCCGGCATTGGCGATGCCGGCATGGCGCGACGTCTTCCTCGAGCCACGCCTGCAGCAGGTAATCACGCTGGCGCTGCAGAACAACCGCGACCTGCGCGTGGCCATGCTGCAGGTGGAGAAGGAGCGGGCGCAGTACCGCATCCAGCGCGCGGCGCTGCTGCCGCCGGTGGATGCCAGTGGCAGCGTCGCCCGCTCGCGCGTGAGCGATGCCAACAGCGAGACCGGTGCCACCCGGGTAACTGAATCCGATGCCGTGCAGGTGGGTATCAGCAGTTGGGAACTGGATCTGTTCGGACGCATCCGCAGCCTGAAGAACGAGGCCCTGCAGAACTGGCTGGCCAGCGCCGAGAACCAGCGCGCCGCGCGCACCAGCCTGGTGGCCGAAGTGGCCACGGCGTGGCTGGCGCTGGCAGCGGACGAGCAGTCACTGGCGTTCACACTGCAGACCCTGGACAGCCAGCAGCAGACCCTGCAGCGCACCGAGGCCCGTCATGCGCAGGGGCTGGCCTCGGGGCTGGATGTCTCGCAGGTACAGACCAGCGTCGAAGCCGCACGCGGTGCGCTCGCCAAGCTGCAGACGCAGCAGGCGCAGGATCGTGATGCATTGCAGTTGCTGGTGGGGGCGCCGCTGGATGCGGCCCTGCTGCCAACCGCGCAGGCGCTGGATGGCAGCGTGGCACTGGCGCCGCTGCCGGCCAACCTGCCGTCCAGCGTGCTGCTGCAGCGCCCGGACGTGTTGTCCGCCGAACACGCACTACAGGCGGCCAATGCCGATATCGGTGCCGCGCGCGCTGCATTCTTCCCGACGCTGACATTGACCGCCAACTACGGCCACAGCTCCACCGCGTTGTCGACGCTGTTCTCGGCCGGCACCCGTGGCTGGTCGTTCGCGCCCAGCATCACCGCGCCGATCTTCCACGCCGGCGCACTGAAGGCCTCGCTGGATGCCTCGAAGATCGGCAAGGACATCGGCATCGGGCAGTACGAGAAAGCGATCCAGCAGGCCTTCAGTGAAGTGGCCGATGCGCTGGCCACGCGCGATCACCTGGCCACGCAGATGGAAGCGCAGCGCGCACTGGTCGCCGCCAGCCAGCGCAGCTACACGCTGGCCGATGCGCGCTACCGCACCGGGCTGGACGGCTATCTGCAGGCACTGGATGCGCAGCGCAGCCTGTATGCCGCACAACAGGACCTGATCGCGTTGCAGCAGCAGGAGGCGGGCAACCGGGTGACGTTGTTCAAGGTGCTGGGCGGCGCGGCCGACGCACGGTAGCGCGATCGCCAATGTGGGTGCGTGTTCCGCTCCGGTGGGTGCCGACCTTGGTCGGCACACATGCACGGAGCATCGCGTTCGGATGATTCGTGCCGACCAAGGTCGGCACCCACCAGGGCAGAGTCATGTACCGACCAAGGTCGGTACCCACCAGAAGCGGACGGTCCCGCGTTACGCCACGCGGCCGCGGCGCGCGCGCTCCAGATGCACCAGCAGCAGCGAGATCGCCGCCGGGGTCATGCCCGGGATGCGCTGCGCCTGGCCGATGGTCTGCGGGCGCACGCGCTCCAGCTTCTGCAGCGCTTCGGCCGATAGCCCGCGCACCGCCGCGTAATCGAAGGCTTCGGCGATCGGCGTGGCTTCATGCCGCTGCTGGCGCTCGATCTCCTCGCGCTGGCGGTCCAGGTAGCCGGCGTACTTCACGCCGATCTCCACCTGCTCGGCCACCTTGGCGTCGGCCACGGCCGGCCCCAGCGATGGCACCTGCATCAGCTGCGCGTAATCCAGCTCGGGGCGCTTGATCAGGTCCAGCACGTTGGTCTCGCGGCTGACCGCCACGCCCAGCGTGTCCTGCACTTCGCGGCCCAGCGCATTGGCCGGGGTCGCCCACAGCGCGCCCAGGCGTGCGCGCTCGGCAGCAACAGCGGCCTGCTTGGTCTCGAACGCACCCCAGCGACGGTCATCCACCAGGCCCATCTCGCGGCCGGTCGGGGTCAGGCGCTGGTCCGCATTGTCCTCGCGCAGCTGCAGGCGGTACTCGGCGCGGCTGGTGAACATGCGGTACGGCTCGTTGGTGCCGTGGGTGATCAGGTCATCCACCAGCACGCCCAGGTAGGCCTCGTCGCGGCGCGGGCACCAGCCGTCCAGCCCGCGCACCTGGCGCGCGGCGTTGAGGCCGGCCAGCAGGCCCTGCGCGGCGGCCTCTTCATAGCCGGTGGTGCCGTTGATCTGGCCGGCGAAGAACAGGCCGTTCACCAGCTTGGTCTCCAGCGAAGCCTTCAGCCCGCGCGGATCGAAGAAGTCGTACTCGATGGCGTAGCCGGGGCGGGTGATGTGCGCGTTCTCGAAGCCGCGGATGCTGCGCACCATCTCCAGCTGCACGTCGAACGGCAGCGAGGTCGAGATGCCGTTGGGGTAGATCTCGACGATGCCCAGGCCTTCGGGTTCGACGAAGATCTGGTGGCTGGCCTTTTCGGCGAAGCGCACCACCTTGTCCTCGATGGACGGGCAGTAGCGCGGGCCGATGCCTTCGATCTGGCCGCTGTACAGCGGCGATCGGTGCAGCGCGTCGCGGATGATCTGGTGGGTCTGCTCGGTGGTGTGGGTGATCCAGCAGCTGACCTGCTGCGGATGCTCGTCCACCGAGCCGAGGAAGGACATCACCGGCCGCGGCGAATCGCCCGGCTGCTCGTCCATCACGCTGTAGTCCAGCGAGCGGCCATCGATGCGCGGCGGCGTGCCGGTCTTCAGGCGGTCCACCTGGAAGGGACGCTCGCGCAGGCGCGCCGCCAGGGTAGTGGCCGGCGGGTCGCCCATGCGGCCGGCGGCGTACTGGGTCGGGCCGACATGGATCTTGCCGGCCAGGAAGGTGCCAGCGGTCAGCACCACGGCCCCGGCGTCGAAGCGCAGGCCGGTCTGGGTAATGACCCCGCGCACGGCGTCGCCTTCAATGACCAGATCATCGACGGCGGCCTGGAACACGGTCAGGTTGGCTTGGCCTTCGACGATGGCGCGGATCGCCATGCGGTACAGGTTGCGGTCGGCCTGGCAGCGGGTGGCGCGCACGGCCGGGCCCTTGGAGGCGTTGAGCGTGCGCCACTGGATGCCGGCGCGGTCGGCGGCATGCGCCATCGCACCGCCCAGGGCGTCGATTTCCTTGACCAGATGGCCCTTGCCGATGCCGCCGATGGCCGGGTTGCAGCTCATCGCGCCCACCGTTTCGATGTTGTGGGTCAGCAGCAGGGTGCGCACGCCGGTACGGGCCGCGGCCAGCGCGGCTTCGGTGCCGGCGTGACCACCGCCGATGACGATGACGTCGTAACGATGGAAGGACGGGTTCATTGGGGCTGTTCAGCTGGGGGCGGGCGCGGCCGGGGCGGCACCGGGGTGGCGATTTTAGCGCCATTCGGGGCCGGGACGTCGGCGCCGGCCGGCTCCCGTCGAAATCAGCCCTAAAGTTGGCAGGATTTTTGCAGATAACCCAATAGCACCCACCGTGGCTGGCGCCGCAGGCGCCCGTGACCGGAATTGGAACAGGGGCCGGTACAGGCGCACGGTGGGGGAGCAGGGGGCCGGCAGTCGGGGGACTGCCCGGCCCTGTTTTTTTGACTGCCGGGAAGGCGAGATCCACGCAGGGCGTGGATCTACTGACGCTGGGGCTGTCGCCGGTGGGTGATCCGGCAAAACAAACGGCCCCGCACTGCGGGGCCGTCTGCCTTCAGAGGTGCCGACATCCGACAGGGCCGGAACAGGGGGGATCCAGATGTTCCTGTCGGATATCGACGTAGAGCTTTTTGCGGCGGCCCATGCCGTTTTTGTCACTTTGTGACGCGGGCCGTCACTGGTCCCGTAGAGTGCGGCTTGGACCGTGTGAAATGCAATACGGTTCAGCGCTCAACTGTGCGCTGCGTCCCACGATCCATGTTGCGCCAGGGGGAACCGTTCATTCTTGGCGCACTCGGCGCCGGAGCCGGACGGGCCGGCGGCGGGGGCGCAGATGGCTGGATGTTCGACTGAGGCGGGCGGCGCATCGAGTCCATGTTCCGCCACGGCGAACCGCCGTTGTACGACGGCCGCGACGGCGGCGGCGGGCGGTTCTCGCCGCCGTTGCCGGGTGGGCGCGGTGGCGGGCGGTGGTTGTGCGGCGGGCGGTAGATCGGGCGCGAGTAGTACGGATTGCCATAGCCGCCGTAGTAGCCGCCATAGCCGCCGTAGTACGGGTAGCCGTAGTTGTAGGGATAGCCGGCGGGGTAGCGGTACTCCACCGACGGCGCACCGTGGTAGTAGCTGCCGCTGCGGCCACCGCCGACATAGTCGTAGGTGGTGCAGCCGGTCAGGGCCAGCATCAGGCCACCGGCAAGCATCAGGCGCGTTTTCATGGTGGGTCCCCCCAGAGGACGGGTTGTGCAGTGAGCTTCGTGCGCAGGCGTTGAATCGGCCCTTAACTTCACTGTCCAGGATGAATGGCGGTGAAGGCTCCCATGCTGGCATGACCTGTGCCGGGGTCGCCAGCAGGGAGCCATACGTTAATCTTGCGTCATGAGCGATTCACTGTTGCCCCGTGCCGATGATGTCCTGGCTGCCGCTGCGCGGATCGCGCCGTACGCCAGCGTGACCCCGGTGCTGCGCTCGCGCACGCTGGATGCGCTGGCCGGCGCGCAGCTGGCGTTCAAGGCCGAGCATCTGCAGCGCGGTGGCGCATTCAAGTTCCGCGGCGCCTGCAATGCGGTGTGGTCGCTGGATGCCGATCGCGCCAGTGCCGGCGTGGTCACCCATTCCTCCGGCAACCACGGCGCCGCCCTGGCCTTGGCCGCGCGCACCCGTGGCATTCCCTGCCACGTGGTGGTGCCCGAAGGTGCCGTGGCGGCCAAGCTGGCCAACATCGCCCGCCATGGCGCCACGCTCTGGCGCTGCCCGCCAACGATCGCCGACCGCGAGGCCACCTGCGCCAAAGTACAGGCTGATACCGGCGCGACCCTGGTCCATCCCTATGCCGACCCGGCCGTCATGGCCGGGCAGGGCACCGCGGCACTGGAGCTGCTGCACAGCGACGGCCCGTTCGACGTGCTGGTGGTGCCGGTGGGCGGCGGTGGCCTGGCCAGCGGTACCGCCCGGGCCCTGCAGCTCGCCAGCCCGCAGACCCGGCTGGTGCTGGCCGAGCCGGCCGGCGCTGACGACACCGCGCGCTCGTTGGCCGCTGGCGAGCGCCAGGGGCCGTTCACCCCGGACACGATCTGCGATGGCCTGCGCACCCTGATCGGCGCGCCCAACTTCGAGCTGCTGCGCGCGGCCAACGCCGAGGTGATCGTGGTCGATGACGCGGCGACGATGGCGGCGATGCGCTTGCTGTGGGAGGTCCTCAAGCAGGTGGTCGAGCCGTCATCGGCGACCGTGCTCGCCGCGGTGCTCGCGCAGCCGCAGCGTTTTGCCGGCCTGCGCGTGGGCCTGGTGCTGTCCGGCGGCAACGTCGACCTGCCCGCACTGCGCTGGGGGGCGCCGTGAGCCGCGACCGGCACCGGCATCGCACTGGCCTGCTGGGCTGGCTGTGGCGGTTGTTCGTCCTGCTGGTGATCTGGCTGCTGGGCGTGACTGCCTGGATCGTCTGGATCGGCGAGCGTGACCAGGCGGCCAAGGCCGACGCCATCATCGTGCTCGGTGCGGCGGCCTATGACGCCAAGCCGTCGCCGGTATTCGAAGAACGCATCCGTCATGGGCTGGATCTCTATGAGGCCCAGTTCGCGCCACTGCTGATCTTCACCGGCGGCTATGGTGGAACCGGCGCGCGCTTTTCCGAGTCACAGGTGGCGCGGCGCTATGCGCTCAAGCACGGCGTGCCGGACGATGCGATCCTGATCGAGACCGCCTCGCGCAACACCGTGCAGAACCTGGTGGAAGCCAAGCGGCTGATGGACCAGCGCAACCTGCACCGGGTGATCATCGTCAGCGACCCGCTGCACATGGCGCGCGCGCTGCGCCTGAGCAAGGCGCTGGGCATCGATGCACTGGCCTCGTCCACGCCCAGCACGCGCTTCCGCAGCTTCCACACCAGCTGGCGTTTCCTGGTGCAGGAAATCTACTTCTTCCACCGCGACCTGGTGCGGCCGCCGCTGAGTTCGCCGGCCAACACCTGAGGCGGAAACCTGATTTGGGCGGGTGCCATGCGGTAGTGCCGGCCGCTGGCCGGCAGACGCCCACCATGGAATCGTGAGGTTGCCGGCACTGTGCCGACCAAGGTCGGCACCCACCAGAGCGATTCGCGTATGGCGTCGCATTTGGTAGTGCCGGCCGCTGGCCGGCAGATGCCAACCATGGAATCGTGAGGTTGCCGGCCAGCGGCCGGCACTACAGACGATCAGGTCTGCTTGCGCCGGATCGGGATCGCCGACACCGGCACCGAGGCCACGTCATGCCCGCCTTCGCGGATCGGTGCGCCCGGGTCCGGTGCCCAGGCGTGGGCATAGATCACTTCCCAGCTGCTGGGCAGCTTGCCGTCGGCGCGCCGCATCGGTTCATACGCCGCTGCCGCCGCAGCGAAACGGCCACGCCCGGTCAGCGTGTGGCGGCGATCCACCCGCGCATTGGTGGCACCCATCGCGCGCAGTTCGCGCATCAGCGACGGCAGGTCGTCGTAGGTCAGGGTGAACAGATCGCGATCCAGCACCGGGTCGCGGAAACCGGCCATCATCAGCGCATCGCCGAACTGGGCGATCTGGGCGAAGCGGCTCACGTGCGGGCGATCATCGGCGGCCGCGAACGCTTCGTTGAGTTCGACCAGCGTGTCCGGGCCGAAGGTGGAGCACAGCAGCAGGCCACCGGGCTTGAGCACGCGACGGAAGCCAGCGAACACCGCCGGCAGATCGTCCACCCACTGCAGGCACAGGTTGCTGAAGATCACGTCCACGCTGTTGTCGGCCAGCGGCAGCGCGGCGGCGTCGCCGCACAGGCGCTGGAACGGCTTCCACCAACCGGCCTGGCGCTTGGCCTGGTCCAGCATCGGCAGGGCCACGTCCAGTGCGATCACCTGCGCCTTCGGCCAGCGCTTCTTCATCAGCGCACTGGCGTGGCCGGTACCGGCGCCAATGTCCAGCACCACCTCGGGCCTGCGTGCTTCCAGGTAGTCCAGCGATTCCACCAGCCGCGCCTGCACCTCGCGCTGCAGGGCGGCGGCGGCGTCGTAGCTGGTGGCGGCGCGGGCGAACGCGCGGCGGACATGGCGGGCATCGAAGTGGGACGGCATTGCGAAAGTCTCTTAGAACGTACCGGGGTAGGCGCCGCCGTCGATCAGCAGGTTCTGCCCGGTGAGGTAACCGGCCTGTGCGCTGCACAGGAAGGCGCAGGCCGCGCCGAATTCGTCCGCCGTGCCGAAGCGGCCGGCGGGGATCTGCTGGCGGCGGCGTTCGGCCACTTCCGCAGCATTGCCGTCCTTGCCCGCACTGTGGGCGAAGTTGGCGCGCAGGCGGTCGGTGTCGAACTGGCCGGGCAGCAGGTTGTTGATCGTGACGTTGTGCGCCACGGTACGGCGCGACAGGCCGGCGACGAAGCCGGTCAGGCCACTGCGCGCGCCGTTGGACAGCGCCAGGATGTCGATCGGGGCCTTCACCGCCGACGAGGTGATGTTGACGATGCGGCCGAAGCCGCGCGCGATCATCGCGTCGACGGTGGCGCGGATGAGCGCGATCGGCGCCAGCATGTTGGCGTCCAGCGCGGCGATCCAGTCGTCGCGCTCGAAATTGCGGAAGTCGCCCGGCGGCGGGCCACCGGCATTGGTGACCAGGATGTCCACCTGCGGGCATGCGGCCAGCGCCGCGGCACGGCCGGCCTCGGTGGTGACATCGGCGGCGACCGCGCGGATGTCCGCGGCGCCGGGCAGAGCACGCAGTGCTTCAGCGGCGGCCTGCAGGGCCGCTTCGCCCCGGGCCACGATCACTACGTTGACGCCCTCGCGCACCAGCGCACGCGCGCAGCCCAGGCCCAAGCCCTTGCTTGCGCCGCAGACCAGTGCCCAGCGGCCGTTGATACCCAGATCCATGCGTCAATCCTGCGGAATTCGGAGGGGGCTCATTGTCCGCCATCGGCCGGTGACAGGCCGGCAACGAAGTGTTGCAGGGCGCTGGCCGCCTCGTCGGCATGGCCGAGGAAGGGCGCGTGGCCGCCATGGGCGATGGTCAGCGCCTGCGCACCCGGGGCCAGTGCCGCAGCGGCCTGCATCGCCGCCGGAGACACCAGCCGGTCACGCTGGCCGGCGATCCACAGGCTGGGTTTGCCCAGCGTCGGCAGTGCCCCGCGCAGGTCGGTGCTTTCCAGCAGGCGCAGGCCTTCCAGCAGGGCGCGTTCGGTGGGCGCGCCGCGCTCGATCAGCCTTTGGCGCAGCGTCCGCAGCTCCTCGCGGGCGTGCGCAGAGCCCATCACGTCCAGCGCCAGGAAGCGTTCCAGGGTGCCGCCGAAGTCGGTCTCCAGCTCGCGCCCGAACTGCTCGAACACCGCCGGCTCCACCGCATGCGGCCAGTCGTCGCCCCGCACGAAGCGCGGCGTGGCCGCGATCATCGCCAGCCCGCGCACCTTCGGAAGGGTCGCGGCGGCGTGCAGTGCGAACAGGCCGCCCAGTGACCAGCCACACCACACCGCCGGCGGCGTGGCCGCGGCAATGGCGTTGACCACGAATGGCAGGCGCAACGGCGTGGTGTCTTCGCGGCTGTGGCCATGGCCCGGAAGATCAACCAGATGCAGGGTGAACCGGTCCGCCAGGCGCTGCACCAACGGTGCGAACACACCGCCCTGCAGGGCCCAGCCATGGATCAGTACCAGGTCCGGCCCCTGGCCGGTGACGTCGATATGCATGGGAAAACGACAGCAGGCTCAGGCAAAGACAGGCAATGGCGGTGGCGCGGCGTCACGCACCGCCAGATCCACGCGATCGCGCGCGCTGGCGATCGCGTCCACCAGGCCACGCACCTGTTCCGGCGTGTGCAGGGCGGTCAGGGTGACACGCAGGCGCGCCCTGCCTTCGGGCACCGTGGGTGGACGGATCGCGCCGACCAGCCAACCAGCCTGTTCCAGTGTCTTGGACATCGCCACAGCGCGGTGATCGTCACCACACAGCAGCGGCTGGATCGGCGTTTCCGAAGCCATCAGGTCCAGACCATGGCGGCGTGCCTCGCTGCGGAACAGCGCGATCAGGTCGGTCAGTTTCGAGCGGCGCCAGTTGTCACGGCGTGCCAGGCGCACCGCTTCAAGTGCAGCGGCGGCCAGCGGTGGCGGCATCGCCGTGGTGTAGATGTAGGGGCGCGCGGTTTCGGCCAGGTGCTCGACCAGATCGTCGCGGCCCAGCACCAGCGCGCCGGAACCGCCCAGTGCCTTGCCCAGCGTGACCAGCTGCAGCGGCACATCGTCCACGCCCAGCCCGGCGGCGGCCACGGCACCACGGCCGTCACCGACCACGCCCACGCCGTGCGCATCGTCCACATAGAACAGCGCCTGCTGCAGGCGTGCCACAAGTGACAATGCACGCAGCGGTGCGATGTCGCCATCCATGCTGAAGACACCATCGGTGGCCAGCATCGCCGCGCCGTCGGGCGCGTGCTTGAGCTGGCGCATCGCGCCTTCGGCATCAAGGTGCGGATAACGGCGCAGGCGCGCACCGGCCAGCCGCGTCGCATCGAGCAGGCTGGCGTGGTTGAGCTTGTCCTGCACGCAGACGTCGTTCTCTTCGCTCAGCAGTGCCTGCTGCACGGCCAGGTTGGCGGCGAAGCCACTACCGAACAGCAGCGCGCGCGGGTAGCCCAGCCACTCCGCCACTTCGCGCTCCAGCGCGTCATGCAGGGCGTGGTGGCCGCAGACCAGGTGCGATGCACCCGCGCCGGTGCCTTCGCGTGCGGCGGCATCCTGCAGCGCGTTGACCACGCTGAACTGCTGGGCCAGGCCCAGATAATCATTGCTGCAGAAGCCGGTCAGCCACTGGCCGTCCACTTCCAGGCGGACGCCATCACGACGGTTGACCGTGCGCCGCGCGCGGCGACGGCCTTGGGCATCGCGCAGGGCGCGTTGGGCGTGGAGGCGGGCGGTCAGGTCGGGGCGGGCCATGGCGGCGGAATGCAGCGACGGGGCGGCTAGGGTAGCGCGTTGCCGCGGCGCCTGCTTGCGGCCCGTCTCAGGCCGCGCGGGCGCAGCCACAGCCGGACGTATCTGCACTGATATCGGCGTGCACGGTGCCACCGTGGTCGTGACCCTCGGCGTCCACCTGCATCGCCATCGGTTGCAGGCCCAACCGCGCGAACAGGGCCAGGTCGCGCTCGCTCTCTGGGTTGCCGGTGGTCAGCAGCTTGTCGCCGTAGAAGATCGAGTTGGCACCGGCCACGAAGCACAGCGCCTGCAGTTCGTCGCTCATCGCCTCGCGACCGGCCGACAGCCGCACCATCGAGCGCGGCATGGCGATGCGCGCCACTGCGGTCATGCGCACGAACTCGAACGGGTCCAGCTCGGCGCTGCCATGCAGCGGCGTGCCCGCCACCTGCACTAGCCTGTTGATCGGCACCGAATCGGGATGTGCCGGCAGCGTGGCCAGCGCCAGCAGCAGGCCCACGCGCTGCGCGCGCGTCTCGCCCATGCCGACGATGCCGCCGCAGCAGGTTTTCAGGCCGGCCTCGCGCACGTGCTCCAGCGTGTCCAGGCGGTCCTGGTACTGGCGCGTGTGGATGATCGAATCGTAGTAGTCCGGCGCGGTGTCAAGGTTGTGGTTGTAGTAGTCCAGGCCGGCGTCCTTCAGCGCACGTGCCTGTTCGCCACTGAGCATGCCCAGCGTGGCGCAGGTCTCCAGGCCCAGCGCCTTCACCCCGGCGATCATCGCCGCCACCTTCGGGATGTCGCGGTCCTTCGGCGATCGCCACGCTGCACCCATGCAGAAACGCGACGCGCCGGCGGCCTTGGCCTGGCGGGCCTTGGCCAGCACCGCATCGGTGTCCATCAGCTTCTGCGCGTTCACGCCGGTGCTGTAGCGCTGCGCCTGCGGGCAGTAGGCGCAGTCTTCCGGGCAGCCTCCGGTCTTCACCGACAGCAGCGTGGACACCTGCACCTGCGCCGGGTCGAAGTGCTCACGGTGGACCGCCGCGGCGCGGAACAGCAGCTCGGGCAACGGCAGGTCGAACAGGGCCTGCAGTTCGTCGTGTTGCCAGTCGTGGCGGATGGCAGCAGCCATGGCGGGACCTTGGATACGAATGGAGCGAGGGCGGCAGTGTGGGTGGGGTGGAGAGGGCTGTCAACTATTTATTGAATGATATGGTTTACAATTCGTTGGCGTGTCCTAGCAGCGAGGAAGGCGCCGCATTTCACCGCATCCTGCAAGGCCTCCGGCCACAGTGGCCGCTGCCCGACGCAAGCGCTGGCGCGCAGACTCTCTCCCATGACCGATCTTCATCGCCTCCGCGGCCGCATCACCGCGCTGGTTCTCAGTGAGGCCTGGCGCCGCCGTGCCGCGCTCTGGGGCGGGGCTGTGGCCGTAGCGCTGGTGGCCATCCTGTTTGCCAAGGCCAGCGACGCGGCCTTCCATCTGTTCCAGCGCATCACCGCGCACTCGCCGTGGTGGGCCCTGCTGCTCACGCCCGGCATCTTCGCGTTGCTGGCCTGGCTGACCAGTGGCGTGCTGAAGCCCACGCGGGGCAGCGGCATTCCGCAGGTCATCGCTGCGTTGGACAAGCCCGATGAGCCGTTCCGGAAAACCAACCTTTCCCCAGCGGTTTCGGCCGGCAAGCTGCTGCTGACCTCGCTGTCCCTGCTCGGTGGCGCGTCCGTTGGCCGCGAGGGCCCGACCGTGCATGTGGGTGCCAGCCTGATGTACCTGTTCGGCCGCTGGTTCGGCTTCAAGGACCCGCGCGAACTCTCGCACTTCCTGCTGGCCGGTGGCGCGGCCGGCATCGCGGCGGCGTTCTACACACCGCTGGCCGGCATCGTCTTCGCCATCGAGGAGCTCAGCGGCCGTTTCGAGCATCGGTTCTCCGGCACCCTGCTGACTGCGGTGATTGTCGGCGGCGTGGTGTCGCTGGGCCTGCTCGGCAACTACACCTACTTCGGCCATGTGAGCGCGCGGTTGCCGCTGGGACAGGGCTGGCTGGCGATCCTGCTGTGCGGCGTGGTGGCCGGGTTGCTGGGCGGCCTTTTCGCGCGCGCGGTGCTGGCCAGTGCGGCGGGCCGCCCCCGTTGGCTCGGGCAACTGCGGCAGCGGCATCCCGTGTTGCTGGCCGCAGGTTGCGGGCTGGTGGTGGTGCTGCTGGCCCTGGCGTTCGGAGAAGGCGCATTCGGCACCGGCTACGAACAGGCGCGCAGCCTCGTGCAGGGGCAGGCGATGGTGGGCCATGAGTTCGGGTTGATGAAGCTGCTGGCGAATCTCGCATCGTACGTAGCCGGCATTCCCGGCGGCCTGTTCTCGCCGGCGCTGGCGGTCGGTGCCGGCCTTGGCCACAACCTGGCGGTGCTGATGCCGGGCGTGGATCCGCGTGCGTTCGTGCTGCTGGGCATGTGTGCCTACCTGACCGGCGTCACCCAGGCCCCGCTGACCTCGGCGGTGATCTCGCTGGAGCTGACCGACAGTGGTGATCTGCTGCTGCCGATCCTGGCCACGGTGCTGATCGCGCGCGGTGTGTCCGGGCTGGTGTGCCGGGTGCCGATCTACCGTGGGCTGGCAGAGGTGCTGGTGGTGCCCGCGGTTGCATCAACCGGGCCTGGGCAGGACGAACGCCCTTCCTGATCGGCAGCACCCTCCGCTGTTGCGGGCAGCCCCGACACTGCAATCGGTCCTTCGCCGATGGCCGCACCGGGGTGCGCGATGAAGCATGGGGGATGCGTATTGATCTCCTGCATTCGGCAACCCGTGTCTCCCGCGCACTGCTGGGTGTGCTGCTGCCACTCCGCTGCCTGGTCTGCGGCGATCCGGGCCATGATGATCTCGACCTGTGCCGCGCCTGCCTCGCCGGACTCCCCTGGGCCGGCCGCGCCTGCCTGCGTTGCGCGCTGCCGTTGCCGGACGCGGCCCTGATCGTCTGCGGCAGCTGCCGCGAGGAGGCACCGCCGCAGGCGGCCACGCATGCCAGCCTGCTGTACCTGCCGCCGGTGGACCAGCTGCTGCTGCGCTACAAGTTCCATCAGGACCTGGCGGCTGGCCGCCTGCTGGCGCAGTTGATGCAGCGGGCACCGCCCGCCTGGTCATGCCCACCACTGGTGCCGGTACCACTGCACCGCCGCCGCCTGCGCCAGCGCGGCTACAACCAGGCTGCTGAACTGTGCCGGCTGCTGCCGATGCCGGTCTGGCATGGGCTGTATCGGCGGCGGCACACCGCGCCGCAGTCCGAACGCACGGCCGAACAGCGCAGGGACAACCTGTTCGATGCGTTCGATATCCATGGGCCGGTGCCCACGCGGCTGACCGTGGTCGACGACGTGATGACCACCGGCAGCACGGTGGTGGAAATCGCCGAAACACTGCGCTGCGCAGGCGCAGAAGAAGTACGCGTGTGGGTCTGCGCGCGCGTGCCGTGATCGCTGTCTTCATCGCCGGGGGCTAGGATGTGGCCGGTACTGGACTGAAGGAGTGGCCATGAATTCCCCCCTGTCTCCCTTGTTGTCAGCGGTTGGCCGCAGCTGGTGGATCCTGCTGCTGTATGGCCTGGTCGCGCTGGGTTTCGGCATCGTTGCCATCGGCTGGCCGTTGTCCGCAGCGATGGCGCTGGCGTGGACACTGGGCGTGATGGCCATCGTTGAAGGTGTCATCAGCCTGTTCGCACTGATCAGCGGCGGCAATGGTGCTCCGCGCGGCTGGCTGGCGCTGTATGCCATCGCCTCGCTGGGCTTCGGCATCCTGGCGGTGATCAATCCGCTGGCCACCGCCAGCGTGCTGGTGCTGTTCCTGGCGGCGTGGCTGCTGGTAGCCGGCATCTACCGCATCGTGTTCGCGATCCGCGTGCGCAAGCAGATCCAGGGCGAGTGGCTGCTGATCCTCAGTGGCGTGCTGGCGGTGGTGCTGGGGCTGCTGTTCGCGGCCAATCCGTATGCAGGCGTGGCGGTGACCACGCTGTGGATCGGCATTGGCAGCCTGCTGTACGGGCTGCTGCAGGTGCTGGTGGCGTTCAAGCTGCGGAAGCTGAAGTGAGGGGCGCGTTTCCGTTCCTGCTGGGCGCAGCGCTGGTGCTGGCCGGATGCATGCCGGGTGCCACGCCCGGTGCGCTGGCAGGCAAGGATCATGCGCCGCGCGCGGGTGTGGATGTACGCCTGAGCGCGGTCGATGCGGACGGCAAGGGCAGGCAGGCGAAGTGGCAGGGCGAAACGCTCGCCCTGCGCGAGCCGCCGATCGCTGGCAGCGCCGACATCGCCGATGTGCGCTACGTGCTGGACGAGGCCAAGCAGCCGGGCCTGCAGATCCGCTTTCGACACGAAGCGCATCAGCGCATCCACGATGGCACGGAAGCACTGGTGGGCCAGCGAGCGGCGATCAGCGTGGATGGCCGCGTGTTGATGGTGGCGACGGTGAAAGGCCCGTTCGGTGAATCGATGATGCTGAGCGGGTTGCCGAGCATCGCCGAGGCGCAGGCGTTGGCCAGGCACATCACCGGCCAATGACGGGCGCGCCAACGCCACCGCGTTGCGCGCGGAGGCCGACCAAGGTCGACCGCTACCGGGCGAACCGTGCCTCGATCTCCTCCAGTGACTTGCCCTTGGTCTCCGGCAGCCAGAACGCGGCCACCAGGAAGAACACGAAGGTGCACGCCGCCCAGAACACGAACATGCTGGCGTAGCCGTAGTGGCCCACCGTGGGCAGGAAGATGGCGGCGATGGTGGTCGACACGAACTGGTTGATCAGCAGCGCGATGCTCATGCCATTGGAACGGATGCGGTTCGGCATCAGCTCCGACAGTGCCAGCCACACGCACACGCCCGGGCCGACCGCGAAGAACGCGACGAACACCAGGATGCAGGTGGCCACCGCCCAGCCATGTGCAGGCGGCGGCACCGGGCCGATGCGGGCCTGTTCGATGCGCAGCGGTGCCTGCGCGGCACTGGCGGGGTCGGCGAACGGGTTCAGATGCAGTTTGCGGAAGAAGGCACCGATCACGCTGTCGGCCTGCACGGTGCCGGCGCGCTCGATGCGCAGCTCGCGATCAGTCAGGTTGTCGCTGCGCAGGGCGCGCACATTGGTGAAATCGCCATAGGCGTATGACACGGTCAGCTGCATCGGTCGGCCCTGGCTGTCGATGCCATTGCTCAGGCGCTGCCACTGCGCGTCGTCCAGCACCAGCTGCAGGCCATCGCCGCTGACCGCCGCCTGCAGCTGCGGCTGCACGTCGGCACGGCCGCGCTCGGCCTGGAAGAACAAGGTGGCCGCTGCCAGCAGGGCCACGCAGATACCACCGCTGCCCAGCATCAGCAGGAACTTGCGGCCCTTGCGGTCGACCAGCAGCAACGCGACCACGGTCATCACCGCATTCAGCAGCTTGATTGCCACGTCGGCGCTGTTGGCGACCGAGCCGGACAGGCCAGCCTGGTTGAGGATGTTCACCGCGTAGGCCAGCACCGAGTTGATGCCGGTGGCCTGGGTGCAGGCCAGCACCACGCAGGCCAGCAGGAACGGCACCACATAGCGGCGGCTGAGCAGCGGGTCGCGCCTGCCGTCGCTGCTGCTCGACTCCGGCGCCTGGATCTGCGCAAGGGTGGGCTCCACATCGGCAGCGGGCAGTACGCGCTGCAGGCTGCGGCGGGCTTCATCGATGCGGCCCCGGCGTACCAGCCAGCGTGGCGATTCGGACAGCCAGAAGATGCCCGCGCAGAACAGCAGGCCCGGCGCCAGGCAGGTCCAGAAGATGGTGCGCCAGGCGTGGTCCTTCACCGTGAACAGCTCCTGCGCCTGCTGTGCCAGCGGCAGCGAGCGCACGGCCTCGGCGGCGGCATCCACCGCATGTGCGTGGTACAGCCCGATCAGCGCGGCCAGCACCAGGCCGATGGTCAGCAGCAGCTGGAACATCGCCGCACCGCGCCCGCGTCGCTCGGGGCTGAGCACTTCGGCCAGGTACAGCGGAATCACTACACCGATCAAACCGCCACTGATGCCCTGCAGCAGGCGGCCCAGCAGCAGCGGCGTGTAACCGGAGGCCAGTGCCATGATCGGGATGGAGGCGGTGAACAGCAGGCCGGCCAGCAGCATCGCGCCGCGGCGGCCGATCAGGTCGGCGACCATGCCGGCGAACAGCGAGGACAGCACGCTGCCCAGCAGTACCGCCGCCACCACGAAGCCGAGCTGCTGGCTGCTGAGCTGCCAGGCGTGGCTGGCCGTTGCCTCCAGGTAGGGCAGGGCACCGGCGATGATGCCGATGTCGATGCCGTACAGCAGGCCACCGAGGCCGCCGATGAAGAGCAGGTAGCGTACGGGCCAGCGCGGAGCGGTGCTTGCAGTCATCGGCAGTTCCTGTGGTAGCGCCGGGCCAGGCCCGGCGGCGGTTCGTCGCAGAGTGCATTCTGTAGAGCCGAGCCATGCTCGGCTGCTTTCCGTTCCGATATCGAGGTTCCCCATGCCGCGCTTCGCGCGGTGAGCCGAGCATGGCCCGGCTCTACAGGGAGCCCGCGCGGCATCCGGGCCGCATCGCTTGCGTCAGGTCAGATCGACCACGCGCCCACCAATGACCACCTGCCGCAGGCGCAGTTCGGCGTCCAGTACCACCAGGTCGGCGCGGGCGTCGGGCGCGATGCGGCCGCGATCGCCCAGGCCCAGGTAGTCGGCCGGGAAGGTGGAAACACGTTGCGAGGCGTCGGCCAGCTCCAGGCCCACGCGCACCAGGTTGCGCAGCGCCTGGTCCATGGTCAGGGCGCTGCCGGCCAGCGAACCCGTGGCCAGTCGCACGCAGCCGCCGCACTTGTGCACGCGCTGCTGGCCCAGCGCGTACTCGCCGTCGGGCATGCCGGTGGCGGCAGTCGCGTCGGTCACCGCATACAGGCGCGGGATCGCGCGCGCGGCCAGGCGGATCACGCCGGGATGGATGTGCTGCAGGTCGGGAATGATCTCGGCGTACTGTGCATGCGCCAGTGCTGCCGCCGCGATGCCCGGGCGATAGTGATCGACGCCGGTCATGCCGTTGAACAGATGGGTGAAGCCGGAGGCACCGGCCTGCAGCGCGGCCACGCCTTCCTCGTAGGTGCCAGCGCTGTGGCCGAGCTGCACGCGGATGCCCATTGCCGCCAGCGCGGGTATCAGTGCGGTGTGCTCGCCGATTTCCGGAGCCAGCGTCATCACCCGGATCGGCGCGAGTGCGTGCAGTTGCTGCACCAGCGCCAGCGTCGCCTCGATCGTACGGTTGGGCTGTGCACCCAGGCGCTGCGGGCTGATGAATGGTCCTTCCAGATGCACGCCGACGATGCTGGCGGCGTCGGCATCGGGCGCCGCCATCGCCGCAGCCACGCCCTGCAGCGCGTGCTCGATCTCATCCAGGCCGGCGGTCATGGTGGTCGCCAGCAGTGTGGTGGTACCGAAGCGCAGATGGGTGCGTGCGATGGTGCGCGCGACATCGCCACCCTGCATCAGGTCGACGCCGGCCGCACCGTGCACGTGCAGGTCGATGAAGCCGGGCAGGATCACCGGCAGCTGCAGGTCGTCAGCGCCGCTGTGGTCATCCACCTGCAGCTGGCGAACGTGTGAATCGAAGTGGACGTGGCCACGCCGCCAACCCAGCGGGGTGAGGATGCGGCCATGCAGGGAACGGGCGTCGGTCATGCGGGAGGCTCGGCGATGATCACTTCGATGCCCAGCCGCTGCAGCCCTTCGCGGGTTGCGTCGTCGATACCGGCATCGGTGATGATGGCGTGGATCTGGTCCAGGCGGGCGATGCGGTGCAGGCTGACGCGCCCAAACTTGGAGGCGTCGGTCAGCACCACGATGCGGCGCGCACGCTCGACCATGCGGTGGTTGAGGCGGGCTTCGGCCTCGTCGTGGGTGGTCAGGCCGAACTGCAGGTCCAGGCCGTCCACGCCCAGGAACAGAGTGTCGAAGCTGTACGAGTTGAGGCTGGCCTCGGCCTGGCTGCCCTGCAGCGACAGCGACTGCTGGCGCAGCAGGCCACCGGTCAGCAGCACGGTGATGCCCGCGGCATTGGCCAGTTCCCAGGCGATGTTCAGGCCATTGGTCATCACCGTCACGTCGCGATGCGCGCGCAGGTGGCGGGCCAGCGTCATCGTGGTCGAGCCGGAATCGATGATGATGTTGTCACCAGGCTGCACCAGGCGCGCAGCGCGCGCACCGATCGATTCCTTCAGCGGCAGGTTCAGCGCGTCCTTCTCATGGATGTCCTGTTCCTGCGGCGGCGTGCGCACCAGGGTGGCGCCGCCGTGGGTGCGGTTGGCCAGGCCCTGCGACTCGAAGTGGGTCAGGTCGGCACGGATGGTCACCGCCGACACGCCGAAACGCTCAACCAGATCGGCCACCTGCACCGAGCCGTGCTCGATCAGCAGCTGCAGGATCTGTTGCCGGCGGGAGCGGGTGTTGCGCATGGCCATTCTCGGTTTCGCGGGGAAAGGTAGAGATTAGCCGTTCGCAGCAACGGCGGCAGCCGAACGTGCGTTCTGCGTGCGGGTTCCGGCCTGGTTGGCGCTGCAGGCGCGCGCGTACTCGCCCAGGCACAGGCCGATGCGGTGCTGCACCAGCGCGGTGGGCGTGTTGGCGAGCGTGCCCTCACGCACGGCGCGGTACTGCTCCGGCAGGTACTGGCTGAGCAGTACCAGTGGCGGCGCGTGCTGTTCCAGGTTGGCGAACAGGGTCTGCACCGCCTGCACCAGCGCGGGCTCGCCCCAGTAGTAGCGGCAGCGGTCACTGAAGGAGTAGCTGCGCAGCAGGCGCAGCGCGGCGTCATCGCCCTGGTAGTAGGACTGCCAGTACTTCGGCTGCGCCACCATCACCTCGTCCAGCACCTGCGGCAGGCGCGAGCACTGTGCCGCCGGCAGCAGTTCGGCCTCGATCGCGGCCAGCGCGAACAGCGCTTCGCGATAGGCGAAGGTGGCCGCGGGGCCGACCTTGAGGATGGCGAAGTGGTCGCGCACCAGCGCATGCAGGCCGCTCTCGCGCTGGTAGTCGGTGGAGTGCGCTTCGAACACGATGCGTGGCTGCTGTTCCAGGAAATCGGCCAGCGTGCTGGCAGCCGCGGCGTCGTACTCGTGCACGCTGCTGTGGTCGAAGTCCACGCCCGGCTGCACCACCATCGCGATCACGCGCTGCCACGCATCGCGCAGCTGCGGGGTATCGAAGGCCTGCCGGTGGATGGCCAGGGTCTGCGCGGCGGCGGCCGGCGTGGTCACCTGCAGGCCCTCGGCCAGCGAGGCTTCGCCTCCGGGAATCGGCACTTCGGTACCGATCACGTAGACCGGCGGCGGCAGGCCATGTTCGGCGGCGGTGCGTTCGGCGATCTCGGCCAGCTCGGCCGAGCGCGCAGCAACGATGGCATCGGGCAGCGGCACCGGGTCATCGGCGCAGGACATGCTGCAGTCGAGATGGATCTTGTGGAAACCGGCGGCGACGTAGGCTTCGATCAGTACGCGCGCGTGGGTCATCGCTTCGGCCGCCGGGCGCTTCTGCCAGGCATTCGGGCCGAGGTGGTCGCCGCCCAGGATCAGCCGTTCGCGCGGGAAGCCTTCTTCATCGGCCAGCGTGCCGACGTAGTCGCGGTACTGCGGCGGGGTCATGCCGGTGTAGCCGCCGAACTGGTCGACCTGGTTGGAGGTGGCCTCGATCAGCAGCACGGTGCCATGCGCCAGGGCGACGTGCATGGCCGCGCGCAGCACCTGCTCGTTGCTGCAGCAGACGCTGTACAGGCCGACGTTGGCGCCGGCGCGGTGGGAAGCAAGCAGGGTCTGCAACGGGGACATGGTCACGCTCCGGTCAATCAGGAAAACGAGGGCTGGCAGGCGAGCAGGGCAGCGCCACGTGCGCCACCGGCATCGCCGAACCGTGGCGGCACGATCGGGGGGACCTGCACGCCATTGAACAGATGGGTGGCGATGGCGGCCGGCAGCTGCTGGTACAGCGGCGCGTACTGCGAGAGTCCGCCGCCGAGCACGATCACGTGCGGGTCCAGCGCCAGCACCAGCGCGGCCAGGCTGTGGCCGAGCAGGTCACGATGGATGTCCAGCGCCTTGCGCGCGCGGGCATCGCCGGCTTCGGCCAGCGTGATCACCGCACTGGCATCGACGGCGCTGCCTCCGAGGTGGCGTTCGATCATGGCCAATCCGCTGCCGGACACATAGCGCTCCACGCAGCCCTGCAGGCCGCAGCCGCAGTCCAGCAGCGGCAGGCCATGGCGCTGCAGCAGATGGCCGGGCACGCTCCAGTGGCCCCATTCGCCGGCCAGGCCGTTGAAGCCGGACAGCAGCCGGCCCTGCAGGCAGAAGCCGCCGCCGGCACCGGTGCCGAGGATGGCGCCGAACATGCTGGGATAGCCTTCGGCGGCACCGCCGTGCGCTTCCGACAGGGCAAAGCACTGCAGGTCGTTGCCGAAATGCAGCGAGCGTTGCAGCCGCGCCTGCAGATCCTGCGCCACGCACTGGCCGGTCAGTGCGGGCACGTTCGCGCTGAGCTGGCGGCCGCTGCGGCGGTCACGCACGCCGGGCAGGGCAATGCCGATGGCCGCATCATTCCGGCCCAGCGCGGCGTCGGCCTCGGCCACCAGCGTCACCACGGCCTGCAGGAAGCCATCGTAGTCGCCCTGCGGCGTGGCCACGCGGCGGCGCCAGGTGACCTGCATCGCCGCATCGCACGCCACCAGCTCGATCTTGGTGCCGCCGATGTCGATGCCATAGCAGGCGTGGGCGATCAGCTCAGCCATGGTGGATGGTGACGCCCTTGACGACGCGGTTGACGGTGCCATCCGGGAACGGGTTGTCCGGGGTCAGTCCCAGCGCGGCCGAGCGCTGCAGCGCGAACAGCTGCGCGAAGCCCAGCCACACCGGTGCCAGCCACGGATCGTCCAGCGCCGGTACGGTGAGGGTGTAGTCGTCATCGGCGCCGATATCCGAATGCGGACCGATCGCCAGCACCTGCCCGGCCACGCCATCGCGGCGCAGTTCTTCCAGCAGGTCCTGCTCGTAGCGGCGCGCGAGCGGCTGCACGCTGCGCAGCACTACCACCAGGGTGTTGCCATCCAGCGTCGACTTCGGGCCATGACGGAAGCCCAGCGGGGTGTTGGCCAGCGCCAGCACGCGGCCAGCGGTCAGTTCCAGCACCTTCAGCGCGCACTCGCGTGCCAGCGCTTCCAGCGGGCCGCTGCCGAGGTAGATGATGCGGTTGAACGGGCGCTGCGCCAGCGCCGCCACCGGTGCGTCCCACTGCGCCTGGCCTTCGCGGGCCAGCGCGGCGATCTGCTTCAGGCGCGCCACGCGCGCATCCCACGGCGAACGATCGAACACGGTCAGTGCGGCCAGCAGCATGCAGGTCAGGCTGCTGGTCATGGCGAAGGCGCGGTCGCAGCTGGCCGACGGCATCAGCAGGGTGCAGGTATCGGCACGGCCGGCGCCACGGCGGGCCAGTTCGCCATCGGCGTTGCAGGTGATGTCGAGGAAGCGCGCGTCATCCACGTCGCTGCGCACGCGATCCACCGCTGCCACGCTTTCCGGGCTGGAGCCACTGCGGCCGAACGAGACCAGCAGGGTCGGGCGGTCACGCTGCAGGTACAGCGCCGGGTGGGTCAGCAGGCTGGTGGTGTGCACCACGCGCACCTCGGCCGGCCACTGTGCGTTGATCGCGTCGGCCACCATTTCGGCGATGAAGCCGGAACTGCCGGCGCCGGTGAACAGCACGCGCTGGTTGGGATCGTTGAGGCTGTCGCCAAGGAAGGCCTGCAGGCGGTCGCGGGCACGCGACAGGTCCTGTGCGAGTGCTTCCCACAGCGCAGGCTGCTGGGCGATTTCGGTTGCGGTATCGGCTCCGCCAAGGCGCTGCCAGGCGGACACATCGGAAAGCAGGGTGACGTCCATTCGGAGGTTCCAGTTGGGCCAGCGCACCATCTGTGTTTTCTTTCGAAATGTCAAACATCGAAAGTAAAAAGAAAGAAAATGGCCGGGTCACTTTTCCAGCCGGGGAGGGCCACGAAAACGAAAGGACAGACCAAATGCCGTATCGCACAATGCTTAACAGGCGCCTGCAAGCGCTTACACAAAGTATTGCGACGCAACAACTTTCGTTTCAACGGAATATATCTTCCTTTTTCCTTTCAATTTGTTGACATCTTTCGAATCGCTGCCCTAGAGTCGGCCCAATCGCTTTCGAAACGCCCGGTGAACGGGTTGGGAGTCCGCGTGGAAAACTGCGTTCGTCGCTCGCCGCTGATGCTGGCCCTGTTGCCGGCATTGATGCTGGCGTCCATGCCGGCCCGCGCCGAGCCGGTCGGCAACCTGCGTTCGGTCAGCGCCAGCGACAGCCGCGATGGCGTGCGCGGCTGGGACCTGCAGACCGACAAGGGCGCGCGCATCCGCATCGAACTGCCGGCGACCGACATCATCCGCGTGCAGGCCGGTCGCAACGGCACGCTGACCGGTGCCGGCGACAAGGCCGCACCGATCGTGTTGCCGCAGCCCAAGGCGAACGTACAGGCGCAGCTGGAAGAAGACGCACAGGAAATCCGCGTGCGCACCGATGCACTGGTCCTGCATGTACAGCGGCAGCCGCTGCGCATGCGCCTGGAACGCCTGGACAACGGCCAGCCCACCGCGCTGTGGCAGGAACTGCAGCCGCTGGACCTGGATGCCACGCAGAGCGTGCAGGTGCTGTCCTCGCAGGCCGATGAGGGCTACTTCGGTGGCGGCCAGCAGAACGGCCGTTACCAGTTCAAGGGCCGCGAGCTGGAAGTGTCCTATTCCGGCGGCTGGGAAGAGGGCGACCGTCCCAGTCCTGCACCGATGCTGCTGAGCAGCCGTGGCTGGGGCATGCTGCGCAATACCTGGAGCGATGGCAGCTACGACCTGCGCCAGCCCGACCAGGCCACCCTGCTGCACCGCGAAGACCGTTTCGACGCGTACTACTTCGTCGGCGCCGACCTGCCCAAGCTGATCGAGCGCTACACCCAGCTGACCGGCCGCCCGAACATGGTCGCGCGCTGGGCGCTGTCCTACGGCGATGCCGATTGCTACAACGACGGCGACAACAGCAGGAAGCCCGGCACCGTGCCCGAAGGCTGGAGCGACGGCCCGACCGGCACCACGCCCGATGTGATCAACAGCGTGGCCAAGCAGTACCGCGCCAACGACATGCCCGGTGGCTGGATCCTGCCCAACGATGGCTACGGCTGCGGCTACAAGCAGCTGCCGGAAACGGTGAAGGGCCTGGCCGGTTACGGCTTCCGCACCGGCCTGTGGACCGAGAACGGCGTCGACAAGATCGCCTGGGAAGTCGGCAAGGCCGGCAGCCGCGTGCAGAAGCTGGACGTGGCCTGGACCGGCAAGGGCTACCAGTTCGCGATGGACGCCAACCGCCAGGCGTTCAACGGCATCCTCGACAATTCCGATTCGCGCCCGTTCCTGTGGACGGTGATGGGCTGGGCCGGCATCCAGCGCTATGCCGTGGCCTGGACCGGCGACCAGAGCAGCAGCTGGGACTACATCCGCTGGCACGTGCCGACCCTGGTCGGTTCGGGCCTGTCCGGCATGGCCTACGCCAGTGGCGATGTCGACGCGATCTTCGGCGGCAGCGCCGAGACCTTCACCCGCGACCTGCAGTGGAAGGCGTTCACGCCGGTGCTGATGGGCATGAGCGGCTGGTCGTCGAACGCACGCAAGCACCCGTGGTGGTACGACGAGCCGTACCGCAGCATCAACCGCGATTACCTGAAGTTGAAGATGCGCCTGACCCCGTACATGTACGGGCTGGTGCACGAGGCCGCGCAGACCGGTGCACCGCCGGTGCGGGGGCTGATGTGGGACTACCCGCGCGACCCGCATGCACAGGATGAGACCTACAAGTACCAGTTCCTGCTCGGCCGCGACCTGCTGGTGGCGCCGGTGTACCGCAGCCAGGCGGCCAGCCGTGGCTGGCGCCGCGACATCCACCTGCCGGCCGGGGGGTGGATCGACTACTGGGATGGCCGCCGCGTGCAGGCCGGTGCCGATGGCCGCCAGCTCGACCGCCAGGTGAACCTGGCCACGCTGCCGGTGTTCGTGCGTGCCGGTGCGATCCTGCCGATGTATCCGTCGATGCTGTTCGATGGCGAAAAACCGCTCGATGAAGTGACCTTCGACCTGTACCCGCAGGGCGACTCGCAGTACACGTTGTACGAAGACGATGGCAACACGCGCCGCTACCAGCAGGGCGAGTCGAGCACGCAGCAGATCCGCGTGCAGGCGCCGGCGCACGGCAGTGGCCCGGTGCAGGTGCAGATCGACGCGGTGCAGGGCCAGTACAACGGCCAGCTGGCGCAGCGCCGCTACGGCCTGCGCGTACTCAGCCGGCAGGCGCCGCGTGCAGTGCAGGCCGGTGGCCGTGCGTTGCCGGCGCTGGCCGATGCCGCCGCCTTCAACAGCGCCAACGAGGGCTGGTACTTCGACGCGCAGGAGCGCCGCGGCACGCTGCATGTGCGCACGGCTGCCCAGGACATCCGCCAGCCACTGCAGCTGCAGCTGGACTTCGCGGTCGCTGCCGCAGCCGCCGATGATGCCTACCCGGCCGCGCCGGCGCTGGGCCGCGAACTGCCCGCAGACAGCCTGCTGGTGGTCAACCGCCCGGCCGAAGAGCCCGGCCATGCGCTGGAGAACGCCTTCGATGACGATCCCAACACCTGGTTCCGCAGCGTGCGCAACCAGGCCGTGCGCACCGGTGCGCACGAGTGGGTGATCGGCTTCGGCGAGCGCAAGATGATCGATGGCATCGACATCGCGCCGCGCAACGACAAGAACTGGAAGCACGGCCAGGTGCGCGATTACGAGGTGTACCTGGGCGACAGCAACGGGGAGTGGGGCGAGCCGATCGCGCGTGGCCGCCTGCAGTTGAAGGAGGGCGTGCAGCGCATCGACTTCCCGGCGCATGCCGGCCGCCTGCTGCGCTTCCGCGTGCTGAGCGTGCAGAACCCCGAAGGCGACGGCGCCAGCAGCACCGACCCGATGGTCACCGCCGCCCAGGGCAGCGCCCGCGCGTTCGATGCGCTGCAGCCCCGTGACGTCGGCCCGATCGCGCTGTCCACCTTCCACATCCTCGAACACCAGGAACCGGAGCGACCGGCCCGGCAGCGCTATCTCTCCGAGCTGCCGGTGCCGGCCGCGCTGGCCAGCCAGCTGCGTACCGACCAGTCCTTCCGTGGCGACGCCGGCATGCGCATGAACGGCCTGCAGTTCCGCCGTGGCCTGGGGGTCGGCGCCAACAGCCGCATCGACCTGCGCCTGCAGGGCGGCTGGCACGTGCTGCGTGCCGACCTCGGCATCGACGACGCCTGCCGCGACGCCGGCGGCCTGCAGTTCCAGATATGGGGCGACAACCGCCTGCTGTACGACAGCGGCCTGGTGAAGGCGCCCGGCGTCGTCAAGCCGGAGCTGGACATCCGTGGCCTTTCCACCCTGAGCCTGCGCACGCTGGGTGCGCAGGGCAGCCAACCCGCCCAGGTCTGTGCCAACTGGGCCAACGCCGTACTGATCGGCCAGGAGGGCGACTCCGCCAGCATCGTCGCCCCGTGACCCCCACGTAACACCGCTCCTCCCCCGCCCCATCCCGACTACGGCCCTCATGGCCGTGGCCCGGGAGCGTTTTGCCCGCCGAACGCCCACGCGCTCACTCAGTTGCGCCGCACCCCTGCCAGGAGAGAACCCCGATGTTGCCCGCCCGCCACCACCGCCCCCCCTGCCGCCCGATCGCTCCGCTGACGCTGGCCATTGCCGGCGCGCTGTTCTCGCTTGCCGCTCCTGCCTTTGCCCAGGAGAGCAAGGACAACGCCACCGACCTGGCCCGTATCGAGGTCACCGGTTCCAACATCCGCCGCACCGACGTTGAAACCGCCTCGCCGGTGCAGGTGATCAGCAAGCAGGACATCCAGAACATGGGTGCGCGCACGCTGCTGCAGGTGCTCGACAACCTGCCGGCCGCTCGCCCGGCGCAGCAGGATGCGCGCTCGCTGTTCACCGGTTCCGATGGTGCCTCGCAGGCCAACCTGCGCGGGCTCGGCGCACAGGGCACGCTGGTGCTGCTGAACGGTCGCCGCCTGTCGTACTACGGTGCGCCGGCCGGCTTCCAGACCCAGTTCGTCAACATCGATGCGATCCCGGCCGCGGCCATCGAGCGCATGGAAGTGCTGACCGACGGCGCGTCGGCCGTGTACGGTACCGACGCGGTGGCCGGCGTGATCAACGTGATCACCAAGCGCAACTTCCAGGGGGCCGAGATCAGCTTCACCAACGACACCTCCTCGCGCATCGATTCCTACGGCGAGCGCCAGGCCAGCATCACCGCCGGCTTCGGTGACCTGGCCGAGAACCGCTTCAACATCTACGGTGCGGTCAACATGTACCGTCGCGACGCGATTCCGCTGAGCGATTTCTACGACAAGCGGCCCGACCAGTACTACGTCAACAATCCGAACTACCTCAACAACCTGCGCCTGGGTGTGGGCAGCAAGCCGGGCGAGTTCAACCCGGGCACCTACTTCGCGTTCGATCCGGTCACCGGCCGCCGCGTGCAGGAAGCCGCGCCGGGCTGCAGGAACGTGCTGACCAGTGAAGCGGCCGGTCCGCGTTGCGTCTGGGAAACCTGGATGAACAACGAGATCGATGCCGGCGCCAAGTCCGAGCGCAATACCGCCTACCTCAACGGCACTTTCCTGGTGGGTGACAGCACCGAGATCTTCGCCGAGGCGACCTACACCGACATCGACCTGCGCGCCAACGGCGGCACGCCGCGCACCTACGGCACCACCACCGGCAACCCGACCAGCTGGTTCTCGCGTAATACCGGCAACACCGTCAACCAGTTCCTGTACCCGTTCCTGGGCCCGAACAACGAGTACAACCACGCCAGCCCGCAGTTGAAGGCCATGATGGGCGGGGTGGTCGGCCTGAACTACCTGCTGCAGGATGCCGGCCCGAACTACTTCGGCCAGCGCAACACGGACAAGAGCTACCGCGTGCTGGCAGGCGCACGTGGCAATGTGGGTGACTGGAACTGGGAAACCGCATTCGCCAGCGCGGGTACCCACTCCACCACCTACCAGACGATCAACGTCAACACCAAGGGCTTCGAGAAGGCCTTCGGCCCATACACGATCGATCCGGGCACTGGTCGGGTGATCATCTCCGACCACCCGGCGTACAAGTTCGGCGAGATCAGCGAAGCCAACGCCGCGCTGATCCGTGAAGCCTTCCCGACCTTCGACATCCAGTCGTGGACCCGCCTGCATACACTGGACGGCAAGATCGAAGGACCGCTGTTCCAGCTGCCAGCGGGCGAGATGCGCGCCGCGTTCGGCTTCAATGCCAGCCGTGAGACCTTCTACACCCCGGGCAACGCCGATGCGGCCAACGGCCTGATCACCCAGCAGGGCGGCTCGTGGTTCGACGGCAAGCGCAACACCTACGCGCTGTTCGCCGAGACCGTGGCACCGATCACCGACAAGCTGGAACTGGATGCGGCGGTGCGCGTGGACAAATACCCGAACTTCAGTGCCAACATCGCGCCGAAGATCGGCTTCAAGTACCAGGCGTTCGATCAGCTGATGCTGCGCGGCACCTATTCCACCGGCTTCCGTGCACCGAGCCTGGCCGAGTCCGGCAACGGCGGCGTGTTCGCCCAGCTCGGTGGCTTCCGTGACGAACTGCGCTGCGGCGAGACCAACGCCATCGCCAACCTGCTGCTGAAGTCGCAGCGGCCGGGTGACGTCGACCTCGGCAAGACCCTGCTGAACGTCGACTGCAGCCGCACCGTGGCGCGCATGACCCAGCCGAACAAGGACCTGAAGCCGGAAAAGGCCAAGATCGCCACCCTCGGCTTCGTCTACGAGCCGGCAACCTGGCTGTCGGTGTCGGCCGACTACTGGTTCATCTACCGCAACAATGAAATCGTTGCGCCGGACTATCGCCGCATGGAAGACATCATCTCGATGTCGCGCTCGCCGATCACCGACAGCGACCGCGCCAACCTGGCGCAGCTGGCGGCAATGTGCGCCGATCCGGCCAGCGGCGTGAGCTGCCCGGCCACCCTGCCGGGCTACTCCGCCGGTAACGTGGCCAGCGTGGTCGGCCAGTACAAGAACCGCGGCAAGACCCTGATCGACGGCTTCGACATCGACGCGCGCAGCCGCTTCTCGCTGGGCGACTGGGGCAACCTGAACATCGGCCTGGCCGCCACCATCGCCAACCGCAACCGCTTCTACATGGACGCGGAGAACGGCTGGTACTACGGCGACGTGGTGGGCTACTACAACAACCCGCGCCTGCGTGCCACGCTCAATGCAGACTGGACCTACAAGCAGGTGACCACCAGCATGTTCGTCAACTACGTGGGTGGCACCAAGTGGGCCACCGACCAGATCGACGAAGAGAGCAACAACAAGGAAACCTGCACCGGCGGCTATCTGGCCCTGCAGAAGAGCAAGTGCGATGGTGCACCGTCGTGGTGGACCGCCAACATGAGCGTCACCTGGCGCCCGGACGATGCGTGGAACCTGAGCTTCACCGTCAAGAACCTGTTCAACCGCCTGCCGTTCTACGATCCGAACAGCTTCCTGGGTGACTCCAGTGACTACGCCACCATCTTCGGCCGTGGTTACAGTGTGACCATCGGCTACCGGTTCAAGTAATTCCGTTTGCGTGACCTGGCGTGCCGGCTGCGGCCGGCACGCTGCCAAGAGGAGAGATGTCTGCCATGAAGCGTAGGGAATTCATCGCGGCCAGTGCCGCTGTCGCCGCCAGCAGCCTGCTGCCGCAGACCCCGGCATGGGCACGCGGGGGCAAAGTGCGCCTGGCCATGATCGGTACCGGCATGCGTGGGCTGGTGCTGCTGAAGGAGCTGGTACGTCGCGACGACGTCGAAGTGGTTGCCCTGTGCGACATCGAGCCGATCATGCTCGGTCGCGCCATGGAGATGGTGGCGAAGGCCGGCAAGCCCGCGCCGAAGACCTATGGCCAGGATCGTGACACCAACGCGTGGAAGCGCCTGCTGGAACAGAAGGGCATCGATGGCGTGATCATCGCCACGCCGTGGGAGTACCACGCACCAATGGCGATAGCCGCGATGCAGGCCGGCGTGGCCGTGGGCTGTGAAGTGGTGGCCGGCATCACCCTGCAGGACCACTGGGACGTGCTGAAGACCCAGCTCAGCACCGGCACCCCGTACATGCTGCTGGAGAACGTCTGCTATCGCCGCGACGTGATGGCCGCGTTGCAGATGGTGCGCCAGGGCCTGTTCGGCGAACTGGTGCATCTGCAGGCCGGTTACCAGCACGACCTGCGTGGCGTGAAGTTCAATTCCGGCGATCCCAACCAGCCGTACGACAGCGGCGTGGAGTTCGGTCCCAAGGGCTGGAGCGAAGCACGCTGGCGCACCGAGCATTCGGTGCAGCGCAACGGTGAGCTGTACCCCAGCCACGGCATCGGCCCCTGTGCGATGTACACCGGCATCAACCGTGGCAACCGCTTCACCCACATCAACGCCTTCGCGACCAAGGCACGCGGCCTGCACGAATACACCGTGGCCAAGAGTGGCGGCACCACCCACCCCAGCACCCAGGTGAAGTTCAAGCTCGGCGATATCGTCACCACCACGCTGGCCTGCGAGAACGGTGAGACCATCCTGCTGCAGCACGACACCTCGCTGCCGCGCCCGTATTCAATGGGTTTCCGTGTGCAGGGCACCAAGGGCCTGTGGATGGACGTGAACCATTCGATCCACATCGAAGGCCGCAGCCCGCCGCACCAGTGGGAGGAGTTCAAGAAGTACCAGGACCAGTACGAGCATCCGCTGTGGAAGCAGAACGCCGACACTGCCGCCAGCGCCGGCCACGGCGGCATGGACTGGTTCGTCATCCATGCCTTCGTTGAAGCACTGAAGGCCAAGGCGCCGATGCCGATCGACATCTATGATGCGGTGACCTGGAGTGCGATCACGCCGCTGAGCGAGCAGTCGATCGCCAACGGTTTCCAGACGCTGGAGTTCCCGGACTTTACTGCTGGTGCGTGGAAGACGCGCAAGCCGATCTTCGCGTTCGACGGTAAATACTGAGATTCATCCCTTCCATGCTGTGACGGAAATGCCGGGCGATGCCCGGCGTTTCTGTTTCTGGAGGCATTCGCCTTGTAGAGCCGAGCCCACGCTCGGCTGAGTTTCCGACACGCCCCCCCCCCTGAATCAGAAAACTCTGAAATCCGACCCGCTCCACACTTTATGACTTGAATGTGTAAACGACATCGGAGATAACGTCCCCCATGCGGTCAGACCGCATTCCGGACCAGGGACGATCCGAAGCATGACGTGGTGAGGCAACCGCCCCACGTTCTCGTTCCTGCCGGTGCTGTGTTTGTCCAGGAAGGAGAACAGGGATGTTGGAACGACTGAAGACCATTTCGTGTGCCGCACTGGCGATGATCGCGCTGGGGAGCTTGGCTCCTTGGGCTGCGCAGGCGCAGGAGGTGCAGAAGAAATGGGAGAGCTACCTGTCGATGGGCCAGCCGCGAGCTACCGAAGCGGCGGTGCAGAAGGACATCAAGTCGCTCTTTTCCCAGTACGAAAAGGACAAACCCTTCAATTGGCATGTCAAACGCCAACGCGTCCTTGGAAAGAAGGTCATCTACGATTACCGGGTGAGACCCGAGAAGATCGTTACTACCGACTGGGTCTACATCCACTCAGGGCAGGAGTACTCATCCGAAGATCAGATTCGTAGCGTGATCCTCGCTACCCGCGTCAGCGACCCCCAGTGCCCGGCGACTTCACTCACGGAGGATCCTTGGGTGGAGCTCCTTGGACTTGGCAGGGGCGACGACGGTAGCGTCACCAACGAGGAGAAGGATTTCCATTACACCTTGAACTTCTATCATCAGAGCACTCAAGAATGCTCGTCGATAGTGGGGTGGGAGCGTGTGCGCCGGGCCAGAACGGCGCTTTGTCCGAATCGACCGTCCCTGACGTGGAATGAGGCCCTGCAGATGTGCTCTCTGGTTCAGCAGGACGAGCCGCACATGTCGCCCATGCTCTCCTACACAAGCGGGCCGCTGCCGCCGCAGCAGTGTCCTGTTGGTAACCCGTGTGATCCGACCACTGGCGATAAATCCCAGCCTGAGCCGGATTTCAACCTTGGATGGGTGAGCTTCCAACGCCACTATCACTCCCTGACGAGCACGGCGGGCGGCGCGTTGGGTACGGGCTGGACCCATTCCCACAATCTGCGGCTTACCGCAGGCGTAGACGATTCCACCTTCCCTCCCAGCTCCGAACTGAAAGTTGGGCGGATCGGCGCCGATGGCGGGCAGATCGCATTCCAGAAAGTGGGGGCAAGCTACGAAGCCATGGACGGAAGCGGCGATCGCGCGGTCCAGCAGGGCACCAACTGGCAACTTTCACGTGCCGGAGAGCGCATTTATTTTGATGCTGATGGCTTGATGCAGCGCCGTGATTTCGAAGACGGTACTTCGCTGACCTATGCACACGACAGCCGCGGCCGCCTGCTCAGCATCACCCATTCAACCGGTCGGCGCGTGGATGTCCAGTACCTCGCGCCGGGCGACGATTCACTGATCTCGGCCCTGGTGATCGCCGGCCAGCCTGTGGTGAGCTACGCCTATTCTCCGGACGGGGAACTGATCACCGCGACCTATGCCGACGGTGCCAGCCGTACGTATCACTATGAGGACGCCCGCTTCCCGGGCTACCTGACCGGCGTGACCGCCGAAGACACCCAGCGCTACAGCTGGTACGGCTATGACGCCAAGGGGCGGGTTACCTGCAGCCGCCATTCCGGCGATTGCAGCCAAGCCGACGTGGGCATTGATGGCGTGCGCCTGGAGTACACCCCGGCAGGCACCACCATCGTCACCGACGCACTGGGCAAGCAGAGCACCTACGCCTTGACCGCCAGCGGTACCAGCGGCCTTCCGCGCAAGGTCAATGGCATCACCGAAAGCAACGGCAGCATCACTCGCGCCTATCTGCCCGAGGGCACCGATTTCCGGCGTCGGCTGCAGTCGGTGACCGATCGCCGTGGTGTCGTCACCAGCTACGCCTATGCCGAGGCCAGTGATGCTGCCGCAGGCGCCGTCAGCGTGACCACCACCACCGAAGCGGCCGGTACTCCGGACCAGCGCGTCAGCGAAATGCGCGTGGCCATGGACAGCAATCGGCTGGTGCAGCAGACCATCGGTAACCGTGAGATCCGCATCGCACGCAATGCGCGCCTCCAGCCAACCACCATCACCGTGCGCGACAGGGTGACCGGTGATACCCGCATCACCACGCAGACCTACTGTGAGGCCGAAGGGCCGGAGTGCCCGCTGGTGGGACTGCTGCGTAGCGTGGATGGCCCACGCAGTGATGTGGCGGATGTCTCCACCTATGCCTACTACACCGCGGACGACGCGGGATGCGCGACCAGTGGTGCCTGCAGTTATCGCAAGGGCGACCTGCGCAGCGTGACCAATGCGCTGGGCCAGACGGTCGAGACCTTGGCCTACGACGCGTTCGGGCGGCCGTTGTCGGTCAAGGATGCCAACGGCGTGGTCACCGATTACACCTACCATGCGCGCGGCTGGCCGACCTCGGTCACCGTGCGCGGTGCCACCACAGCCGAGGACCGGGTGACCCAGATCAGCTACTGGCCGACCGGCCAGGTGCAGCAGGTCACCGAGCCGGACGGCAGCAGTGTCACCTATGTCTATGACGCCGCCCAGCGCTTGACCGATATTGCGGACAACAGCGGCAACACGATCCACTACGTATTGGACAACGCCGGCAACCGCCTCAAGGAAGACACGCTGGATGCAGGCGGCACCCTGCGCCGTACCCTGGCGCGGACGTTCAACACGCTTGGCCAGCTGACCGCGCTGAAGGATGCGGGCAACCACGCCACCGGCTTTGCCTACGATGCCAACGGCAACCCACAGACGGTGACCGATGCCCTGCAGCGCGTGACCAGCCAGCAGTACGATCCGTTGAACCGCTTGGCGCAGACCCTGCAGGACGTCGGCGGCGTCGCGGCGGAGATCCGCAGCCAGTACAACGCGCTGGACCAGGTCACCCAGGTCACCGACCCGAAGGGCCTGCATACCACCTACGCCTACAACGGTTTCGGTGATATGACCGGGCAAGTCAGCCCGGACAGTGGCGCCAGCAGCTTCACCGTGGACGCCGCCGGCAATCGCAAGACGGCTACCGATGCGCGTGGCGTCACCGCCACCTATCATTACGATGCACTCAACCGCCTGATCGGTATCGCCTACCCGGATCCCAATCTGGATATCGGCTATAGCTATGACGTGGCGCCGGCCGCCTGTGCCGCCGACGAACGCTTTGCCAAGGGACGTCTGGGGCAGGTGCTGCACGCCAATGGCAGCACCCAGTACTGCCATGACCGTTTCGGCCAGGTCACCCGCAAGGTGCAGACCGTCAACGGCGTTGCCAGTACGCTGCGCTATGCGTACAGCAAGTCGGGTCGCCTGACGGCATTGACGTATCCCGATGGCAGCGTCGCCGACTACGTGCGCGATACTCAGGGGCGCATCAGCCAGATCGGCCTGACCCGGCCCGGCCAAGCCCGCCAGATCGTGGTGAACAACGTGACCTACGCGGCCTTCGGCCCGGCGACCGGCTGGACCTATGGCAACGGCCGCCAGCTGCAGCGTCCGCTGGATCTGGACTATCGCCCGCAGGCGGTGCATGACCCGGCGGCAGGCGGCCTGTCGCTGGGCTATGGCTATGATCCCGTCGGTTCGATCACCGAGCTGAAGAACGGCGCAGGCTCGTCGGTGCTGGCCAAGTACGCCTACGACGCGCTGGGTCGCCTGACCCAGACCCAGGACGGGACGACAGGCACGCCGATTGAAACCTATGCCTACGACGCCACCGGCAATCGCACCGCGCTGACCACCTCGGCAGGCACCGCCAGCTACACCTATCCCGCAACCAGCCATCGCCTGACTGCTGTGGATGGCGAGGCACGCAGCCATGACGCAGCGGGCAATACCACCAGTATTGGCAGCAAGGCGTTCACCTACAGCGATGCCAACCGCATGAACGCGGTGAAGCAGGGTAACGCCACACTGGAGAGCTACGGTTACAACCATCGCGGTGAGCGCGTGCTGCGCACCCCGGCTGGTGGCGCGGCTCAGATCACCTTGTACGACGAGGCGGGGCAGTGGCTGGGCAACTACTCGGCCACGGGCCAAGCGCAGCAGCAGGCCATCTGGCTGGACAACTACCCGGTGGCGCTGATCAATGTGCCGACTACCGGCGTGCCGGAGCTGACCTACGTGCAGCCGGATCACCTGGGTACGCCGCGCGTGGTGATCGATCCGGTGCGTGATGTGGCGATCTGGGAGTGGAGCAACAAGAGCGAAGTGTTCGGCAACCAGATCCCAAGTGCCGATCCAGATGGCGATGGTGTGGCGTTTGAACTGGCGCTGCGCTTCCCGGGCCAGCAGGCGACGGATGCGAGTGGGATGTTCTACAACTATCAGCGGGAATATGACCCGGTAGTGGGTCGGTATTCGCAGAGTGATCCGATCGGGCTGATGGGGGGTATGTCTGCGTACGCCTATGTAGACGGTGCGCCAACCTTGGCCATAGATGCGCTGGGGCTGAGGAAGAGTCTGGCAATTCTGTCCGCTTCCGAGCAGGGTGGTATCCCACTGTTTGGTGACAATCCGTTCGGCCACATTGCTCTTGCAACCGAGTCGGGTCTATATAGCTACGGAACATCGCACGCCTATGGTTCGTCGGTTGGTGAATATATCCAGTCCCAGCTGAAAAATAGAAGCGTGGAAATAGTGGAGTTCGAAACGTCCGCTGCACAGGAAACACTTATGGAGAGCGTCATGAAGTCGCACAACTCCAAGGACTACAACGTCAAATCACACAATTGTGCAACCGCGGTCGCAGATTCGTTGATTTCGATCGATGCCATAAAGAATAGATCAATCCTCCCAGGTCGTGTTTTCCAGGATGCATATCTTATAGAAGGTGCAAAATACTACTTCATACCAAAAGGTGGTGTCATTCCACCTGCCATTCTGGGAGGGAGTGATGGAAAGTAATGGGCGAGAGCAGGGTTTTTGTGGGCGCTATCCAGGCGTCGAAAACATCCTTATACGATCTATTTTTCTCGCATTCGGCTGTGCGTACGCTCTCAGTGGATGCAAGGGTGACCGTTTAGGGGAGCTGCAGCTGAAACCCATTTATGCGGATCTGAGTAGTTCGTACTACGGTGGGATGTGCGAGGGTGAAGTGCGTCCAGGTACGAGCGCTGAAAGTGTTCGTGCGGTGCGCATTGGTACTGCTGCTGGAGATTGCGCCGTGCTCTACCTGGATGGAGTAGATAGCGCTGGTGAACTTGTGATCTATGGAGCAAAAATTGGGGGGCGTCCTGAATGTGCCGGGTTGATAAGGAAGCTCGAGGCCAGACGAGCAAATGCGGCCGTTCTCGCCAGGGCGAGAGAGATGTGCGGATAGCGATTTTCAGCTCCTTTCCGTATCACCGTCAGTATATGGGTGGATGCCGATATCCGTCGGTTATTCGCAGCGCCGGGAGCCAGAATTTAGCGCAGATCGTGGTAGTGATGATGGCCAAGAACATCCCAACGCCCATGAGTGGGAAAGTAGCGTCCGACCTGTCCGTTCGAACATCGAGTTGAAGGATGGTGCAGGTTCCGAGGTGCTGGCCAAGTACGCCTACGACACGCTGGGCCGCCTGACTCAGACCCAGGACGGTAAGACCGGTACGCCGATTGAAACCTATGCCTATGACGCCACCGGCAATCGCACCGCGCTGACCACCTCGGCAGGCACCGCCAGCTACACCTATCCCGCAACCAGCCACCGGCTGACCGCCGTGGACGGCGAAGCGCGCAACCATGACGCAGCGGGGAATACCACCAGCATCGGCAGCAAGACGTTCACCTACAGCGATGCCAACCGCATGAACGCGGTGAAGCAGGGTGATGCTGTACTGGAAAGCTACAGCTACAACCATCGCGGTGAACGCGTGCTGCGTACCCCGGCCAGTGGCGCGGCTCAGATCACGCTGTACGACGAGGCAGGGCAGTGGCTAGGCAACTACTCGGCCACGGGCCAGGCGCAGCAGCAGGCCATCTGGCTGGACAACTATCCGGTAGCGCTGATCAACACGCCGGCTACCGGCGTGCCGGAACTGACCTACGTGCAGCCGGATCACCTGGGTACGCCGCGCGTGGTGATCGATCCGGTGCGTGATGTGGCGATCTGGGAGTGGAGCAACAAGAGCGAAGTGTTCGGCAACCAGATCCCAAGTGCCGATCCAGATGGCGATGGTGTGGCGTTTGAACTGGCGCTGCGCTTCCCGGGCCAGCAGGCGACGGATACAAGTGGGTTGTTCTACAACTACCAGCGCGAGTACGACCCGGCGGCGGGGCGGTATTCGCAGAGTGATCCGAATGGGTTGATGGGAGGGATTGGTACGTACCTATACGCCTCCGGCAAGCCTCCTTCGAAGATCGATGAAAAGGGGCTGGTCGACGTCTGGGTATGGATGCCGCTCCCCTATGAGGGAGGGCTGCCGAGCTATGGAAAGCTGCATTCCTCTTTCGGGCACATATCGACAACTTCAAATGGTGTCGATTACTCATTTGGCCCTGCGGGCAACTCGATAAGTACAAACTACGTTTCATCTCAGCTTAATTTGCGCACTGGCATTAAGCACACAATAGAACTTACACCGCAGCAGGAGTCAAAACTATCGGCATGTCTCGCGAGGCCGCAGGGGGAGTACAGTGCAATAAATAATAACTGCGGGACGCCGTTGCAGAATTGCATGCGGGAGATTGGCAAGGAGCTTCAGCCTGTGAACATGATTCTTCCGGAATCGATAAGCCACCTGCTTTGGTGGATGTCTGATGACTCAACCATTCAACGCGGGAAAAGGTGATGAAATTTATTCCTGGAATTTTTCTTATCTGCTCAGTATTAACTATCACCTCTTGCGAACACAAGGGTAGAGAAGTTGTGCCGGAGGGCGTGATCGAAGTTTATGATTCGGCAGAGGGCGGGGGCGTAATTGGTACGAGTACTACTCCGATTCCGGTTGTTGGATATGTTTATCCGGATAAGACTCGTTACGTGCTGAAGGTCTGCTATCTGGGTCACATAGGATATGTGAGGGATGGAATACGAGAGCTAAGATCAACAGTGGGCCGGAGCTCATCCTGCCCGGAAACCGCGAGAAGCGCGGACTAGAGTTAACTAAGCGAGGCGAAACTGAGATCACCAAGCTGGAGACTGTGGCGAAACAGGACCTGCCACTGCGTGAATTACCTAGTTGGATATGGGCCAGAGCGTACCCAGCGAGGTTGGGAAGACACAGTGATGGCAGGGCACCTTGGTGCGGTGACGTCTGCTGAGGGATGCACGGGGGCTCGGCGCCCCCGCTACACCCTATCCCGCAACCAGCCATCGGCTGACTGCGGTGGATGTCGAGGCGCGCAGCCATGACGCAGCGGGCAACACCACCAGCATCGGCAGCAAGACGTTCACCTACAACGATGCCAACCGCATCTCGGTTGCCAATGGTCGACTTAATCGAGCTGCAGCGCATCCGGGGAACGCCAATCTCTTGCGGGGTGGGTCGAAGATCCTGGGGCCCCTTGGAGCAATCGTGAATTACAGGTCAAACTACAATAAATGCCAATGTCCGGCGAAGTGATTTTCATAAGGTTCATGAAGGGCGCAGCTGCGGCGGGAGCGCTGGGGGTCTGTTGCGCGCTGATCGCGTCCATGTTGAGTATGCGCTGTCCAGTCGCCAGGTACTCACCGGAAGTTATGTTTGCTCTTTTTTTCGCGTTGCTGATGTTGCTCGTATATTCCAAGTTCGAACTGGCGAGAAGGGGAATTCTGTCGATTGAGGTTGGGCGGGTGCGTTTCGCGTTCGCAATGGCGCTCCTGGCCGAGATGCTGATGATTTGGTTGCTTGTCGCCCGCAATCTCGAATGCGCTAGCTTCGTTCGCGCGATTCCCATTCCTGGTGCACTACTTGTTTTCTATACAGCTGTCGCTTTCTCATTTGTATTCGGTGATATCTATCTTGGCGCTGCGCGAAAGATCATCAGGCTTGGAGCTCGGCCGAGGAAATTCTTGAGAGAAGAATAGTTGGCACTGGGTGGATTCAATGCTGGCGCGCAACGTTCTCGGGCTGCCGATCTGCTCCCGTATCAGCAGTCGTAAAATTCTGGCGGCCCCTTCCTCAACTAACATCGAAAACACGCCCCTGTGATGGGGTGGCCCCAGCAGAGCGATCCGTTGGTATTGCTGAAGGAGTGGGTAATCGTCAGTCGTTTCGGAGAGCGTGGCAATGAATGGCGAGCCGAAATGAGCTACATAGAGAGGGTCGTTCTGGCGACTCTTTGTTCGACCGTAATCCTGATGGCCTGGCGGGGGGGGCAGAACTTGCAAGGCGTCCTCACCCTCGACTTCGCGATGAAATCCATCGGGCAAGGTTTCCTTTGCTTCCTTGCCAGTACAGTTTCGGCCGTGCTGATCAAGGATAGGCCGGTGTTGATGTTGCTTCTTTCGCAGGCTCTCTCGATTGTGATCGTGTTTTTTCTCAATGGGGGCCGAGACTTGCTCTAGTCCATCTGTGGATCATTGAACTGGAAAGCTACAGCTACAACCATCGCGGTGAACGCGTGCTGCGTGCCCCGACCGGTGGCGCAGCGCAGGTCACCCTATACGACGAAGCGGGGCAGTCGCTGGGCAACTTTCGGCCATGGGCCAAGCGCAGCAGCAGGCCATCTGGCTGGACAACTACCCGGTGGCGCTGATCAATGTGCTGAGCGCCGGAGTGCCGGAGCTGGCTTACGTCCAGCCAGATCACCTGGGTACGCTACGCGTGGTGATCGATCCGATGCGGAATGTCGCGATCTGGAGTGGAGCAGATTGGGTGGCTTCGCCGCCTTTTCTCACTTGAAGATATGAGGCGAGATAAGGTCGGTGGTGGATCCCTTTCGGTCCCTCCACTGCTTGGAGTTGGGTTTGGCGTCATGTCGGGATCTGGCTACACAGTTTCTGGTCAGATAGCTGCGCCGACTGGAAAAGGATGCGGGTGTCCTTGAGATGAGAAAATACAATCGTTTTTTTTGGGCTTACTACATCATGTTCTTCTGGGCGCTCAGGCTGGTTGCTTGCCTTGGAGTTGCCGTAAATTCAGTGCTCCTTGCCTTTGTGCTGGTTGATATTTCTGATGGTGGACGAGACTACGGATTTGCGGGTTTGGCGTTTGTCGCGCTCTCTCTTTGCACAGCGTTTGCCATGTGGAAAATCGGGTCTGTCGGCCTGCTCCGTCTTCGGCAAAGGAGGGCACCATAGATCTTTCCAGGGATGCTCTGAACAACTGCCGGGGTAGTGCCGGCCGTACGCAGGTGGCGTCCCGTTGTATTTGGTAGATCCACCTGGTCTGTGCCCGTGTGAGTGCGTCGACTACTTGGGCGTGACGTTCGGTGTGGCAGACCTCGCCTTTGGAGGCTTGGAAGCTGTGAATGGCGAAGGAGTCACCATTGCCGGTGTTTTGTCTCCGCAGCCCGAAGTTGCAATCCCCGGATTCCTGGTAATGGTGAATGGTCGAGCAACGGCGTACGATGGAGTGTCAGTGATACAAACCGCTCAGGATGCAAAGGAAAGAGAGTCCATCTATACCGAGGTGGCGGGGGGCAGTTGGCGCGAAGACGGGAGAGCTGTCGTCATTCGGCTTGACGTTCAACGGTCACCTTAAGGCCACACGGAACTGTTGCACTGCATAGCCCCTGACAAGGATGCGCTGGATGCCATGAAGGCGTTGAAGGATGTTTCGGGTGGGTCTGGGTGCAGTTGCATATAATGGAGGTGATATGCATATGCGCAAGAAAATAATGAATTGGCTTGGTTTGTTGTTATTTGCGCTAGTTTTTTTGAGGTCCTCGTCCTATCTTGTATTGAAGGTGTATGCTATTGGTCATCTTGAGAGGGGTGATTATTTTGTAATGTTGCCTGTGGCGCTGGGGGCACTCCTGATTTGCGGCATGTTCATGGCAATTGTGATTAAAGGAATGAAATCCAATCAGTAGGCTGCGCCTGGAGCATCACGCGCGACGTATGGTTCCGACAGGTGATTGCATGGGTATCACTATTCACGATTTCCAGCTGGTTGGAATTCGTCTTGATCCGGTGTCAGGTGTGACTGTTTCTCTGTTCGATGAATCTTCGCGGGCATCCTATGATTTGGTCTTTGGCCAAGTCAGGAGAGCAAGCATTGATGGTTTCTCTAGCCAGAATGTTGTGCTCGATCTCAAGGTCTTCAATCGAAAGGATGATTCCTTTGAATTCAAGCGGTGTTGCTTCCTCCTTGGCCTAGATCCAGTGGCTGCCAGGGAAATTGTCGACGGTGACACCTTGGTCTTCATTGAGGCTTCTGCCGGCGCAGAGATTGCACTTCTAGTAGAGGGCACTTGGGATAGCCGGTTGATTCCTGTCAAGTCATGATTCCTGATCTGTCGAGCGCATCGCTCCAAGACGCACGCACCGCTTCGCTTGTAGGTCGACAGGGATCTGACGGAGAGATGGATTGTGGGACGGACCACCATCGGGCCAACGCAATGGGCTCTACCGTGCGTGCAGCCCGATGAACATCATGGATCCTGTACTCAGCGAACTGCTTTCCCGGCTCGGTGTCGACACTGACTTCGGAGATGCGGCGCTGACTTGTCCGGAGACCCGAGGAGCCTATGAGGACACGCCCCTGCATGTGGTGGCCTATTACAACGATGTGGCTCTCCTCAGCGCATTGATGCCCTTCGTGACCAACATCGATGTGCGTGGTGATCTTGATCTGACGCCGCTGACAAGCGCGGTGGCACATGGCAGCGTCGCGGCTGCGGCCTATCTCTTATGGTGTGGTGCAGACCCACACGCACGGAATGAGCTTGATCGGACACCACTGGAAATGATGTGCCAGGACCCGAGGTTTGATGATGTGGTGCGTATGGTCGACGCCGCAGATGGAACCTGCTGATGCAAACTTCTGAAAAGAGGTTTTACCGATGCGCCTGATGACCTTCATCTGTCCACTTTGTGGCGCCAGCGGGCAGCGCTTTCCCCTGCGATTTGCTGGAAGGCGTCAAGCAAAGATGTCCTGCCGGAGGTGTCGCGTCGAGCTTCGTTCAGACCCGCGGTTGGGCACGTACACGCTCTATCTTCTGTACACACAGGTCGTCATCCTGGTGGCGGCATTGCCGCTGATCGGGGCCAGTGTCGCGGGTGAATGGGTACGGCTGGGAATGATCTGTCTGGTAGTGCTGATGCTGTGCTGGTTCCCGGGCGTGATCAGGCACGCACGAAGTCCGATCGTGCGCGCCTGCCGGGATCCCGAATACAGCTATGCGCACAGGCCGGGTGCTTCGACTGCGCACGCTGCCGCAAACCCGGAGCAGCGTAGCGACACGCCAAGTGCCAGCCCATGATAGGGAAGTCAAGAAATGACATACCATCTTGGGCGCGAGGTGCAGTCCCTGAATCGTTTTGCAGAACGGGTTGCAGATGGTAACTAACATTTGGCCGGCCCTTTCTGGGGCTCTCATGTCCATGCCGAAGGCTGGCATCTTGCGTGCAGCGGTGCTGCTCTTGCCCATGCTGGCGGGCTGCAGCATTCATCAGTTTCAACATACGGAATGGAGGTCGGACTGGGTCGATGTTTCGTCCGGTGCGATCTTCCCTGGCAATTCAACGACTCTACCGCTTGACCGAATTTCCACGCTTGATCCTGATAGTGAAACAGCCATTGCGGAGTGGATGTTGAAGCATTCGCTGGCCGTGGTATCGGCATCAGAGGTTGAAGGGAAGATCGGTCCAATGCCGTTGAGTGACCTGAAGCCAGCGCCCGGGGAGAGCGTCTATCTCGTCAGGGCCGCTTCGGATGAAAGTAGGGGCAAGTTCATCGGCTACGTCAACGACAAGGGACTTCTCATCATGTATGGGGTGATGGGGGGCTGCGGTGAGCAGAAGCAACGGGTGGTTGCCGTGAGCCTTCGGGAGAAGCCCGCCAACGTATTCGGTCGATGCTCGGCGGCGCTATAGTGTGCTGCAGCGTCGAGATCCGCCTACTAACTGGCGGATGACGCCAGGTGTGAGACCAATGGTGCGTTCGGGAACCGCAAGGGGGATCTGCGCAGCGCGACCAATGCGTTCGAGCAGATCGTTCTGGGGAGTAATGGAAAACAGCCAAATGAAATCGGGGTTGCTCAGGAGATCTCTCGATGCAAAAGGCTTCTTCCTACGCGCTTTGTCTTTCGTGTCCGTCTGTGTGCTCGTCCTGAGCGGATGCGAGAATGACCGCTTAGGGGAGCTGCAGCTGAAACCCATCTACGCTGAGCTGAGTAGTGCGTACTACGGTGGGATGTGCGAGGGTGCAGCCGAGCCAGATGCCAGTATCGAGAAGGTTCGTGCGGTGCGCATTGGAACGATCGCTGGTGACTGCGCAGTGCTCTATTTGGATGGAGTAGATAGGAACGGTGAGCCCGTGATCTATGGAGCGAAGACTGGGGACCGGCCTGAATGTGCTGGATTGATACGGAAGCTCGAGGTGGGGCGAGCAAGTGCGGCCGTTCTCGGCAGGGCGCGGGAAATATGCAGATACTGATTTTCAGATATTCTCCGTATGACCTCCACTGTTGGGGGCGCAGATGCCCGCTGTGGGCCGGCAGTCGCGATCTTCTTTTCAGTGCCACCCTGGCCTTATGAAATTCGAATTTGGCGTCTAGTATGAAGATGAGTTTGGACACCTTGGAAAAGGTCTCATCAATATTGTTCGACGCGCTGCGCTCCAGGGGCTTGCAAGAGATTGAAGTGGAGGACGTGTTCTACCGCGTGGTGCCATGGTCGGAACGCCGCTCCATGGGCGGTGAGCGGGTGGAGCTTGAAGTTGGAGGTCTTTTCGATGACTACTCTGATATTCAAAGAGTAGCGTCGGGGCAGCAGGAGCCACTGGCCTATCATCTATCTGCTTTGGCCTGCCTCCTCTACGAGATAGGGGGGGGGATGAGTGAAGAAGTGTGATTGCAGATAGGCGTGCACGTGCCGGAGCATCCCATGCGCCGCGTGATCGCTGTGAGCTTGAAGAAGAAGCCCACCCGTGTCTTCGCAGGATGTTCTGCAGCGCGCTGACAGCTCTGTTCGTTGTGCCGGCCCGGAGTAATGGGTGCAAAGGCTGGAATGGGGCGGGTAAACCAAATGACTTGGTTGAATGGACGGTGATTTACCATGGAGCTTGAAGCGAAAAGGGTAATTTTCTTTTCTCAACAGGATGAACGGTTCTTCTTCGAGTGGATTGGACGAATCGGCTGCATCGGTAATGTGGTCGGCAGAGGGGATGTCATCTATCTATCCCTGGATCCAGATGCGGTTCTGGAGGAGGACGTCTGGGAACTGGCCGCATTGTTCAGGAGGTATCGGATTCCACTGGCCCAGCTGCGAACGCTGCAGGCAGGCAGGTACTCTCGAGCGCTGCGCGATGCCTTGCGCGAGTAGGGCGCCAAGCGGGAGGCAAGGTGCATGAGCTCCCGCACTCCTCCACAAAAGAACGCGATCGGGCTGCACGCCCTCGGAGAGGTACAAGATGAAAGCCAGGCAGATTCTTCGGTACGGGCTGGCCTACGCGGTGTCGTGTGGAGCACTCTGGCTGTTCCTGCACTTTGTGGGCAGGGCGCTTTACGCCTTCGACTCACATCAGGTTTTCTTCTGGCTGTATGCCGTCAGCCTTTTGTTGCTGGGAATCTGCGCACGGGTTCCCGCCGCGGGCCGCCTTACGATCAGGCGGCTTGCCAAGGGGGCTGGCTTGGGGCTGCTCGCGGGCCTTCTGGCCCAGGTCGTGGTGCTTGTACTGGAAGCCTATAGATTCAGCGGATTCAGCCCATCGCTGCTCTGGCAGGTACCGGTTTCGCTGACGGTGATGAGCGTCGTGCTGCTCACGCCGCTCTGGGGCGTAGTGCTGGTTGCCCTCACTGCCGAACACCGCCGCGACAACCACCCACGTCAGGCCTCGAAGCCATGAAGCACCTGAACGCCTTTTGCCTCGTGGTTGCACTGACATCCTGTGCGGCGCATCCGAACCGCACCACGAAGTGTCCGCCGGCCCATTTCACCTACGTCGGCACCGAGAGCGTCGACGGACTGACCTACGGGCGCTTCCAGGTCACCCACAATGCTGATCAGCCGCTTCAGCTGTGGGTGGATGAGAGACGCAGGTTGAACCCAAGGACCGCTCGCGCAGAGATGAGGCGCACAGGCGAGGATGCCTGGCGGCCTTACAACGTGATCCTTGAGGAAATCACACCGGGAGCGATCGGGCTGTCGATCGGGCAGGATGAACAGCAGAGCGTTCTGTTCGATGGTGATGGCCTGTTCCTGCCCGGCGCATCCAGCGCGGGCGCGAATTACTCCATCGTGGTACAGGACGCTGCCGGTTGCGAGCATCGCTCGGCAACGTTCATTCCCTGACATTTCTGGCGGCGCGCCGGCCAGGCAACGAAGGAAAAATGGCGCGCCCGGAGGGATTCGAACCCCCGACCAATGGCTTCGGAAGCCACTACTCTATCCGGCTGAGCTACGGGCGCGTTGTAGAACCGCCGCGCCGTCGGCCAGTGCCGGGGCGGGCATCGCAGCGCCATGAGGCGGTGCGGGACCGGCATTCTATCCAGTTTCGTCGAACAAATCTCCCCCCAACGGCAAAGCCCTGCCGGAGGGGCAGGAGTATCCTATCGCCATGGCTGATACCCCCCTCACTTCGCCGCAGTCGCCGGCGACGCCGCGTTGGCGGCATTACTGGAGTCTGATGCGCGCTGATCGCCCGATCGGCACGTTGCTGCTGCTGTGGCCCACCTGGTGGGCGTTGTGGCTGGCTGCCGGCGGCCTGCCGCCGCTGTGGACGCTGTTCGTGTTCACCGCCGGCGTGTGGCTGACCCGATCGGCCGGTTGCGTCATCAACGACTACGCCGACCGCTGGCTCGACCCGCACGTGGAGCGCACCAAGGCGCGTCCGCTGGCCACCGGTGCGATCAGCGGCCGCGCCGCGCTCACCCTGTTCGCGGTGCTGATGCTGGTGGCGTTCGGCCTGGTGCTGACCCTGAACGGGCTGACCATCGGCCTGAGCTTCATCGGCGTGTTCCTGGCTGCCAGCTATCCGTACCTGAAGCGCTACACCCATCTGCCGCAGGTCTACCTGGGCATGTCGTTCGGCTGGGGCATCCCGATGGCGTTCGCCGCCGTGCAGGGCGAAGTGCCGATGCTGGGCTGGCTGCTGTATGCCGGCAACATCCTGTGGTCCACCGCCTACGACACCTGGTACGCCATGGTCGACCGCGAGGACGACCTGAAGATGGGCTCGCACTCCACCGCGATCCTGTTCGGTGATCTCGACCTGGTCATCCAGGGCGTGCTGTACGCACTGTTCCTGGCCACGATGGCGCTGGTTGGCGTGCGCGGCGGGCTGGGCGGGTACTACCTGGCCGGCGTGGCCGTGGCCACCGCGCTGGTGGTGTACGAGTTCTGGATCTGCCGCAACCGCGAACGCGGCCCGTGCTTCAAGGCGTTCCTGCACAACAACTGGGTGGGTGCCGCGCTGTTTGCCGGCATCGCCGCGGACCTGGCGCTGCGTTGATTGCCCGGGGTCGGATCCCTTTTCCTGTGGGAAAGGGCTCTGACCCTTCTGCCGCGCCGATACCCGGCTCGGGGTCAGAGCCCTCTCCTGTGGAGAGGGATCCGACCCCGCCACCTACGACCAATAGGTGGCTGACAGCCTGCACCCCACCGCCCAGAATCGATCCATCGAACCTGGGAGGGTAGGCGATGGCCTCGACGGCAGCAGTACAGGACGGCTGGATGGCGCGCGCAGCGCTGCGTTCGGCCGCCTGGGCGGAAAAGTGGTTCCCCGATGCGTATGTGTTCGCGGTGCTGGGCGTGGTCATCGTCGCGCTGGCCGCGATGGGCTTCGGCTCGAGCCCGCAGGCCACGGCCAGCGCCTTCGGTGACGGCTTCTGGAGCCTGATCCCCTTCACCATGCAGATGGCCTTCGTGGTCATCGGTGGCTACGCCGTGGCGACCGCACCGGTGGTCGCACGCTTCATCGACTTCCTGGCCCGGGTGCCGCGCACCGGACGCGGTGCGGTGGTGTACGTGGGCCTGGTCAGCATGCTCGCCTCGCTGCTCAGCTGGGGCTTCTCGCTGGTGTTCGGTGGCCTGCTGGTGCGCGCGCTGGCCCGCCGCACCGAACTGCGCATGGACTACCGCGCCGCCGGTGCGTCGGCATATCTTGGCCTGGGCGCGGTGTGGGCCATGGGGTTGAGTTCCTCGGCCGCACAGCTGCAGGCCAACCCGGCCAGCATGCCGCCGGGGCTGGTGGAGATCACCGGCGTGTTGCCGTTCACCGAAACCATCTTCCTGTGGCAGTCGATTGCGCTGACTGCAGTGCTGATCCTGGTCTCGCTGCTGATCGCCTGGCTGACCGCACCGGCTGCCGGCAGTGCGCGTACTGCCGAGGAGTTCCCAGGCGCTGCGCAGGCCGAGCCGGAACCGCTGCAGCGACGCACGCGCCCGGGCGAATGGCTGGAATACAGCCCGCTGCTGACCGTGCTGCTCTCGCTGCTGGCGTTCGGCTGGCTGTTCAACGAGTTCGCCAGCAAGCCGGTGGTCACTGCCATCGCCAACCTCAACACCTACAACTTCCTGTTCATTTCGCTGGGCCTGCTGCTGCACTGGCGCCCGCGCAGCTTCCTCAACGCGGTGGCCAAGGCGGTGCCGAGCACCACCGGCGTGCTGATCCAGTTCCCGCTGTATGGCGGTATCGCGATGATCCTCACCCACGCCGCCGGCGGTGATGGGCAGACCCTGGCGCACCGGTTGTCGAGCCTGTTCGTGCACGTGGCCAGCACCGATTCGTTCGCGCTGGTGATGGGCGTCTACTCGGCGGTGCTGGGCTTCTTCGTGCCGTCCGGTGGCGGCAAGTGGATCATCGAGGCGCCGTACGTGATGCAGGCCGCAAACGAGCTGAAGGCGCACCTGGGCTGGGCGGTGCAGGTCTACAACGCGGCCGAAGCGCTGCCGAACCTGATCAACCCGTTCTGGATGCTGCCATTGCTGGGCGTGCTGGGGCTGAAGGCACGCGACATCGTGGGCTTCACCTTCATCCAGTTGCTGGTGCACATTCCGCTGGTGCTGGGCCTGCTGTGGCTGCTGGGCATGACCCTGGCGTATGTGCCGCCGGTGATGCCCTGAACGCAGGGCTGGCGTGCGTGCTCGAACAGGACGCCAGCTCCGTTCAGCGCGTGTTTCCGGCAGAGCACGCCATGAATGGGCGTGGCGCCAAGGCCGGCATGAGCACATGCCGAACCCGCATGAATCCTTCATCGGCTTGTGCCGCAAGAGGCTTTGCCCGTTCATTCACGCGCGTACACATCCGTGTAGCCGCCCACCAACGCGCGATTAACTCTTCGCTGCAGACGATGGTCCCGTCCACCGCATTCCGCGCGTGGCTTTGGAGATCGGACATGGCACAGCAGAACCAGAACCCGAACCAGAAGCAGCAGGGCCAGCAGAACCAGCAGGATCAGCAGCAGGGTCGTGGCCGCGACCAGCAGCAGCAACAGCAGCAGGAACAGCAGCAGCGCAACCAGCGCAACCAGCAACAGGGTGGGCAGGACGAGGAAGAGTGACTTCGGTACCCGCTTCCTGTGATGCGCGAAGCCCCGCCCCGTGCGGGGCTTCGCTTATTCCAGCACGCCGATGCGTTGCAGCACCGGCGCTGCTGACATGTCGTTCGGATTGGTGCCCGGCTGACCCTGCGGCACCTGCATGCCCATGCCGCGGTAGAGATCGACCCAGTGCTGTGCGATCTGCCCGGTCTGCGGGCTGCGGAAGTTCATCGGCTGCAGTGCGAACACATGATGCGCACGGAACGCGCGCTCGATGAAGTCCGAGCAGTAGTAGCTGTCCTCGTTCAACACGTATGACGCGTTGTAAGGTTTGCCCAGCATCGTGCGCGCGGTCGCGATCGCATCCCTGATGGCAGCCTGCGGGGATGTGTGCAGGCGATAGACCACGATGTGCCGCTGCTTGGCCCGGGCCTCCTGGCGGAACTCGACCAGCGATTGCCGGCGCGATCCCTTCTCGTCCGCATGCAGTACCTCCCAGCCGTCCGGCGCCGCAGCGAGCAGGGCCACGTGATCGAAGCTGGGTGCGCCCTGCTTGCCGGTGGCATCGTCGATGGCCGCGCTGAGGCCGCTGCGGCCGGCAGTGACGAACAGCAGGTCGCCTTCCCGGACCTCCAGCGCGGCCACAACACCAGGCCACAGCATTGGCACCAACAGGGAGAGGGCAAGCAGGAATCCGCGCATGGGGCCAGGGTCGAAGCGTGTGCGGCGTAGTCTAACGACTGCTGCGATGAGGTTGATTTCCGTATTAGTGTGATATTAGTCTCAATTCAGCATGTCGGGATATTCCTGACAGCGGATGTTGAAACTGAATTGACGGAGGCATGGCTATCCTTGCCTCCCTACCGCGCCGGAACCGCGCGCGACCGCCCGGAATCAGGAGGATCCCGTGAACCAGCTCCGCCCCGTTGCCCTGCTTGCGCTTGCCCTGGGACTTGCGCTGTCGGGCTGCAAGCCTGCCCCCCAGGCGGCCCCCGCTGACGCCGCCGCACCGGCTCCGACCAGCACGGCCGCCGCCACGGCGCCGGCCACGCCGGTTGCCGCGGCCCCGGCAGACGCGTCTGCCAGTTGCCCCCATCCGGTCTTCGACGACTTCCTCAAGCATTTCGGCAACGAGATCGCGCTGCAGGAGACGTCCACTGCCGATCCGCTGCTGGACAGCCACATCGACAGCGAAGCCGAGCCGGAGCCACGCAAGGTGGAGGAGAAGGTGCCGCTTGCCAAGGTCGAATGGCCGGTGATGCCGGACCCGGCCACGCTGCAGCGCCAGGGCCGCGAGATGCAGGTCACCCGCCTGCCCGATGGCCAGGTACAGGTGCAGATGCGCACCCCCGATACCAGCGACCAGCAGATCTACACCTTTGCCCAGAAGCCGTGCTGGCAACTGGTCAAGCGTGAGGACGAATCGATCTGACCCCTGAGCGACCGCCTGCGGGCGGTCGTGTGATTCACCCAAGGAGCACCGCATGCGTCTGTCTCCCGTTGCCCCCGTGCTGGCCCTGATGCTTGCTGCCTGCAGCGGCCCTGAGGCGGCTGTACCGGCGGCCCCTGCTTCTACTGACCCGGCAGCGACGCCGGCCGCGCCTGCGGCTGCCGTTGCGGACCATCCCACCTCTCTTACGCGCGACGAGACCGGCATGCATATCGATTGCCAAGGCACCCGCCTGCACCTGGCGGCCCAGCCCACCCAAGACACGGACGCTTCCCGGCTGACCACGCTGGAAATCGAAAAGGACGGCGCACGCCAGGCCATTGCTGCGCCCAAGGAGATGGACGGCTATACCGCCGTTGGCCTGGCCTGCGTGCAGGACCGCAGCGGTACGCCGTACTTCGTCGTGCAGTACGGTGAACTGCCGTTCGGCTGCAGCTTCTGCGAGTGGTACTACCTGTACGACGCCAGTGGCCGCCAGTTGACCCACAGCACACCGCCGCTGCGCGGCGCGGAAGGCGAGGAGCAGGAGCCCAACAACGACGAGTACGAGAAGTTGATTGACTCACTCGGCATCAAGCACCCGGAGGTGAACTACATCGAAGACTGAGCGCAGCGGCAGGACGTCGCACGCGCGCTGTGAACGCAGCACTGCAGTACCGCAGTACCAGAAGTACCAGGAGCAGTACCCCTTAAGGAAATCCCCCTTTTCATAGAATGGATAGCACACACATGGCAGACATCTACCAGGACATGGTCCAGCCCCGCGGGGCGGCCTACAGCAGTGACCGCATCAAGCCGTGGAGCCACTACCGGGAGCCGATCGACCAGAGCGACGGCCGCCTGCATGGCAACTCCCGCCGGTGGGGCGATGCGACCCCGGAAGTACAGTCACGGGTGATCGACACGATCATCGAGTCGGCGCGCGAGAAGGGCCTGACCCCGCGCGAAACGGCGCACGTACTGGCCATCGCCCGCGTTGAATCGGGCTTCAACCCCGATGCCGCCGCTGGCACCACCTCGGCCTCGGGCCTGGGCCAGTTCATCGACAAGACCGGCAACCACTACCACCTCAACAACCGCAACCGCTTCGACGTCGGCGCACAGTCCGATGCACTGGTTGACCATTACATCGATAACCGCACGCTGGCGCACAAGCGCGGCCAGGGTGAGGAGTACATCTACAAGTACCACCACGACGGCCCGACCCGCGATTACGGCGGCCTCACCCTGTCTGAAAAGAAGGTGATGCCGTACGTGGACAAGTACGAGCGGTTCGTGGAGCAGCGCCTGGGACTGACCCAGGGCCAGTCCCATGGCAGCCACGCGGCCCCCACCGTAGCTGCGGCCACGCACGCGCAGGCCAAGCCGGCAGCGGCGCATGCCGAAGGCCAGACCCGCAACTTCGAGCAGACGATGCAGGTGATGCTGCCCCCGCAGAACGGGGTCAAGCCGCACATTACCGGTGAGTTCGGCGAACACCGCGCGCACAAGCCGCACGGTGGTACCGACTTCAACTATGTCGGCGGCCAGCACGGCCGTAATCTGCAGCACCCCACGGTCAACGCGCCGATCTCCGGAACGGTGACGTTCGTCGGCGGCGACTACGGTACGGTGAAGATCAGGGATGCGCAGGGCAACTCGCACGAGATCCTGCACCTGCATTCGACCCAGGTGAAGGAAGGCCAGCCGATCAAGGCGGGTGAGCCGATCGGTACCATGGGCGGGCGTGGCCCGGGCGGTGCGGGTCAGTATGCCCAGCACGTGCATTACCAGTTGAAGGATCCGCACGGCAAGCTGCTCAGCCCGCAGGACTTCTGGGACCACGGCAAGTTGAAGGAAACCGGCAAGGGCGGCCATTCGCATGACGCCGACCACAACGGCGTGCTGCGCCAGGGGGCAAAGGGCGAGGAAGTGACTGCGCTGCAGAAGGAACTCAACCGCCTGGGCGTGCGCGACGGCCATGGCAACCCGCTGAGCGAGGACGGCAAGTTCGGTGCCAATACCAGGGACGCACTGATCGCCTACCAGAAGCAGCACGGGCTCTCCGCCGATGGCGTGGCGGGTCCGGCGACGCTGGGCAAGCTGGCTGAAGGCCGCAGCCATGCCGAGGCGGCGCCGAAGGGGCCGCAACTGGGCGACAAGGCGCATCCGGATACGCCGCTGCACAATGCGATCCGCGGCCACATGCCGGGCATGATCTGCAACGAGATGAGCGCGCACGTGACCGCCCAGGCCAAGGCCGCCGGCATCGATTCACCGGAAAAGCTGCAGGGCGTCACCGTGCAGGATGGCAAGGCCTTCGTCATCGGCACCGTTCCCGGCTTCCGTACTGCGGTGGACATGACCCAGACGGCACCGAGCCTGCAGGAGACCAGCGCTGCAATGCTGGCCAAGCATGAGCCTTCGCAGCAACACGTGCAGGACGAGCAGCAGCGAGTGGCCATGGGCCGTTGACCGCTGCGTGTGAAGAGGTGTGTGGTAAAGGAGGCCGGCCGGGGCAATCCGGCCGGCTTTTCCGTTCATGGGGCAAGGACATACACGGATGCCGTTTCGCATGATGCACAGCACGCCGCCATTGCAAGGCACGGCGTCCACATGAGCCGGGTGCTGCGGTGGCGCAACGCATGGCAGTGGGTAGGGCTGGCACTGCTGCTCTGCCTGCTGCCGCTGCCAGTGCTGGCGGCGGCCCCGATTCCGGCACTGGACGACCCGGTGGTGGACACCGCCAACGCGCTGTCCGCCAGCACCCGCGCCACGCTGCGCGAGCAGGCATTGCAGCTGCAGGCACGCAAAGGCGCGCAACTGCAGGTGCTGGTGGTGCCCAGTGTTGGCGATGACGGCATCGAAGCCTATGCACAGCGTGTCTTCGACCAGTGGCGGCTGGGCCGCGCCGGTGTCGATGACGGGGTGTTGCTGCTGGTGGCGGTACAGGACAGGCGCGTACGCATCCAGACCGGCTATGGCCTGGAAGGCACCATTCCCGATGCCTATGCCGCGCGCATCATCGACAAAGCCATCGTGCCGCGCCTGCGCGAAGGAAACCTGGACCAGGGCATGCTGGACGGCAGCAAGGTGCTGGTGGCGCTGATCGATGGCGAGCCGCTGCCGCCCGAGGAAGATTCATCCGCACGCAACCTGTTGCCAGCGGATTGGCGCACAGGGGATTCGGTCGTTGCCCTGACGTTGCTGGTGGGGTTCCTGGCCGGTCTGTGGCGATCACCGCCGCGCCTGCTGGCCACCAGGACCGAAGCCGAGTTCAGCGGTAAACGCCGTGAGCGGCGGCGCAAGGCACTGGCAGCCAATGCGGCAATGCCCAGGCCGAACTGGCCGACATTGCCGGCCTGGGGCAGACCGTTGCTGGTAACGGCAGTGATGGCCGCTGGGTTGGTTTCGGCGACGCTGCTGCTGCCGCGGCATGTGCTGCCTGCGCTGTTCTTCGTGCTGTTACCCGCTGTACCGGTGGCGGCGCTGCTGGGGTGGTGCTGGCGTCGCAGCCGTGGTGTGCGCATCGTGCTGTCCGGCATGTTGGCCGTCAGTATCGGTTTCTTTGTGGTGATGCTGGTCCGTGGTCAGTTGCCGCCCAGCCTTGCCCTGCACACGTTGCTGAACCTGGCGGTCGCCATTGCCGCCATGCTGGTGTTCTTCCTGGTGCAGGCCGGCCGCGCGCGCTGGCGGAAGAACCGCAACAGCTTCGCCGTGCGGCTGGTGGTACTGGTGCTGTTGACCGGCGGCTATGCGCTGGGCGCGCTGCTGGCCATCGACCGGGCCAGCGACGAGAACGCACGCGCGTTGGCGACGATCGTGTCCAGCGTAGGCACGCTGTTCCTGTACTTCATCTGGGTGTTCACCCTGCTGCCCGGCGAAAAAGCACGCAGCGGACGAAGGTCGTCCCAAGGCTACCGTTCCTCGTCCAGCACCTCGTCGTCGAGTTCGTCCTCAGGCAGTTCCGACGGCTGGTCCGGTGGTGGTGGTCGCAGCGGCGGCGGCGGCGCATCGGGCAGCTGGTAGCTCAGGCCGCCCACACCCGCCAGCCCAGCGCGGCATCGCGCAGTTCGCCGCTGCCGCTCACATCACCCACCTGCAGCTGCACGCCCTGCGCATTGGGCAGGTCCTTCTGCTCGGGGAACCAACGACGGTCGGCGGCGACGATGATCAGCAGGCCCTCGTCGTCGCCCACCGGCGCGAACTGCGGCGACGGCGGGCTGATCGGCTGCAGGCCGAAGCGCTGGCTGGACTGTTCGCGCACCGCGTCGACATCATGGCTGGGCAGGCCAACCTCGCTCAGGCAGGTCAGCTCGCTGCCATGGAAGGCGCCTGCGCGCGTGCTGACTGGCAGACGGTGCCGGCCGATCAACTCGAGGATCAGGCCGTCCGGGCCGGTGAAGTACACCGACTGCGACTGCCAGCTGCTCTCCAGCGCAAAGTAATCCAGACCCTCAGGATTACGTTGCAGCGGGGTACGTTCGCGCAACCAGGCCATCGCCTCGCCGAAGCGGTTGTCCGGTACGTTGAAGGCCAGGTGCACGCCACCGACGGGGTGATCACCCGCCGGCTGCAGTTCGATCGTGCTCCAGCCGATGTGCACGTGGTTGCTGACCACGCGCTGCTGCAGCACATCGTGGAAATACGCGGCGACGGTGGCGACGTCGGACACCGGCAGGGTGAGGTGAAGCAGGCGCATGACCGATTCTCCATGGACGCGCTCACTGTAGCGCTGGGGCCTGCCCGGCGGCCACTAGCGCAGTGAATGGTTGAAGAATCGTATTGCTGCGTCCACCGCCTGCGCGTGGGTCTGCGCCTTCGGCACCGACGTCCTGCACAGGCCCTGCAGCCGCTGCTGTCCGGTCGGGGTGCATGCGGCGAGGAAATCGTAATGGCCGACACCGGGCAGCACCTGCAGTGCAGCGCCCGCAATCAAGGCCTGCACAGCTTCGCCATTGCTCTGCGGTGGCGCAACCGTGTCCGCCTGGCCCAGCACGATTGACACCGGCTGTTTCAGAGAGGAGAGCTGCTCGGGCGCAAAGGCCTGCACGATTGCCGGTGCCAGCAGGAACACCGCGCGCACGCGGGGAATGGCGCGTGCGTCGTTGGCGTGGGACATCCACGGCGACAGCTCCGGCGACGCCGCAGCGGCAACACGCGCCTCCATCGTGTGCGTTGCCGCTTCCTGCTGGGGCCGGCAGACGCCGTCATCCGGATGCGCGGTGCAGAAGGCCAGCAGTCGCTGCAGGTCCGGTCGCGCACCGGCCGCCAACAGTGCGGTGTAGCCGCCGGCCGAGAAGCCGGCGACCCCCAGGCGCTCGGGATCGACATGCGGGCCCAGCACCGGATCGGCCTGCACAGCCGCCAGTGCGGCACGCAGATCATCGGCGCGCAGCCAGGTCAGCACGCTGCCGGGCAGGGTCATGCTGTCAACGCCGTTGTTGCCCGGATGATCGACTGCGATCACCAGATAGCCCGCCCGCGCCAACGCGGTGCCCAGCCAGCCCATCATGCGCGCGCTGCCGCCGTTGCCATGGGAGAGCAGCAGGGTCGGCAGGCGACCACCCGCGACCGGCGCATCCCTGGACGACCAGCCGACGTCGAACAGCGGCGCGTCGGGTGGACCGATGGTCAGCGCGGTTTCCCGGCTGCCTGCAGGTGCCGGATACCAGACCGTGTAGCGCAGCGCGTCGCGGTGCTCTGCGTCGCGCACGGCGGCGCTGGCCAGCGTCGTTGTGCCGTGGCGCTCGCCGGCCACCCCGCGTTCGCGGGCGGCGCCGGTGCTCGCGAACACCATCAGCATCGCTCCCAGCACAGCAGCGGTCATGCGCATCTTCAACTCCTTGTCAGTGGGGACGGTCGTCGACGGGCAGCCAGATTTCCACGCCGCCCTGGCCGGTGCGCTCATCGAACCGGGCGTCGTAGCGCTCCAGATCCGGCGCATCGGCAAGGCCCAGGTTGGAAGCAGGGAGATAATGATCCAGCAACCAGAACCAGGTCGAGCGGATGGCCGAGATGTGCCCGCTGTGCCAGGCCACCAGGTAGCGGCGCGCCGGGATGTCCACGCGTCGCCAGTGCGCAGGCACGCTCGGCACCGTGCTTGCCGGTAGTGCCGCGATGTAATCGAAGCCACCCTTGTCATCACTGTTGCAGCACACGCCGAAACTGATCGGCGCCGGCGTCGGCCATTCGCGGTTGAGCTGGGCCCACTGTCCGGGAATCGCGCCGCCACTGTCGCGGGTATGCCGCATGCCGATGCCGGCCACCTGGAACGCGGGTGTCTCGAGCAGGCGGGGGGCTTCAATGCAGGCGGACGGGGCCTCGTCCACGCGGATCGCCTGCACCAGCGCCAGCCCATCGGTGCCCTGTTCGCGTACGCGCTCCGGCGTCTGTCCGAACTGTTCGCTGAAGGCACGCGTGAAGGCGGCATGGGTGGTATAGCCGGCACCCAGCGCCACCTGCAGGATGTCGCCGGCGCCGTTGGCCAACTGCTGCGCCGCAGCGGTCAGGCGGCGCCCGCGCAGGTAGCGCATCACCGAGGTGCCGGTGCGGGCCTGGAACAGGCGCGACAGATGGAACGGCGACAGGCCCGCCGCAGCGGCAATGTCGGCCAGCGCCAGTGGCTGGTCCGCGTGGGTTTCGATGTACCACAACGCCTTGCCTGCCGCGCTCATCCTGCCGTTCCTAGAACCAATGCTGGGCACAGTAGCGGATCGGCAGGCGCGGCGTTTAGCAGTTCTTGCGCCTGTGCGGACTCAAGCTGTCGCACTGACGTCATGCCTCCTTCACAGAGCGCGCCGAGACTGCGCGCCTTGTCCAGGCCTGCGATGTCCCTGCAGGTGCTGGCCCTGTCGCGTCCTCCCGGAGCCCTGCCGTGCATCGTTCGAAGCTTTCGCGTTCCATCCTCCTTGCCCTTTCCATGGCCAGCGCAGGAGGCGCGATCGCAGCGGAGGCCGATGCGGTCGATGCCGCAGGCGGCAGCCGCGCCGCACCCACCCAGCTCGATGCGATGCTGGTCACCGGCACCCGCGCCTCCAACCGCACCCAGTTCGAAACGCTGGCGCCGGTGGACGTGTTCACCAAGGAAGACATCAGGTCCGTCGAATCCACCGACCTGAAGGACGTGCTGGCGCAGCTGGTGCCATCATTCGTGGTACAGCGCCTGCCGATGGCGGACGGCCAGGTGTTCGTGCGTCCGGCCACCTTGCGTGGCCTGTCGCCGGACCAGACCCTGGTGCTGGTCAACGGTCGCCGCTTCCACCGCAGCGCGCTGCTCGGCAACCGCGGTGCACAGGCGGCCGACCTGGCGCAGATTCCGACCAGTGCGATCAAGCGCATCGAGGTGCTGCGCGATGGTGCGTCGGCGCAGTACGGTTCGGATGCCATCGCCGGTGTCATCAACATCATCCTCGAAGAGGGTCCCGGCACCGAGATCACCGCCGGCTACTCGCAGTATGCGCAGGGCGACGGTGCCTCGCGCGATTTCAGTGCGCGCACCGGTTGGTCGCTGGGCGACTATGGCAGCCTGGTGCTGTTCGCCGAATCGTCCAGCTCGGACGCCACCTCGCGCACGCGCCAGCGCCCGGATGCGATCGCCTTCCAGGCTGCACATCCGGAGCTGGAGGTGCCCGATCCGGTGCAGCGCTGGGGCCAGCCGGAACTGGAGAGCCGCCGCGTCGGCTTCAACGTCAAGGCCAACGCCAGCGGGACGCTGGAGCTGTATGCCTTCGGCCTGTACAGCCACAGCGATGGCGTCAGCGATTTCAACTGGCGCAACCCGGATACCACCACCGGCGCGTATCGCACCACCGCCATCTTCCCCGGCTGGAACCTGCGTTCGCTGTATCCGGTCGGCTTCAGCCCGCAGTACGGCAACGTCCAGAACGACCTGCAGCTGGTCGGTGGCCTGCGTGGCGAGATCACGCCCAAGCTGCGCTGGGACGTCAGCGCCTCGTATGGCCGCAATGCCATCGACTACCGCCTGAAGAACTCGATCAATGCTTCGCTGGGTCCGGCCAGCCCGACCGCGTTCGACCTCGGCCGCCTGACCCAGACCGAGAAGAACGCCAACGCCGACTTCAACTACGAGTGGGAGGTGGGCGCGCTGTCCCAGCCGATCAATGTCGCCTTCGGGGGCGAGTTCCGCCAGGAGACCTACCAGGTCCGCGCCGGTGACCCGGCCTCGTACGCGGTGGGCCCGGGCGCGGCTGCAGGCCTGGAGGCCAATTCCAACGGCGCGCCGGGTTTCTCGGCCAGCCAGGCCGGGCAGTGGAGCCAGCGCAGCAAGGCCGCCTACGTGGACATGGAAGTGCCGCTGGGCGAGCGCTGGAGTATCGGTGCGGCCAGCCGCTACGAGGACTTCTCCAGCTTCGGCAGCACGCTGGACGGCAAGCTCTCGGCGCGCTTCGCGATCACGCAGGACCTGGCCCTGCGCGGCACCGTGTCCAGCGGCTTCCGTGCGCCGACGCCGGCGCAGCTCAACACCACCAGTACCACCCAGGGCCTGGACACGCGCACGCTGCAGATCTTCACCAGTGGCCGCCTGTCACCGGACGATCCGCTGGCGCAGCTGCTCGGCGCCAGGCCGCTGAAGCCGGAAGAATCGCGTACCGCGTCGATGGGCCTGACCTGGCGCACCGACCAGGGCCTGTCCGGCTCGGTGGATGTCTACCAGATCAAGCTCAGCGACCGCTTCAGCCAGTCGGCCAGTTTCGCCATTCCGGCCGGTACGCCCAATCCGCTGGGCTATACCTCGGTGAACTATTTCACCAACGACTTCGATACCACCACCACCGGCGTGGACGTGGTCGGCAACTACCTGCGCGACCTCGGCGCCGGCCGCATGACGCTGACCCTGGCCTACAACTACAACCGCACCCGCGTGGACAACGGCAGCACCTCGGTGGCCACCAACGAGACCCAGCGCGTGCTGTTCGAGGATCGCCTGCCCGAGCACAAGGGCAGCCTGACCGGCAGCTGGGATATCGGCACCTGGTCGCTGATGGCACGCATGCGCTACTACGGCGCCTGGACCGATTCCAGCGGCAATGCAGTGGGCGACATCTACCAGCGCTTCGGCGCGATGAGCTTCCTCGACCTGGCCGTCGGCTATCGCATCAACGAACATCACAGCCTGCGCGTCGGTGCCGACAACGTATTCGACCGCTATCCGGACGAAGCCACCTTCCAGGCCAGCCGCGGCCTGGTCTACTCGCGCAACGCGCCCTATGACACCGACGGCGCCAACCTGTACGCGCAGTACCGGCTGAGCTTCTGATGGACCCGGCCCGCCGCTTCCTGTTGCGTGCCGGCACCCTGCTGCCGGCCGCAGCCGCACTTTCTTCACTGCCGGCCATGGCTGCCACGCGTTACGCTGCGTCCATGCAGATTCCCGCAACGACCGTGGCGCCGGACGTGCTGGCCCGCGACGAAAACTACTGGGCCGCAGTGGCCAGCCACTTCGACGTCACCGACGAAGTGAACCATCTGGAGAACGGCTATTGGGGCGCGATGGGCCGCGAGACGCTGGCCAGTTACCAGCGCCACACCGCCGAGGTGAACCGTGGCAACGCGTGGTATGGGCGTCGCGAATTTCCGGCGCAGTACATGGCGGTGCAGCGGCAGGTGGCCGAACTGCTGGGCGTGGGCGCCGACGAGATTGCGCTGACCCGCGGCGCCACCGAGGCGATGCTGGCGCTGATCGGCGGCTACAACCGCCTGCAGCCTGGCGACCAGGTGCTGTACGCCGACATCGACTACGACAGCATGATCGGCGCCATGCGCTGGCTGCAGCAGCGCCGCGGCGTGCAGGTCGAGCGCATTGCGCTGCCGGCAGTGCCCGACCATGCCCAGATCCTTCAGGCCTACGAGGCCGCGTTCGCGCGGCTGCCACGCCTGCAACTGGTGCTGCTGACCCAGGTCAGCCATCGCCATGGACTGGTGCTGCCGGTGGCCGAAATCGCCGAACGTGCGCGGGCACGCGGCATCGACGTGATCGTTGATGCAGCACACGGGTTTGGCCAGATCGACTACGCGGTGCCGCAGCTCAAGGCCGATTTCGTTGGCATCAACCTGCACAAGTGGATCGGTGCGCCGGTCGGCGTCGGCGCGATGTATGTGCGCAAGGGCCGCGTTGCGGACCTCGACCCGTACATGGGCGAGACCGACGATGGCCGCGTGGGCAGCCGTGTGCACACCGGCACGGTCAACTTCGCCGCTTACCTGGCGCTGCCGGAAGCGATCGCGCTGCACCAGCGTATCGGCGCGGCCAACAAGCAGGCGCGCCTGCGCTACCTGCGCGAGCGCTGGACCGTGCCTGCGCGGCAGATGGCGCATATCGAAGTGCTGTCTTCGCCTGATCCGGCGCTGGCCAGCGCATTGGCCAGCTTCCGCCTGCGCGGGCGCACCAGCGTGGCTGACAACATCGCGCTGCAGAAGCGCCTGCTGGATGAGCATCGCGTGTTCAGCACGCATCGTGACGGCTTGGACTCCGGCGCCTGCGTGCGGGTGACGCCGTCGGTGTTCACCCGGCCGCAGCAGATGGATGCACTGGTGCAGGCGCTTGCAGCCCTGGCCTGACCCTGCTTTGGTATTTGCCAACCTTGGTTGGCACATTCCCACCGTGCGGTGAAATCTTCCGCCGGGCATGGCCCGGCGCTACTGCATTCTGGACGCCGCACCCGCGGATGCCGTGAACGGGCATTGCCAACCAAGGTTGGCATCTACCGAAGCGGCTCCAGACAGTCGCAACGCACACCCATCCCCCGGCCGGCCAGGAGAGCCAACCGGCCAGGGGCACCACTCAACGCCTTACTTGGTCTCTTCCCACTGCACCACGTCCGGCTCGGTGGCGCGGATACCGGCGGTGGACAGCAGCCTGGTGGTCGCATCCAGCGCCGCGTTCACCGACGGATACTCCACGATGGCCTGGCCCGACGCCTTGGAGACCTTCACCACGGTGCCGCCGGTAGCCGTAGCCGCACGCTGGGCCGAGGCCGCATCGGTGAAGAACACCTTGACCCGGGAGGTCGCCACCACCGGCGCGCCGTCACGGGAGACCGCCGCCGCGAACTTGCCGGCGCCGGCATCGGCAGGTGCCGCCGTTGCGCCATCCAGCGAACGCTTGGTACGCGCGCTGGTGGTCGCCGCCGCCTGCGGGGTGATGGTGAACTGACCGCCGCTGGCCTGCTTCACGGTGGCCGAGGGCGACAGCTGGAAACGTGTGCCGCCCACGTCGAACGAGCGGCCGGTAGCGGACGCCTTCAGTTCCTGCGCATCCACGGTCGACAGGGTCCTGGCCGGAGGGGTCTGCCCCGAGCTCTGTGCCCAGGCAGGGGAGGTCATCGCCGCGAAGGCGAGCGTGCTCAACAGAATGGTCTTCATCATCAGTGCCCCAGAACGCGGATCTTGAAGAATTCGAGGTTGCCACGCGATGCAGCGGTCGCGGCCTGCCCCATGTCGGTCACTTCCAGCGTCCAGGTGCCCGTGGCATTCTCATCCAGGAAGGCATTGCTGGACAGCAGGTCCCAGCTGGTGAAGTTGCTCTGCGCGCCACCCGTGCCCGAACCGATCGCGGTGAACGCCGGCTGCACCACGCTGCGGGTGCCGCTGGGCGACACCAGCACGAACTGCAGCTGGCGCGTGTTGCGGTGGTTGACCCGGAAGCCCAGCTGCACGCTCTCGATGTTGCGCGCGCCGTTGGCCAGCTGGAAGGTCAGGCGTGCGGCGGCGGCCGAGGTGTTGCCAATGGCCACGGTACGCGTGGTGTTGCGCCAGCCGCTGTCGACCAGCGCACCGAGCGACTGGAAGTTCTCGGCCACCTGCACCGCGCGTGCTGCGTTGACCACGCCGAAGCCATACCAGTTGCTGTAGGCACGGCCGGCAGCATTCACCGTCCAGCCCGGCACCAGCGTGCGGCCGTCGGCCAGCGTCACCGCCGGCTGGTTCGGGTGGTTGCGGGTGGCGGTGGTGGCCAGGATGTACTTCACATCGCGATAGGACAGGTTCGGGTTGGCTTCGAGCACCAGTGCCGCCACGCCCGAGACCATCGGCGCCGACGCCGAGGTGCCGTTCATCTTGGCGGTGTAGTTGCAGGTGCTGTCGATGGCCGACAGGTTGCTGTCCAGGGTGTTCTGGCGGTTGGTGTTCTTGTTGCTGCCCTGCGCGCATCCGGTCACGTCGGTGGTGACGATGGCCGGGTCGTACGCGCGTGCTACCAGGCCCGGTGCATACTGCGCCTGCAGGCCGTACTCGCCGCCAAAGGCCGAGACCCACAGCGCCGAGCCGGTGGAGGAGTAGGACGAGCGCACGCCATCGGCACGCACCGCGCCTACGGTGATCACGTTGAACAGGTTGTTGCGCGGATCGCGTCCGGCCGGCACGCAGCCGGTGTTGCGGTTCTTGGTGTCGGTGGTGCAGACATCCTGGGTCTGGCTGATCGAGGCATTGTTGAAGTTGTTGCCGGCCGACTTCACGTAGATGCCGCCACGGCCACCGCGCGTGCCCGACAGTGCCTGCTCATACGAACGGATCGTGTTTTCGCTGTACGCCAACGGCAGGTTCGGATTGCCCGGGCCGGCACCCCAGCTGTTGTTGAACACCTGCACGTCGGCCGATTCCGCGCCGTCCCACCAGGCGTACTCGATGTTGCTCTGCTGGTTGCCCAGGGCCGAGCGCGAAATCGGGTTGAAGCCCTTCAACGTCGCCGCCGGCGCCACACCGCGCACGCCCAGGTTGTTGGCGCCCACCGCGCCCGCAATGCCGCCGACCATGGTGCCGTGGTTGTCGACATCCGGGTTGGACGGGGTGGGGTTGTTCGAGCCATTGATGAAGTTCTTGCCGGCTACAGCGGCCACGTTGGCCGCCAGGTCCGGATGCGCGATCTGCAGGCCGTCATCGACGATGGCGATGGTGACGCCCTGGCCACGGATGCCATTGCGGAACAGGCCATCGACGTTCAGGTCGTTGCCGGCCACCGGCAGTGTGTCAGCCGGGACGGTCTGCCCAGTGTTGAGCAGGTGCCACTGTATCCCCGCCAGTGGATCGGCCTGTTGGGCCTGGGCGGTTATGGCCAGGCTGCCCAGCACCAGGGCAGTGGCGAGGGCCAGGCGCGCAGAGCGCGGTGGCGCGGAGCGTTGCGTGTGTCGCTTCATACACGAATCCTTCTGTTGTGAATCGGCATGGCAGGACGGCGGGGCGGAACTACCCCATCGCAACGAGCCAAACGCGACACAACGAACAACCCCCTACCTCTTCACACAAGCAATCTGCAGATGTGCCAATTGCGTCACAAACGCTTAGTACGTCTGGTTATGACAGTGCGCACAAGCATCTTCACGCGGTCTTCGCGCGGTTGAATCTGAGTTGTGGGAGACAGGGAGAACTACGTGCAGATGACCACACACATGAAGAACGAACGGAAGCGCGGCCGTGCGCGCGCGGACCAGACCCCGCTCTCGGTTGCCGCCATCCGCAAGGTGGTGCTGTCCGTGCATACGCGCAGCCACGACTACGGCGACGATGCCGATATCGCCGAGTTGCTGCCCGAGCTGGCAGCATTCGGCATCACCACGGTGAAACCGCTGCGCCTGCTGATGAAGAAACACCGTCGCGCACTGCTGCAGGAGGAACGGATCGTCATGCGCCGCGCAGAGACGCTGCATCTGCGCACTGAGTGGCGGCCCGGTGGCATAGACGTGCATGCCAACACCAGCCGTTACGCCATCGGCGGCCTGGTCCGCACCAGCATGGAACACGAATTTGGCTTCGAGACGATGCTGCCCTTCCACGAGGTGCGCGAGGACGAACCCGCGTAGCCCGGTGCCCTCCCGGCGGATGTGGCAGCCCCGCCGGGGCATCATCGCGCGCCCTCACATCACGCTGTGCTACTACAGCCCGTGCACCCTTCCGCACGGAGCACGATGATGGTCAATCCGCTCGCCCAGGCCCATCGCGGCCTCGGCACCACGCTGTTCAGTCTGTTGAACCCGATACCCTTCGGCTTCTTCGTCGGTGCCCTGATCTTCGACGCGATCTACCTCAACAGCGCCGAGGTGATGTGGGGCAAGGCCGCCGCCTGGCTGATCACCTTCGGCCTGCTGATCGCCGTCATTCCGCGCCTGATCAACCTGTTCGCGGTCTGGCGCCGCAACGGCACGGCTACCCGTATCGACCGCATCGACTTCTTCCTCAACCTGGTCGCGGTGGTGCTGGCCATCTGGAACGCCTTCGTGCACAGCCGTGATGCGTATGCCGTTGCCGTGCCGGGCACGATCCTGTCGGCGCTGACCGTGGCCCTGATCGCCCTGGGCCTGATCCTGTTGTCATCGCAGCCGCCGGTGCTGCAGGGAGGTCGTCATGGCTAAGCACATCCTGCACACCGTGGCCGCCTTGGCAGTGGCCGCCACCCTGTCGGCCTGCGCCGGCAAGGCCGAATACCACCCGGCCGACCAGTCGGGACCGCAGCCGCCACTGCCCAAGCCGGCCAACTTCCTGATGCCGCCGATGCAGGTGCCCAAGGGCGTGGGCTGGGCCGACGGCCAGACCCCCACGGTGGCCGAAGGCCTGAAGATCGAGCGCATCGCCGCCAACCTGCAGCACCCGCGCCGGCTGCTGACCCTGCCCAACGGCGATGTACTGGTAGTGGAAGGCAATGGCCCCGGCGAAGAGCCGGTCACCACACCCAAGCAGTGGATCGCCGGCAAGGTGAAGGCGCGCTCGGGCAAGGCCGGCAAGGGCGGCAACCGGGTCACCCTGCTGCGCCGCTCGCCAGGCACCAACACCTGGACCCAGCACGTCTACATCGAAGGCCTCCACTCGCCGTTCGGCATCCAGCTGATCGGTGACACGCTGTACGTGGCCAACACCGGCAACATCATGCAGTACCACTACGTGCCAGGCGAAACCCGCATGTCCGACAAGGGCCGCGAGTTCACCGACCTGCCCAGCACCATCAACCACCACTGGACCAAGGAACTGCTGGCCAGCCGCGATGGCAGCAAGCTGTACGTGGGCGTCGGCTCCAACAGCAACATCACCGAGAACGGCCTGGCCGTTGAATACCGCCGTGCGGTGGTGCTGGAGGTGGACGTGGCCACCCGTGGCAGCCGCATCTTTGCGTCGGGCATCCGCAACCCGACCGGGCTGGACTGGGAGCCGAGCACGGGCCAGCTGTGGGCAGTGGCCAACGAGCGTGATGAGATCGGTGCCGACCTGGTACCGGATTACCTCACCTCGGTGAAGGAAGATGGCTTCTACGGCTGGCCCTACAGCTACTACGGCCAGCACGTGGACGAGCGCGTGCAGCCGCAGCGGCCGGACCTGGTGGCCAAGGCGATCGTGCCGGACTATGCCATCGGCTCACACGTGGCACCGCTGGGCCTGTTGTTCTACACCGGCCAGGCACTGCCGGCGCAGTACCACGGCGGCGCCTTCATCGGCGAGCACGGCAGCTGGGACCGCTCGCCACTGAGTGGCTACGAAGTGGTCTACGTACTGTTCAAGGACGGCAAGCCGACGGGACGGCCGCAGACCGTGGTCAGCGGCTTCGCCTCGAAGGACGAGAAGACCCTGATGGGCGCACCGGTCGGCATGGCGATGGATGCCGAGGGCGCGCTGCTGGTGGCCGACGACGTGGGCGACGTGGTGTGGCGGGTGTCGGCCAAGTAATTCTGTAGCGCCGAGCCCATGCTCGGCTTACGCGCGCAGCGCGCGGGTCTCCGCGCAACGAACGAAGAGCAGCCGAGCGTGGGCTCGGCTCTACAGTTCCGCGGTACTGCTGCGGAACCCACTGAACACCGATTCGGCGGCGAACCCCACGCCGCCCAGCAGCACGCCGAAGTACACCACCGTGGCCACCACGAAGCCGTACCCGGCCGCCACCGCCGCACCATCGCGCTGGATGAAGCCAATCGCAAACGACATCAGCGCCAGCGCCGGCAGCGTGTTGCTGAAGGGAATCGGCCCGGCCGGCGCCATCAGCAGCAGGGTCGCAAACACCAGCATCAGGTTGTTCAGGCGCATCATCTTCTTCGAGCGCACCATCACCGCCAGCCGCATCGGCCGCGAAAGCCGCTCCATGCGGTGCACCCATTTCAGCGCACGGCCGAGGTTGGCTTTCAGCTTGTCGGTGGCGATCTCGCGGCGCGCCAGCTTCTGTGGCACCCATAGCGGGCGGTTGCGCACCCGGCTCAGGCCGATCAGCAGGATCGAGGCGCCAAACACCGTACTCAGCCCGGGAATCGACACCGGAATGATGAAGATGGCCGAGAGCAGGATCACGATCAGCAGCAGGCCCTCATCGCCCAGCGCGCTGAGCAGGGTGCCGACGCGCACCTGGTCGCCGGGCAGTTCGTCGATCATCTGCTCGATCTGCTGGGCCAGGGGCGCGCTGTCATTGGTTTCAGGGGCACGGTAGGTCATGCGTCGCAAGGTTTTCCAGGGAAGGGCGGTCAAGGGGCCGTCCTGCGGTGGGGGACGCACAGGCTCCCGCAGTATCCCGGCCAACGTGGGCAAAGAGGTGAACCGGGCATGAGGGGGTAAACTGGCGTGCCCCGCACGAGTTGAACGCAATGGACATGGGCCGCAGGCAATCGACCATCGAACTGGTCGCCATCGACATGGATGGCACCCTGCTGGACCCGTCGCACCAGCTCACCCCCCGCGCCAGGAAGGCCATCGCGCAGGCGCGCGCACTGGGCGTGCACATCGTGCTGACCAGCGGCCGCCCGGTCCCCGGCCTGGCGCCGTACCTGCACGAGCTCGGCATCAACGGCAACGACGACTACTGCATCGCCTGCAATGGCGGCCTGGTGCAGCGCATCGGCACCCGCGAAACCGTGGTCGAGTATCCGCTCAGCTTCGACGATTTCCTGTTCTGCGAGCAGGTCGCCCGCGACCTAGGCGTGCACTTCCAGGCGCTGGACAGCCAGCGCATGTACACGCCCAACCAGGACATCAGCTACTACACCGTGGCCGACTCGCATCTCTCGCGGATGCCGCTGTCGTATCGCCGCGTGGAGGACATGGACCCGTCGATGTCCTTCATCAAGCTGATGATGATCGACGCGCCTGACGTGCTGGATGCCGCCATCGCGCGCCTGCCCAGCGCGCTGACCGAACGTTTCGCGGTGCTGAAGAGTGCGCCGTTCTTCCTCGAAGTGTTCGACCACCGCGCCGGCAAGGGCCCGAGCCTGCAGAAGCTGGCCGAGCACCTGGGCATCGACCGCGCCAACGTGATGGCCATCGGTGACCAGGAGAACGACCTGACCATGCTGCAGTACGCCGGCACCAGCGTGGCGATGGGCAATGCCATCGATGCGGTGAAGGCGGTGGCGCGGTTTGAGACCGGCAGCAATGCCGACGAAGGCGTGGCGCGTGCGATCGAGCGCTTCGTCCTGCAATGATCGGACGCACATCATGAGCTGGACTTTGATGATGTTTGCTCAGTCCTTCGTCAATGAGCGGATGTCGGCGCACGTTTTCTCCGAGTCCTACATCGAGCTATGGAAGATCGAGCGGGATCTCGACTTGCTGGCTTTGGATGACGTAGCGCTTTCAACGTGCCTGTCCAGCATCTTCTGTGCTGCCGACATGTATTGCGACGAAGATGTAGATCGCCATGCGTATGAGCTTGATGCCGCCCAGCTGCATGCTGCCGTTGTGGCTCTGATCGATGAGTGGAAGCAGTCCACGACTGCTCGCTAGCCTGGCTTGGATGTATACCTGCGTATAGCCCATACATCCCCATCGCCATCTGCGCTGTACCACGGTGCAATGGCGGATGCGGCAGCGCGATGCAAGAATTTCGCACGTCGAAATCACGCCATCGAATCCTGAGGCAGATGATCGTCTTCGTCTGCTGACCGGCGCGCACCGCGCCGTCACCTTCTCAACGCGATCGCACCGCCAGCCAGGGCGCCGACACCGGTGCTGCAACGCGCTGGGCGTGCGCCTGCGCCGCTCTGTCCCTGCACCTGGATCTGCCCATGAACACCCCACCCACGACGCGCCTCGCCCTGGCCATCATCGCGGCCATCACCGCACCTGCGTACGCAGCAGACACGCACGACACCGCGCTCGACACACCCACCACGCTCAACGCCCTGCAGGTCATTGCCACACCGCGCGGTGCGGCCGTGGCACCGACCCAGGTGGTCGGTCCCAACCGCTACATCATCAAGGCCGAAGACCTCGACGCGATGGTCACCGGCAACAATGGCCTGGCCATGCTCAAGCAGGTGCCGGGCGCGAGCTACACCGCCACCGACGGGCTGGGCCTGGATATCTCGGCGACCAGCCTGTTCGTGCGCGGCTTCCGCATGAATGAAATGGGCATCACCTTCGAAGGCGTGCCGCTGAACGACAACGGCTTCCTCTCGCTCACCGGCACCAGCGTGGTGAACGTGGGCGTGCCCGATGGCATCGGCGCGATCACGGTCAGCCCCGGTGGCGCACCGGTCAGCGTGTTCTCCAGCAGCGTCAACGGCGGCAGCCTGGAGTACCGCCTGCGCGAGCTGCAGGACACGCCCAGCCTGCGCGTGAAGCAGGGCGTGGGCAGCAACAACACGTCGGTCACCACCGTGTCCGGGCAGAGCGGCCAGCTCGGCGAGCATGGCCCGAAAGTGCTGGTCGACCTGCAGCGCGTGTCCGCCGACAAGTACCAGGGCGAGGGCACGCAGAACTTCCTGCGTGGCGACCTGAAGCTGCAGCAGGATGTCGCCTGGGGCGATTTCACTGTGTTTCTCTCTGACAGCAAGGCCAAGGTCTGGGGCTACAACAACATCTCCTTCGACATGATCCGCAAGCTGGGCTGGAAGGCCGACATCTTCTACCCGGACTACGCTTGGGCGTATTACGTGGCCTCGCCGGAGAACGCCGACAAGTCCTGTGGTGCATACACCTGCGGTGAGCTGTCCGAACTGATTCCGTACGACACCGGCCAGATCACGCGCGATCGCGTGTCCTCGGTGAACCATCGCTTCCAGATCAGCCCCGCGCTGAGCGGCAACGTGCAGCTGTACAACGCCAACAGCCACACCCAAGCCACGCTGACCGACCCGACCGTACCGTCGCCCAACGGCGCGCCGTTCTCCGAACAGGTGCAGACGCCGCGTGTGAATCGGCTGGGTGGCATGGTCAACCTGCAGTTCGAGACCGGCGCGCAAACCTTCACTGCCGGTTTCTGGCAGGAGAAGAGCAAGGCCGCAGCCAAGACCGAGTGGTACCAGCAGCCACTGCTGGGCGAGGGCCCGCCGCTGAAAGCCACCGGTCCGTTCGATGTGTATGGTCCGGCGTTCAAGACCGACAACGCGTCGAGCTGGGTGACCCGCTCGCGCCAGTTCTACCTGCAGGGCGACATCGTGCTGAACGACACGCTGAAGCTGGGTGTCGGCTTCAAGGCCGTGGACTTCCGCACCCGCGGCGGCGGCCTCGGTGATGCCAAGGACCGGCCGGTGAACGGCACGCTGCGCGCGAAGAGCAACTTCCTGCCGCATGTCTCGCTGTTCTGGAGCCCGACCGGATCCACCGATGCCTTCATCGACCTGGCCAACACCATGAACGGCTACCGCGTCGCCCAGCGCGGCAACATCGGCTACACCGCCTCAGCGTGGACCATCACCGACCAGGAGGAGTTTGACCGCGTGGCGGGTACGCTGCGGCCGGAGAAGAACTGGAACCTCACCGTGGGCGCATCGCATCGTTTCGACCGGCTGACGATCACCGGCGATGTGTTCTACAACGACATCCGCAACCGCTTGCTGTCGGCCGCCATCGGTACCCAGTTCGCGCAGATCAACACCGTGCGGCTGATGCCGAAGATGCACGTGATCGGCGCCGACCTCGGCATCACCGCCGACCTGAGCGACCACCTGCAGTTCTACCAGGGCGTGGCCGTGGCCCGTTCGTGCTACGACAGCGATTTCGTGGTGGGCGACACGGTGTACCCGATAAAGGGCAACGCGCAGCCGGGCTACCCGCAGATCTCGTTGGTCAGCGACCTGTCCGCGCACTTCGGTGACTGGCGCTTTGGTGCAACCAGCACCTCGTACCTGCGCCAGCCTTTCACCTACGAGAACGACATCCGCGTGCCGACCTTCTGGCAGGTCAACACCTATGCCGCCTACCGCTTCGGTGCAGACAGCGCAGTGCCCGGCCTGGAGCTGCGGCTGGACGTGAGCAACCTGCTCAACCGCCACAACATCGGCACCGCCACCATCGCCGGCTCGTCATTCTCGGGGGATTACCAGACGCTGCAGCGCAGCGCGCCACGGCAGCTGATGTTCAGTACCTCGATGGCGTTCTGAGGCGATGAGGGTGGGGTCAGAGCCCTTTGCTGCGCAAAGGGATCCGACCCCGCAGCCATCCCGTGATCGGGGGTCAGATCCCTTTGCACGGCAAAGGGCTCTGACCCCAAAACCCGCCCGGAAGCCCGCCTTGCGCAATCAACAGGGATTTTCTGGCGGCGACGCAAGGTTCCCACAATGTTGCTGGGTCATGCTGTTGGCATGGCACAGCACACCCCGCCAACCAGATTGTTCGGCATCGGCGGCCCACGACGGCCCCGGCCGGCGCTTTCCGTGGCGCCGGCGATCGACTTGCAGGGCGAATACCAGTTCTGGCAGGTCTACGAACGCGTGGTCCGCCCGCTGCCCGGCGGCGGGCTGCGCCGGGCCTGGCTGGTGTGCCAGAAGGTGTACCGGGACCGCCTGCGGTTCCCGCATGACACCCGTGAAGCCGCGCTGGCGCGTGTGCTTTTCGGCAGCAACAGCACGCCCGAGCGCGCAGCCGAACTGCGGGACCTCTTCGGCCTTGTCAGCCGCCGCATGGCGTCCGTTGCCGTCCGGCGACAAGCGCCCACGCCGGGAAAGTGAATCACTGGCCAGGAATCGACACGCGTTGATGGCTTTCTCTCGGTCCGCCTGCTTTTGGCCTATTCTGGGGCGGGCCGGTAAGGACGGGAAACGATGGAAATCAGACGATCTGCACGCCTTGTGATCGTTGCTGAGGATGCGGTGTTGCTGTTCCGGTATCACGATGAACACCACGCTCCCTTCTGGGCTACACCGGGTGGGGAGCTTCTGCCCGGGGAGGGATATGCGGACGCCGCACGGCGTGAGCTCAGGGAGGAGACCGGATTGGATCTGCCGATAGGCGTGCGGCTGGAAAAGCGCGATGCCGTCTACGCGGTCGCCCGATCAACGCCCGCGCGATGGCTGGAAGAGTATTTTCTGGCCCGCAGCCCCAACCAGCCCGACATCCAGCGTGACGGATGGACGGAGGAGGAAAATGCCACGATCAGGGCGTGGAAATGGTGGCGCGTAGAAGAGATGAGAGAACAGCCTGCTTCCCTGTTCAAGCCGGAATGGCTGCCGGATCTTTTTGAACGTGTGCCCGCATGACGCGGCCTGATTCTGCACGCTGCGATTACGTGCTCGCCTTCCCGCGGTCCAACTGCCGGTAGCCAATGGCCTCGGCCAGATGCGCCGTCTGGATCGTTTCGCAACCCGCCAGATCGGCAATCGTGCGCGCCACCCGCAGAATCCGGTGCATCGCCCGCGCCGACAGCTGCAGGCGCTCGATGGCCTGTTCCAGCATGTCCTGATCTGCCTCGCTCAGTCGGGTACAGGCCCGCAGTGCCGCCGGCGGCAGATGCGCGTTGAGCCCGCCACGCACCTGCTGCTTGGCATGGGCGGCTTCCACCCGTGCACGTACCGCAGCACTGGGCTCCCCCAGCGGCGTGCTCTCCCGCAACTCCACTGCGTCCATGCGCGCCACACTGATGTGCAGGTCGATACGGTCCAGCAACGGACCAGACACCCGCGCACGGTAACGGTTGATACGCTCGTCGCTGCACAGGCAGCGGTTGCTGCGGTCACCGGCCCAGCCGCAGGGGCAGGGATTCATCGCCGCCACCAGCTGGAAGCGCGCCGGATATTGCACGCTGCGTGCCGCGCGGGCGATGCGGATGTGGCCGGATTCCAGCGGCTCGCGCAGGGTCTCCAGCGCGCTGCGGTTCCATTCTGGAAGCTCATCGAGGAAAAGAACACCGTGATGGGCCAACGATATCTCGCCGGGGCAGGGTGGATTGCCGCCGCCTACCAATGCGGCCGCGCTCGCACTGTGGTGCGGTGCCCGGAAGGGCCGCTGCCGCCATCGTCTTGGGTCCAGCCCTTCGCCACTCACCGAGGCAATCGCGGCCAGCTGCAGTGCCTCGGTTTCTTCGGTATCCGGCAACAGGCTGGGCAGGCGCGAGGCCAACAGCGTCTTGCCGCAGCCAGGGCTGCCGATCAACAGCAGATGGTGCCCACCCGCTGCGGCCACTTCCAACGCGCGCCGCGCATGCGCCTGACCGCGCACGTCGGCCAGATCGGGCAGTGGCAACGGCGTCGTGTCCACGCGCTCCACGGGTGGCAACAGGCGCGGATTGCCCAACCCGGCGCAGCACTCCAGCAGCGTGCGCGCCACACGCACATCAGCATGCTCGGCCAACGCAGCCTCTGCGGCATTCCCTGGCGGCACCACCAGGATGCGCCCGGCTTCAGCGGCCGCGATCGCGGCCGGCAGCGCACCTGCCACCGGCCGCAGTTCGCCGGTCAGGCCAAGCTCACCCAGGAACTCGTATTGCAGCAGTGACTGCGGATCGACCTGGCCACTGGCTGCCAGAATGCCCAGGGCGATGGCCAGATCGTAACGTCCACCTTCCTTGGGCAGGTCGGCGGGCGCGAGATTCAGAGTGATGCGTCGCTGCGGAAAGTCGAAGCGCGCGCAGAGCAGGGCGGCACGCACGCGCTCGCGTGATTCGCGGACGCTGGTTTCCGCCAAGCCCACGATCTGCGTGACAGGCAGGCCGCCAGAGAGATGCACTTCCACCCGCACCAGTGGGGCATCGACCCCGGCGCGGGCACGGCTGTGGACCAGCGCCAGGCTCATGTGTGGATTCCTGCAGAAAGACGCTTGATGGTGCGGCAGCTAATCTGTGTGGGACTATCGGGGATTGCCGGCAATGCGTCTCGGGGTACTTCTGCCTGCAAAGGGTGCAGCATTCGGATCAAGGGAAAGATGTTCTGTGCAGCGCGGCTCTGCGATGGCGGCTTCGTAGGCCTTGCGTCAGAAAAGGCGTACAACAGGGCAGTAAAGGAAAGGAGCGAGCTGAAATGCAGTGCACTCGAGTACTGATGGCCCTCTCGCTCGCCACGGGCCTGCCGGGGTGCCGGGATGAGGTGGAGAGTTCAACGTATCCCATTGGCCAGACGGGAGAGACGTGCACAGCCTACAAGGGCTTCGACCGCCAGCCGCCTGAAGTAGTTGTGGCCGAGCTTGCCAAGCGAGGGTTGGATAGCAGCCGTTTGGTGCATAGGACAGTCTGCGGCCCGATCACAAGTTGGGAAATTCTCCCCGCAGGGGCGTCGATCGATCGGATACCTCCGCCAGACGCATATGTAAGCGTCCACCTGCTGGAAGACGGCTCGGTTTCCGTCAGTACAGACCGCCCCTGACGTTGGCGCCGCCCTTGATGATCGAGCGGCGGGCGAACAGACAAAAGTACGGATGGGCTCGCAGGTGGGGCGAGTGGTACCCAGGTGGGCTGGAAGGGTGACAACGATGCGACCCTGCGTGCTGAGAGCGGCACCAGGACAGCGGCGGAGTAGACATTGAGTTTTCCACATGTCAGGAGTACCCGGGAAATGTACAGATTCAAGGCCGAAGTCGTTTCCATAGAGGAAGATGACTACTGCATCGTAGTTGGCTTGGCCGACAGCTCGACGAATCCGTCTCGTTACGTGGTATTGCAGAACGCGAAGGCGTATGACGACCAGGACGAAGAGTTGGGCATGGCGCACGCCCATATCGAGGTCGGTGGAGGTCTTGAGCCTTGCTATGGCGGTCTGGTGCATATCTCTCTGCGGCGCATGGAGCTTGAGCTGTCTCTCTCCGAAAGTGCACAGAGGAAGCTTGGGACCACTGGTGGGATTGCAGTGACACTGAAAACGTTGGAAAACGGCAGCAAGCTGGAGGCCGCGTTGCGGAAAATCTGTGTTGCGGAGGGTATTCCGCTTGATCTGAACTCGTCTGGACGGGATTGAGTTCATGCTGTGCCGCACTGCCTGCGAGAGGCGGGCTGAGCGGGGACAAGAGGCAGTAGGTCCGGACAGGCGAATGTGTTCTGGCTCATTTTCGAAGCCGGGGGAGTGGCATGAAAGCTGACGAATTTGTATCCGCTATCCAGCGCTATGTGCTTGAATCATCCGTGGGTAGTACGATCTCGAACCTGGCGTATCCACCGGGCCGTCGGGTGGCCCCAGACCTGTTGGCACGGTCCGAATGGTTCAACAGCTTGTCCGCTGTAGAAGCCGACATGTTGCGAGCCGTTGCCGGTGAAGCTGCCCGTTCGGCGGTCTTCGGGTTTCTGGCGGTGCTTGATGGCACCCGTGTCATCGATTCAGAGAAAGGCACCTTCGAGCTTCACCATGTGGGTCGCGAGAAGCGCCTGGTGAATCCGTCTGGCATCGATCTACACGACCTGCTCGAATAGGTGCGGGATGCGCGCGCAGCACTGACATGGAGCGTGGGACTGATGAAACTGAACTTCGTGGCGGACTGCGACTGGGAGTCGCATGTTGGCAGGATAAAAAGTCATTACGTAGAGCGCTCCGCCACATTCGAGTCCAGGAGCTACGGGAACGAAGTGGCTTCTGTGGCATTGCTTTTCGTGTGTCGAGATCCCGAGCTGGATTTCAAGCGAAGAGTGCAGTTTCGACGAAAGAAGGCGGAGTTCTATACCGATGTGATGCTTGACCTGCCGACCATCGTTCCGCTCTCGATGAAGGAGAAAATGCGGTATGTCTCCCGCGAATTGCTTGAGCAGTTGGCGGAGCAACTGGGCAGGGTGAAGTTCAAGGACTTCGACCATGCAAGGTTTCTGATGGATCTGAAGGTATGGCTGGAGGACATCGATAGCCGTTACAACGGCCAATCGTCGGGTGCATGGCACTATGCCTCGGGCGAGGCGTCCTAGTCGCTCCGGAAGTCACCGATGCTCACTTGCTGGTCAATTTTCTCAACGGAATGAGGGATCCATTGCAGCGCTATCTTTGTGATCTGGATGTAACAGGCAATCTTTCGGCGGGCCGCGATGTCGAGCAGCTGCTCCCCGATCGATATGAGTTGGATCAGCGTGTGATTCGCTTTGTCTCCATTGAGCAGGCCAATCTGAACGCCTGGAGGGTTCGTCTTTGCGAAGTATTTGACAATGGAGCGCCTGGCTTCATCGATGTGTACGAGTTCGAGGCGGTGGATCCGGATCATCCCTTTGGTACCGAGTGGACGTTTGATTCGGTTGACGGCGCCTTGAGGTTCGCGCGGGACGTGCTGAGGACCAGTCAGGGGCGCTATGTGAACCAAGGACTGATTCAAGACGAGTACAAGGACCGCTATTATCCGGAATGGTGATACGCCTCTGGAACGAGTGGGCTATCCGCACATGAGTCAAGAATGCTCTGTGATCATTCTTTCAGATGGATGGACGAAGTTGTCATGAAGACACGCAGACTCATCTTGATTGCGCTGGGTATGTTGCCTGCAGCAGCAGGCTTCCCCGCAGGGAATCCACGCGTGGACTTTGTATCGAAAGCCTTCCGCGATGGAAGTTTCATCCCGCATGTCTACAGCGAGAGGGATTTCCTGCGCCGCTATGGTGATGGCGAGCTGGTCGTGGACGCCACAGGACTGATGCGGCGTAGATACCTGGATCCCACTACCCGATTGGAGGTGCTGATCACCTCCAACCCTGACGTGGCTCCGCAGTTCCGAACCATTGATGAGATCCGCGTTTCATCGATCAGCGCGGCGCAACCCACTGCAGGTAGAACCGAGAGCCTGCGCGGCGTGAAGCTGAAAGGCGTTGCGATGGGTGATCCGGCGTCCGAGGCCATCGGCACAGCACGCAGATATGGCCAGGGGAAGACAGAGCAGGCAACGCTGGGGGGCTTCGATGTCGAGCGCACCTGTGGGTTCTCGGAGGGTGGATCGAGCATTTGCTTCTACGTTCGGGATGGGAAAGTGGTTGCGATGGCGCTGGGGTTTGGCCCCTGACCAGTTGCTGTGCCGCATGCGGTGCAGGCACAGCGCAACCGTGAGCGTCAGCCTACGAGGGCACTTCAGCGCTGAGGTAATTGGTGGGAGCGGCCTGGCGGTGGGCTGGCGCCCCAAGCAGACACCGCTGCTCATCCAGCACCAACCCATTGAAGCGCCCAAACCGCGCCTCAACCCACGATGGCCCCGCACTCTCCACCAGCAATCGCCCCTGGCTCTGGTGCAGATCCAGCCAACGCTCGAAGCTGACACGCAGCCGTTCGATATCCGGCGCCCGCCAGCGTGCATCGGCAGGCATGCGGATCAGCACGCGCGAGGGCGCATTCTCCACGTCCATCACCAGCACGCCCTTGCAGCGGATCTCGAAGGACGTTGCGCTGGCATGGCGCGCGTGCAGTTCAAAGCCCTCGTGGGCCTTCGCGGTCACGAAGCCGAGTGCATCACTGTGCAGCAGGCGGTAATCGGCCGGCTGCAGCTTCTGGTAGGCCCACACCTGATCGCCCGCTGGCTCGGGCCACTCCATCCACATCGCGCCGATCACCGCGATGCACACCGCCGCAGCGGCAAGGCCGTGCATCTTCATTCGTCACCCCGCACACAGGCAAAAAGGTCCGCGCCATAAGCGCGCTCAGTCCTTGGGTCGCATCCGCTCGTGGATGAAGGCGGTCAGCGCCAGATCGGCCATCACCAGCCCCTCCATTACCCGATCGCCGACGTACTGCTCCGGCTCGCCGTTCTGGCGCGTGCGCTCGGCCGCCAGCAGGATCTCCTGCACGACGCGCTGGCCGGTGAGGGCGCAGTCGGCGTCGGACAACTGCATCTGCCGGCTGCGTAGATGGTGCCGCTCGGGCCAGGGCTGGCCGTCGGCCGCAGCGCCCGCGCCGATGGCGTGCAGGATGGCGATGAGGCTGTTGGGATCCAAGGCTGGCGCGGCCGAGGGCACTTGCTGGATGGGCGGCGGGGGCGGGGAGTGCGGTGTAGACATGGCGGGCTCCGTGCATGCAGGCAGAAGCCGCCACCGATAAAGGTGGCGGGCAGAGCGTGGCTCGAAAACCGGATGTTGGGAACCGGCGGGTACAAGACCCCCACGCCCCGCCCGCCATAGCCGGCAGACGGATTGCCAGCCGGCACCACGCGCGGTGGTGCCGGCTGGCAAGCGCAAACTACTTCCCAACAAAACGGGCTTTCGAGTCCCGACCACCGATGCACGGTGGCGCAGTAACGATTACCTGCTGTTGTTCGGAATGCCAAGGAAGTGGGGTCAATGCCGCCAAAACCCGAGACGCTTTTGGCATTGTCGCATAGCGAGGAAAGCGGCGAGAGCCTTGGCGTGCAAGGCGGAACGGAACTTCTGGAACGGAGTCGTCAGAACCTTCCGCCAGAGATGCAAGGCGCGGCAAATGCGACAGCACTCGCCCATCGGACATGTGTGATCGCTCATGCAGCCGAACCGCTGCGATACCTGCTAGGGGGTTTAAATGACTTCCTGCCTATTGAACCTACCGAGTGCCGCGCGCAATCTGACTACCGCTGTAGTCACGCGGGGCTGCCCTGCCCGCAGCAGGACGGTCTTGTAGCGTTTGAACGGATTTCACCCACTGGCGCAGGCCGCTACAAGGATCACTGTACGTGTTACGCCGCAATCGACTTCTTCTGTCTGCGGGTCTGCTCCCGCTTCCGTGGTTCCTGTTCTGGACCAGCGTTGCCGCCGTGTTCGCGCCGGGTTACAACCCGCTTGCCCAGCACGCCAGCGAGCTGTTGCAGGCGCCAACGCTTGCAAGCATCTGCGGCAGGATTGCGGCTATCGGCTCCGGTATGGGCTTCGTGGCATTTGCCATCGGGGTATGGCGGGAGTCCGGTCGCCGGATTGCAGTAGGTGCAATCTGCTGGTTGGTCTTTGGCATTTCCATGCTGACCAACGGGCTCTGGCCCATGGGCCATCCGATGCACGGCTTCTACACCATCGGTATCGCAAATATCATTGCACCGGCGATGTCGCACATCGAACTGAGCGCGTGGTCTGCCAACCGAAGGGCGCACGCCGTGACCGCTGTGGTGAGCATCGCGAGCATCGTCTATCTCTGGTTGAACGTGGTGGGGGCGGATCCGGAGGGCTATGGGGGGCTGACCCAGCGCGTGTTCTCGTCGATCAACTCGCTGTGGCCATTCTTGGTTGCGCTGTATCTGCTGCGAAGGGATTCAAGCGCGCTGAAGGCGGAGCCGGCGCATTGATGGAAGGGTATGTTGCACTTGGGCGATGATAGAGCGTGCGGAGTTGAGAGCAAGATGAGAATTTTTCGCCGCCAGCTGATCTACGTCCAAGTGCGCCAGGACCATTTTATTGCGCGCTTGGTCGGTGGAGACAGGACCATCCGTCGCCAGTGTCATGCCCTTGGCAATCGCGCGGGTCCTATCAAGGACTTTTCGAACATCCGGCCCCTGCTCAAGGCGATCTTCTCGGAACTCATGCCCGGGTTCTCTTTCGTCAAGCCGTGGGGGATTCTGCACTTTGATCCGGTTGAGTACCCGGTTACGAAGGAGGAACTGGCGGGGTTCCAGAAGGCTGCCATGCAAAGCGGCGCGAGCTTCTGCTTTCTCTCCACGTGGGAGCAGCGGCATGAAGACAAGGATCTGTTGGAGATGTTCAAGTAGGGTTCGGCCCGAAACTTCGTTCTAGGCCACGCAGATTCTTGGGCCGGTTCGAAGCACTGCGAGAGTCCGCTCTTGACCGAAAGCGGACACTGGGCCAGCTTCCGACCTAAGCGGTGCCGATCTCCACATTCGACAATCAGGCGGCCTCCGCCGGAGGGCTCGTTCCTACCGTTTGGAGGGGGGGCGGCAGTGAAGCATGTGCTTGTTAGCCGGACCCAGCCGCTCTAAGATCGATCAGTATCAAGGAGAAAGCCCGCATACGGTGATTTGTGGATACGTCGCAGGGCAGGACTCACGGGTCCGTCTACTAGGTAGTTAGACTGCTAAGGATTGCTCAGTGAACTCTTTGGTCTTTGCTTTTAAAATTGAGTTTTTCGTGGCAGCGCTATGTGCATCTGTAATTTTTTACATGCAGGTTCGTGGCTATCGCAAGCACAGGAAGCAGTTCTTCGTCACGTTGGCAATCTCAACTTTATTTGCGGTAGCCGCCACCCTTATGAGGGCGCTCCCATACTTTCTTCAGATGCCTGAAAGCCAATCGGTCATGGTGTACTGGCTATCTGTCCCGCTAGCTATTCTTGCCACTGCACTTGCCACATGGGGCAGCGTCCAATTCTTTCAGGCATTCGATGATAAATAGCAGGCTGGCATCGCCGTCTAACAGATTGTTCAAACCGACGCAGCTTCGCGGCGCGACTTAATTCTCATGCGCAGTGGGGTCAGCTTTTGCTTTCTCTCCACGTGGGAGCAGCGGCATGACGACAAGGACTTGTTGGACATGTTCAAGTAGGGACCGGCCCGCTCTTCGTTTGAGCCCAAGCCGATTCCCGCGGTTCGGCCTATTCTGAAGCTGCTGTCGTCCGGTTCCGGCCGTAATCTGACATCAACGATGCCTACGCACTGGATTCCAATGGCCGCATTCGATCATTCCCTGGTAACCCTCCGATTCTTCGGGGACGACCTCCTGCCCGAAGAAGTCAGTGCCTTGCTCGGGGCGACCCCGACCGCTTCGCATCACAAGGGCCAGGAACTCAGAGGCAACCCATCAGGCACCGTGCGTATCGCCAGGACTGGCAGCTGGCAACTTGATGCGGAGCGTCGTGAGCCTGAAGATCTGGAAGCGCAGATCTTCGAGATCCTCGATCAGCTCACCGGCGATCTCGCCGTATGGCAGGCTCTGGCACGCTTCCGACCTGATCTGTTCTGTGGCCTTTTCATGGGCAGCAGCAATGATGGTGTCTCGCTATCGCCTCGCGCGCTGCTCGCCTTGGGTGAGCGCGGCATTGAGCTCGGGCTGGACATCTATGAAGCCGATGAAGAAGTGCGCAACGCCCAGCGCCAGCAGGCCATCAATTGATGATCTCCCCACTCCCCGAAGCAACAAACGCCTTCAACTGCCGAACGAACTCCGCGTCGTAGAGCTCCCACTCCACAATCTCCCCAACCACCCGCAACGGCTGCGCACTCCGATACGACCGCGTCGGGTTCCCGGGAAACTTCTTGTTGGTCACATTCGGATCGTCTTCAAACGGCCCGGTCGGCTCCACCACATACACGCGCGGCCGCCCCTCACCGCGGGCCATCTCCGCAGCCAGCCCGGCGCCCTTGGCAATGGTGGTGAAGTAGATGTGGTTCATCACCACACTGTCGCGATAGTTGGAGCGGAAGCCTGCACTCAGCAGTTCGCCCACCGCGAGGTCAGCGCGGGTGCCGTGATAGAACGGCCCGGCGACCTGGTCGCAGGTGTCATGCGAAACGGGTGTCCATTCAGTGTCCTGCGCCATCGCTGCTGCCCCTGCTTGTCCTGCCGGATCGACAGGCCGGCGAGTCTAGGGCGCCCGCAGGGCCTTGCTGCAAGGCCCCATCCGGGAAATAATCTGTAAACGGGAGGCGCGGTGCGCCTCCTTTTTTCATTCTGCGGCGCCGCGCCCTTCCAGCTCGCGCACGGCCGTTTCCAGCGCATCCAGCTTTTCGCGGGTCTTCAGCAGCACGGCGCGCTGCACTTCGAACTCCTCGCGGGTGACCAGGTCGAGCTTGGCAAGGCCGGCCTGCAGCGCGCTCTTGAAGGTGGCCTGCAGTTCCTCGCGCGATTCGCGCAGGCCCGGCGGCACCAGGTCGCTGAGGCGACGGGCGAGGTCATCGATTTGGTTCAGGTCGATCATGGGGTGCTCCGTGGGGGTGGGCCCGTGCATCCGGCGCGGGCAGGCCATTCGGGCACAAGGATACTGCTGGCACCCACTGCCCGGACAGGCGGCAGCGGCTTCGCACGGGCCGCGTTCAGGCGCTATCCTCCACGCCGGAAGACAGGAGATAGACGATGAAGATGGTCATGGCGGTGATCAAGCCGTTCAAGCTCGACGACGTGCGCGAAGCGCTGGCCGAGCGTGGGGTCACCGGGATCACGGTGACGGAAGTGAAGGGCTTTGGTCGCCAGAAGGGCCACACCGAGCTGTACCGTGGCGCGGAGTATGTGGTCGATTTCCTGCCGAAGGTGAAGCTGGAAGTGGCGGTGACCGATGACCAGGTGGAGGCCGTGGTTGAGGCCATCGTGAAGGCCGCCGGCACCGGCAAGATTGGCGACGGCAAGGTGTTCGTGTACGACCTGGGCAGCGTGGTGCGTATTCGTACCGGCGAGTTGGACGCGGACGCGTTGTAAGTGCATCGCCGGATGCGCGAACGCGACTGGTCCCGGGAACGCTACGGGGTAGAGTCGACTGTTAGTCGACTATCGCGCGCAGCGCGGGCATTTCGGTCACGGACGGGAAGAGCAGTCGACTAACAGTCGACTCTACCCCGTCAGGCATTCAATGCCACCAGGCTATACGGCTCTGTCGCTTGGCCGGCGGGTTGCTTGAGTCGAGCAGACTCGACTCTACGGCGCGGTGCGTATCATGGTGTCGATCCAGTCGGCATAGCGCGAGATGCGCACGTTGTGCACCACCTGCCCGTAGTAGCCGGCTTCAAGCGCATGCTCCGGCACTGCGGTGATCCACGAGCCCAGGCCGATCAGCTCCCAGCCATGAGCGCCGTGGATCATCAATGGGCCGCCGCTGTCACCGCTGCCGAGCACGCCCTCCAGTGGCAGGCCACCGTCGGGCCCGTCGAATCGATACCAGAGATAACGACTATTGCCACCTGTCACTGCGTTTTCGGCGCGGCGCAGTTCGCCGCGGTGCGGCCCACCCGGCGCCAGCCCGGTCATGCCGGTGCCCGTGGCCCCCTTGCCGACCAGAGTAGCGATCTTTCCCGCTTCGGCCTGCCCGCGATAGAGGCGAACCGGCGCAACGTCGCTGACCGGTGCGGCCAGCTGAATCAGGGCGATGTCATCGGAGGCGGCGAGGAAGGCGTGGATAGGGCCTGGGTTGCCTGACGCCAGCGCCGCCTGGCCAAGCGCTTCGGGCATGCGCCGGTAACCGGGATGCACGAACACGCGCTCGACACGGTACGGGCGACCGTTGATCTGCACCTCGGTGTCCATGCCTTCCATGGGCGCGGCGTGTGCGGCGGTCACCACCCAGCGCGGCGCGATCAGGACGCCGTGGCCCTCCCCGGGCAGGTCGGCCAAGGCCGGGAACGCGGATGCCGGCACGCGGTAGGCGCTGTCATCCACATCGCTGCGGATGACAATGGCGTCGGCGGAGAAGGGCAGGGTAGCCCAGGCGAGAAGGAGCCAGCGGCGCATGGTTCGGTGCAGTCCTGTGCGTGGAAGGCGATGACCCTAGCCGGGATCGGGAGGCGCGAATACCCGTGTGCGACGAAGTGCCCTCCCGGTGTGATCAACCGGGCGGAATGAGGGGTGACGACCGCCACTCCGGCAGACCGAGCGCGCGGCGGGTGCGCGTCACGTCCCATGCCGAAGGCTGGAACTCGACCACCCCGACCCACCAGCCCTGGTCGTCAAGCCAGGTGCGCGAACGGCCTTTCTGCACGCAGCCCAAGGGGCGCAGTATGGATCTTGCGGCTGCAGTCAGCAGGCGGGTGTGTTCAGGTGTCGGCATCCCCAGCATCCTTGCGAGTGGCGTGCCGACGAGTATCGCAGAGCACATCGGGCGTGTGGCCCGGGGCAAATGCAGGGGCAAACCGCAGTCGCGCAAGCAATGCAGGGCGAACAGCGCTTACCGCCGCTTGGCCCACTTGTAGAACCGCTTCCAGCCCTGGCGCACGGCGGCGACCCAGCCCGGGTCGGCCACCAGCGCGGCCTGCGCGGCACTCGGGGCCTGGCCGGTCACGCGCTGGCGCATCTTCAGCAGGTTCTTCATGTCGCTGCGGCGCATCTGCCGGCTCAGTGGATTGCGGCGCAGCCAGCGCGGGGCGCGCCAGGCGGAGGTGAAGTCCAGCAGCACCGGCACGCCGCCGCTGACCACCACGTTGGTGCCATGCAGGTCGTTGTGGGTGATGCCGGCGGCGTGCAAACGGCTGAGCGCGTGCTGCAGCTGCTCGAACACTTCATTGCCCACGGCCTGCGCGGTGCTCAGGGTCTGGCCCGGGATGAACTCCATGCCCAGCGCCAGGCCGCCCAGGGTGCCGAGCAGTGCGGGGGCATGCTTCCAGCCGCCGAGGCGCTGCAGCATGCGTGCTTCACGGCGCACCATCAGCCGCGCGATCAGCGAAACGGGGGTGCCGCGGTAGCGGGAATAGTCCTTGATGACCGCCTCGCGCCCGTCCAGGCAGGTGCGGTAGACATCCGGGGCCAGGAAACGCTCGCCGCGCTTGAGCAGCAGCGGGGAGGCGGCGTCATCGCCGCAGGAGGAGGATGGCAGGGCAGGAAGATGCATGTCGGGGTCTCGGACGACCCGGTGGGTGGCGCAAAGCGTCAAGCGAACCGGTGTTACAGGGAGTTACTAAGTTTTCGTTAATTTTAGTACTCGCCAGTTCGCTATTCCACGATTTGTCGGAGAAATGTCGGGGTCGTGACTGGAACAGTTCGTCGCGCAGAATCGGACAATTCTGTCTCACTTATTCCGGTTGGCCTTTAGCATCAACAGCTTGCGCGCCCAGCCCTGCGCCTCCTTCGCAACCGGATGAACACGGCGCACGGGCAACTTGACCCCGGCGCACGGCCTGCCGACCATAAGCTGTTAATCCGCGACATCGGCGGCCGCCCCCTCCGGCACGTCCCCGTCCCCTGCCGCGTTCCCCACCGGTGCTGGCCGCCTGGCCGTGCATCGCCCCGTTTCCCGTTCCGGCCGCGGCTGGAGGAAAGTGCTTTGATCATCAAAATCGTCATTGCAGCGCTGTTCGTGGCCTGCGTGCTGTACATCCACTTCCGTGGCAAGGTCCGCGCGCGCTGGTCGCGCCAGCTGCTGGACCACTCCAGTTTCATGGCCCCGATCAACGTGGTCATGTACATGTTCTCGAAGGTGCCGACCACGCCGTTCCTGGACCCGGCCAAGGAGTTCCCGCAGCTGGAGCCGCTGCGCCAGAACTGGCAGATGATCCGCGACGAGGCGCTGGCGCTGCGCGATGCACAGAAGATCGCGGCCTCCAGCACGTTCAATGACGCCGGCTTCAATTCGTTCTTCCGCCGTGGCTGGAAGCGCTTCTACCTGAAGTGGTACGGCCCGTCGCACCCGTCGGCGAAGACGCTGTGCCCGAAGACCACGGCGCTGATCGAGTCGATCCCGGATGTGCGTGCGGCGATGTTCGCGCAGCTGCCACCGGGCAGTGAGCTCCGCCCGCACCGCGACCCGTTCGCCGGCTCGCTGCGCCTGCACCTGGGCCTGAGTACGCCCAACGACGATGCCTGCTACATCGAAGTGGACGGCATCAAGAAGAGCTGGCGCGACGGCGAGTGGATGATGTTCGACGAGACCTACATCCACCATGCGCACAACGAGACGCAGCAGGACCGCGTGATCCTGTTCTGCGATATCGCCCGCCCGCTGCGCTTCGGCCTGCCGGGGCTGTTCAACCGCGCGGTGGCGGCCACGCTGCTGGCCGGTGGCGCCTCGCCGAATCTGCCGGGTGACCCGACCGGCGGCGTCAACAAGGCCTTTGGCAGCGTCTACAAGGTGCGCCTGAAGGCCAAGGCGCTGCGCGAGCGCAGCGTGGTCGCCTACCAGCTGATCAAGTGGGGCCTGGTGGTGGCGGTGATTGCGGGTATCTGGGCGCTGTGACTGTAGAGCCGAGCCTATGCTCGGCTTGATTTATCGCAACCTGTCCGAACAGCAGCCGAGCATGGCTCGGCTCTACAGAAAGCAAAAAACCCGCGCTGTCGCCAGCGCGGGTTTTTGTTTGGATCAACCCTTCAATGCCGCCTGCACGAACGGCGGGGTCACCAGCACGCCGGTGTGCAGCGCGGCGGTGTAGTACAGCGTGTTGAAGGTCTTGGCGGCCGAGTCGGCCTGGCGGAAGTCGAAGCTGCTGTCGCCCTTGCGCGCCATGGTCACGCTCCACCAGCCGGTGGGGTAGCACGGCTGCGGGAACGGCAGGGTCTTGAACGAGCCGAAGCCAGCCTTGCCCATCTCGGTGCGCATTTCGTTGATCAGCTCCAGCTGCATCAGCGGCGACTCGGACTGCTGCACCAGGATGCCGTCGTCCTTCAGGGCCTTGAAGCAGCTCTCGTAGAAGGCCTTGTTGAACAGGCCTTCGCCGGGGCCGACCGGGTCGGTCGAGTCCACGATCACCACGTCCACGCTGCCCGCCGGGCAGTTGGCCATGTAGGCCACGCCGTCATCGAACAGCAGCTCGGCGCGGGCGTCGTCGTTGGAATCGCACAGTTCCGGGAAGTGCTTGCGCGCCATCACGGTGACCTGCTCGTCGATATCGCACTGGGTCACGCTCTCCACGCCGGTGTGCTTGAGCACTTCGCGCAGGGTGCCGCAGTCGCCGCCACCGATGATCACCACGCGCTTGGGCGCGGCGTGGGTGAACAGCACCGGGTGGCTGATCATCTCGTGGTAGAAGAAGTTGTCCTTGCTGGTCAGCATGATGGCCCCGTCGATGGTCATCAGGTTGCCCCAGTCGGTGGTCTGGAAGATCTCGATCTTCTGGAACGGCGACTGCACCTCGTCCAGCTTGCCGGTGATGCGGTAGCCGATGGCCGAGCCGGTGCGCTCGAAGTGTTCGATGTACCAGTTGTTGCTGTCAGTCATTGGAAAACAGTCCTGTTCGGAGGGGTGGAGCCGGGCTGGCGGGCGGGGCCGCGTGGCACAGATGCCACATCCGGACGGATCGGCCCGTTCAGGTTGGAACCTGTCACGGGCGCGGGCGCGCATGATAACGAACCTGTGGGCACATAGGCGTTATCATGCCCCCCCTTTTATTGCCAACAAGGCCGACTGAAATGACCGATTGGTCCCTCGACCAAGCCCGCAAGACCTACTCGATCCCGCATTGGGCGGACGGTTACTTCGACGTGGATCAGGCCGGGCACATGGTGGTGAGACCGACCGGGGCGGACGGCCCGGTGGTATCGCTGCCCAAGGTGGTGGACGCGGCGCGCGCGGCCGGTGCCAAGCTGCCGCTGCTGGTGCGCTTCCCGGACATCCTCGGCCAGCGCCTGGGCAAGCTGCAGGCGGCCTTCGCCCAGGCCCAGCAGGACTGGGAGTACAGCGGCGGCTATACCGCCGTGTACCCGATCAAGGTCAACCAGACCCGCGGCGTGGCCGGCACCCTGGCCAGCCACCACGGCGAGGGCTTCGGCCTGGAAGCGGGCAGCAAGCCCGAGCTGATGGCCGTGCTGGCGCTGTCGCGCCCGGGCGGGCTCATCGTCTGCAACGGCTACAAGGACCGCGAGTACATCCGCCTGGCCCTGATCGGCCGCAAGCTGGGCCTGCAGACCTTCATCGTCATCGAGAAGCCGTCCGAGCTGAAGCTGGTGCTGGAAGAGTCCAAGGCGCTGGACGTGAAGCCGGGCCTGGGCGTGCGCATGCGCCTGGCCTCGCTGGGCGCCGGCAAGTGGCAGAACAGCGGTGGCGACAAGGCCAAGTTCGGCCTGTCACCGCGCCAGCTGCTGGACCTGTGGAAGTCGCTGCGTGACACCGAGTACGCCGACTGCCTGAACCTGCTGCACTTCCACATGGGCTCGCAGATCTCCAACGTGCGCGACATCGCCAACGGCATGCGCGAAGCCACCCGCTACTTCGTGGAGCTGTCGCGCCTGGGCGCGAAGATCACCCACGTCGACGTGGGTGGTGGCCTGGGCGTGGATTACGAAGGCACCCGTTCGCGCAGCTTCTGCTCGATCAACTACGGCCTGCATTCCTACGCCAGCAACATCGTGCAGCCGCTGGCCAATGCCTGCGAAGAGTTCGGCCTGACCCCGCCGCGCATCGTCACCGAGTGCGGCCGCGCGATGACCGCGCACCACGCGGTGCTGATCGCCAATGTGTCGGAAGTGGAAGAAGCGCAGGAAGGCCGCGTGCCGGACCAGCACGACGACGAGCCGGCAGCAATCCGCCACCTGCGCGAGATCCACGACGAGCTGGACGTGCGCCCGGCGGTGGAGCTGTTCCAGGAAGCGCAGCATTTCCATGCCGAAGGCCTGGCCAGCTACGCGCTGGGCCAGATCGACCTGCCGCAGCGTGCGCGCATCGACGACCTGTTCTACGCCATCGCCCACGGCGTGCGTGCGCGCCTGAGCTACGACGAGAAGAGCCATCGCCCGGTGCTGGACGAACTGAACGAGCGCCTGGTCGACAAGTACTTCGTCAACTTCAGCGTGTTCGAATCGATCCCGGACGTGTGGGCGATCGACCAGGTGTTCCCGATCGTGCCGATCGAGCGCCTGGATGAAACCCCGGACCGCCGCGGCATCATCGCCGACATGACCTGCGACTCGGACGGCATGGTGGAAACCTATGTCGAGAACGAGAGCCTGGACAGCTCGCTGCCGCTGCACAAGATGAAGCCGGGCGAGAGCTACCGCATCGGCTTCTTCATGGTCGGCGCCTACCAGGAAATCCTGGGCGACATCCACAATCTGTTCGGCGATACCGACGCGGTGGAAGTGCTGGCCGATGCCGATGGCTATGCCATCACCCAGCAGCGCCGCGGCGATACCACCGACGTGATGCTGGACTACGTGGGTTACCGCCTGGACGAACTGCGTGCGACCTATGCGCAGCGCGTGGCCGCAGCGCAGCTGTCGCCGGAACGCGCGCAGGAGCTGTCGGAGGCGCTGGAAGCCGGCCTGACCGGTTACACCTACCTGTCCGACGAACCGCTGGTGTGATGGACGGCACCGGGCCCGCCCGGTGCCACCGTTGCCGATGAGCGCGCGCGCGATCTTCCACCTGTTCCTGCATGCCGCCGTGCCAGCCTTGCTGGCATGGCTGTTCTGGCGCAAGCGCTTCGCCTCGGCGTGGTTGTTGATGCTGCTGGGTTGGATCATCGACCTGGACCACCTGCTGGCCGATCCGATCTATGCACCGAACCGCTGCAGCATCGGGTTCCACCCGCTGCACACCGCACCGGCCATCGCGGTCTATGCCGGGCTGTGCGTGCCGAAGAAAACGCGGTTGGTAGGCATCGGTCTGATCATCCATATCGTGCTGGACGCGATTGATTGCTGGTGGATGCATCACCGCTGATGCTTGATGCACGGCGAAAGGTCGGATTGGCGCTTGGTAGAGCCGGCCGCTGGCCGGCTTGCGCAAGACGTTCCCGGTGACCACGTGGTTGCCGGCCAGCGGCCGGCACTACCCATCGTGAGGTTGGCCAATGTCGACGCCTACCGGGTGCACGGTGACCGGTCGGATTGACGCTCGGTAGAGCCGGCCGCTGGCCGGCTTCCGAAGGGCGTTCCCGGTGACCACGTGGTTGCCGGCCAGCGGCCGGCACTACCCACCGTTGGGTTGGCCAATGTTGACATCTGCCGGGTACACGGCGACCGGCCGGATTGCCGCTCGGTAGAGCCGGCCGCTGGCCGGCTTCCGCAGGGCGTTCCCGGCGACCACGTGGTTGCCGGCCAGCGGCCGGCACTACCCATCGTTGGGTTGGCCAATGTTGACACCTACCGGGTGCACGGCGACCGGTCGGATTGACGCTCGGTAGAGCCGGCCGCTGGCCGGCTTGCGCAGGGCGTTCCCGGTGACCACGTGGTTGCCGGCCAGCGGCCGGCACTACCCACCGTCGCTTCACCCCACCGGCAACCACAACGTTGCGCGCAGGCCGGGCTGCGCATTTTCCAGCGCCAGGCGCCCGCCATAGCTGGCGGCGATATCGCCCACGATCGCCAGTCCCAATCCACTGCTGCCTTCGCGCTCATCCAGCCGCACGCCACGCTGGGTGACCCGTTCCAGCGCGTCTGCGGCCAGGCCGGGGCCATCGTCGCGCACTTCGATGCGTAGCTGCCCTTCGCTGGTTTCCGCTTCGACAGTGACCTGCTGTTGCGCCCAGCGCCCGGCGTTGTCCAGCAGGTTGCCCAGCATCTCCTCCAGATCCGCACTGGCGCCGGCGAACTGCAGCGCCGGATCGATGCCTGCCGCCGTGAACGCGATGCCACGTTCGTCGTGCACGCGTGCCATCAGCCGGCACATCGCCTGTGCGACGGTCGCCACGTCGGTGCGCTGGCGATGGTCGGCAGCCAGTCCTGCAGCCAGGTAACGCTCGACACTGGCCTGCATGCGCGCGCTCTGCTCGCGCACGGTGGCCCGCCAGTCCGCGCCATCGCCGTCGGCTTCGGTGGCCAGTACGCTCAGCGGGGTTTTCAGCGCGTGCGCCAGATCCTGCGCGCTGGTGCGCGCACGCGCGACCATACGCTGCTGGTGGTCCAGCAGCGCGTTGAGTTCTTCACCCAGCGGTGCGACCTCCGCGCCCAGTCCCTGCGTATCGATGCGCTGCGCATCGCCGCGCCGTACCTGTTCCAGCTGCACACCGAGGCGATGCAGTGGGCGCAGGCCGAAGTGCACCTGGCTGGCCAGCACCGCCAGCCAGGCGGCGACCAGCACGCCCAGCGCGATGGCGGTGCGCTTGCGGAACGCGGCGACATCCGCATCCAGCGCACTGCGATCAGTGGCAACCACGGCCACGAACGGTTCGCTGGCGCGTGGCAGGCGCACCTGCTGCACGCGTGCGCGCAGGGATTGCTGCAGCGGCCCGGGCAGGTTGCGGGTAGCCGGCCCGGCAACCGGCGCCGGCAGGGTTTCATCCCACAGCGAGCGCGACTGCAGCAGCGCGCGGCCATCGGCACCGGCGATCTGCCAGTAGGCACCGGAGAACACGCGCTGGAAGCGTGCGTCATTGGGTTCCTGGCGCAGGCGCAGCTGTCCGTCCGCATCCACTTCGGCCTGCGCCAGCAGGGTCAGCATGTCCTGCTGCAGTTCATGGTCGAGGCGGTCGCGCGCGCTGCGCTTGAACAGCTCGCCCAGCAGCGCGCTGGCCAGCAGCGAGACCAGCAGCAGGCCGACGCCGCCGGCCAGCAGCAGGCGCCGTCGCAGCGATGGTTGCCGGCTCACGGCGCGGCCAGCCGCCAGCCCTGGCCGCGCACGGTCTGGATCAGGTCGATGCCGAGCTTGCGGCGCACGCGTCCGAGCAGTACGTCCAGTGCGTTGGAGTCTGGGTCGTGGCCACCGTCGAACACCTGCTCGCCCAGCCGGTCGCGGCCGATCACCTGTCCGCTGTGATGGATGAAGTAGCTGAGCAGGCGGAACTCCTGCGGGCTGAGGGCCAGCGCCTGCCCATCCAGCTCGAAGCGGCCGGCGTTGACGTCCAGCTGCAGCGGGCCGCAGTGCAGGCGCGGGCTGGCGTGGCCATGGCTGCGGCGGATCAGTGCGCGCAGCCGCAGCACCAGTTCGTCGGCCTGGAAAGGTTTTGTCAGGTAGTCGTCGGCGCCGGCGTCGAAGCCGGCCAGCTTGTCGTGCCAGCGCCCGCGTGCGGTCAGCACCAGCACCGGAAAGCTGCGGCCATTGCTGCGCCAGCGCTCGATCACGCTCAGGCCATCCAGCCCGGGCAGGCCGAGGTCGACGATGGCGGCCTGCAGATCTTCGATCTGGCCAATTTCTTCGGCCTCGCGGCCGTCAGCGACCACCGCCACCACATAACCGGCCTGTTCCAGCATGGGCACCAGGCGCTGTGCCAGCGCGGCATCGTCTTCGGCCAACAGGATGCGCATCAGTCGTCGAGCTCCGTCTTCAGCAGCTTTCCGCTGCGCGCATCATAGTCCAGCTCCACTACTACGCCGTCGCCGCGCAGGATCTCCACTTCGTAGACGCCGTCGTCCAGCTCCACTTCCAGCAGCTGGCCGGGGTAGCGCTTGAGTGCATCGCGCACCACGCTTTCCAGCGGCACGTAGCGGCCCTGCTGCACGGCGCGACGCGCGACCTGCTGCGCCGGGTCCTGGACGGGCGCGGCGGCGATCGGGGCGTTGGCCAGGGCCAGCAGCAGGGGCAGGGTGGCGAGCATGCGGGTGCAGAAAGAAAGAGGGGTTCAGGCGCGAGTGTGGCGGGGATGACTAACAGCCGGCTAACAGCCACGGCTAAGGCGCTGTTAACCGAGGCATGCATCGTGGCGTTGCCGGGATGGTCCGGCCACGAACACGAACAGGAGAACCCCATGTTGAAGTCGCTCACTCTCGCCACTGTTGCCCTGCTGGCCATCGCACCGGCTGTACAGGCCGCGCCGCTGGGCATGGCCCAGGTCGAACAGACCCTGCGCAAGGCCGGTTACACCCAGATCCACGAGATCGAACGCGATGACGGCCTGTGGGAGGCCGACGTGAGCCGCGCCGATGGCCGCTTCAGCGAGGTCTACGTGGACCCGAAGACCGGTGAGATTTTCGATGAGCACAGCAACCGCGCGCTGCTGACCACCGAACAGGTGCTGGCACGGGCGCAGTCGCATGGCCTGCGCGAGATCCATTCGCTGGAACGCGATGGTGCGACCTGGTCGCTGGAAGCCCGCAATGCCCGCAACCAGAAGGTGGAGGTGCGCCTGAGCGGCTACGACGGCCGCATCCTGCACAGCGAGCGCGATGGCTGGCTGGATTGACGTTGGCCCATGTAGAGCCGAGCCCATGCTCGGCTTTGCGGCCAACCGTAGCCGAGCATGGGCTCGGCTCTACAGGAGCTGGCTTACCAGCCGTACGGCGGCGGGTAGTCCCAATAGCCCGGGCCACGGCCGTAGTAGCCGCCATACGGGCCGAAGAAGCCCGGGCCCTTGCCCTCGCTCACATGGATGTTGAGGTTGACCCCGTGGGTCTTGCCCTCATCGGTCGTGTAGTTCTTGCTCAGGTTCAGCGTGGCCGCGTTGTAGTGGCTGTTGCCGCCGTTCTTCGAATAGCCGATGCCGGTGGTGAAGCTGCCGGACACCTTGACCTTGTCGTCGGTGACGTCGGCGATCCTGGCGTCGTCGTGCACGCGCGGGCCGCTCTTGTCACCGTAATAGGTGCCGGGCGGGTCCTGCTGCAGGGCCGGGTCGTTGAGGTAGCGCATCGGCGCCTGCGGCAGCGTCAGGTCCAGGCCGGCAGCCTGCGGCGCGGTGGCGCCGGCGGCGGACTGGGCCAGAACGGTTCCCGGCAGGGCCAGGCACAGCAGCAGGGTCAGGGGGCGGATCATGACGGCGCTCCAGCGGACAGGTGGCCGCGCAACACGCGGCGGTACAGGCCGACGCTAGCAGGGGTTGCTTGAATGATGCCTGTCGGCGCCCGCTTGCGGTAGAGCCAGGCCATGCCTGGCTGCACGCTACAACCGTTCGAACCCGAACAGCGATTCCAGCGCATGCTTGCGCCGCTCGATCCGGGCCCGCAGCAGCTGGGCGCCGATCATCGAATAAGTGATGCCGTTGCCGCCGTAGGCCATGGCGAAATGGACCCGCGGCCCCCACTGCGCGTGCGGGCCGAAGAAGGGCAGGCCGTCGGCGGTTTCGGCGAAGGTGCCGGCCCAGGAAAAGGCGGGCACCGGGTCCAGCCGCGGGAACCAGTGCAGGAGCTGATCCATCAGCTTTTCGGCCTTGCGCTGCACGCGCCGGTCGCGCCGCGCCGGGATATCGATGGCGTCGTCCAGCCCCCCCACCAGCAGGCGGCGGTCGCCGGTGGCGCGCAGGTACAGGTACGGGCGTGCGCTCTCCCACACCATCGTGCGCTGCAGCCGGCCCAGCGTGTCTGCATCGATCGGGTCGGTGATGAAGGCGTAGCTGCTGCGGTTGCGCGAAACCCGCTGTTCCAGCCAACGCTGGTTGGCGTAGCCCATGGCCAGGACCACGTGGCGGGCACGGACCGTGGCGCCGGCCTCGGTCATCGCAGTTACGCCCTGCGCGCCAGGCTTCAGCGTGTGCAGCACGGTGCGGTCGTGCACGTGGCCGCCGCGGCGGCGCACGCGTTTGAGCAGGCCGTAGGTGAGGCAGTAGGGATCGACCCGGGCGGCCTGGCGGGTCAGCAGGGCGCCGCCGGCATCCACGTCGAAGCGTTCGCGCAGGGCTTCGCGGTCCAGCCAACGCGCGTCCAGTCCAATATCACGGCGTGCAGCTCCTTCGGCCATCAGGCGCGGCACGTCGCGCCGCCGGCTGGCCAAGTACAGGCTGTCCATCTGCCGGAAATCCACCTCCTTCAGACCGCGTGCCACTTCAGCCAGTGCCGGGATCGCGTCGGCACAGGCAAGGTAGGCCTGGGCGGCGGCATCCCTGCCATAGCGCTCGGCCAGTTCCAGCAGATGGGTATCGATCTCGTACTGCAGCAGCGCGGTGCTGGCCGCCGTGCTGCCCCAGCCGATGTCGCGCTGCTCGATCACCGCCACCTCGTGGCCGTGGGCGGACAGTTCGTCGGCGATCAGCGCACCGGTGATGCCGCCACCGACCACCAGCACGTCGCAGCGCAGATCCTGCTCCAGCGGGGGAAAGGCCTGCAGCAGCCCGTTGCGCACTGCCCACCAGGGGTAGCCACTTTTCAGGTCCATGCGTGGTCGTGCTCAGGCGGTGGGGTGGCCGGTATGCGGGGTCTGGATCAGTTCGGACAGATCGAAGCCCTGCAGGCGGGCCGCGGCCAGATAATGGTCCTGCACGGTCGCGTCCAGGCGTGGCTCGCGCGCCAGCAGCCACAGGTACTTGCGATCCGGGCTGCCGACCAGCGAGACGCTGTAGTCTGGGGCGACCTGGATCACCCAGTAGTCGCCCTTCGCGAACGGCAGCCAGCGCAGGCCCTTGGGCAGGAAACTGACCTCCAGGCGCGCGCTGTCGTTGTCGACGGCGCAGGCCTCGCCGGTAGCCTCTTCGATCTCGCCGTCCATGCGGCAGCGGTTGGTGACGCCGACGTTGCCGTTGTCGAGCAGGGTGTAGTGCGCCGACACATCGGTGCAGCCTTCCGGCTCGTGGCGCATCGGTAGGCGCGCGATCTCGTACCAGGTGCCCAGGTAGCGCGGCAGCTTGAGGTCGGCGACGGTCTTCAGCGGCGGGTGCTCGGTCATCGGTCATCGTGGCAAGGGCGGGCCTCCACGATGCCGATGGGCTCGCCATGGGCGGGTGAAGCCGGGGCGATGGCCGTGTCCAGAACGATCCGTCGCTGCTGCGACGTGCCTGTTGTCACCGGCATGGCGGTATCCTGCCGCCAGCGCCGTGTTTTCCTGATCCAACCGAGGTGGAGGTGCCGATGTACCAGGTGATCCTGTTGAAGAGTGAATCCGCGTTCGCACGCGAACAGTGGCCTCAGGTCGATGATCTGGTTGACTACGAGGGCGTCAGCTACAGCCTGCGAGCCGGCCCGCGCCAGCCACTGCCGACCGACCACGAGTGGCACCCGGTGGCGGTGTATGCGCCCGATGAGATCACCGAGGAAGAGTTCCAGGACTGGTACGCGCTGCAGCAGCCGACCGTGGAAGAACTGCGGCTGAAGTACTGATACTGCTGCACCTCCCCCATCCGCCGTTTACCGCCTGTGCCGTATAGTCGCGCGCAGGCGCGGTGGTCCGCGCGAACCGGTATGTCTGGCGTGTCTTCTTTCCTGCGATCGATCCGTGCACGGGGGCCCTGGTGGGTCCTGCTGCTGTGCACTGCCTTGCTGCTGTCCGCGCCGGTGCTGGCACAGGAGCAGGACCCCACGCCCAAGCAGCAGCTGGCGGACATCGATTCGCGGCTGAAGGATGTCGAGCGCAAGCGTGGCGATGCGGAAGCCACTGAGACGCTGGCGATGCTGTCCGAGAATGCCTCGCAGGCACGGCGTGACGCCGAGGCGCTGGAAAAGGCACTGCAGCCGCAGCTGGATCGCATCAACGAGCAACTGGCGCAGCTGGGAACGCCTGCCGAGGGCACCACGGAGCCGCCGGAGCTGGCAGCGCAGCGACGGGCCATAACCAAGCAGCGCGACGGCGTGGCCGCGTCGGTGGCCCAGGCCAAGGCCAGTGCCGTGCGTGCACAGCAGCTGGCGACCGACATCGAACAGCAGCGCACCGCACAACGTACGGAAGAACTGGGCCAGAAGGTCGCCTCGCCGCTGTCGCCTGCGTTGTGGAGCAAGGTGGCCGAGCGCCTGCCGATCGATATCGCGCGCGTTGCGCCGTTGGCCGGGCAGGGGCGCGACGCGCTGGTCGCGGGCATCCGCACCCATGGCTGGGGCACGCCGTTGCTGGGCCTGCTGGCCGCGCTGGTGATGATGTTCCCGCTGCGGTTGTGGCTGCGTAGGCTTGGGCGGCAGTTCGCCGCGTCCGAGCGCGCGCCGGAGGGTCGGCTGCGCCGGTCTGGCCTGGCGATGTGGCTGTTGCTGGTGGGCACGCTGCTGCCTGGTTATGCCGTGGTGGTACTGATGGCGGCGCTGGATGCGATCGATGCCATCGCGCCGCGCCTGCAGGTCGTGGCCGACGGCCTGGAGACCGCCACCTTCCGTGCGGCCTTCATTGCCGCGCTCAGCGCATGCCTGCTGGTGCCCAAGCGCCCGTCATGGCGGCTGTTGAACCTGGACGACACCGCCGCGCTGAAGCTGCGCAAGTACGCCTGGGGCGCGGCGGCGCTGGCCTGGCTGAGCACGGTGCTGGTGGCCCTCGACCAGGCTACGCGCACCAGCGATGTCACCACGGTGGCGTTGGACGGCCTGATTGCCCTGACTTACCTCGGCCTGATCATGGCCATGCTGGTGACCCTGGCGCGCCTGCATCGCCGGCAGACCGCCGAGGCCGAGGCCAAGCTGGAGGCACAGGCCGATGGCGTGGGCGCGGCCACGCCGGTGCGTCGCAGCAGCTGGCTGGTACTGGCCCGGGTAGCGGGCAACATCGCGGTGGTGGCGGCCATCATTGCCACATTGCTGGGCTACCTGAACTTCGCCAAGTTCGTGAACCAGCAGCTGATCGGCGGCAGCATCGTAGTGCTGGCCGCGACCCTGCTGTTCAAGTTCGTCGATGACCTGAGCACCTGGATGCTCAACGCCGACAGCAAGGTCGGCCAGACCATCCTGCTCAGCACCGGCCTGAGCGTATCGCGGCTGGAACAGGCGGGCGTGCTGCTGTCGGCCGCGCTGCGCACCATCGTCGTACTGATCGCGCTGCTGGCGCTGGTGGCACCGTTCGGCAACATCGGCGCGGTGGTGGAGCGCTTCTCCTCGCTGTTCACCTCTGGATTCGACATTGGCGGAACCAAGCTGGAGCCGGTGCGCATCGTGCTGGCGGTGCTGGTGCTGCTGGCTGGCCTGGCCGTCACCCAGCTGGTACAGCGCTGGCTGACCGACACCTACCTGCCCAAGACCGAGCTGGACCTGGGCGCACGTAATTCGGTGAGCACCGTTGCCCGTTATGTGGGCATCATCATCGCGGTGATCTGGGCGCTGTCGGCGATGGGCCTGCAGCTGAGCAAGCTGGCGTTGCTGGTCAGCGCGCTGTCAGTGGGTATCGGTTTCGGCCTGCAGGTGATCACCCAGAATTTCGTCTCAGGCCTGATCCTGCTGGCCGAGCGCCCGGTGAAGATCGGTGACTGGGTGAAGCTGGGCGACCAGGAAGGCGACATCCGCCGCATCAGCCTGCGTTCGACCGAAATCCAGGTGGGCGACAAGTCGACGTTGATCGTGCCCAACTCCGAGCTGGTCACCAAGACCGTGCGCAACATGACGATGGGCAACAACCAGGGCCGCATCCAGATCCAGTTCGCGGTGCCGCCCAGCACGGATGTCGGCAATCTGCGGCAGGCGCTGCTGGATGCGTACACCGCGCACACCAATGTGCTGAAGCAGCCGGCACCGACGGTCTATATCGACAGCATTGGCGGTGGCCAGATCACCATCAACAGCTTCGCTTACGTGGCCAGCCCGCGGCAGGTCTACGCCACCCGCAGCGACCTGTACTTCAGCCTGCTGCAGATCCTGGCCGAGCGGAACATCCCGCTGTCGACCCCGACGGATATCCACATCACCCGCGATCCGCAGGAGTAGGGGTTTATTTGCAGGGCTGCGCCCTGCACCCGCGGTAGTGCCGGCCGCTGGCCGGCAACTTCAACAGCAACAGCAAAAGCTGGCTTCCTGAGGGATGGCGGGGTGGGTCCGGTTGCGGGAGACGCCGTAAACCCGTCCATGGGGGCTTGGCCGCGGCATCCATGCCGCGGACACTCCCGCAACCGGACCCACCCCGCCTTCGACAGTTTTCCGCGATCTGTTGGAAATACTATTGGGGTCAGATCCGTTTTCCTCCGGAAAACGGATCTGACCCCAGATTGATTTCGATATCTGACAGAAGTGTCGACCAAGGTCGACACCTACCGACAGCCGCAGGAATCTGTCAGAGGTGGGGCGGTGTCGGAGTGCGGGGTGTCAGCCGCATGGATGCGGCTGCCAAGCCTCCAGGGACGGATTTACGGCGTCCCCGCACTCCGACACCGCCCCGCCATCCCACGGAATGCACGCTGTTGCCGTTGCCGTTGCCGTTGCCCCGGTTTGTAGCGGGTGCAGGGCGCAGCCCTGCAGAGAACCCTATCCTCGTGGTCGGCTGCGCGAGGGCACCAGTGCGAACGTATCCACCGCCAGCTTCTCGGCGTGGTTCAACCACGCGCGGATCTCCAGATCGTCCACTTCGTGATCCAGCCCGAACGACACGTTGATCTTGCCGTTGGCATCGGGCTGCACCCACTGCTGGGCCAGTACCACCTTGCGCTGCGAGGACACCGCCTCGATCCAGAAACCGCGGTCCGGGCGCGTGCTCGCCACCAGCTGCAGCATGTACTGGCCGGCACGGGTGCGGCGGCCCTTCTGGGTGATCATGTGTGCCTGGCGCACGCTCGGGCGCGGGCCCTGGAGCGCATCCAGCGGTGCATCCACCGCGATGCCACCGCGCAGATCGTTGTCGCGGTACAGCTTGATGCCATTGTCGCGGTTGACGAGCAGGGCGCACCAGTCGCCGTCGGCCGATCCATCCTCGAACGCGGTGCAGCGGTCGACGTAGGCGAGAGTGTTGTCCGGGTTGGCATCATCGAACTGGCGCGAGGTGTTTTCCAGATACACGGACTTCAGGCCCCAGTCCTTGTCGTACTCCAGCAGCACCGGCGGTTGCACGTGCTGCAGGCCGACCACCACCTGGTCGTCGCCGTCGATCTTCAGCTCGCGGGTCGGTTCACCCAGCCACAGTGAGCGGGCGAAGGCCAGGTACTGCGGATAGTCGCGGCCATCGTCGCGGCGCGCGGCCACGCTGGCGCTGGGCGCGCGCTGCGGGTCGATCAGCGAACGGCCAAAGCCCATCGTCTTCAGCTTCGGATCCAGCAGGCTGAGCAGGGTCGCACCGGAATCCAGCGTTGTACCAGCGTCGGCACTGAGCTGCTGCGGGGCAATGCCGTCGCCGAGGAACAGCAGCAGGTTCTCGCGCTTCTGCTTGGCCAGCACGTGGCTGAGGTCGTTGGGCATCGCCAGGTGGTCGGAGGCGATCACGATCAGCGTGTCCTTCCCATACGGGCTGGCCTGGATACGCTCGACCAGCTGTGAGATCAGGCGGTCGGTGCACTTGAGTGCATTGAGCAGGCCGATGTCGCCGTACCCGCTCCGGTAGCGCTCGCCCTTGCACGACACGGGTAGGTGGCCCGCCGGGTGGTGGGTGTCCATGGTCAACGTGGTCAGCATGAACGGCGAGCCGGCGCGCGAAAGCTGCTCGAAGCGCTGGTAGGCGGTGTCCAGCAGCACGTCGTCGTGCACGCCCCAGGCCGAGTAGTGGATGCGGCCGATCTTCTTCTGCTGCTTGAACCATGCCAGGTCATGCACTTCGTCGAAGCCATGGCTGGCCAGGAACTGTCCCTTGCCGGCGAACTGGCCGTTGGCGCCGCCCAGGTAATGGTTGGTGTAGCCCTGCTGCTTCAGGTAGTCGCCCAGGCATACCGCCTTGGGCAGGAAACTGCCCATGCGGTTCATGCTGTTCTCGTCGCCCTGCGAGGTGGTCAGCGGCACGCCGCACATCGACGACACCAGGCCGGCGATGGTCCAGCCGCTGCCTTCGGCCGAGGCCAGGCCACGCACGTCCAGCGACTCGGACGCCAGGCGGTTGAGGTTGGGCATCAGGCCGGGAAACACGGCCTCATCCAGATAGGTGCGTTCCAGGCTTTCGCCGTAGATCCATACGATGTTGCGCGGGCGCTGCAGCGGCTGCGTCGGCACCTGGTACTCGGGGGCGATGCGGGCGAAATCGACCGGGCGCAGCTGCTGGTAGAGGCGTTGGCCGTCACGGGCAAGCGGGCTGATCAGGATCGTGGCCACCCACACGGTCGCGAAGCCGGCGAACAACGCGCCACCGTGGCCGGGCCGGCGCCAGCGCTTCACCCGCGTAGCGAACAGCGGCAGCAGCGAGACCAGCGCCAGCACGATGAAGCCGGCGATGTAGCCCTTGAAGTCGGAAACACCAGCGCCTTCCATGTCGGCGCCGAGGTGGTAAAGCGTGGCGGCGTTGAGCCCATCACCGGACAGCTTGTCGATCAGCCACCACGTGCTGAGCATCAGCAGCAGCAGCGAGAATGCGCCGGCCTTCCACCACACCCACTTGTCGGACGCGAGGAACAGCCAGCACAGCAGCAACAGCGACAACAGCAGTATCCAGAGCATAGGCAGCTTCGGCAGTGACGGGGTGGTGGTGATGGACGTCGTACCGACGCGTGTCCATCCGACCGGCGCTGCTGCAAGCACATCCACATGACAGGCCGATGACCCGATAGTGCATGCACGAACCTGACTGAAATGTTTGTTGGAATGACGCGCGCGCAATCACGCCACGAAGGTAAAACGAGCGTGAAAGGCTTCGTTGGATTGCATTAAAAATCGCATGAATACGCGGCTTTTCGCCGATGCATCAGCGGTGCCCGCGTTCCTCGCGTGCCCGCGCGCGACGATCGAACAGCAATGCACTGGTGACGATGCCCAGTCCCAGCACTACGCCGATCAACAGCAGTAACAGTGCGATGAGGGGATAGCCGAACAGGTGCCAGCCGGTGTCGATCTTCATCATCATTGCCGCAGCCATGATCAATGCGGCGCTGATGATGCCGGCCGCCACGCGGTTGGCGATCTTCTGCAGGTTCTCCATCAACCGCGATTCTTCCAGCCCGGTCACCTTCATCTGCAGGCGGTTCTCGGCCAGCAGCGCCATGATGTCCGACAGCTTGCGCGGCCCATCGCGCAGCAGCTGCTGCAGCTCCATCGCCTCGCTGGCGATGTTGGCCGCCGACAGGGATTTCTTCAGGCGCGCGCGCATCACGTGCTGCAGCTGGCGCTCGACGATGCGGCGCGTGTCCAGCTCCGGTGCCAGCAGCCGGCACACTGTTTCCAGATTGAGCAGGGCCTTGCCCAGCAGGCTCAGTTCCGGCGGCGTGCGCAGGCCGCAGGCGGTTGCGATGCGCACCATGTCCAGCACCACGCGGCCTTCGGAGAAGCTGCCACTGGCGGCGTAGCGCGCGATCAGCTGGCCGGTCTCGCGCAGGTAGCGCTCTTCGTCGAAGGCCTCCAGCCGCGTGCTGATGCTGATCAGATCGTCGGCCACTTCTTCGCCGCGGCCATCGACGGCGGCGAACAGGATCTTCAGCAGCCGCTCGCGCAGGCGCGGCGGCATGTGCGCGACCATGCCCAGGTCGAAGATCGCCAGCCGGCCATCGGGCATCACCCGCAGGTTGCCCGGGTGCGGGTCGGCATGGATCTCGCCATGCACGAAGATCTGGTCCAGATAGCCGCGGATCAGCGCCGCTGCCAGCGGATCCATGTCCTGCTCGGTGCGGCGCACGCCAGAGATCGCATCCACGCGCACGCCGGTGGCGAGCTCCATGGTCAGCACGCGCTGGCTGCTGTAGTCCCAGATCGGCTGCGGTACCCACAGGCGGCGGAACGGCCGCAGATGCCGTCCGAAGCGGGCCAGGTTCTCGGCCTCGGTGTGGTAGTCCAGCTCCTGCATCAGGGTCTTTGCGAACTCGTTGAGCCAGTCGCGCAGGCGCACGCGGCGGCCCACCTGGGTCAGGTGATCGGCGGCCAGCGCAAAGCTGCGCAGCGCTTCCAGGTCCGAGCGCAGCTGCGCGGCCACTTCAGGCTTCTGCACTTTCACCGCCACCTGGCGTCCGTCATGCAGCACCGCCCGATGCACCTGCGCGATCGATGCGCAGCCCAGCGGCTCGGGATCGAACGCGGCAAACAGCTTGTTCACCCCCACGCCCAGCTCCTGCTCGATGATGGCGTGGATGCGCTCGACCGGGATCGGCGCCACCTTTTCCTGCATGCGTTCCAGGGCGGTGGCGAACTCCACCGGTACCATGTCCGGTCGTGTGGACAGCATCTGGCCCAGCTTGACGAAGGTTGGCCCCAGGGCCTCCAGGTCACTGACGAATTGCTCCGGATTGCCATCGGCGGGCACGTCGGCCTGGTTGCTGGCGGCGTCCAGGTTCATGCCCGAGAACACCCCCGAATGGCGGTAGCGCATCAGCAGGCGCAGGATCTGGCTGCGCCGGTTCATGCCTTTGACCAGCGGGGGATTGCCATTGGCGGTGGGCGGATTGCTCAAGCGGAACTCCCATGCGACGAAGACAGGTAGCGCCGGCCGCTGGCCGGCAATGTCCGGATTCGGCAGTGTCGCCGGGGGGCGGTGGTCACGCAGTGAACCCGACGTCTTCCGCAGTCCACACCGGATCGGTCAGAATCCGCCCATTCCCTTACCTGGATGCCCCATGGCCGGTGCCAGCCTGTTCGCCCTGCTCGACGATATCGCCTCCCTCCTCGACGATGTCTCGGTCCTGACCAAGGTCGCAGCGAAGAAGACCGCCGGTGTGCTGGGCGACGACCTGGCGCTGAACGCGCAGCAGGTGACCGGAGTCAACGCCAACCGTGAACTGCCGGTGGTGTGGGCGGTGGCCAAGGGCTCGCTGGTCAACAAGGTGATCCTGGTACCGGCAGCACTGGCGATCAGCGCGCTGGAGGCCTGGCTGCACAGCCGCGGCTGGAACGTGCCGCTGATCGTGCCGCTGATGATGATCGGTGGTGCCTTCCTCTGTTTTGAAGGCGTGGAGAAGCTGGCGCATCGCTTCCTTCATTCCTCCGACGACGATGCCGAGCGCCAGGCCGAACGCCGCAAGGCACTGGCCGATACCCAGGTGGACATGGTGGCGTGGGAGAAGGACAAGGTAAAAGGCGCGATCCGCACCGACTTCATCCTTTCGGCCGAGATCATCGTGCTCACCCTGGGCGTGGTCGCCACTGCGCCGTTCACCAACCAGATCCTCACGCTGAGCGTGGTCGCGCTGGCGATGACCGTGTTCGTCTATGGGCTGGTAGCGGGCATCGTCAAGCTCGATGACGTCGGGCTGTACCTGTCGCGCAAGGGCGGTGCCATTGCAGCCTTCGGTCGTGGGCTGGTGGCCTCGGCACCGTGGCTGATGAAGTTCCTGTCGGTGGCCGGCACCATTGCCATGTTCCTGGTCGGCGGCGGCATCCTGGTGCACAACGTGCCGGCGCTGCACCACGCGGTGCAGGCGCTGGGCGGCGAAGGGCAATGGGGCTGGCTGGTGAGCGCGGTAGGCAACATGGTGGTCGGCATCATCGCCGGCGCCATCGTGCTGGCAGCGGTGACCGGGTTCCAGAAACTGCGCGGGAAGTGATCTGTAGAGCCGAGCCAACGCTCGGCTGCTCTACGGCGCTGCGCGCCGCCGCCCGAGCATGGGCTCGGGCGCTACAGCGTCTGCACGCTGGATCATCAGCCCGCCTGCACGCGGTTCTTGCCCTGCCGCTTGGCGGCATACAGCGCGTCATCGGCGCGCCGCAGCAGGGCTTCGGTATCGTCACCGGGCTGCCACTGCGCCAGCCCGGCGCTGAAATGCACCGGCACGCGCTGGTCCTGCACGGTCAGCACGCGATGGGCCAGCGAGCGCTGCAGGCGCTGCACCGTGGCCATGCTGTCGGCGCCCTGGGCTTCCGGCAGCACCAGCACGAACTCGTCGCCGCCCAGCCGTGCGATGCCGTCGGTCGCGCGCAGCAGCAGCTTGCACACGGACACCAGGTGCTGCAGCAGCGCATCGCCGCCGGCATGCCCGTGCGTGTCGTTAGTCAGGTGGAAATCATCCAGGTCGATCACGGCCACGCCCAGCGGTGAGTTGTTGCGTGCGGCACGGGCCAGCTCGCGCTCCAGCAGTTCGTCCAGGCCACGGCGGTTCAGCGCCTGGGTCAGTGGATCGATGCGGGCCAGGTCACCGGCGGCGCGCAGTTCCTGCTCCAGCTCGGCAATGCGCTGCTCTGCGCGCTCCACTTCCTGCCGCGCATTTGCCAGGTGATCGCGGGCCTGTGCGGCCTGCTGCTGCACTTTGCCGGTATCGCGCATCACGTCCTGCAGCAGCTGGTTGAGGTCGGCGATGCTGCGCGCCTCGCGCAGCTGCAATGCGTAGCTGCCAATGCGGTCGTGATACTCGCCGGTGCTGGTGGCCATGCCGTCCATGCGCTCGATGAACTCGCCCATCAGCCCACGCATCGCCGCCTTCGAATCGTCGATGCCCTGGCGCAGCAGGCCCTGCTTGTAGATCACTTCGCGCAGTTCGGCCCGGGTGCGCTCGACCGCTTCCGCTTCCAACGGACCGTCCAGCAACTGGCGCACCGCCGCGATCTGGCCCTGCAGCCAGCTGCGGTCATCCAGCAGCTCGCTGACGTTCTCCAGCAGCAGCGCGAACAGCTCCAGCAGCAGCGCCTGCTGCTCCTGCCAGCTTTCGGCACGTACGCCGACCTGGTGGCCAAGTTCGCGCACGCCCTGTTCGATCGGTTCCAGGGCCGTGCCCGGCTGCCATTGGCGCAGGCGCAGGGCCAGCGCCTGCGCTTGCTCGCGCAGGTCCGGGTCATGCTGCAGCAGGGCGACCACCGCACCGCCCAGCAGCAGCCGCAGCTGCTCGGACAGGCGCAGGCTTTCCGGCTGCCCATCCGGCGAATGCTGCTCGATGGTGCGGATATACTTGTCGATCAGCTGCCGCATCGCGCGCCCATAGCGCGGCCAATCGGCGCTGGCCTGTGCGGACTGCAGGCGGTCGCCCATGTCGCCCAGTTCGCCGGGCAGGGTGGCCATGCCGTTGGCGAACGCCGCCAGCAGCGGTTCCGGCGCGTCGGCGCCTGCGAACAGCTGCTGCAGCGCCGCGCCACCGCCGCCCTGCAGCACCACGCGGTCACCCCGCCCATCGTCCACCACCGCGCGCACGCGTGCCGGCGGCCCAAGGGCGGTACCGGGGGCAGGGCGGTGGTCGGGCTGGTCCGTCATGGAGCGAATCCTGGGGCTGGCAGGGACTGGTTCCAGCATATCGGCGCGGCCGCCGAGGGCTTGAACGGCTAGGATGGGCGACAGGATGCCGCACTGGAGGTGGTGATGCGCGTGATGTTGCTGGGGGCGACCGGCCTGGTCGGTGGGCTGACCCTGCGCAGGCTGCTGGACGACCCGCGCTGTGGCGCCGTGGTTGCCCCGACCCGCCGCCCGCTGGCGTTGACTCACGGGAAGCTGGAGAACCCGGTGCTGGCCTTCGACGCGTTGCCTGCCTCGCCCGAATGGGCGCGCGTGGACGCGATCATCTGCGCGCTGGGCAGCACCATGGCCCAGGCCGGCAGCCGCGAGGCCTTCCATCGCATCGATCATGACTACCCGCTGGCGTTCGCACGCCTGGCAAAAGCACAGGAGGCGCAGACCTATGTGCTGAATTCCGCAGCCGGCGCCAACCCACAGTCGTCGATCTTCTACAGCCGGGTGAAGGGCGAGCTGGAGCGTGATCTGCGTGCGCTGGGCTTCAATTCGTTGACCCTGGTCCGCCCAGGACTGATCGGTGGCGAGCGCAACGAGGTTCGCCGCGGCGAACGCCTGGCACTGACGGTGCTGGGTGCACTGGGGCCGGTGTTGCCACGGGCATGGCGGATCAACCCGGCCAGCGAAATTGCCAGGGCGCTGGTCGAGGCTGCGCTGGCCCCGCAGCCGGGCGAGCACGTGGTGGCATCGCGCGCGCTGGTCGGCTGATGTCGCGAGCGCTGCGCCTGACCCAGCTGCTGCAGCTGCTGCGCCGTCATCGACGGCCGGTCGCGGGGCAGGCGTTGGCCGATGCGCTGGGTATCAGCCTGCGCACGCTGTACCGCGATATCGAGACTCTGCGCGAGCAGGGCGCTGACCTGCGTGGCGAGGCCGGCGTCGGTTACCAACTGGCACCCGGCGATACCCTGCCGCCGATGACCCTGCCACCGGCCGAGATCGACGCGCTGGTGCTGGGCCTGCGCTGGGTCGCGGCGCGCACCGAACCCGCGCTGGCCGAAGCTGCTCGTGATGCCCTGGCGCGTATCGCCCATGTGTTGCCAGCGGCACGCCGCGAGGCATTGCGTGACAGTGGCCTGCGCGTTGGCCCTTCGCGCGCGGGGAGCAAGGTTCCCCCCGCGCGTCTGCAGGTCGTGCGTGAGGCTGTGGGGTCACAGCAGCGCCTGAAGTTCGGCTACGAGGATGCGCAAGGCCGGCGCAGTGAGCGCATTGTCTGGCCGTTCGCGCTGGGCTACTTCGATGAGGTGCCGATGCTGGCGGCGTGGTGCGAGAGCCGCGAGGATTTCCGCCATTTCCGGCTCGATCGCATCCGCCAGGTACGCGCGCTGGAGGACCGCTACCGCGTGCCGCGCGCCACGCTGCTGCGGCGCTGGCAGAAGGCCCAGGGCATCGCGCCGGACTGGCTGGACCGCTCATAACCACAGCAACAGCCGAGAGCGGGGGGTAGAGTCGACTCTACCGGCAGTCCCCTCTACTGACAGAATGTGTCAGCAGGCCCATACCACCATGAACGCTCCCAACAACGGAGCTTCCCCATGTTCACGCCCAGCACCCTGCTGCAGTACGTGCGCGACGTCGCCGCCAGCGCCACCTTCTACAGCGGCATCCTCGGCAAACCGCCGGTCGAGCAGTCTCCTGGCTTCGCCCTGTTCCTGCTCGGCGGTGGCGCCGCACTGGGCCTGTGGCAGCGCGACGGCGTGCAGCCGCCGGTGTCCGCGCAGGCCGGTGCCGCAGAACTGGCGATGGTCGTCGCCAACCCCGACGTCGTGCAGCAGATGCACGATGCGTGGCGCGCGCTGGGCGTGCAGATCCTGCAGGCACCGGTGACACTGGAGTTCGGCCATACCTTCGTCGGGGTCGATCCTGATGGCCACCGCCTGCGTGTGTACAGCCGCGCCGACGGCTTGGTCGCTCGCGATTGATGACAGGCGATCTGTAGAGCCGAGCCCATGCTCGGCTTGCTTCCTGCCTTCATCCACGCATGGCGTGGATCTACCGGAAAGCAGCCGAGCATGGGCTCGGCTCTACAGTAGAGCGGCACAAAAAAACGCCGGGCATTGCCCGGCGTTTCTTGTGTTTCAGAGGGGGCCGATCAGCTGGCCAGCGCCAGGTCGTCCATCATCGCGCGCAGGAAGCGGGCGGCTTCACCGCCGGTGGCTGCGCGGTGGTCGAAGGTGACCGACAGCGGGATCACCTTGTGCGCTTCCACGCCGCCCATCACCGGGGTCATCTGGTGGCGGGCACGGCCGGCACCGACGATGGCCACGCACGGCGGCACCACGACCGGAGTCGCGTAGCGGCCGGCAAACATGCCGAAGTTGGACAGCGAGATGGTGTAGCCACTCAGTTCCGACGCCGCGATCGAACGCGATTCCACCTGCTCGCGCAGGCGGTTGACGCCTTCGCGGATGCCGCGTGCGTCGAGCATGTCAGCATTGCGCAGGGCCGGCACGAACAGGCCGTCGTCGGTGTCCACGGCGATGCCGATGTCCACCTGCGCGTGCAGGGTGCGGGTCAGTGCTTCACCGTCGAACCAGGCATTCATCGCCGGTACCTTCTGCGCGGCGACCACGATGGCGCGCACCAGGCGGGCGGTGACGTCGTTGCCCGGCAGCCAGGCGTGGATGTCGGCGTCGTCGTTCAGCGTGGTCGGCACGACCTTGCTGTGCGCATCGGCCATCACGCGGGCCATGTTGCGGCGCACGCCCTTCAGCGGTTCCGGCTGGCCCTTGGCGACCACGCCCGGCGGCTGGGTGCGCATCGGCTTGCCGGCCGCAGACAGCGGGGTGCGGGCTTCGCTCTGCACCGGGGCAGACACCTGCGCCGGGGCGGGCGCGGCATACGCGGCGGCAGCGACCGGTGCCGGAGCGGCGCCGAGCTTGGCGCTGCCGTTGGCGGCGGCCTGCTTGACGTCGGCCATGGTGACCGCGCCATCGCTGCCGGTGGCAGGCACGCGGCTCAGGTCCACGCCCAGCTTGCGCGCCATCGCACGCACGGCCGGCACGGCCTTGACGCCACCGACGGCCAGCGCCTGTTCGGCGTGCACGGCGTTGGAGCTCTGCATGGCGCCGACCACGGTACCGGCATCATCGCGCTCGGCAGCGGCGGGCTTGGCGTCCTCGGCGGCAACCGGAGCGGCCGCAGCCGGCAGCGGCGGCGGGGTCGGTGCGGCAGCCGGCGCCGCCGGTGCGGCGTGACCATGGCTGTGGCCGGTGTCCTGGCCATCAGCGCGCTGCGGCAGGTTCGGGTCCAGCTCGAAGCTGGCCAGTACCGAGCCGGTCGGGATGATGTCGCCGGCTTCGCCGGACAGCTTCAGCACCTTGCCGGAGAACGGCGAGGGCACTTCCACCACGGCCTTGGCGGTCTCCATCGAGACCAGCGGCTCGTCCAGCTTGATCACATCGCCTTCCTTGACGAACCACTCGACGATGGTCGCGTCCGGCAGGCCTTCGCCCAGGTCGGGCAGGTTGAAGTTCTTGGTCTGGCTCATTTGCAGTTCTCTTCCAGCAGTTCCAGTTCGCGGGCCGGCAGCCAACCCGTCGCGCCATTGGCGCGCTCGGACCACCACCACCCGCCGTGTTCGTGATGAAGCTTCACCATCTCGCCGCTTTCCACATCCAGCTCGCGGGCGTCGTAGTCGCACAGGGCTTCGGCGCGACCCTCGTCCAGCAGCTGCAACCAGGCGATGGGCGCCCATCCAGCGCGCCCATCGTTGGTGCGTACCCAGGCAAACGCCGGCCATTCCTCGTCACGGACACCTACTTCGACGATCTGGCCGGTGTGGAACCGGAGCGGGTTGGGATACTGGCTGCGGTAAGCCCCCAGAAGGCGGGCCCGCATGTCAGCCGGCCGCCACCGCGCGCTTGGCCGCCGCCACGATCCGCTCAACGCTCGGCAGGTACTTCATTTCCAGGCGGAACAGCGGAATGTGGGTGTCGTAGCCGGTCACGCGCTCGACCGGGGCCAGCAGGTCGTAGATCGATTCCTCGGCCAGGCGCGCGGCGATCTCGGCGCCGAAGCCCGCGGTCTTCGGGGCCTCCTGCACGATAACGCAGCGGCCGGTCTTGGCCACCGATTCGGCGATGGTGGCGAAGTCCAGCGGGCGCAGCGTGGCCACGTCGATGACTTCGGCGCTGATGCCTTCGCCGGCCAGCTTGTCGGCCGCTTCCAGCGCTTCCTTCACCTGCGCGCCCCAGGTCACCAGGGTCACGTCGGTGCCGTCGCGCAGCACGAAGCAGACGTCCAGCGGCAAGGCTTCGCCGTCGTTGACGACCACTTCCTTGTACTGGCGGTAGATGCGCTTGGGCTCCATGTAGATCACCGGATCCGGCTCGCGGATCGCGGCCAGCAGCAGGCCGTAGGCACGCTGCGGCGACGACGGCAGCACCACGCGCAGGCCCGGCACGTTGGTGAAGATCGCCTCGTTGGCTTCGCTGTGGTGTTCCGGCGCGCGGATGCCACCGCCCCACGGCACGCGCAGCACCATCGGGCAGTGCAGGCGGCCACGCGTGCGGTAACGCAGGCGTGCGGCGTGGCAGACGATATGGTCGACCATCGGGTACATGAAGCCATCGAACTGGGCTTCGGCCACCGGCTTCATGCCCTGAGCGGCCAGGCCGATGGTCAGGCCGGCGATGGTGGTTTCGTCCAGCGGGGTGTCGAGGATGCGGTCCGAGCCGAAGCGCTGCTGCAGGCCGGCAGTGGCGCGGAACACGCCGCCGTTGACGCCCACGTCTTCGCCCAGCACCAGCACCGACGGATCGTGTTCCAGCTCCCAGGCCAGCGCCTGGGTGATGGCTTCGATGAGGGTGATCGGGGTGGTGGTCATGCTGTCATCTCCGCGCGCGACCGCAGCGCTGTCGGCGGCGTTGGTGTGCGCGCCGGGCGCGCCGTTCTTGATCTCATCCATGGCGCTTCTCCAGGGCGATCGCCTGGGCACGCTGGGCCAGCAGGTCCGGCGGCGGATCGGCATACAGGAAGTCGAACATCGCCTCGACCGGCTGCACCGGCGTGTTGAGGTACAGGTTCACTTCCTCGTCCACGCGCGCACCGCACTCGGCGACCCAAGCGGTTTCCTCCTGTTCGCTCCACACACCGGCGTTGATCAGGTACTTGCGCAGGCGCAGCATCGGCTCGCGCTGCCAGGCATCCTTCACTTCGGCGTCGTCGCGGTAGCGGCGCGCGTCATCGGCGGTGGTGTGGTCGGACAGGCGGTAGGTCATCAGTTCCAGCACGGTGCCACCGTCGCCGGCCAGCGCACGTTCGCGCGCCTGTTCCATTGCCGCCAGCACCGCGATCAGGTCGTTGCCGTCCACCTGCAGGCAGTGCAGGCCGCCCGCCAGGCCCTTCTGCGCCAGCGTTTCGGCACCGGTCTGGGCCGAACGCGGCACCGAGATGGCCCAGCCGTTGTTGACGATGCACAGGATCAGCGGGAGCTTGTAGGCGCCGGCCGAATTCAATGCCGCGTAGAAGTCGGTCTTGGAGCTGCCGCCATCGCCACACACGGCCACCGCGATCTGCGGTTCCTTGTTGAGCTTGAACTTCAGCGCGGCACCGGCGGCATGCAGGCACTGGGTGGAAATCGGCACGCAGAACGGGAAGTCCTTGGCCGCGTTGCCGCCGTAATCATTGCCGCGTTCGTCGCCGCCCCAGTACATCAGCACGTCGTGCGGGCGCACGCCACGCATGAACATCGCGCCATACTCGCGGTACGAAGGCGCGAACACGTCGTCCTTCTGCATCGCAGCGCCGATACCCACGTGCGCGGCTTCATGGCCCAGGCAGGCGGCATAGGTGCCGAGCTTGCCGGTGCGCTGCAGCGCGATGGATTTGCTGTCGAACGTGCGTACGAACAGCATCTGCTTGAACAGCGGTACCAGGACCTTGGGGTCGCGCAGCGACGCGGGCAGGTCATCGCGGACGAGCGTGCCGTCCGTGTCCAGGTACTGCAGGTATTCGATCTTGAATTCAGCGGCAACCGTCATTGCGTACTGCACCTTCGACAGAGAAGTTACAAATGATATGAATCGCCATGTTAAGGAACGCGTACGGAATAGCCTTCCTGCGCCGCAACACGGAGATTCCCCGTTTTACCCCTGCCGGCGGGTGGGGGGCCAATAACAACAACGTATTCAGTCGTTGCTGCAAAGCATCAGAATACGCCTCTGGCTGACCGCCAGTACAACGGCCTGGACGGTTCCACGCGCAGGCCCGGGATCGGCCGATGCTCCACGGCCAACCGCACGCCCGGGGATGGAACCCGGCGGCTGCCAGCGCGGCGGCAACGCGCTACCCTTGCCGCCCCCGATCTGGTCCCGCCCATGTCCGTCGACAACAACCAACGCGATCTCGAAGCCGGCATCCACACCGACCTGCAGGGCCGCCTGACCTATGGCGGTTACCTGCGGCTGGACCAGCTGCTCAGCGCGCAGCAGCCGCTGTCCAACCCGCCGCATCATGACGAGATGCTCTTCATCATCCAGCACCAGACCTCGGAGCTGTGGCTGAAGCTGCTGGGCCACGAACTGCGTGCCGCGATCGGCTTCCTGCAGCGCGATGAAGTCTGGCAGTGCCGCAAGGTGCTGGCGCGCAGCAAGCAGGTGCTGCGCCAGCTGACCGAGCAGTGGTCGGTGCTGGAAACGCTGACCCCGTCCGAATACATGGGCTTCCGCGACGTGCTGGGCCCGTCTTCGGGCTTCCAGTCGCTGCAGTACCGCTACATCGAGTTCCTGCTGGGCAACAAGAACGCGCAGATGCTGCAGGTGTTCGAGCATGACCCGGCCGGGCAGGCGCAGCTGCGCACCGTGCTGGAGGCGCCGAGCCTGTACGAGGAATTCCTGAAGTACCTGGCCCGCTTCGGCCATGCTGTCCCGGCGGTCTACGAGGCCCATGACTGGACCCAGCCGCACGTGGCCGACGACGCACTGCAGCCGGTGTTCGAGCGCATCTACCAGGACACCGACCGCTACTGGCGCGAGTACGCGCTGTGCGAGGACCTGGTGGATCTGGAGACGGCCTTCCAGCTGTGGCGATTCCGGCACATGCGCACCGTGATGCGGGTGATCGGCTTCAAGCGCGGCACCGGCGGCTCGTCCGGCGTGGGCTTCCTGGCCAAGGCGCTGGAACTGACCTTCTTCCCCGAACTGTTCCAGGTGCGCACCAGCCTGCAGGCCGCGCCCCCGGCAGAACTGGGCTGACCCCCATTCAGCTTGGACCCCGGCCATTGGCTGGATCGTTTCAGATGCAAGTTCAGCGAGCAGGACGGCACCTGCCTCAAACGGCGTGTATTTGACGTGAACGCCACAAGTCGGTGATCCTCGCGCGTTGCTCCAACTGCACAGCGGACGTGCTCGTCATCCACCGAACCAGGAAATCCGCATGAGCGTAAACGCCACTGCGAACACCCCAGAGCCGGCGCTGCCGGACTTCAAGACCACGCTGGGCCACCCGCGCCCGTTGTGGATGCTTTTCATGACCGAGTTCTGGGAGCGCTTTGCGTTCTATGGCATCCGCTGGGCCTTGGTGCTGTACATCGTTGCCCAGTTCTACAACGGCAGCGCTGCCGGTGAAGGCGACGCCAGCCGCATCTATGGCGCCTACCTGGCCCTGGTGTACGCCGCGGCGATCTTCGGTGGCTACGTGGCCGACCGGGTGCTGGGCTACCAGCGCTCGATCCTGACCGGCGCGATCATCATGGCCGCTGGCCTGTTCATGATCTCGCTGCCGCAGGAGCACATCTTCAAGCTCGGCCTGGCCACGATCATCGTCGGCAACGGCCTGTTCAAGCCCAACATCTCGACCATGGTCGGCAAGCTGTACGGCCTGAAGGACGAGCGCCGCGACTCGGGCTTCACCATCTTCTACATGGGCATCAACATCGGCGCGATGATCGCCCCGGTGCTGACCGAGTACCTGGCCCGCAAGGTGTTCGGTACCGATGCGATGCCGTCCTACAAGGTCGTGTTCATCGCTTCGGGCGTGGGCATGCTGATCTCGCTGGTGTGGTTCTACATCGGTCGCGCCGGCCTGAAGGGCATCGGCGCACCGCCGGCCGGCGCTGAAGGCTTCGGCCGCATCATCATGGTGCTGGCCGGTGCCGTGGTCGCCATCCCGGTGGCCTACTTCCTGCTGGCTACCGGCGCCACCGCGCTGGCCTGGATCCTGGGCGCGATGTTCACCGCGCTTGCCGTGCTGCTGCTGGTGGAGGGCATCCGCGAGGGCAAGGTGCAGCGCGACCGCGTGATCGCCATGCTGATCATCTTCGCCTTCAACGTGATGTTCTGGATGTTCTTCGAACAGGCCGGCAGCTCGTTCACCTTCCTGGCCGAGAACATCGTCAACCGCCAGTTCGGCGACTGGACGTTCCCGACCGCGTGGTTCCAGTCGGTCAACTCTGTGGCGATCATCACCCTGGCCCCGGTCATCGCCTGGATCTGGGTGGCCATGGGCCGCGCCAATCCGTCCATTCCGCGCAAGTTCGGCCTGGGCCTGCTGTTCAACGGCGCCGCCTTCGCCCTGCTGATGTTCGCCCTGTCGCAGATGGTCGTGGACGGCAAGATTCCGTTCTGGACCCTGTTCATGGTCTACGTCATCCAGTCGGTCGGTGAGCTGTGCCTGTCGCCGATCGGCCTGTCGATGGTGACCAAGCTGGCCCCGGTGCGCCTGGTCGGCTTCGGCATGGGTGGCTGGTTCCTGTCCACCGGCATCGGCAACAACCTGTCGGGCATCTTCGCTGGCGTGGTCAGTGGTGAAGGCGGCATGACGGTCGAGTCGGCCCTGAAGGGGTATACCTTCGGGTTCTGGGCCCTGATCGGCTCCGGCGTGGTGCTGTTCCTGATCGCCCCGCTGATCAACAAGCTGATGCACGGCGTCAAATGATGATGAGAGGGTAGAAGGCATGCGTAGCAGGCTCGGTACTGCGGTAGTGGTGATCTGTGCGGCGCTGATCGGCGCCTGTTCGCAACCGCAACCGCCTGCCACCGCCGAGCCCACGCAACCCCTGGATACCCGACCCACCGAGCCACCGGTCGCTGACCCCAGCGAACCGGTGGCCTCGGGCAACACCCCGGTGGCGGCAGACATTGCCGCCATCGCCGGGCTCGGCGCGCAGTTCGACCCGGCCCGCGACCCCGCCGATGACCTGGCCACCGCCAAGGTGGAAGCCCAGCGCGGCAAGAAGCGCATCCTGCTCGAGATCGGCAACGCCGCCTGTGAGCGCTGCCGGGCGCTGGACGAAATGGTCGAGGGCAACGGCGACCTGCGCCGCTTTCGCGACGCCCACTACGTGTGGGTGAAGGTCAACGCCAGCGACGAACAGCCCAACACCGCCTTCTTCGCCCAGTTCCCCGAAATGGAGCGCGACTATCCGCACCTGCTGGTACTGGACGCCGATGGCAGCCTGCTGGTGTCGCAGGCGACTGCTGAGCTGCGCAAGGGCGAAGCCTTCCAGCCTGCACGGGTGAGCGCGTTCCTCAAGCACTGGGCACCCGACAAACCGGAATAGGGGTAGTGCCGGCCGCTGGCCGGCATGCTCTGGTGGGTGCCGACCGCTGGCCGCCAACCCCGGTGGGTGCCGACCGTTGGTCGGCACAGAAGTGCATCCACGCCCGCGCGAATCTACTGCGCGCGCCGTCACACTCTTCGAATCGGCGTCTCAACTTCACTGCATGTACGCCGTTACCGGCAAGGACCTCGGTCGACGCCTCGTCGACGCAACCTACCGGAACGCCCATGCACAGCGACCACGCCGAACGATTGCCCGAACCTGCCAGCCACCTGGCCGAGGCTGGGGCCGGCGAGGGCGTGACCCTGCCACCGCAGGAGGCCCTGCTGGACGACGCCGGCACGGGCGAGGACGCTGTTGAACTGGACCCGCCCCGCCACCGCCTGCCGCAGATCGCGCTGCCCGACAACGTGGTGTTGAAGGGCGCTGTGCAGAAGCTGGTCGAACAGAAGGCGCGCCTTGATGCGATGGCCGCCGAAGGCCAGCTGGCCGGGCTGCTGCCGCCGGAATGGCAGGGCCACGGCGCGCGCGCGATCGAGCTGTCCACCTTCATCCAGGGCGTGCTGCCGTTCCTGCAGACCGGGGAGCGTGGCGAAACCGCGCCTGCCCGTCTGCCGGTGCGGCACGTGCTGGGGGATGACAGCCGATGGGGCCTGGAGGATGTTGCCGAACCCAAGTCGCTGGCCTGGTACCTGGCCAGTGACGAGCGCGCCACGGCCGGCAGCAAGGACGTTGCCGAGGCGTATCTGGTGGGTGCGCTGGGCCTGGCGTGGATGCAGGAAGGGCGCAGCCGCCCGGGCTTCCTGCGTGCGATGGGGCAGCACAGCCTGGCGGCGCGGGTGACCATGCTTGGCTATCCAGCGGCCAGCGAACTGGCGCTGTACAGCGTCACCGCGCACGGCCAGCCGCAGATCTGGTGCGTGCACGGCCGCCGCCGCATGCGGCCGCTGGTGGCGCCGTGGCTGAGCGTGCCGCTGCTGACCGCCTACGGCGTGCCGGCGCCGGTGGCGTGGCCGGCCACGTTCCCGCCGGTGGAGGCGGTGGCCGAACTACTGGCCAGCGCACGCCTGGGCCGCGCGCTGCCCGAAGTGGACCTGGCCAAGGCGGTGGCGAAGATCGCCGAGGACGCCGCCTCCGACGCCTGGCAGCCGGTCAGCCTGCTGCAGCTCAACACCTGGTCACCGCGCTGGCACTTCTTCCTGGGTACCTTCGTCGGCCTGCCCTCGTTGCTGCTGGTGGCGGCGGCGCTGGCGCTGCCGGGGGCGGTCGAAGCAGCCACGGTGGCCGCTTCGCTCGGCTTCGCCGGCGGCGCCATCGCAGCACTGGCCGTGCCGTGGATCCACGCACGCCGCAAGCACCTCAGCTGAAAAAGGGGACGGAGGGGATTAAGTCGCTTTGAGCACACCTGTGCTGATTGCGGCTTAATCCCCTCCGTCCCCTTTTTTCTTTCAGACCCCTTGGCCCATCCGCTCCAGGCCTTCGCCGGCCAGGCGCAGGATCAGCTTTTCCAGCATCTGCTCTTCCTCCTCGCTCAGCACCGACATCAGCTTGCGGGTGATCTCGATCACCATCGGTGCGATGGTCTCGTACACCTCGAAACCGGCGGCCGACAGCGCCAGTACCGAGCGGCGGCGGTCGTCGCCATGCGTCTCGCGCTTGATGAAGCCGCGCTCCAGCAGGCGGGCCACGGCGCGGCTGACCGCCACCTTGTCCATCGCCGTGCGGTCGGAGACCTCGCTGGCCGAGGAACCCGGGTACAGCGCCAGGATGGTGATGACCCGCCATTCGGGAATCGCCAGACCGTAACGATCGCCGTATAGCTTGGCGATGTTGCCGCTGACCCGGTTGGACAGCACGCTCAGCCGGTATGGCAGGAACTGTTCCAGGTCGAGCAGGACGTGCGAGGCACGCAGGCGGGTCGAGGCGGGATCGGGGCTCATGTTGCGGTGCACCTTGCTGGTGGTTTCAAGTGTAACTATAAGGGGGAGGTCCAGACCCTGCATTCTCGCCGGGTCCCTACCTGCCCGCACCTGGTTTGTACCGATGCGGTACCGATTCGGAGCCACGCCATGAATACCGCAGTCCCGACTACCTCGCACCCCAACCCCGGCATGCAGGTCACCACCTTCGAGAACCCGATGGGCATCGACGGCTTCGAGTTCGTCGAATTCGCCGCCCCGGCCGGCCGCGGCCAGGAGCTGCACGAGTACTTCCGGAAGATGGGCTTCAGCGCGGTGCTCAAGCACAAGCAGCGTCCGATTACCGTCTATCGCCAGGGCGACGTCAACTTCCTGGTCAATGAAGACCCCGATTCGTTCGCCGCCGACTTCGCCGAAAAGCACGGTCCGTGCGCCTGCGGCTTCGCCATCCGCTTCAAGAAGCCGGGCCAGGAGGTCTACCAGACCGCGCTGGGCAACGGCGCCGAAGCCATCGCCTTCAAGCCGGACAGCAAGGCGGTCAGCGCGCCGGTCATCAAGGGCATCGGCGACTGCATGCTGTACCTGGTCGACCGCTATGGCAGCGCCGGCAGCATCTACGACGGCGACTACGAGCCGATCGCCGGTGCCGACCTGCACCCGGTGGGCTTCGGCCTGACCTTCATCGACCACCTGACCCACAACCTGTACTTCGGCAACATGCAGCAGTGGTCGGACTACTACGAGCGCCTGTTCAACTTCCGCGAGATCCGCTACTTCGACATCAAGGGACTGAAGACCGGCCTGGTGTCCAAGGCGATGACCGCGCCGGACGGCATCGTGCGCATCCCGCTGAACGAATCGTCCGACCCGAAGAGCCAGATCAACGAGTACCTGGACGCGTACAAGGGCGAGGGCATCCAGCACATCGCCTGCTTCACCGAGAACATCTACGAGACCGTCGAAGCGATGCGCGCGCAGGGCGTGGACTTCCTCGACACCCCGGAGACCTACTTCGACGTGATCGACCAGCGCGTGCCGAACCACGGTGAAGACGTGCCGCGCCTGGCCAGGAACAAGATCCTGATCGATGCCGATCCGGAAACCCATCAGCGCAAGCTGCTGCAGATCTTCACCCAGAACTGCATCGGCCCGATCTTCTTCGAGATCATCCAGCGCAAGGGCAACGAGGGCTTCGGCGAAGGCAACTTCACCGCGCTGTTCGAGAGCATCGAGCGCGACCAGATCCGCCGCGGCGTGCTGTAAGGTCTGCAGGCAATGTCGGCTTCCGGTCGACATTGCCTGTCCGAATGGTAGTGCCGGCCGCTGGCCGGCAATCTCTGGAGTTCCCATGTCCCCCGCCATCACCGCCCGTGGCTACCAGTCCGGCTTTGGCAACGAGTTCGCCACCGAGGCCGTCGCCGGCGCGCTGCCGGTCGGACAGAACTCACCGCAGAAGGTGGCCCACGGCCTGTACGCCGAACAGTTGACCGGCACCGCCTTCACCGCGCCGCGCGGCAGCAATCGCCGCAGCTGGCTGTACCGGATCCGCCCGGCGGTGACCCATGGCGAGTTCACCCCGTTCGCGCAGTCGCAGCTGCACTGTGATTTCGGCGCACAGCCGGCCTCGCCGAACCAGCTGCGCTGGAGTCCGCTGCCGCTGCCGGAGTCGCCGACCGACTTCGTCGAAGGCCTGTACACGATGGGGGGCAACGGTTCGCCCGATGCGCATGCCGGCGTGGGCATCCACCTCTACGCTGCCAACCGCGACATGGTCGGCCGCTACTTCTACAACGCCGACGGTGAGCTGCTGATCGTGCCGCAGCTGGGCGCGCTGCGCCTGCTGACCGAGCTGGGCGTGATCGAGATCGAGCCGCAGCAGATCGCAGTGATTCCGCGTGGCGTGCGGTTCCGCGTGGAGCTGCCGGATGGCCCCAGTCGCGGCTACATCTGCGAGAACTACGGTGCGCTGCTGAAGCTGCCCGACCTTGGCCCGATCGGTTCCAACGGCCTGGCCAATCCGCGCGACTTCGAAACCCCGCACGCGGCGTTCGAGGATGTCGATGGCGATTTCGAGCTGATCGCCAAGTTCGAGGGCCGCCTGTGGCGTGCGCCGATCGACCATTCGCCGCTGGACGTGGTGGCCTGGCACGGCAACTACGCGCCGTACCGTTACGACCTGCGTCGCTTCAACACCATTGGCTCGATCAGCTACGACCACCCGGATCCGTCGATCTTCCTGGTGCTGCATTCGCCCAGCGACACGCCGGGAACCAGCAACATGGACTTTGCGATCTTCCCGCCGCGCTGGCTGGTGGCGCAGAACACGTTCCGTCCACCGTGGTTCCACCGCAACATCGCCAGCGAGTTCATGGGCCTGGTGCATGGCGCCTACGATGCCAAGGCCGAAGGCTTCGTGCCGGGCGGCGCGTCGCTGCACAACTGCATGAGCGGCCACGGCCCGGACGCACCGACCTTCGACAAGGCGTCCAATGCCGATCTGTCCAAGGCGGACGTGATCAAGGACACGATGGCCTTCATGTTCGAGACCCGCGCGGTGATCCGCCCGACCGCACAGGCACTGGCCGCCGGCCACCGCCAGGGCGATTACCAGCAGTGCTGGAACGGCCTGCGCAACAACTACCGCTGACCCGGAAAAGGGGACGGAGGGGATTAAGCCGCAATCAGCGCACGTGTGCTTGAAACGACTTAATCCCCTCCGTCCCCTTTTTTCTTCAGGCCACCTCGGCGAACGCGTCGCAGTGCTCCAACGGCAGCGCCTCCAGCAGGCGTTGGCGTACACGCTGGCAATAGCCCACCGAAGTCAGTCCGGGCAGCATCTGCATCGCTGATTGCAGCACCTGCAGTACGTCGCTTTCCGCGCGGGCCTGCTGCAGGTCGCGGAACAAGGCCGCCGCCTGCGGGTGGCGTTGCATTTCCAGGATGCCCAGCACGTAGATGCGCGCAGCCACCAGCGAGCGGCGGCGCTCGCCCGCTGTGGCCGCCGCTGCGGCAGGTGTTGCCGGCGGCGGCGGCGGTGGCGGGGCTGCGGCACCGGTCCCGGTGCTCAGGTAACCGGCCTGCACCAGCTGGATGACCATCGCGGGCGCATCCTGGCCGAGCAGGACGGTCAGGTCGGTGATGCTGCGCTGGCCGTCGCACAGGATCAGCAACCGGCGCTGGCGCATGTCCAGCGGCGCGCGGTGGGCCTGCAGCGCGGTTCGGGCGAGTTCGGTCTTGCGCGGTTGCATGGAAGGGACAGCCAGGTCGGTGCACGCCGAGCCTGAACGAGGGCGATGAAACCGCGATGACAATGCAGCTTCTGCACGCGCGCTGCGCTAGCGTGCAGCTACCTTCGTGCCAGGGAACCGCACCGATGAAGCACCTCCCGATTGCTGGTCTGTTGCTCCTTTCGCTCGCCGCCTGCAGTGGCGGCCCGGACAAGCAGGGCGCCGCTGGCAGCGGCAGCGACACCCCCGCGGAAACCGCCTCGGCGACCGGTCCCGCCCAGTCGACGGATCCTGATCTGGCGGCCCGCCCGGCGAACGACCCCCGCAAGGACAGTCCAGCCCGCCTGGACGGCTTCGCTGGTGCGAAGCTGGGCACCGGCATCGCCGAAGTCCGCAGTGGTTTTGGCACGCCACTGCAGGGGCTGGGCACCGATGCCGCCGGCAGGCCGCTGCCCGCCGACGACGGCAACGACGGCTGCTACTTCCTGCGCCCGCAGGATGCCGAGGACCCGCGGCTGATGATCGAAGGCCGCAAGCTGGTGCGCTACGACGTGCGCAGCGCCACCATCACCGCACCGGGTGGCGGCAAGGTCGGCATGACCCTGGGCGAGCTGCAGGTGCTGTATCCCGAGCGCGCTGACGTCGGTCCCGACAAGTACGACGAGAAGGCCCAGCACCTGCGCGTGCGGCCGGCGCAGGAGGGCGGGGCAGTGATCGACTTCGCGCTCGGTGCCGATGGCCGGGTGGGTGCCTGGCGGGTCGGGCAGACCCCGCAGGTCGACTATGCGGAAGGCTGTGGCTGATCCTTGATCCACCGCCCAGCCATGCGCTCGGGCCAAGCGTAGAATCGCGCCACCACTGCTGGGGAGTGCTCGATGATCGCCATTGCCATTGCCTGGTTCCTGCTCGGCCTGCTGCTGCTGGCACTGGGCGGGGACTCCATCGTCAAGGCCGTCTCCGGCCTGGCCCAGCGCTTCGGGGCCAGCCCGTTCACTGCCGGGCTGCTGCTGCTCGGCGTGACCACCTCGTTGCCGGAGCTGGCGGTCAACGCACGTGCGCTGGCGGTCGGCCAACCGGAGCTGGCACTGGGCAATGCAGTGGGCAGCAGCATCGTCAATCTGGGTTTGACCCTGGCGGTGGCCGCCATCGCCGCCCCCCTGCTGCTGCGCGCGCGCCTGCAGGCGGTGCTGTGGTGGTCGCTGCTGGCGGCCGGCGTGCTGCTGATCCTGTTCGGTCTGGATGGTCGCCTGGTGCGATGGGAAGGCGGCGTGCTGGTGGCGGGCTTCATCGTCATGCAGGTGCTGTTGCTGCGCCGCGGCCGCGTCGAGAGCGCCGAGGTGCAGGCAGCCATCGCCGAATCCGCGCTGAGCCGCACCAGCCTGCCGTTGAACGTGCTGCGCGTGCTGATCGCCGCACTGACCCTGTACTGGGGCGCGCGCCTGGTGGTGGGTGCTGCCGCCGACTTCGGTGCCGCATTGGGCTGGACGCCGTTGCTGGTCGGCCTGTTGCCGGTGGCGATCGGCACCGCACTGCCGGAGGTGGCCACCGCCATTGCCGCCTCGCGTCGCGGGCATGGCGACATGGTGCTCGGCCACGTTCTGGGTTCCAGCGTGGTCAATCTGCTGCTGGTGATCGGTGCGATGGCGGTGTTGCAGCCGTTGGCCTTGCCGGCCTCGTTCGTGCGCCTGGAACTGCCGGCGCTGTTGGCGTTTGCGCTGGTGCTTTACCCGATGCTGCGCGGCGACCTGAAGATCAGTCGTGGCGAAGGCGGGATACTGCTGGTCGCGTTCGTAGGCTGGTTCGTGCTGGAACTGCTGCTGGTCGGCGCACCGGCGCTGTAGAGCCGAGCCCACGCTCGGCTGCTGTTCGTGCCGGCCAGCGGTCGGCACCTACCGGTTCTGCGTGGTTTCTTCTTCCCGCACCGGTTCCGGTGGCGGCAGCTGCTCCTCGGCGGCACGCTCGTTGCCCGGCAGGCTGGGGCGGGTCTCCATCAGCAGCGACAGCGCGGCCTTGGCCATCATGTGCGCGCTGATCGGCGCGGTGATGAACAGGAACACGGTGATCAGCAGCTCGCGCGGCTGCGGGTCCTGGCCGAGGAAGATGTGGTAGCAGACCGAGCACACCAGCACGCAGCCCACCCCCAGCGTGCTGGCCTTGGTCGGTGCGTGCAGGCGCTTGAAGAAGGTGGACAGCTTCACCAGGCCCAGTGCGCCGACCAGGATGAAGAAGCAGCCGAACAGCAGCAGGATCGACAGAACGATCTGGATCACGGTGATCATTCGACGATGTCCCGGCGCAGCACGAACTTGCTCAGCACCACGGTGCTGCCGAAGCCGAGCATGGCGATGATCAGCGCCGCCTCGAAGTAGATCGGCGAGTTGAGGTACATGCCGAACAGCATCAGCTCAGCGATCGCGGTCACCGACAGCGTGTCCAGCGCGAGGATGCGGTCGGGCACGGTCGGCCCGCGCAACAGCCGCCAGGTGGCCAGCAGCATCGCCAGGCCGACCACGTGCATGCACACCACCAGGGTGGTCTGGATGACTTCAAAACCGGTCATGGGAAGATCTCCATCAACGGCGCCTCGTAACGGCGCTTGATCGTATCGATCAGGTCCTGCGGGTCCTCCAGGTGCAGCACGTGCACCAGCAGGTACTTGCGGTCGTCGCTGAGCGCGGCCGAGACCGTGCCCGGGGTCAGCGTGATCATGCTGGTCAGCGCAGCGATGCCATGGATGTTGGCGATGTCCAGCGGCAGCCAGATGAAACCGGGGTGGATGTTCTTCTCCGGCCCCAGTACCTGCAGGGCGACACGGATGTTGGACATCAGGATGTCCCACAGAGTCACGCACACCAGCCTGGGCAGCGGCCGCAGCGTACCGATGCGCGCGAACTCGCGGTCCAGGCGTGCAGCGAACAGCGGCACCACCACGCCCAGCAGCAGGCCCAGCACGATCTGGCCGAGGGTGAAGCTGTCGGACATCAGCAGCCAGAACGCCACCACCATGATGCTGAGCATCGGCGACGGAATCAGGCGACGGAACAGGGAGCGCTGGGCAGTCATGGCTGGCGGATCTCCGGCGTGGTCGCGCGCAGCTGCTGCACGTACTCGCTGGGGTGCAGCAGCTGTGCGGCGGTGGCGTCGGTGTAGCGCATCAACGGTGCAGCGGCCAGGGTCATGCCGATGCCGTAGGCCAGCAGCAGGCAGGCGGCATAGAGCTCTACCCGGCGCAGGGGAGCCTTGCGCGGCTTCGGTGCCTCCGGATCAATCGGTGGCACGCGCCAGAACAGGCGGATGCCCCCCCGGGTCAGGCCCATGATCACCAGCAGGCTGCTGACCAGCACAGCGGTCCAGACCGGGGCGGTGTACTGCGCCGGCATGCCGGCCAGCAGCGCGGCCTTGGCCAGGAAGCCGGACAGCGGCGGCAGGCCGGCCACCGACACCGCGCCGATCAGGAACAGCACGGCGGGCGTCTCCTTGCCCGGCATCGGCGCGACCACTTCCTTGCGGTCGCTGGCGCCACCACGGCGGCGACGGATCAGGTCGGCAACCAGGAACAGCGCGGCAGCGACGAAGCTGCTGTGCGGCAGGTAGTACAGGCCCGCCGAGAGCACCTGTGGCGTGCCCACCGAGAAGGCGATGAACAGCGTGGCCGCCGACACGATCACCAGGTAGGAGATCAGCACGCGCAGGCGGGTGGCGGCCAGCGCGCCGAGGCCGCCCAGCACCAGCGTCGCCACGCCGGCCCACAGCAGCCAGTCGCGGCCATAGCCGGCCATCGCGCCGGCATCGTCGCCGAACCACAGCATCTGGATGCGCAGCACCGAGTACAGGCCGACCTTGGTCATGATCGCGAACAGCGCCGCCACCGCCGCCGGTGCGCGCGAATAGGCTTCCGGCAGCCACAGGTACAGCGGCATCAGCGCGGCCTTGGCGCAGAACACCAGCAGCAACAGGCCCATGGTCGCCTTCACCAGGGTCAGCTGTGCCGGCGGTAGCTCGGCGATGCGCTGCGACAGCTCGGCCATGTTCAATGAGCCCAGCGAGGCATACAGCAGGCCCAGCGCGACCAGGAACAGGGTCGAGGCGGTGACGTTGAACACCACGTAGTGCAGGCCGATGCGCATGCGCAGGCCGCGGCCACCACTGAGCAGCAGGCCGTAGGAGGCGATCAGCATCACCTCGAAGAACACGAACAGGTTGAAGATGTCGCCGGTCAGGAACGCGCCGTTGAGGCCGACCAGCTGGAACTGGAACAGCGCATGGAAGTGCGGCGCGCGGCGGTCCCAGCCCGAGCAGGCGTGCAGCAGGCAGGGAATGGCCAGCAGCAGGGTGGTCAGCAGCATCCACGCCGACAGCCGGTCGGCCACCAGCGCGATGCCCAGCCGTGACGGCCAGTCGCCAAGCAGGTAGACGTTGATTTCACCACTGGCAGTGGTGGCAAACAGCAGGCCGACTGCCAGCGCCAGCGCCGAAAGCGCGGTCCAGGCCACCGCCCGCTGCACCCTGGGGCCATAGCGGCGGTGTTCGACGAACAGCGACAGCGCGGCACCCAGCAGCGGAATCAGGATGGGCAGGATCACCAGATGGTTCATGCGCGGTCCTCGCCCTGGTGCGGCGGCACACTTCCATCCTGGAGGTCGTCATCCGGCTCGTGCGCATCCACGTGGTCGCTGTGGTTGTCGCTGCGGCTGCGCATGGCCAGCACAATGCTCACCGCGGTCATCGCGAATGCGATCACGATCGCGGTCAGCACCAGCGCCTGTGGCAGCGGGTCGGTGTAGTTGCCCAGGTGGCTGTCCACGCCTTCCTGCAGCACCGGCGCCTTGCCCAGCACCACCCGGCCGCCGGCGAAGATCAGCAGGTTGGTGGCGTAGGACAGGAAGGTCATGCCGAGGATCACATCGAAGCTGCGTGCACGCAGCAGCAGGTAGATGCCGATGGCGGTCAGCACGCCGATCGCGGTAGCCAGGGCCAGTTCCATCAGTGCATCTCCCCGGTGCGGGCCGAACGGCGTTGCAGGTCGATCTCACCCTTGCGGGCGGTGCGGGTACGCGACGGCTTGATCGTGCCCATCATCGACAGCATCAGCATGGCGCCGCCGAACACCACCAGATAGACGCCGATGTCGAAGCCGATTGCGCTGGCCAGCGGTACCTCGCCGATCAGCGGCAGGTGCAGGTCGAGATGGCCGCTGGTCAGGAACGGCACGCCGAACAGCATCGACGCGCTGCCGCTGAGCAGGGCGATCAGCAGGCCCATGCCGATGCAGCGGATGTAGTCGAAGCCGAAGCGCGACTCCACCGATGCAGTGCCCTGGATCACGTACTGGATCAGCAGCGGCACTGCCAAGACCAGGCCGGCGATGAAGCCGCCACCCGGTGCGTTGTGCCCGCGCAGGAACAGGAAGATCGACACGGTCAGGGTCAGCGGGAACATGATCTGCGCCAGGTCGGCCGGTACCGGCAGCTTGATCGGCGGGCCGGGCATGATCTGCTCCGGCGCCATCCGCGTACGCCGCAGCAGCGCATGCACCACCAGCGCGGCGATGCCGAACACGGTGATCTCGCCGAAGGTATCGAAGCCACGGAAGTCGACCAGGATCACGTTGACCACGTTCTGGCCGTAGGCCTCGGGCAACGCGCGGGCGAGCAGCTCGCCGGCCATGGTGTTCGGCGGCAGGGTCATCGCCGAATAGGCCAGCGCGCCAAGCCCGGCACCGGCGATGATCGCGATCACCGCGTCGCGGCGCTTGCGCCAGCGCGGCCGCTCCGGCCCGGACTGCGCAGGCAGGTAGTTCATGCCCAGCAGCATCAGCACCAGCGTCACCATCTCCACCAGCAGCTGGGTGAGGGCCAGGTCGGGCGCGGACAGGAACACGAAGGTCAGCGCCACCATCAGGCCGACGCCGCCGACCAGCAGCACCGCCAGCAGGCGCTGCTTGTAGATGCGCAGGGTGGCGACCGCGCAGGCCATCATCACCAGCCACAGGGCCCAGCCCAGCAGCGGAATCGGCTGCGGCGCGGTCCAGTTCGGCGAGGCTGGGTTGGCCACGAACGGCGCCGCGGCAACCACGATCGCCACCAGCACCAGGCCCAGCAGCATGCGCTGCAGGCTGCCGTTGGCGATGCGGCTGGTCAGGCGCATGGCCAGCGCGGACACAGCGTCCAGCTGGGCGTGGAACACATTGCGGCCCGTGCTGACATTGGTCACGGCATGCAGGTTGATCAGCCTGCGCAGGCCGAAGTACAGCGCCACGCCACCGACCACGCCGATCGCGCTCATCGCCAGCGGCAGGTTGAAGCCGTGCCACACCGCCAGGCTGTATTCGGGCATGGCGGTGCCGAGGATCGACGCCGCAGCGGCATGCAGCACCGGTGCCACGGTCAGTGCCGGTGCCACGCCCACCGCCACACAGATCACCACCAGCAGCTCCACCGGCACCTTCATCCAGCGCGGCGGCTCGTGGGGCACGCGGTCCAGGTCGTGCGGGCCAGCGCCGAAGAAGGTGTCGTGCACGAAGCGCAGGCTGTAGGCCACGCCGAACACGCCTGCCAGCAACGCAGCGATCGACACCGCCGTGCGCATGATGCCCGGGCCGCCGGCCGTAATCGCTTCGGCGAACAGCATTTCCTTGGACAGGAAGCCGTTGAGCAGCGGGATCCCGGCCATCGCCAGCGAGGCGATGATCGCCAGCGCGCTGGTGAACGGCATCAGCCTGCGCAGCCCCCCGAGCTTGCGCATGTCGCGGGTGCCGGTTTCGTGGTCGATGATGCCGGCGGCCATGAACAGCGAGGCCTTGAAGGTGGCGTGGTTGAGGATGTGGAACACGCCGGCGACCACCGCCATCGGCGTGGACAGGCCGAACAGCAGGGTGATCAGGCCCAGGTGGGAAATGGTCGAGTACGCCAGCAGGCCTTTCAGGTCGTGCTGGAAGATCGCGTTCCAGGCACCGATCAGCAGGGTCAGCGCGCCGATGCCGCTGACCGTATAGAAGAACAGGTCGCTGCCGGCCAGCGCCGGATGCAGCCGCGCCAGCAGGAACACGCCGGCCTTCACCATGGTGGCCGAGTGCAGGTAGGCCGAGACCGGGGTCGGCGCGGCCATCGCGTGCGGCAGCCAGAAGTGGAACGGGAACTGCGCGCTTTTGGTGAAGATACCGGCCAGCACCAGGAACAGTGCGTACGGGTACAGCGCGCTGGCGCGGATCTGCTCGCCGGCGGCCAGCACCACGTCCAGGTCGAAGCTGCCGACGATGCGGCCGATCAGCAGCACGCCACCGAGCAGGGCCAGGCCGCCGCCGCCGGTGATCACCAGCGCCATGCGCGCGCCTTCGCGGGCGTCCTGGCGGTGCGACCAGAAGCCGATCAGCAGGAACGAACTGATGCTGGTCATTTCCCAGAAGACCATCAGCAACAGCAGGTTGCCCGACAGCACCATGCCCAGCATGGCGCCCATGAACAGCAGCAGGTAGCAGTAGAAGCGGTGCGCGTTGTCCTGCTGGCTCAGGTAGTAGCGCGCATACAGCACCACCAGGGCGCCGATGCCGAGCACCAGCCCGGCGAACATCCAGGCCAGCCCGTCCAGGCGCAGGGTGAAGTCCAGGCCGATCTGTGGCAGCCAAGGGACCAGGGTGCGGACCACCTGGCCATCGAGCACCGCCGGGGTCAGCCAGCCGAGGATGGCCAGCCCGCCCAACGGCGCCAGTGCCGCCAGCCAGGCAGCGGTCGAGCGCGAACTACGGGGGAAGGCCGCAACAGCCGCTGCCATCAGGAACGGCAGGGCCAGCAGCAGGGGCAGGCTGGGGAGCATGCAGGGAATCCATGATTCACGAGCAGGTCAGGGAGAATAACAGGCTGCGAAATGTCGCCGAAACCCATCGAACAGCGATCAACTGCATGTAACGTTCGCTGATTCATTTTTTCTGCGGCGCAACATCACGTTCCTGCAGTCCCTCCCCGGTTGCCCTCGGGGGACACCCTACGCCCACGCAGGGAGACCGCAGGCCCTGTCGCACAGGGGCTGCCGTCGACGGGCGGGACGTGGGGGCGATTCACCGGCGCAGGCTGGCAGGGCCGCCGTGGAGTGTGGGTGACGGATTCCGCTCGTTCAGGAAACGATGGCCGCTGTCGGCCGCCGGCAGATCAGTAGCGCCAGTCGAGCTTGCGGTAGAACTTGGCCATCACCCAGGCCGGGCCGATCAGCAGGTAGGTCAGGTCGGTCAGGAAGCTCGGCTTGCGGCCCTCGAATTTGTGGCCGATGAACTGCGCGATCCAGGCCACCACGAACACGCCCACGGCCAGCCAGCGCAGCGCCTGCAGGCCGATCTCGGCCTCCAGCAGGCGGCACAGGCAGCCGAACACGAAGAACTGGATGAGCATGCCGATGCCCAGCGGGCGCGACAGCTTGTTGTAGAAGCACCAGGCACTGAACATCGCGAACGCCGCCCAGATGCCGTACTGGAACCAGGTGATCAGCGGTGGCAGGCACCACAGCAGGGCCACCACCGACCACAGGATCGCCGGCACCGCCACCACGTGGATGCGCTGGTTGATCACGTTGCGATGGTCGTCGGAATAGCTGGCGAAATAGCGGTCGATCGGCCGCGCAAGCTCGGTGGATGTCTGCATGCTGCGTTGCTTCCTCGGACAACGGTAGTGCCGGCCGTTGGCCGGCAATCCAGAGCATAGCCGAGTTCATGAGGTTGCCGGCCAGCGGCCGGCACTACCGAACGCACCCCCCCAGCCTTTCCGGCCGGGGGGGCGCAGGCGGATCAGTCGACGCTGATCCCGGCCAGGCGCTGCAGCGCCTCGGCGTACTTGGCGCGGGTGCGCTCGATGATGTCGGCCGGGATGTTCGGACCCGGGGCGGTCTTGCCCCAGTCCAGCGTCTCTAGGTAATCGCGCACGAACTGCTTGTCGTAGCTCGGCGGGCTGGTGCCCACTTCGTACTCGTCGGCCGGCCAGTAACGCGACGAATCCGGCGTCAGCATCTCGTCCATGATGTACAGCCGGCCATCGGCGTCGGTACCGAACTCGAACTTGGTGTCGGCCAGGATGATGCCGCGCTCGCGGGCGTAATCGGCGGCGAACTTGTAGATGCGCAGGGTGGCGTCGCGCACCCGCTCGGCCAGTTCCGCACCGACCTGCTTCACCATCGCGTCGAAATCGATGTTCTCGTCATGGTCGCCGACCGCGGCCTTGGTCGAGGGTGTGAAGATCGGCTCGGGCAGCTGTTCGGCCTGGCGCAGGCCGTCGGGCAGGTCGATGCCGCTGACCTTGCCGGTGCGCTGGTAATCCTTCCAGCCGCTGCCGATCAGGTAGCCGCGGGCGATCGCTTCCACCGGCACCGGCTTCAGCTTGCGGGTGACCACCGCGCGCTTGGCGTACAGCGCCGGGTCCACGCCTTCGGGCAGCACGCTGGCCACCTCGATGCCGGTCAGGTGGTTGGGCATCAGGTGCGCGGTCTTGGCGAACCAGAAGTTGGAGACCTGGCAGAGCATCTCGCCCTTGCCCGGAATCGGGTCGGGCAGCACCACGTCGAACGCCGACAGGCGATCGGTGGCGACCATCAGCAGGTAGTCGCCCGGTGGGGTCCCTGCAGGCAGCCGCTCGCGCGGGATATCGAACACATCACGCACCTTGCCGCGATGGCGCAAGGGCAGGCCGGGGAGATCGGATTGCAACAGCGTGGTTGGCACGGGCACTCCTGGGGCGTTGTCGATACGGCTGCCCAACGGACCCGGCGGGCCCGCTGACCAGCGGGCGGCCTAGTGTAAAGCGGTCCGGGCCCGCTGTGACGTAAAATGAGCGTCCATTTCGTCGGTCGACCCCGGAGCGCCATGCGCTGGTACGGAAAACTGCTCGGATTCATCGCCGGCGCCCTGCTGTTCCGGCCCAATCCGCTGTTCGGCGCGGTGGTCGGCCTGTTGATCGGCCATGCCTTCGACTCGGACTGGTTCCGCCTGAACAAGGAGAACCCGTATCGGGAGCTGGGGCTGACCTCCGAGGCCACCGATGCCGAGATCGAGCGCGCCTACCGCAGGCTCATCTCCCAGTACCACCCCGACAAGCTGGGCGGCGCCGCCCCCGAGCTGCAGCAGCAGGCCGAGCAGAAGTCGCGGCGCATCAACGCCGCCTACGACCGCATCAAGACCCTGCGCAAGCGCTGATCTCACAGTCCCGCCTGCGGGCGGGAGAACCCTTTCCCCGTTCCGAAGGCCCCGGCCATGTCCAACTGCCTCATCGCCCCCTCCATCCTGTCCGCCAACTTCGCCCGCCTCGGCGAGGAAGTCGACAACGTCCTCGCCGCCGGCGCGGACTGGGTCCACTTCGACGTGATGGACAACCACTACGTGCCGAACCTGACCATCGGCCCGATGGTCTGCCAGGCCCTGCGCAAGCACGGCGTGACCGCGCCGATCGACGTGCACCTGATGGTCGAGCCGGTGGACCGCATCATTCCGGACTTCGCCGAAGCCGGTGCCACCTACATCAGCTTCCACCCGGAGGCCAGTCGCCACGTGCACCGCACCATCCAGCTGATCCGCTCGCTGGGCTGCAAGCCGGGCATCGTGCTCAATCCGGCCACCCCGGTGGACATCCTGGACTGGGTGCTGGATGACCTGGACCTGGTGCTGCTGATGTCGGTCAACCCGGGCTTCGGCGGCCAGGCCTTCATCCCCTCGGCGCTGGACAAGCTGAAAGTGGTGCGCAAGATGATCGACGCCAGCGGCAAGGACATCCGCCTGGAGATCGACGGCGGCGTGAAGGCCGACAACATCGGCGAGATTGCTGCCGCGGGCGCCGACACCTTTGTCGCCGGTTCGGCCATCTTCAACGCCAGGACCAGCTACCAGGACGTGATCGCGCAGATGCGCGCCAACGTCGCTGCGGCACGGGGCTGAGCCATGAGTACGGTGGCCGTGTTGAACATCCGCCCGGCCACCGTGGCCGATGCTGGCCTGATCCTGCATTTCATCCGCGAGCTGGCCATCTACGAGAGGGCCGAGCATTCGGTGCAGACCGATGAGATCGGCATCGCCGAGAGCCTGTTCGGACCCGATGCCACGGCGCGGGCGTTGATCTGCGAAGCCGATGGTGAAGCGATCGGCTATGCGGTGTATTTCTACAACTATTCCACCTGGCTGGGCCGCAAGGGCATCTACCTGGAAGACCTCTATGTCAGCCAGGAAAAGCGTGGCGTGGGTGCCGGCAAGGCGCTGCTGAAGTACATCGCACGCCAGGCCGTGGCCGAAGGCTGCGGCCGTTTCGAATGGTCGGTGCTGGACTGGAACACTCCGGCCATCGAGTTCTACACCGCCGCCGGTGCCAAACCGCAGGACGAGTGGACCGTGTACCGGCTGCAGGGGCAGGCGCTGCACGATTTCGCCAACGGGTGAGGCGTGTGGTGGCTGCGTACCGCGACCCGGTGGGTGCGAACCTTGGTTCGCACTCCCTGCGTACCCCCCCAAAAAAAAGCCACGCCAATCACTGGCGTGGCCTCGCTGCATGCGTGGGAGGCTGATCCTGCCTCCATCCGTCGTCCCTGCTATGGCCTTCCATTCTCCAGCAGCTGAATGACACCTGCGTGACATTCACCGCGGACAAACAGCGCATTGCTAGCCTGTGCCGCCCTGTCCTGGAAGTACCGCATGACCACCCCGCGCTGGCGCCTGATCCTCAACGGCAAATCGGCTGGCAACGATGAACTGCGCGACGCCGTTGGCCATTGGCGCGGGCAGGGCGTGCAGCTGGAGGTGCGGGTGACCTGGGAAGACGGCGACGCCGAACGCTACGTGGCCGAGGCCATCGATCATGGCGTGGACGTGATCGTGGCCGCCGGTGGCGATGGCACGCTCAGCGCGGTGGCCGAGACGCTGGCCCATCGTGAGGAACCGGCAGAAGCGCTGCCTTCGCTGGCGCTGATTCCGATGGGGACCGCCAACGATTTCGCGACTGCCGCCGGCATTCCCACTGAGCCGAAGGAGGCCTTCGCCTTGATCGGGCAGGCGACCCCGCATGCGATCGATCTTCTGCGCGTGGACGCCGATGGCACGCAATGGTGGTGCGCCAATCTCGCCAGCGGCGGCTTCGGCACGCAGGTCACCGTGGAGACCGATGCCGGGCTGAAGAAGATGCTGGGTGGGCTGGCCTACGTCATTACCGGTATCGCCAAGCTCGGCCGCATCGAGCCGATCAACGCGCGCCTGTCCGGCCCGGACTTCGCCTGGGAAGGTGACTTCATCGCGCTGGGCATCGGCAACGGGCGCCAGGCCGGTGGCGGCCAGCAGCTGTGCCCGCAGGCGCTGATCGACGATGGGCTGCTGGATGTCACCGTGCTGCCGGAGCTGGAAGGCGAGGTCACCGCCACCCTCGGCCAGATGCTGAAGTCGGGCACCCAGGCGGCGCTCGAACAGCTGGCCACGCGCGCGCGGCTGTCGTGGTTGCAGATCGACGCGCCCAAGGCGCTGACCCTGAATCTGGACGGCGAACCGGTGCAGGCCCACCGGTTCCGCATCGAGTGCGTGCCGGGCCGGGTGCGGATGCATCTGCCGGCTGGCTGCCCGTTGCTGGCCGGGCAGGGGTAGGGTCGACTGTTAGTCGACTGCTCTTCGTTCCGACGGCGTAAAACCCCGCGCTACGCGCGCAAGTCGACTGACAGTCGACTCTACCGGTTCCCGCGCCGGTCGCCGCCACCGGTGACCGTGGCAGGGCCCGGCCGTCCCGTGGTTCAGTTTCCCAGGGTTCCCCTGCCGCGCAAGCTGCGATACAGTCAAGGGGTGTCCAGCCTGACGACCCCGCATACTCTTTCTTCCGCACGCCGTTGGTGGCGATGGTGGCCCGTTGCCGTCGTCCGCCCCCATAACGCTGTGTCCCGGAAGGAAAGTCGTCTTGAACTCGCACGCTCAGTTTCAGCAGCAGGCCGCTGAAGGCCACACCCACATTCCCGTCGTCCGCGAAGTGCTGTCCGACCTGGACACGCCGCTCTCGGTCTATCTGAAGCTCGCCGACGGCCCCAATACCTACCTGTTTGAATCCGTCGAAGGCGGCGAGCGCTTTGGTCGTTACTCGATCATCGGCCTGCCGGCGCGTCGCGTGTACGCCTTCCATGGTCACACGCTGACCGTGCGCGAAGACGGCCAGGTGGTGGACACCCGCGAAGTGGCCGACCCGTTCGCCGAAGTCGAGGCGCTGCGCAGCGCCCACTCGGTGCCCAAGCTGGAAGGCCTGCCGGGCTTCACCGGCGGCCTGGTTGGCTGGTTCGGCTTCGAATGCATCGGCTACATCGAACCACGCCTGGCCCCGCCGGCCGGCCGCGATGAGCTGGGTACGCCGGACATCCTGCTGCTGGATTCCAACGAGCTGGCGGTATTCGACAACCTCAAGGGCCGGCTGTACCTGATCGTGCATGCCGACCCGCGTGTCGACGGTGCCTTCGAGCAGGCGCAGGCGCGCCTGGATGCACTGACTGCCAAGCTGCGTGCACCGGGCGCCGGTTATCCCTCACCGCTCAACAGCGACGTGCTGGACGAGTCCGACTTCGTCTCCGGTTTCACCCGCGAAGGGTTCGTCGATGCGGTCCAGCGCAGCAAGGAGTACATCCGCGCCGGTGACATCTTCCAGGTGGTGCTCAGCCAGCGCCTGAGCGTGCCGTTCAAGGCGCGCCCGGTGGATGTGTACCGCGCGCTGCGTGCACTGAACCCGTCGCCCTACATGTATTTCCTGGATGTCGGCGACCTGCAGGTGGTCGGTTCCTCGCCGGAAATCCTGGTACGCCTTCAGGATGGCGAAGTCACCGTGCGCCCGATCGCCGGCACCCGCCCGCGTGGCGCCACGCCCGAGCAGGACCTGGCGCTGGAAGCCGAGCTGCTGGCCGATCCGAAGGAGCGCGCCGAGCACCTGATGCTGATCGACCTCGGCCGCAACGATGCCGGCCGTGTCTCGAAGGCCGGCACCGTGGAAGTGGGCGAGCAGTTCGTGATCGAACGCTACAGCCACGTCATGCACATCGTCAGCGAAGTGACCGGGCAGCTGCAGCCGGGCCTGAGCTACGCCGACGTGCTGCGTGCCACCTTCCCCGCCGGCACGGTCAGTGGCGCGCCGAAGATCCGCGCGCTGGAAGTGATCCGCGAGCTGGAACCGATCAAGCGCAATGTCTACGCCGGCAGCATCGGCTACATCGGCTGGCACGGCGATGCCGATACCGCGATCGCGATCCGCACCGCGGTGATCAAGGACGGCCGCCTGTACGTGCAGGCCGGCGCCGGCATCGTCTACGACTCGGACCCGGACAAGGAATGGGACGAGACGATGAACAAGGGCCGCGCGTTGTTCCGCGCCGTCGCCCAGGCCGCCAAGGGCCTGTGATCCTCCCCGTGCCGTGGCCTGCGCCGCGGCACCGTCCGCTGTTCCCATTCAAGACAAGGAGTACCGCATGAAGCTGCTGAGCGCATTGCTGTGGTCGTCACTGCTGGCCACGATGGCCCCGTCTGCGTGGGCGCAGGCCAATACCATTCCGTCGCAGCCGCACCTGCTGGTGAAGGGCGAGGCGCGTCGCGTGGTGATGCCGGACCGGTTCGGCCTGCAGTTGAACATCGAAGAGACCGACATGGATGCCGACGCCGCGCGCCGCCGCGTGCAGGACAACGTTGCCCGCGTGCTGGCACTGTTCAAGCAGCACAAGGCGGTGGAAGGCAGCGTGCGCGCGGACAACCTGCGGATTGGTCCTGCCTCGCGTTATGAGCAGAACCGGCAGGTTTTCATCGGCACCCGCGTGTCACGCCAGCTGCGCGCCAGCTTTGCCAGCGTGAAGGCGATGCAGGATGTGCTGGGTGCGTTGAAGGCCGACGAGAACGTACAGGTGAGCAGCATTGCCCCGACTTATTCGGGCGAAGTGGCGCTGCGCCGCGAGCTCAAGGGCGAGGCGGCGGCCAAGACCCGCGAGTCGGCGCAGGGGCTGGCCAGGGCCTATGGAACAAAAGTGCGTGGCCTGTACAGCATCTCCGATGTGGCGCCGGACTTCGCCTACGGCATCCAGGCCGGTCAATGGCCGCAGCCGGGCGAAGACGGCCGGGATCTCGACAGGATCTCGGTGACCGGCAGCTACGCGCCCGCCTCGGCGCCTGCGCCCGCTGAGCCCGAATCCGTTGAAGCCGGCCCCATCACCTACACCGAAAACGTGTACGCCATTTTCCTGATAAGCGACGGAACCTGACCATGTTGTGGATGATCGACAACTACGACAGCTTCACCTACAACCTCGTGCAGTACCTGCAGACGCTGGGCGCCGAAGTGAAGGTGGTGCGCAACGATGCGATGAGCGTGGACGAGATCGCCGCGCAGAAGCCCGAGCGCATTGTCATTTCGCCCGGCCCGTGCACGCCCAACGAAGCGGGCGTGTCGCTGGAGCTGATCCAGCGCCTGGGCCCGACCACGCCGATCCTCGGCGTGTGCCTGGGCCACCAGGGCATCGGCCAGGTCTACGGCGGCACCGTCATCCGCGCCGGCAACATCATGCACGGCAAGACCTCGCCGATCCGCCATGAAGGCAAGGGCGTGTTCGCCGGCCTGCCGGACCGCTACCAGGCCACCCGCTACCACTCGCTGGTGGTTGACAAGAGCAGCCTGCCGGACTGCCTGGAAGTGACCGCCTGGACCGAGAACGAGGACGGCTCGATCGAAGAGATCATGGGCCTGCGCCACCGCCAGTTCCCGGTGGAAGGCGTGCAGTTCCACCCCGAGTCCATCCTCACCGAACACGGCCACGCCCTGCTGCGCAATTTCCTGCAGCGCCCGGCGGCCTGATCCAAGGAGCATTCCCATGAGCTTCTCCCCCCAGGAAGCCCTGCAACGCACCATCGAGCACCGCGAAATCTTCTTCGACGAAATGGTCGACCTGATGCGGCAGATCATGCGCGGCGACGTCTCGCCGATGATGACCGCTGCGATCCTCACCGGCCTGCGCGTGAAGAAGGAAACCATCGACGAGATCGCCGCCGCCGCCACGGTCATGCGCGAATTCGCGCTGGCGGTGCCGGTGGCCGACAGCACCCACCTGGTCGACATCGTCGGCACCGGTGGCGATGGCTCGCACACCTTCAACATCTCCACCTGCGCGATGTTCGTCACCGCCGCAGCCGGTGCGCGCGTGGCCAAGCATGGCAACCGCAGCGTGTCGTCCAAGTCCGGCAGCGCCGATGCGGTGGAAGCACTGGGCGCGGCCATCGAGCTGCAGCCAGCGCAGGTGGCCGCAGCGATCGAGCAGACCGGCATCGGCTTCATGTTCGCGCCGATCCATCATCCGTCGATGAAGGTCGTCGCGCCGGTCCGGCGCGAGATGGGGGTGCGCACCATCTTCAATATCCTCGGTCCGCTGACCAACCCCGCCAGCGCCCCGTCGGTGCTGATGGGCGTGTTCCATCCCGATCTGGTGGGGATCCAGGCGCGCGTGCTGCGCGAACTGGGCACCGAGCGCGCCATGGTGGTCTGGGGCCGCGACAACATGGACGAGATCTCGTTGGGTGCCGGCACCCTGGTGGGCGAGCTGCGCGACGGCAAGGTGCGCGAGTACGAGATCCACCCGGAGGACTTCGGCATCCCCATGTCGGCCAGCCGCAATCTGCGCGTGGACAGCCCGGAGCAGTCCATCCAGATGCTGCGCGCGGTGCTGGACAACGAGCCCGGCCCGGCGCTGGACATCGTCGCGCTCAATGCCGGCGCCGCGCTGTACGTGGCCGGCGTGGCCAGCGACATCGGCGACGGCCTGGCCCGCGCCCGTGCCGCCATCGCCAATGGCAGCGCCCGCCAGCGCCTGCAGCAGTATGTGGAGACCACCCGCGCGCTGGTTGCCTGAGCGCGCGGTTCAGCCTGACCCCGTCGATGGCCGATAATGGCCGTCCTCAGCGCCCCCGCACCGAATCGAAGACGATGAGCGACATCCTGCAGACGATCCTGGCCCGCAAGGCCGAAGAAGTGGCCCAGCGCCGCGCCCAGCGCCCGCTCGAGGCGCTTCAGGCCGCCGTGGCCAGCGCCCCGCCGGTACGCGGCTTCGTGCGCGCGCTGCAGGCGGCCGTGGCCAACGGCGACCCGGCGGTGATCGCCGAGGTGAAGAAGGCCAGCCCGTCCAAGGGCGTGATCCGCCCGGATTTCCGCCCGGCCGACATCGCCGTCAGCTACGAGTTCGGTGGCGCCAGCTGCCTGTCGGTGCTGACCGATGTGGACTTCTTCCAGGGCGCCGATACCTACCTGCAGCAGGCCCGTGAAGCCTGCACGCTGCCGGTGCTGCGCAAGGACTTCGTCATCGACGCCTACCAGGTGTACGAGGCGCGCGTGCTGGGCGCCGACTGCATCCTGCTGATCGTCGCCGCGCTGGACGACACCCAGCTGGCCACGCTGTCCGAGCTGGCGTTGTCGTTGGGCATGGACGTGCTGGTGGAAGTGCACGACATCGATGAACTGGAGCGTGCGCTGCAGGTGCCGGCGCCGATGATCGGCATCAACAACCGCAACCTGCGCACCTTCGAGGTGTCGCTGCAGACCACGCTGGACATGCAGCATGCGGTGCCGCGTGACCGCCTGCTGGTCACCGAGAGCGGCATCCTCGGCCCGCAGGACGTGGCGCTGATGCGCGATGCAGGCATCCATGCCTTCCTGGTCGGCGAGGCCTTCATGCGCGTGGAAGAGCCGGGCGAGGGCCTGCGTCAGCTATTCTTCGCAACATGACAACGCACTATCCGACGCCGCGCGAGGATGCGCCGCTGGTGGTCTTCGACTTCGACCACACCCTCTACGACGGCGATTCGGGTACCCACCTGTTCGCCTCGCTGATCAAGCGCAACCCGTTGCGCATGCTGGCGGCGCTGCTGGTCACGCCGATTGCCGGGCCGATGGTGGCGATGCTGCCGACCCGTCGCGCGGGCATTTCGGTCTACGTGTGGATCGGCAGCTTCGGCCTGCATCGTGCGCGCGATTTCAACAAGGTCATCGATGCCTACGTGCTGCGCAACCAGGCGCAGATGCGCGCCAAACTGCTGCCGCAGGCGCTGGAGGTGTTCGCCGCGCACCGCGCCAAGGGCGATCGCGTGGTGGTCGCCACCGGCGCGCCGCCCGAGCTGGCGCGCGCGATCCTGGCCTTCGTCGCCCATCAGGACGTACCGGTGATCGGTACCGAGGTCGGCCCGCGGCTGGGCGGTGTTGGCCCGACCCGGCACTGCCACAACGAAGAGAAGATGCGCATGCTGCGCGAGCGCGGCTATGGCGACATCGATATCGCCTATTCCGACAGCACCGCCGACCTGCCGCTGCTGCTGGCGGCCAAGGCGCCGGTAGTGGTGAACCCGAAGCCGGGGCGGGTGGCGTTCTTCCGCCGCGTGCTGCCAGTCGGCACCCGCATCCTCAACTGGGGATGCGTGGACCGCGGCGGCGACAAGGCGTAACGCGCGGAGTCCGCCGGGGATGGGATGACGGAGTGCCGGGCTGCGACCCGGTAGTGCCGGCCGCTGGCCGGCAACGTCATGATCTGCGGAAGGGCCTGCGGGGTTTGCCGGCCAGCGGCCGGCACTACCGAATCCCGTGCAGCCAGCGCCGGGCCATGCCCGGCAAGCGCTCAGCGCCCCAGGTACCCGTACACCGCATGCCCGATCTGGAACAGGCTGATGCCCAGCACCAGCACGCCGACGGCCACCAGCACCCAGCGCTCCTTCACCCGCTTGACCAGGATCGCCGCCACCGGCGCGGCCATCATGCCGCCGATCAGCAAGCCGGCGACGATCTGCAGATGCTGCACGCCCATCGACATCAGGAAGGTCGCTGACACCGTCAACGTGACCACGAACTCGGCTGCGTTGACTGTTCCGATGGTGGTGCGCGCCTGGCCGCCGCGGGCGAGCAGGGTGGACGTCGCGATCGGCCCCCAGCCACCGCCGCCGCTGGCGTCGAGCAGGCCGGCGAAGAAGCCCAGCACCGGCACCCGGCGGATCTCGCCCTTGGGCATCCAGCGCCCAGCGGCGCGGGCCAGGATGATGATCGCCAGCACCAGCAGGTACAGGTAGATCAGTGGCCGGATGATCTCGCCCGGGATCTGCGTGAGCACGTACGCGCCCACGGCACCGCCCACTGCGCCGGGCAGGGCCAGGCGCAGGAACAGGCGTTTATCGACATTTCCGGCTGCGAGGTGCGACACCCCCGAGGCGCCAGTGGTGAACACTTCAGCGGTGTGGATGCTGGCGCTGACCTGTGCCGGGGGCAGGCCCATGCTCAGCATCACCGACGAGGACACCAGGCCGAACGCCATGCCCAATGCACCGTCCACCAGCTGTGCGCCCAGGCCGATGAGGATGAACCACCAGAATTCGCTGCTCAGCTCCATGCATCGAGCCTAGCCCAGCGGGCCGCGCAGGGGCCGTGTAGAGCCGAGCCCCTGCTCGGCTGCCTTCGGGCTGCATCAGCCGAGCGTCGGCTCGGCTCTATCAGGATGGCCGCAGCGTTGGGTTGCCTGGCAATCAACGGGTGCCGTACAGCACCACGGTCTTGCCGCGGGCATGCAGCAGGCCGTCGGTCTGCAGCTTCTTCAACACGCGGCCGGCCATTTCGCGCGAGCAGCCGACCAGTCGCGCCAGTTCCTGTCGCGAGACGCGCAGCTGGCTGCCCTGCGGGTGGCTCATCGCTTCCGGTTCCTGCGCCAGGTCGTGCAGGGTGCGCACGATCCGGTCGGTAACGTCCAGGAATGCCAGGCGGCTGGCCTTGCGGCTGGTGTCGAGCAGGCGCTTGGAAATCTGCTGGCCCAGCGCGTACAGCAGGCGCGGGGCATCGGCCGACAGCGGGCCGAGGAACAGCTGATGCAGGCGCTCGTAGCTGATTTCAGCCAGCTCGCAGGCGGTACGGGTGCGCAGGATCACCTCCCGGCGGTCCGATTCGACGAACAGGCCCATCTCGCCGACGAACTCGCCGGCACCGAAGTAGCCCAGCACAAGCTCGCGATCGTCATCTTCCTCGGCCATGATCGAAACCGAGCCGCTGATGACGTAATACAGGGTTCCCGCCGGGTCTCCGGGCCGGAAGACGTCGGTACGGGTGGGATATCGCCGCCTGTGGCTGTGCGCCAGGAAACGATCGATTGTGGCGATATCCAGGGCCAGTGGACTGCTAGCTAGGCGCACGGTTGACACGATAGGGGCGCTCCCTCTGCGCATGAACGGATTCACGGGGTCGATAGCGGAGCTTAACCAGCGCAATTGTTAAGGGCAAACAGTGTGCCAGAACTCTTGCGTCTTCACGTTCCCCCCGGGGGCAGTTTGCCCCATAATTCCCCCTTTCCCTTCTTACACAGGAATCGACCGCCGTGGTCAAGCCGTTGCCTCGCCTGAGGCTGCAGGGTTTCAACAACCTCACCAAGGCGCTGAGCTTCAACATCTATGACGTGTGTTACGCGCGCACCGAAGAGGAGCGTCAGCGTTACATTGAATACATCGATGAAGAGTACAACGCCGACAGGCTGACTCAGATCTTGACCGATGTCGCCGAGATCATCGGCGCCAACATCCTGAACGTGGCCCGCCAGGACTACGATCCGCAGGGTGCCTCGGTGACCATCCTGATCTCCGAAGAACCGGTGATCGACAAGAAGCTGGCCGGCAAGGAGCTGATCTCCGACGCCGTGGTCGCGCACATGGACAAGAGCCACATCACGGTCCATACCTACCCGGAAACCCATCCGCAGGAAGGTATCGCCACGTTCCGCGCGGACATCGACGTGGCCACCTGTGGCGTCATTTCCCCGCTGAAGGCCCTGAATTACCTGATCGAGAGCCTCGAGTCGGACATCGTGATCATGGACTACCGCGTCCGTGGCTTCACCCGCGATGTGAAGGGCAAGAAGCACTTCATCGACCACAAGATCAACTCGATCCAGAACTTCCTTGCCAAGAACATCAAGTCGCGTTACGAGATGTTCGACGTCAACGTCTACCAGGAGAACATCTTCCACACGAAGATGCACCTGAAGGACTTCGACCTGGACCAGTACCTGTTCGAGGAAAAGGCCAAGAACCTGTCGTTCAAGGAACGCATGAAGATCGAAGCGCTGCTCAAGCGCGAGATCGAAGAGCTGTTCCACGGCCGGAACCTGTCCGAGTAAGCCCCATGTGCGATGCCCGCAGGCATCGCCACCCAGGCGGGACGACCCGCCCCGTGGAACCAGTGCCCCGCACGCGTTACAGTTCCACGGTGATGTACCGACCCACGGCCCGGTGTGAAAACACCGGGCCGTTTCGTTTTTGTCAAAAAAGGTAAGGAGCCCCCACCCATGCCCTGGATCTACCTGCTGCTGGCCGGCCTGTTCGAGATCGGTTTCGCCCTCGGAATGAAGTACTCCGAAGGCTTCAGCAAACCCCTGCCCACCGTTGCCACGGTGGTATCGGCCCTGATCAGCCTGTACCTGATGAGCCAGGCGATGAAGAGCATCCCGGTCGGCACCGCCTATGCGATCTGGACCGGCATCGGTGCCATGGGCGTGGCTGTGCTCGGCATCTACCTGTTCAATGACAGTGCGTCGCCGGCCCGTCTGGCCTGCGTGGGCCTGATCGTGGCCGGCGTGATCGGCTTGAAGCTGGTGTCGCCCAACTGATGGATGGCCCGACCAACGGTCGGGCCCCACCGTCGCCCCCCGCACCTCCTGGTAGGCCCGCACCGTTGGTGCGGGCGACCCTTCAAATGCGGTAGGCGATGGTCTTCATCACCCTGGAGGCCAGCGCCATCACGCCCGGGATCGGGAACGGCAGGCGGCGTGCGCCGGCCTGCTCGGCGTGCTCCGCATGGCGGGCTTCGTCTTCCTTCATCACCTGGATGACCGCACGGCTGCGCAGGTCGCCGGCCGGCAGGTCGACCAGGTGCTCGTCCAGATGGGCTTCCACCTGGCGCTCGGTCTCGACCACGAACCCCAGGTTCCAGCCGTCGCCACGCAGCCCGGCCAGGGTGCCGATGGTGTAGCTGCCGGCGTACCACAGCGGGTTGAACAGGCTCGGGCGGCTGTCCAGTTCGGCCAGCCGGGTGGCACACCAGGCCAGATGGTCGGTCTCTTCCTGGGCCGCTTCCAGCAGGTGTTCACGCGTGGCAGGGTCGCGGGCCACGGCGGCCTGGCCGAAATACAGGCCCTGTGCGCAGACTTCGCCGACGTGGTTGATCCGCATCAGCCCGGCCGCGTGGCGGCGTTCAGCGGTGCCCATGCCCGGTTCGTTGGTGTCCGCGGCCGGGTAGGGGCGGGCCGCCGGCGGGTTGCCGAACACCGTGTCCAGGGCGCGCTGCGCTTCGGTCAGCAGGTGGTCCAGCGGTGTGGTCTGGCGGAGCACGGTCATGGCGGTACGCGGTGGGACGGAAGACCCCTCGATTCTCCCCCGGCTCCGGCCCCCTGCCAACCCAGGGCATGACCGGCTTGCACCGGGGGCTGGACCTGCGTACAATCCCGCCTCTTACGCTTCACCTTTCACAACGCGTGGCAGAGTTCCGGCGAGCCGTTCGCCGCAATGAGCCCGACCTAACATAGAGTTCTTCATGAGCACTTTCACTGCCAAGAACGAGACCGTCCAGCGCGACTGGTACCTCGTCGACGCCGAGGGCAAGACCCTGGGCCGTCTCGCCACCGAGCTGGCCCGCCGTCTGCGTGGCAAGCACAAGCCGGTCTACACCCCGCACGTTGATACCGGCGACTACCTGGTCGTCATCAATGCAGAAAAGATTGCCGTCACCGGCAAGAAGCTGCAGGACAAGATGTATCACCGTTTCACCGGTTACATCGGCAACCTGAAGACCGAATCCCTGGCCCAGGCGCTGGAGCGCCACCCGGAGCGCGTGATCGAGATCGCCGTCAAGGGCATGCTGCCGAAGGGCCCGCTGGGTCGCCAGATGTACCGCAAGCTCAAGGTCTACGCCGGCACTGAGCATCCGCACGCCGCACAGCAGCCGCAGGTTCTGGATATCTAATCATGGCTATCACTCAAAACTACGGCACTGGCCGCCGCAAGTCCTCCACCGCTCGCGTGTTCCTGCGCAAGGGTTCGGGCAACATCACCGTCAACGGTCGTCCGCTGGACGAGTTCTTTGGTCGTGAGACCGCGCGCATGATCGTGCGCCAGCCGCTCGAGCTGACCAAGAACACCGAAAGCTTCGACATCCTGGTCACCGCCGCTGGCGGCGGCACCACCGGCCAGGCCGGTGCGATCCGTCTGGGCATCGCCCGTGCTCTGGTCGAGTACGACGAAACCCTGAAGTCCGAGCTGCGCAAGGCTGGCTTCATGACCCGTGACGCCCGTGAAGTCGAGCGTAAGAAGGTTGGTCTGCACAAGGCCCGCCGCGCCACCCAGTTCTCCAAGCGCTGATCTACCGCGCCTGGTTGGGCTCCTTCGGGAGCCCGCTGGATGGGAAAGCAAAAGCCCGGCTTCGGCCGGGCTTTTGTCGTTCTGGGGTCATGGATTTCCTGGTTGCCGGCCAGCGGCCGGCACTACCCGTGGTTCCGCATCTCGGAAGGGGTGGGGTCAGAGCCTTTTCCTTTGGAAAAGGATCCGACCCCGGGCCTCTCTCTGGAGAGCAGCCCCCTTGTTGTTCAAGGGCGCGCGCCGACAGGCGCGGGGATAAGGTGGAATGCGTGACCAAATTAAAAGCAAAAGGCCAGATCTTTCGATCTGGCCTTTTGCTTTTAATTTGGCTGCCCCGGATGGATTCGAACCACCGAATGCCTGAGTCAGAGTCAGGTGCCTTACCGCTTGGCGACGGGGCAAAACGTGCAACTATTTTCTCACTTTCCACACTGAAAAACAACTTGATTTTCAATGTGGTGGCTATGGGTGGACTCGAACCACCGACCCCAGCATTATGAGTGCTGTGCTCTAACCGGCTGAGCTACATAGCCTTGGTGAGCCCGCTATTCTGCGGATGTGTATCGGCCCTGTCAACACTTTTGTGCCGTGCTTGTGGGCCGACAGAGGGCATGGGATAGTCCCGACCAGTAGATTTTCTTAGGAGTCCGCATCGTGATCGATCCGGACGGCTATCGACCGAACGTCGGCATCGTGCTGATGCGGCAGGACGGCCAGGTGTTCTGGGCACGACGCGTGCGCCGGGACGGCTGGCAGTTCCCGCAGGGTGGCATGAACACCGACGAGACGCCTGTCGAGGCCATGTATCGTGAACTGCAGGAAGAGACCGGCCTGCTGCCTGAGCACGTGGAAGTGCTCGGGGCGACGCCCGGCTGGCTGCGCTACAAGCTGCCGGCGCGGGCCATCCGCCGCAATGAGCGGCAGGTCTGCATCGGGCAGAAGCAGGTCTGGTTCCTGCTGCGCCTGACCGGCGATGAATCGCATGTGCAGCTGGACCATACCGACTCGCCCGAGTTCGACCACTGGCGGTGGGTGGACTTCTGGTACCCGGTGGAGCATGTGGTGATGTTCAAGCGTGGCGTCTATGCGCGCGCGCTGCGACACCTGGCGCCTTTGGCGCGTGGGGTGGCCGGGCAGGGCGTCAGCGCCATGCCCAAGAGTGCCGCCGAGGCCTGGATGCCGGGCCACGCAGCCGGCCACGACAGGCCCCGGAAGCGCACGCCCAAGCGCGGCGTCTACTGGCCGCGCAAGGCCAAGGGGGAGTCCGGGGCGGTTTGAGTGGGAGGCCACGCAGGCTGCCGGCCGATCCGCCACAACGCGTACCCGCCGGCTGTCTCCAGCAGGACTTGGCTGTCCGGCGGGCCGGTCAATCCGACTCTGAACGGTATCGAGAATGGTTCAGCTCTCTGATTGACAACCATTCTCGTTTCCATTGGAATACGCAACAGGCCGCTTCTGGCCTGCCAGCCCGGTTCCCGCCTGTGTACGTCTGCATCTGCAACGGAGTCACCGACCACCAGATCCGCGAAGCCGCCAGCCATGGCGTCAGCACGGTGGCCGAACTGACCATGCGTACCGGTTGCGGTGCCACCTGCGGTTCGTGCCTGGACATGGCCGGCGACCTGCTGGCCAAGGCACGCGCGACGCACGATCTGCCGCTGCCGGTATTGGGCCTCGCCCAGGTCGCCTGATCGTTTCCTCGCGGCCTGTTGACGCCGCGCTTTCGCGTCCTTCACCTGCAGCCGCGCAGGCCAATGCGCACGATTCGCGTTCCTTCACCACCGCGCGCAAGGCGTTAAAGTGCCTGCGTTTTCAGCGTGCAGGAGCAACCCCATGAAGGGCGACACCAAGGTCATCGAATTCCTCAACAAGGTCCTCTACAACGAGCTGACCGCGATCAACCAGTACTTCCTGCACGCCAAGATGCTGAAGAACTGGGGCATCAAGGAACTGGCCGAACACGAGTACAAGGAATCGATCGACGAGATGAAGCATGCCGACATGCTCGCCGACCGCATCCTGTTCCTCGAAGGCCTGCCGAACTTCCAGGCGCTGGGCAAGCTGCGCATCGGCGAGAACCCGACCGAAATCCTGCAGTGCGACCTGTCGCTGGAACGCGATGGCGTGGTCACCCTGCGCGAGGCGGTGGCCTATTCCGATTCGGTCGGCGACTATGTCAGCCGCCAGCTGTTCGTGAAGATCCTCGACTCGGAGGAAGAACACATCGACTGGCTGGAAACCCAGCTCGACCTGATCGAGCGCATCGGCGAGCCGAAGTACCTGCTGAGCAAGCTGGAAGAGTGAATCAGCGGTCCTGGCCGGCGCGATGCTGTGCCAGGTAGCCCGTCAGTGCAACGCGCGCCCGGGCGAATTCCGCAACCAGCAGCGCCACCGCCACTGCGGGGCGCTGCAGGCTGCCACTACGGGCCTCGTGCTCGATCCGCTGCGCGATCGCCGACAGCGACAACGCCCCCACGTTCGCGCTTGATGATTTCAGGCTGTGCGCGACGGCCTGCATGCGCGGTTCATCGCTGTTGCGCGCGGCCAGCTGCAACTGCTGCACCATCGCCGGCGCATCTTCAAGAAATACCGTGACGATCTGGGTGGCAGCATCGCCGATCACCGCGTGCAGTTCATCCAGCACATCGCGGTCGAGCACCGGCTGTGGCCTGGAGCCGACTCGGCTGTCATCGTCCTGTAGAGCCGAGCCGTGCTCGGCTGAGGGAGCGTGACTGCTGTTGGCCGTCAGCCGGGCCTGGCCCGGCTCTACAGAAGGCCGTGCAGGTGATGCCGCTTTATCGCCACCCCAGCGCTGCAGCAGCGCATGCAGCGTGGCGCGCGCGATCGGCTTGGACAGGTAATCGTCCATGCCGGCCTGCAGGCAGCGCTCGCGGTCGCCGGCCATCGCATTGGCGGTCATCGCGATGATCGGCAGTCGCGCATGCCCGGTTTCCGCTTCTTCGGCGCGCCAGCGGCGCGTGGCGGCGTAGCCGTCCAGCACCGGCATCTGGCAATCCATCAGCACGATGTCCAGCCCGCCTTCGCGGAGGGCGGCCAGTGCCTGTTCGCCATCGGCGGCGTTGCGCACCTCGCACTGGAACACCCGCAGCAGCTGCTCGGCCACCATCCGGTTCACCGTATTGTCCTCCACCACCAGCACGCGCAGATGCAGCGGCGGCAGCGTGGCAGCCGGTTGCTCGTGTTCCGCGCTGGCCAGCAGCGCAGCGGGGCGGGCAGAGGCGACCGGTGCCGCCAGCAGTGCATGCAGGGCGGCGTCGTCGAAGTGGGAGGGCAGCCGGTGCTGGCGCGGGCGTTGCGCAATCGCATCCTCCTGCAGCCACAGTACCTGCAGTGCATCGTCGCCGCGTTCCCCCAGTGCAAGCTGCAGCGTGGCCTCGCCGTTGCGGCGTGCGCGCGCATCGACCAGCAGCCAGGCTGGTGCCGGTTTTCCGGGCCGCGCGGGAGCGCGCAGGCGTTCGACCACGCTGTCCAGTTGCGTCAGCAGCTGCACCTGCAGCCCATGGTGGGCAGCGACGCGCTCGATGCGGGCCTGCAGCGTTGCATCGGCACTGAACAGCAGCAGCGGTGCCGGCGCACGCGCCATCGCCGGCAGGTCGCCAGGAACCTTCAGCAGCGGGATCTCGAACCAGAACGTAGCACCCTGGCCGGGCGTGGACTGCACACCGATACGCCCGTGCATCAGGTCGATGATGCGCTTGCAGATGGCCAGGCCCAGGCCGGTGCCGCCGTAGATGCGCGTGGTGGATGCGTCGGCCTGGCTGAAGGACTGGAACAGGCGTGCCTGCAGCGTGTCGTCGATGCCGATGCCGGTATCGATGATCTCGAAGCGCAGCTGGTGCTGCGCGGCACTTTCGCCCAGGCGCAGCACGCGCAGCTGCACCTGGCCGCGGGCGGTGAACTTGATCGCATTGGCCAGCAGGTTGCTCAGCACCTGGCGCAGGCGCACCGGGTCGCCGCGCACCGGCAGGCGCACCGATGGGTCCAGCTGCAGGCCCAGTGCCAGGCCCTTGGCGTCGGCGGCACGCTGCATCAGCTGCACCACGCCATCGAGCAGATCGCGCAGGTTGAAGCTGGTGATTTCCAGCTCCAGTGCCTGTGCTTCCAGCCGGGAGTAGTCGAGGATGTCGTCGACGATGCGCAGCAGCTGCTGCGAGCTGGCCGAGGCGGTGGCCAGCATCTGCCGCTGGTCCTCGCCCAGTGGCCCGCGTGCGATCAGCTCCAGCATCGGCAGGATGCCATTGAGCGGGGTGCGGATCTCGTGGCTCATCGTGGCCAGGAACTCGCCCTTGGCCAGCACGGCCGCCTCGGCGGCCTGCTTGGCCTGCAGCAGCTGTTGTTCCAGCTGGCCCTGGCGTTCAGTGGTATGGCGTAGCTGGTCCCGTTCAGCGGCCAGCGCGCCGTGCGTGCGCTGCAGCTGCGCCAGCGCACGGTCGCGCGCGCGAAGCCGCAGGCCCAGCACCATCAGCGCGATGGTGGCCGCGGCAAGGGCAACCAGCAGCACGCCCCACAGCGGCACGTCAGAGCACCGCGTTGTGGAAGTCGAAGTTCAGGTCGCTGCCGGCCGACTGCACCATGTTGCCCTGGATGTAGTCGACGCCGCCGACCCACATCGCCGCCGCAGCCTGCGGATCCTCGATCTGCTGGCCGATGATCTGCAGCCCGGCGGCATGGGCCTGATCGATCGCCTTGCGCAGCTCCTCGCGCGTGGCCGGATTGGCATGGCTGCTGGAAAAGCGCGCAGCCATGCGCACGAACGACAGCGGCAACTGGTTCAGCAGGGCATCGGCCTCGCCGCTGGGTTCGAACTGGCTCAGGCAGAAGCGCACCCCGGCACTGGCCATGCGCTGGCAGAACTGCTGCAGCGGCACGGTGTGGATCAGTGCGTCCGGCAGGCGCACGTCGATCACCAGTGCACTGCCCGGCAGGTCGCGCTGCTGCAGTGATTCCAGCAGCCAGTCGGCGAAGGCGTCGCGCTGCAGGGTGCGCAGCGACTGCGAGACGAACAGGTTCAGTGGCTGCGTCGCGTGGCGGTACAGGTCCAGCAGCCCCAGCGCGTGATCCATCACCTGCTGGTCGAGATCGGCGATGCGGCCTGCGGCTTCCGCGGCCGGGATCACCTGCCCGGCCGCCAGCACGGTGCCGTCGGCCTGGCGAAGGCGCAACAGCAACTGGTACTGCGCGGTGTTGCCGCCGGCAACAGCGACGATCGGCTGATAGGCCAGTTCCAGCTGTCCTTCCAGCAGCGCCAGGTGTTCCTGTTCGGTGACTGCCTGGCGGTGCACATGGCCGGCCACCCCGGCGCTGAGCAGGCGCGCCTGCAGGGTGGTGCGCTCGACGGCTTCCAACGCGCTGTTGGCATCGTCGAAGCCCGGCGACAGCGGTGCATAGCCGACTACGCCGCGCAGGTGCACGGATTCGTCGTCGCGGATCACGAAGGCACGTGCCGACAGCTGCTCGCGCAGGCTGGCAGCGATGCTTTCAAGGGCGTCCTCGTCGGCGCTGCGGGCCAGCAGCAGGAAGCTGTTGTCGTTCAGGCGTGCCAGCAGGTGCGGATGGCCGGCTTCGGCCAGGCGCTGCCCGGCCTGCACCATCAGCCGTTCAAACGCGGCATAGCCATAGCGTTCGCGCAGGCCCAGCGCGCTGGCCACTTCGATGAAGAACACGCCGCCCTGATCGCGGTGGGCCAGTGCGGTGTTGAGCTGCTGCAGCACGTGGTGGCGCGTCGGCAGGCCGGTTTCCGGATTGCTGGTGGCCGGTGCGCCGGTGGCGCCGGGCAGGGTCGCGGCCTGGGCTCGTGCGCGGCGGATGCGGTTGGCCACCGCTGCGATCAGGTGGCGGGGCCGGATCGGCTTGCTCAGGTAGTCGTCCGCGCCGCTGTCGAGGACTTCGAACTGGCGCTCCGGATCCGGATCACCGCTGAGAAACACGATCGGAAGCAGCTGCAGGCCGGGCTGCTGGCGGATCAGCGCGGTCAGGCGCATGCCGTCCAGGCCGGGCAGATGAAGATCCATCAGGATCAGGTCGGGGCGGTGCTCCTTGATGGCCTGCAGCGCGGCATCGGCATCGTTGTGGACGATCGCCTGCATGCCGGCGCCGTGCAGCACGCTCTGCGCGAACAGGGCCTGCGCGCGATCGTCCTCAACGATCAGCACGCGGTAGGGCGAGTCCGATGGCGACGGGGCCAGATCGTTGTTGCCGGCGTCGGCCAGTGCGATCGGGCCGGGCAGCGGCGGCGGCGCGCTGTTGGCCGGCGTAGACGCATCGGCCGCGACAGGAGATGGGGTCGCCGCCATCGGCGGGTCCACGGCCGGAGGTGCCGTCTCGGGGGCCCAGCGTTGCCAATGGTCGGCCGGAGGGGTTTCAGCGCGTCCCGGGCGGGCGCCCGCGGGGGATTCGTTTGCGGCCATCGGTGCTCCTGGTGTTCGCGTACATTATGCGACAAGCCCGGCGCTCAGCCGGTACCGGTGTGCCCTGGCGGTGCTGCCGATGCACCGCGCGCCAGCCAGCGCACACCCTTCCACAGGGCGCGCCAGACCAGCCACACCAGCAGCGCACCGGCCAGGCTGCAGGCCAGCACCACGATCAGCGCGATCCACGGGTGTGCCAGCGCGAGGGCCAGGCCACCGATCACGACGGTGTCTTCGGCCGCAGAGGCGACCCAGTTGCTGGCCGGTTCCGGCGAGGTGTTGAGCAGGGCGCGGGTACCGGCCTTCAGGCCATGGCTGGCCAGGGCGACGCCGGCACCGGCGGCGAGCGCACCGGTGCCCAGCTGGCCATCCGGCGACAGCGTGGCCGCCGCAAGGAATGCGCCGGCGGGTACGCGCGCGAGCGTCTGCACCAGGTCCCACACCGAATCCACGCCAGGGATCTTGTCGGCGAAGAACTCGGCCACCGCCAGCGCCGCCGAGGTGCCCAGCACCCACCATGATTCGGTGGCCTGCAGGGCGGGGGGCAGGTCGACCCAGCCAAGCAGACCGGCCAGGCCGACACCGAACACGGTGAGGTAGACGCGGATACCGGCCAGCCAGGCCAGCAGGATGCCGATCACGAACAGGTGGGCTTCGGTCATGGCGATGCTCCGGCGACGGAACTGTGCAGGGGGCCACACTATCGACGATGGCGTGCCTGAACGCCACAGACCGTGGCCGGCCGCTGCGCAGGAAACCCACCCGTCCTGTCATACACTAGCCCGTCGTTTGCCACAGGGGCCGTACCGGTGTCGCCCTTGCGATACCCCGGAAACCACCCATGACCAACCGTCCTCCCATGCGCGTGCAGGTCCGCCTGCCCGGCGCGCCGCAACCGCCTGCCGACCGTCGCCGCCTGCTGGTGATCGGCGGCATCTGGCTGCTCAGCCTGGTGCTGGCGGTGCTCGGCGGCTGCTGGATGGCCACCCCGCGCGATGCCCAGGGCCAGCGCCTGCAGGCCGCCGAGAAGCGTGCCGAGACGCTGCAGGCACAGCTGACCGAGTTGCGCCAGAAGCAGGCCACGCTGGAAGCCTCCGACCGCATCAGCCGTGCCGCCAATACCGAGGTGCAGTCCTCGCTGGCCGAGCGCGATGAGGAAATCGCCGGGCTGCGCGCCGATGTTGCCTTCTATGAGCGGCTGGTCGGCTCGACCAGCCAGCGCAAGGGCCTGAACACCCATTCGATCGAGTTCAGCCCGGAAGCGGCCGGCACCTGGCAGTACACCGCCGTGCTGACCCAGAACCTCAACCGCGGGGCCATCAGCCAGGGGCAGATGCGCTTCACCGTGGAAGGCGTGAAGAACGGCAAGCTGGCCACGATCAGCTGGGATGATCTGCACCAGCGCAGCAAGGTGCCGGGACAGGACTACTCGTTCCGGTACTTCCAGCAGCTCACCGGCAGCGTGATGCTGCCGGCTGACTTCACCCCGCAACGCGTGCGGGTGACATTGGGGAGTGGTACGGGGGGTACCACCCAGGTATTCGACTGGAAACAGGCCGGTGCGCCGGCCAGCAAAGGGGAGTAGGCAGATGTTCGGAAGCAGCAAATCCAACCGTGAAGGCCAGCTGGTGGTGGATGCCCTGATCGGCAACCAGGTGGTGATCCGCGGTGATGTGGAATTCAGCGGGGGCCTGTATGTGGAAGGCCGCATCCACGGCAAGGTGATCGCCGCCGAAGGCGCCAGCGGCGCGACCCTGACGGTCGCAGAGCATGGCGTGATCGAGGGCGAGATCCGGGCCCAGGTGGTGGTCATCAGCGGCCGCCTGGACGGCGATGTGCACGCCACCGAGAAGGTCGAGTTGACCCCGAGCGCACGGGTCAACGGCAACGTCCACTACCAGGTGGTTGAGATGAACGCGGGCGCGCAGCTGAACGGCCGCCTGATCCATGCCAGCGCCCCGATGGCAGCCTTGCCGGCGCCGGAAGGCGAAGACGCCCCGGATGGCAAGGGCGATACCGCCGCGCGTCGCAAGCTGGCCGAGGCGATGGCTTGAAAGCCATCCCCGGCACCCCCATGCTGGCAGCATGAGCACGCTAGTCTCCCTGCCCGGCGCCACCCCGGTTGCCGCGCCCGATTACCAGTCGCTGGAGCGCCCGCTGAACTTCACCGAGTCGGCGGCCGCCAAGGTCAAATCCCTGATCCAGGAAGAGGGCAACCCCGACCTGGCCCTGCGTGTGTACATCGAGGGAGGCGGCTGTTCGGGCTTCCAGTACGGGTTCGAGTTCGACGAGAACCGTGCCGAGGATGACCTGGCGGTACAGACCAGCGGGGTGACCCTGCTGGTCGACCCGCTGAGCCTGCAGTACCTGATGGGCGCGGAGGTGGATTACACCGAGAGCCTGACGGGTGCGCAGTTCGTGATCCGCAACCCGAACGCAAAGACCACCTGCGGCTGCGGCAGCAGTTTCAGCATGTAAGCAGGGCGCGGGGCCTGTGTCCCGCGCGACAAGGTGTGTGGAGCAAGAGGCACACCGACAGGCGGTTTCCGCGAAGCCTGCGGCTTGCCACCTGCATCGATTGGCGGCACGCTTGGCGGATGCCCAATACTCCTTCGCCGCTTTCCGGTTTCGCCTTCGTTGGCGAACCGTTGGAGCGCGCCGATGCCCTGCGCGAAGATGCCGATGCACTGGCACGCCTGTGGCCGGGCGCGCGCATCCTCGTGCTCGATCAGGACGGCAGTGCCTTCACCGGCGATGACGACCAGCCGCTGGCGCTGACCGGCGCCGACATCGGCGGTGGCCCGGGCGCCGCAGTCTTCCTGGGGCTGCGCGGTGATCAGGCATGGTTCTCGGTTGAAGCCACCAATGTCACCGTGAACGCGCCACGCCGACTCGATCTGCGCCAGGCTGCGTTGTTGTGGCCGATGGCCGATGCCACCGCTTTCAGCTATGCCCGTGGCATGTCCTACTGGCACTCGCGCACCCGCTTCTGCGGCGTATGCGGCGGCACGGTGGCGTTTGCCCGTGGCGGCTTCGTCGGCCGTTGCGCGCAGTGTTCCACCGAACACTATCCGCGCGTCGATCCGGCGGTGATCGTCGCCGTGGAAAACCAGGGCCGGCTGCTGCTTGGCCGGCAGTCGAACTGGGCCCCGCGCCGTTACTCGGTGCTGGCCGGCTTCGTCGAACCCGGCGAGACCTTCGAGCAGACCGTGGTGCGCGAAGTCCATGAGGAGAGCAAGGTGCGGGTGACCGCCTGCCAGTACCTCGGTTCGCAGCCGTGGCCGTTCCCCGGCGCGCTGATGGTCGGCTTCCGTGCACAGGCGCATGACGACCTGCCGACCGTGGATGGCGAGCTGGAAGACGCGCGCTGGTTCAGTGCCGACGAGGTCGGCGCCGCGTTGGCGCGCGATGTGGAGGACGACGGCCAGGGCATCCGCCTGTCGCCACCGATCTCGATTTCGCGGAGCCTGATCGAACACTGGTACCGCCAGCAGCGAGGCTGAGTCGGCGTTTCGGCAGGGCCGGTCGTGGCAGCTGTATTGCCGCCACCTGAACACGGCCCGGGTTACAGTCCGGTTCACCCGCGAGGGCACCGCTGCGACAGGTAAGGTAGCGACGCCGAGCGTTCTGTTTCGTAGGGAGACCTGCCATGTTCACCACTCTGGCCGCCGTGCTGGTGGCGCTGGCCCTGGGCCACGTTGCCCCGGCCGCTGCCGCCTCGATGCGCCGTTTCGACGGCTTCCGGCGCTGGCTGGGCTGGCTGGACGCGCGTGGTGGCAAGGCCTGGCAGGGACCGGCTGGAGTGGCACTGGCGCTGCTGCCGCCGCTGCTGCTGATGGGGCTGCTGGCGTGGCTGCTGCGCGGAGTGCTGTTCGGCCTGCCGTCGCTGCTGCTGGGCGTGGCCGTGCTGGCCTGGTGCTGGGGGCCGCGCGACCTGGATCGTGATATCGAAGCGATCATTGATGCGGACGACGCCGCGACGCGGCAGGCCGCCGTGCGCAATCTGCAGGCCGCCGGTGGCAGCCTGCGCGAAGATGTGCCGTCGCTGGTCGAAGCGACCGTGCTCAATGCGCTGCGTCGCTGGTTCGCGGTGCTGTTCTGGTTCCTGCTGCTGGGCCCGGCCGGTGCGCTGGGCTACCGCTTGCTGGCGTTGATGGCGGAAAGCCCGATGCGTGCTCGCGTGCCGGTGGAGCCGCTGGCGCTGGCGCAGCGCCTGCTGGGCTGGATCGAGTGGCCGGTAGCGCAGCTGATGGCGTTCTCGATGGCGCTGGTCGGCAACTTCGATACGGCGTGGAAGGCCTGGCGCCAGGCCCATGGCGAACGCCTGGCCGGCACCATCGGGTTCCTGGGCGCGGTGGCGCGGGCCAGCGTCAACGCCGAGCTGCGCGAGGACGCGCACGATTACACCGAGGCGGGGCTGTTGCCGGTGTGGCAGCGGCTGCCGGACCTGCGTGATGCGATGAGCCTGGTGTGGCGGATGCTGCTGCTGTGGCTGGCGATCCTCGCGTTGCTGGTGATTGCAGGTTGGGTGACGTAGTTGTTTTGCAGGGCTTGCAGCCCTGCACCTGCAGAGGCCAAAGCCAGAGCCAAAGCCAGAGCCAAAGCCAGAGCCAAAGCCAGAGCCAAAGCCAGAGCCAAAGCCAGAGCCAAAGCCAAAGCGGCTCTGGATTGCTGAGGGTTGGGCGGGGCGGTGTGGGGCTGCAGGACACGCCGTAAACCCGTCCCTGGGGGCGGCTCGATGGCGCCATCCATGGCGCCAACGGTCCTGCTGCCCCACACCGCCCCACCCCCGACAGTTTCCCGGTGACGGTGGGTCAACCGCGACTGCCGGTGGGTGTCCACCTTGGTCGACACGGTCGATCCACGCCATGCGTGGATACAGAGCGAAGCGATCCGCTTCCGCTTTTGATCTTCTCTTTCTTTTCCGTGGTGGACGCACACGGAAACTGTCCGTGGCCGGGCGGGATGGGTTTGCGGGGGTGTCCGCGGCATGGATGCCGCGGCCAAGCCTCCACGGACGGATTCACGGCGTCCCCCGCAAACCCATCCCGCCCGGCCAACCCCAGGGCTTCTGCCTTCAAACGCCGCCCACCACGAGGGGCTGCGCCGTTGGCTGGAAACTAGACCGGTGCCAACGCCGTGAACGGTGCCCAAGGCAGGTTACGCAGCAGCGCATACCCGGGCAGTACCCAGAGCCAGAACGTGGGATTGGCCAGCACCCGCATCAGCGGGTCCAGCAGGCGCGGACGGATGCCGGCGACGTTCAGCAGCATCAGCAGGAGGAAGGGCAGGCTGATGACCAGCAGCGGGTTCATCGCCATCGCGCCGGGCAGGTCGAAATGGACCAGCGAATACAGGCAGCGGGTGCTGCCACAGCCCGGGCAGTACAGGCCGGTCAGCGCGTACAGCGGGCAGCTCGGCAAGGGATTGCCGGCGACATACGGATTGACGTTGCGCAGCACCAGCGCGGCACCGGCGGCCAGGCCGGTGGCGGCCAGCAGCGGTGCCCAGCGGGCCAGTCGGGATCGGGTGGGCAGTGCGGACATGCAGCAACGGATCCGGCGCAGGCGCCGGATCCGTCCACGCGGATCAGTAGCCGCTGTTGCTCATCGCACCCATGCCGCCGAGAGCGACGATCAGGATGCCGTACAGCACGCCGACCACGACGGCGGCAATGGCCGACCAGATGGCCCACTTCTTGGCCTTGGCCGAGGATTCCTGGGCACCGGCGATGTCGCCAGCGGCCAGCTTGCCGTTGACCTGGGCGGCGTAGACGATCGACACGATGCCGGCCGGCAGGCAGCAGAACAGGGTGCTCAGGATGGCCCAGACCAGATTGTTCGGGACCTGCGGAGTGGCGGTATTCATGGGTTCAAGCTCCTTGATGGGTGGTGGTGGTGAATCATTGGTCGGAAAGAGCGCCCAGTACGGCCAAGCCGCCGAACAGCCCGAACCACAACAGCAACAGGACCGGCAGGGCCACGGCCGAAGCCACCGCCCACCAGCCCGCCTTGCGCGACGCGCTGTAGGCCCCCGGCAGGTCGCCGGCCGCGCGGCGGCCATCGACCTGGGAGGCATAGACGATCGACACCACGCCCAACGGCAGGCAGCAGAACAGCGTCGTCAGGATCGCCCAGACCAGATGGTTGGGGATGTAGACCGGACGGCTGAGCGGTGGCGGTTGATTCAAAGCAAGACTCCATTCCTTGGTGGCCGGCCATGGTGCATTGGCCGAACCTCCCCCCTGTGGGTGCGTAATCTACCTCAACCTGCGCTGCATGTATGCGTTTACAGTCAGATGGTGGAGTGTGTGGCCCGTGACTGGGCGCTATTTGACGGGCCTCTGCCATGAAACAGAGGCCGTCATTCCAAGGATTGGGGCTATCGCCTGGAAGGGCTACCGGCGGCCGCTGGGCCGGTCAGGCGTGATCGCCACGCAGGGCCCGTACCTGCGCCTCCAGCACCGGGGCGCGGGTGGCGTGGCCATCGACGGCCGGTGCCGCCACGACCTCGACGGTAGCGCGGAAACGGCGCGGCACCCGCATGCGGCCGAGGCGGCTGTCGCGGCGACTCCACATGCTCGACCACATGCCGCGCAGGGCCATCGGCACCACCGGCACCGGCCGCCGCTCGAGGATCTTCTCGACGCCGGACTTGAACGGCGCCATCTCCCCGTCGCGGGTCAGCGCACCCTCGGGGAAGATGCAGACCAGTTCGCCTTCGGCCAGAGCAGCGTCGATCTCGTCGAACGCGCGCTGCATCAGTGCCGGGTCTTCGCGAGCACCGGCGATCGGGATTGCCTTGGCGGTCCGGAAGATCCAGCGCATTACCGGGATGTTGAAGATCCTGTAGTACATGACGAAGCGCACCGGGCGCGGAATCGTCGCCGACAGGATCAGCGCGTCCATGTAGCTGACGTGGTTGCAGACCAGCAGTGCGGCGCCTTCGTCGGGCACGTTGGCCTCGATGCCGTGCGGGCGCAGCCGGTACAGGGTGCGCACCATCAGCCAGCTGAGGAAGCGCATCAGGAATTCGGGGACGATGGTGAAGATGTAGATCGCCACCAGCGCGTTGGCGATGGCCAGCGCCAGGAACTGCTGCGGAATGGTCCAGTGCAGCAGCTTGTGCGCGGCCAGCGACAGCAACGCCGCAGCGACGATGAAGCCCGAGTTCTGGATGTTCAGTGCGGCGAACACGCGCGACATCTGCGCCTTCGGCGTGCGGCTCTGGATCAGTGCGAACAGCGGCACCACGAAGATGCCGGTGAACAGGCCGATGCCGACCAGGTCGATGACGATGCGGATGCTGCCGGGCTGCTGCAGGAACGTCGCGATGGTCAGCCCGTGCACCGTCGCTTCGCCGCTGCGGGCGAAGTACAGGTCCAGCAGGAACGCGGTCATGCCGAACGCGCCCAGCGGTACCAGGCCGATTTCCACCGTACGCGCTGACAGCTTCTCGCACAGCAGCGAGCCGACGCCGGTGCCCACCGAGAACAGGGCCAGCGCGAAGATGTACAGGGTCGGCTGGCCGCCCAGGTTGGTCACCGCGTAGGCCGGCAACTGCGAAGTCAGCACGGTGCCGACGAACCAGAACCAGGACACGCCCAGGATCGAGTTGCGTACGGCCTTCTGCTGGCGCGCCATGCGCAGTACCGCCAGCGATTCCGGCAACGGGTTCCAGTTGATCTTCAGGTTCGGATCGCCGGCATCGACCCTGGGAATCAGGCGCGCGGCGATGTTGCCGCAGACCGCCAGGGCGATGATCGCGCACGCAGCCACCACCGTACCGTGGCTGCCGGCCACGGTGAACACCAGGCCGCCGACGATCATGCCGGAGAGGATCGACATCGAGGTCCCCATCTCGACCAGGCCGTTGCCGCCGGTCAGTTCCTCGGGCCTGAGCACCGACGGCAGCACCGAGTACTTCACCGGGCCGAACAGGGTCGATTGCATGCCGGTGCAGAACAGGGCGACCAGCAGCACCGGCAGGCTCTGGGTGAGGAAACCGGCGGCCGCCAGCGACATGATCACGATCTCCATGGTGGTGGTGATCACGATCAGCCGCGATTTTTCCAGTTTGTCGGCGATCTGCCCGGCCAGTGCCGAGAACAGGAAGTACGGCAGGATGAAGATGGCCGGTGCCAACGTGGCGTACAGCCCGAGTTCCTCCTCTGGCACGGCCATGAACAGCAACATGCTGATGATCGCTTGCCGGTACACGTTGTCGTTGAACGCACCGAGCGCCTGTACGACGAAGAACGGCAGGAAACGGCGCTGGCGCAGCAGGGCAAACTGGTTGTGACCGGACATGGAACCTCCTTGACCGGCGCAGCCTAGCATTCCTGCCCATCCGCTGTGGGTGCGGACCTGTGGGTGCGGACCGTTGGTCCGCACACCTGCCAGCACCCTCAGACGATGTCGTCGACCACGCCGCCGTCCACGCGCAGCGCTGCCCCGGAAGTCGCCGAGGCCTGTGGCGAGGCCAGGTACACCACCATGTTGGCCACTTCCTCGACCGTAGCGGTGCGCTGGATCACCGAAGACGGCCGATGCGCCATCACGAACTCGCGGCCGATCTGCTCCAGTGGCTTGCCGCTGCGCCGGCGTTCATCCTCGAACATCGCCGCGAAGCCGTCGGACAGGGTCGGGCCAGGCAGCACCGCGTTGACGGTGACGCCACTGCCGGCCACGCGCTTGGCCAGGCCGCGCGACAGTGACAGCTGCGCGGTCTTGCTGACCCCGTAATGGATCATGTCGGCCGGGATGTTGCGCGCCGATTCGGATGAGATGAACAGCACGCGGCCCCAGCCGGCATCGACCATCGCTGGCAGCAGCGCACGCGACAGGCGTACGCCGGACATCACGTTGGTCTGCCAGTAGCGCTCCCAGGTGGCGTCATCGGTCTGGAAGAAATCCTCTGGGCCGAAGATGCCGGCGTTGTTGACCAGGATGTCGATCTTCGGCAGCCCAGCCAGCAGCGTATCGACACCGGCCGCATCGGAGAGGTTGGCGGCGACACCGAGCACGTCGGCTCCCGGCACGGCCGCGAGCAGGTGCCGGCGGGCGCGCTCGACGCTGTCGGTGCTGCGGCCATTGAGAACGACCCGCGCACCAGCGCTGGCCAGGCCCTGGGCGATGGCCAGGCCGATGCCGGCGGTGGAGGCGGTCACCAGCGCGGTGCGGCCGCTGAGTTCGATTTTCATGGTGATGATCCGGGGCGGGAGCTGCCCAGTATCCGCGTGGCGGCGTGATCGAACTGCATCGCCAGGTGCAACGCGCCGTTGCACGCAGCGCAGCAGATCCACGCCATGCGTGGATGGGATGCCCGATCAGCGATGAGGGATCAGGTCAGGTTGGTCACCGCCTCATTGGCCGCTGCACGCACCTTCGGCAGCATGCGCAGCACCAGCGCCATCTGGGTACGGATCAACTGCAGTTTCGGCGGCATCGCCTCGTCGATCTGCTCCAGCTCGGCGGCCACCGCGCGGTCGGCGTCGTTGTCATCTTCCGCGACGGGTTGCCGCGCGGTCAGCGCCGTCGCCAGCTGCTGAAGTGCCTTGCGCACGCGATCGCCCGCGGCCAGCGCCAGTGGATCGCCAGCGTAGCTGTCCACCTGGTCGCGGTGCGCACCCAGCGCCGACAGATGCCCCAGCAGCGTGTTGGACAGCGCCAGGAAGCGGAAGCCGGCATCCAGGTTGCGGCGCACGTGGCCGGGTTCGCGCAGCATGTTCGACAACGCGGTGGACAGCGCGGCGTCGGCGTTGTGCATGTCGCGGCGGGCGATGCGGTAGGCCAGGTCGTCGCGCATGCCGCTGCGGTACTGGCCCAGCACCGAATCCAGGTAGCGAGCCGCAGTGTCCAGCACGCGTGCCAGGACGAGATGCAGCTGGCGCCCCTGCCAGTCAGGCAGGATCAGGAATGCTGCCGCCGCTGCGATCGCGCAGCCCAACACCGTATCGACCATGCGCGGCACGATCAGCACGAAGCCATCGCCGATCAGGTTGAAGCAGGTCAGCGCCATCACGGTGATCGCGCCTGATGCCACCAGGTAGCGGTCGGTGCGGGTGAAGAAGAACAACAGTGCCGACAGCAGTGCGATCAGCAGCTGTACGTGCAGCTGCGGGAACAGCTGCAGCAGCGCCCAGGTCAGCACCAGTCCGGCGACGGTGCCGACGATGCGCTGTGCCAGGCGCTGGCGGGTGGCGCCGAAGTTGGGCCGGCACACGAACACGATGGTCAGTAGTACCCATGAACCATTCTGCGCATTGAACAGCCGGATCGCTGCAAAGCCGGCGATCAGCGCCAGTGCCATGCGCAGGCCATGGCGGAACAGCACCGAGCCGGGCGTGAGCTGCTGGCGGATGCGCACGCCCATCTCGCGCAGGGTATGCGGGTTGCTGTCGCGCAGGCGGGTGTCGACGTTGTCCAGGCTGGCTTCGGAACGTTCGGCATCCAGCAGGCGGCGCTCGATGCTGCGCAGGTTGTGAACCAGCAGGTCCAGCGAGCCGAGCAGGCGCTGCCACTGCGGGCGCTGCTGGTCACGCAGGTAGGCCAGCGCGTCGGCCAGGTCGCGCCCGGCCTGCTGGTTGCTTTCGCCGTATACGAACGGACGACGCAGCCGGATCGCCTCGCCCAGGCGGGCACAGGCCTGGCCCTGCAGGTCGAGCAGGCGCTGGCAGCGGTAAAGCACATCGCTGTGGAAGAAGGCGTCCACCAGCGCGCCATACGGGTAGTGCGAGGAACTGGCGCGCTCGTGGAAATCCTGCGCCATGTAGTACAGGCGCAGGTACAGGCCGGAGTTCACCCCGGGCCGGCCGGAGCGGCCGAAGCGGGCCAGGATCGCTGTCTTGGCCTCGTTCAGTGCACCCACCACACGGCGGTTCTGTTCGGCCAGGTCGAGCTGGCGACGTTGCAGGTCGGCTTCGCGCACCGGCTCGAACAGCGCAGCCTTCAGCTGCAGGTAGCGGCCCAATTCAAGGTACAGCCGCGCCACGCGTTCGCGCACCGGCCGGTTGGCGAACAACGCGGTCCACAGGATCGACAACAGCCCGTACCAGACCGCACCGGCCAGCAGATGGCTGACCGCTTCCAGTGCGCTGTGCAGGTCGCTGGCACCATGTTGTTCCAGGCCGATCATCGTGTAGATCGCCAGCGTCACCGTGGCCTGGGCAATCGATGCGTAGCGCTCGCCGAGCGCGCCAAGCAGGGTCAGACCGAAGGTGGACAGTGCCAGCGCGCCGATGAAGATCCACGGCCACGGGAACAGCCAGATCACCGAAGCCGCCGCAATGCAGAAGCACAACAGGGACAACACCACGGCCTTGGTCCGGCCCCACCAGTTGTCGTCGGTTTCTGCGATGGCGCTTGCGATGATGCCGAGGAACACGCCGGGCAGGGCGGTCAGCGCCTCGAACTGCCAGCACACGGCCACGGCCGCGGTCAGCGCGATGAACACGCGCAGGCCGTAGCTGGCCTTTTCGTGGGCCCACAGGCGGCTGAGGCGGGAGTGGCGGGCGGACATGCAGGCTCGGTGGAAGGGTCTTCCACCATTATTGCGGGCTGCGCGTGAAATATGGAGTGCGGACCAACGATCCGCACCCACGGTGGTGCCGGGCCTTACATGTCGAATCGCACGCTCACAGCGAACGTGCGTGGCAGGCCTGTGCCGGCGTTGGACCAGTACTTCCGGTTGGCCAGGTTCTCGACACTGGCGCGCACGGTCACCGGATGACCGGAGGCGAGCAGGCGGTAGCCGATGCCTGCATTGACCAGCGTGTAGTCGGGCAGCTTCAGGGTGTTGTCGGCGTCGTACCAGACATCGCCGTAATAGCGCACCGCGGCGTAGGACTCCAGCCCATCCACCCACGGCAGCTGGTAGGTGGCGTGCACGACCCCACTCCAGCGCGCTGCACCGGCGGTACGGTTGCCTTCCTGTGCGACGCTGGCCGGGGACAGCCTGTCGTAGGTCGGGTCAAGCCAGGTGACGCCTCCGCCAACCGTGAGGACATCGCTGAGGTGCAGGTCGGCACTGGCTTCGATGCCTTCGTACAGCGTGATGCCGTCCTGCACCAGGCGCTTGCCGGCCGGTGTGAGTTCATCGATATTTGCGCCACGCTCCAGCCGGAACGCCGCCACGTTCGCATTCCAGCGCGCGGCCTCGGCCTTCGCGCCGATCTCGTACTGCTTGCTGAGGGTCGGGTCGAGCACATCACCGGCGTTGACGTAGTTGTTGCCTACGCGGCTGCCCGCTTCCAGCGATTCGATGTAGCTGGCGTAGAGGGTGACCGCCTCGCTGGGCTTGAACATCACGGCATAGGTCGGTGTGACCGGATAGGTGTGGTAGCGGCCCTTGGTCTCGTAATCGTTGTAGCGCCAGCCCGCCAGCACCGACCAGCCGCTGCCGAGATCGACGGTATCGCTTGCGAACACGGCCTGCTGCACGGTCTCGTCGCCGCGGGTCATCACCCGTGAACCGACGGCGTCATGGCGGATGGCATGGCGCTGGTACAGGTTGGCGCGGCCGATCAGGCGCCATTCGTAGGGACGGTCCCAGCCCAGCCCGGTCTGGTGACTGATGCCTGCCACCACCTGATGCTGCAGCGGACCGGTGTGGAAGCTGCCCTGCAGCATCGCCTGCGCCAGCTTCCACTCGCTCTTGCCACCCAGTTCATAGACGTTGACGTCATAGTCGCCATTGGGCGAATCGATGTAGGCGAAGATCTTGTTGACGTCATTCCACGAGGTGGTGACGCCATAACTCAGGCTGGTTTTCCAGTCGCTGTTGATCTGCCAGTCCAAGCGGGTCGACAACAGGCTGGAACGAGTGTCGTAGTAGGTGCCGGGTACACTGTTGCCGGAATTCTCGGCGATCGGTCGTGGCAACGAGGTCAGTCCGCGGAAGTAGTACTGCGGCGATTCCTCGCGCAGGTCGCGTGACTGGAACACGCCGTCGAAGGTCCAGATCAGTGCTTCGTTCAGGCGCGCGTCCAGCGACAGTGCGCCCACCTTTCGATCGACGTGGCCACCGTTGAAGGTTTCGCCCTTTTCCCGGTAGGCGTTGAAACGATAACCGAACATCTGCTCGTTGCCGAAGCGGCCGCCGACGTCCATCCCGCCGCTGACGATGCCCTGCTCGCGCCAGCCCAGCTGGGCGGAGAAGGTGGGCGTGTCGGTCGGCTTCTTGGTGATGTAGTTGACGATGCCACCGGGGGCACCGAAACCGTAAAGGAATCCGCCCGGGCCTTTCAGCAGATCGACCTGTTCCATCACTTCCAGCGGCCACTCGGTACCCCACGAGGAGACCTGCAGGCCATTGACCCGATAGCTGTCGAAGTTCAGGTCGATGCCACGGTTGCGGATCGGCGAACTCCAGCCACTGGCATAGGCGCTGACCTGGGTGGTGACCGAAGGGTCGAGCAGGAACGCTTCGCCCAGCGAGACCACTTGGCGCTGCTCGATCTGCTCGCGGCCCACGGCGGTGATCGCAAACGGGGTATCGCGCAGCACGCGATCACCAAGGGCGCCGGTATCGGCGTGGGTGCGTTCGGCGGTGACCTTCACCGCATCCAGATCGGTGGCACTGCGGTTCCGATTGGTGCGCTCGGGTACGGACTGGGCATGCGCGGCACAGGCCAGTGACAGGGAAACGGCAAGCAGGGCCGGGCGGCAGAGCGGGTGCAGGAGCATGGTTCAGTCATCCTCGGCGAACGGCCACGCGCCATCCGCCCGCATGGGGGGAAAGGTTGATGGCTGGGATCACGCAGGCTTGCCAGAGAGGGCAGCGGGGCGCCGCGAAGGGGCGCAGGACCATGGCTGGAGAGGAATTGTTCTCTTTTCGTTACAGCACGTCAAACCCGGAGGCGTGCGGACCAACGGTCCGCACCCACCCTCCGTGCCCGTGGTAGTGCCGGCCGCTGGCCGGCAGATTCGCAGTACCGAGAACTAGATCCACGCCATGCGTGGATGGGCTCTACTACGCCCGCTGTGCGCGCTTGAGCAGCCTCGCTTCGCGTCTGCGCGCGCGGCGGGCGCGCCAGCGCTCGGCCAGGCAGGAGAAGATCACGTACAGCGCCGGCGTACTGAGCAGGGTCAGGCTCTGCGAGAACAGCAGGCCGCCGATCATCGCGATGCCCAGCGGGCGGCGCAGCTCGGACCCTTCACCCAGGCCGATGGCCAGCGGCACTGCGGCCAGGATCGCGACCATCGTGGTCATCATGATCGGGCGGAAGCGCACGATGCTGGCCTCGCGTGCGGCATCGCGCGGCGCCAGCCCATGCTCGCGCTGCGCCACCAGTGCGAAGTCGATCATCATGATCGCGTTCTTCTTGACGATGCCGATCAGCAGCACCAGCGCGATCATCGAGATCACCGACAGCTCGGTGTTGGTGCCGAACAGGGCCAGCAGCGCACCGACACCCGCCGCCGGCAGCGTGGACAGGATGGTGACCGGGTGGATCAGGCTCTCGTAGAGCATGCCCAGTACCAGGTACACGGTCAGGATTGCGGCGAACACCAGGATCAGCATGTCGCTGGGATCGGAGTTGAAGCCGAAGCCCGCATCGTCGGCCAGGCGGATGTCGCCGGGCATGCGCATGCCGGCCACGGTCGCGTCGATGATCGCCTTGGCCTCGCCCATGCTCACGTTGGGAGCCAGGTTGTAGCTGAGGTCCATCGTCGTGTACTGGTTCTCGTGGGTGATCTGCGATGGGGCCAGGCCAGGCATCTGCGTGGCCACCGCGGTGATCGGCACCATGTCGCCGTTGCGCGCACGCACGTAGACCTCATCCAGCGCCGCCGGAGTGGCGGTCTGCGAGGGCAGGGCATTGACCACCACGCTGTACTGGTTGATGTCCGAATAGATGGTGGAGATCTGGCGCTGGCCGAACGCACCGTACAGCGCGCCGTCGATGGCGCCCACCGTGATGCCCAGGCGCGCGGCCTTTGCGCGGTCGATCTGGATGTTCTGGCGCAGGCCGGCATTGTCCACGTCGGTGCCGACGTCGCGCAGCTTCGGGTTCTTCTTCAGTTCCGCCTGCAGCCTGGGCAGCCATTCCTGCAGTGCGGCCAGGTCGTTGCCCTGCAGGGAAATGCGGTACTGCGCGCCCTGGCTGGAACCGCCGCCATCGTTGCTGGGCAGGTCCTGGATCGCGCGCAGGCGCAGCTGCAGGTCGGGATAGCGATCGGCCTTGGCGCTGAGTCGCGCCAGCGCATGTGCGGTGGTTTCGCGGCGGCCGTCGCTGCGTGATTTCAGCTCGATGTTGAACTGTGCACTGGAGCCCTGGCGGCCGCTGCCCAGGCGTACACCCACCGTCTTCACGGCCGGGTCGGCCATCAGCATGTCGGTGATGCGGCGCTGGCGCGCGACCATGTCCTCGAACGACACGGTGGCGCTGGAGTTGGCGCGGCCCCAGATCAGGCCGGTGTCCTGTGGCGGGAACGCGCCCTTCTTCACCGCCCCGAACAGGAAGATGGTGACGCCGATCAGGATCAGCGGCGTCAGCGACAGCAGCAGCGCGTGGCGCAGCGAGAAGTCCAGGAACACGGTGTAGATGCGCAGCATGCGCTCGTGGCCGGCATCCAGCCAGCGTCCGAAGCGCGACGGCGGCGCGCTGTGGTCATGGGCGCTGAGGAAGCGGCTGCACAGCGCCGGGGTCAACGTCAGCGAGACGACCATCGAGACCACGATGGCTGCCACCAGGGTGACGGTGAACTCGCGGAAGAACGCACCCATCATGCCGCTGGCGAACAGCAGCGGGATGAACACCGCCACCAGCGAGGCGGTGATCGAGACGATGGTGAAGCCGATCTCGCGCGCACCGGTCAACGCCGCCTGCATGCGCGGCATGCCCTCGTCGAGGTGGCGCATGATGTTCTCGATCACCACAATCGCATCGTCGACCACGAAGCCGATCGCGATCACCAGCGCCAGCAGGCTCAGGTTGTTCAGGGTGAAGCCCATCACGTACATCACCAGCGCGGCGCCGGCCAGCGACAGTGGCACGGTCACCGCCGCGATCAGGGTGGGGGCCAGCCGGCGCAGGAACAGCGCCATGGTCAGCACCACCATCGCCAGGCTGATCAGCAGGGTGATCTGCACTTCATGCAGCGACGAACGGATGGTCGGCGTACGGTCGAAGTACGGCGTCATCGTGGTGCCCGGCTGCAGGTAGTCGCGCAGGGTGGGGATCTGCGCCTTGACCCGGTCCACGGTCTCCACGATGTTGGCGCCGGCACGGGTGAACACGTACATCACCACCGCCGGCTTGTGGTCGAACCAGGCCGCCTGGTAGGCATCCTGCTGGCCGTCGTAGACGTTGGCGATGTCCTTCAGCCGGATCACCCGGCCGTCGCCCTGGGTCTTGACCACCAGGTCGGCGAAGTCGGCGGCGCGTGCCACCGAGTCGTTGGCGATGATCGCGGTGGTGGTGTTGCCATCGCTGAGGAAGCCGGTGGGCGAGGTCACGTTGGCCGCGCGCACCGCGTTGCGCAGGTCATCGGCGGTCAGGCCCAGCGCGTTCATCAGGCGCAGGTTGACGTCCACGCGCACCGCCGGCGTCGACGCGCCAGCGATGTCGACCGAGGCGACGCCGCTGATCTGGCGGATGCGCTGCGCCAGCAGCGAGTCGGCCACGTTGTACAGTTCGTCGGCCGACTGCGTCTGCGAGGTCAGCGCGATGGCGATCACCGGGTCGTCGTTCGGGTTGGCTTTCTGGTACATCGGCGAGCCCATGCCCGAGGGCAGGTCGGCCTGTGCCGAGTTGATCGCCGTTTGTACATCCAGTGCCGCCGAATCGATGTTGTGGCCGCTCTGGAAGATCATGAACACCAGCGAGCTGCCTTCCGAGCTCGACGAGCGCATGCGGTCGATGCCCGGCAGCTGGCCGAGGTGGCGTTCCAGCGGCGCGGTGACCGTCGAGGCCATGGTCGCCGCGTCGGCGCCGGACTGGCTGGCATGCACGAAGATCACCGGGATCTCAATGTTCGGCAGCGCCGATACGCCCAGGCGCAGGTAGCAGATCAGGCCGACCATGAACAGGCCGATGGCCAGCAGTGCGGTGCCGATCGGGCGGCGGATGAAGGGACCGGACAGGTTCATCGTGCGGCCGCCCACGGCAGCAGCGGGGCGTGGATCATGCCTGCGGCTCCTGCAGCGAACCATCGCGCAGCGCACGCTGCTCGCGGCGGCGTGCCAGCCACTCCGAGAAACGTTCCATGTACAGGTAGATCACCGGCGTCGTGTACAGCGTCACCAGCTGCGACAGCAGCAGGCCACCGACGATGGCGATGCCCAGCGGGCGGCGCAGTTCCGAACCGATGCCGGTGCCCAGCGCCAGCGGCAGTGCGCCGAGCATGGCTGCGGCGGTGGTCATCATGATCGGGCGGAAGCGCAGCAGGCAGGCACGGCGGATCGCCTCGTGCGCGTTGGCACCGGCGCGACGCGCCTCGATCGCGAAGTCCACCATCATGATGCCGTTCTTCTTGACGATGCCGATCAGCAGCACGATGCCGACGATGCCATCCACCGACAGGCTCAGCCCGCACAGCATCAGCGCCAGCAGCGCGCCGACACCGGCCGGCGGCAGCGTGGAGATGATCGTGATCGGGTGGATGTAGCTCTCGTAGAGCACGCCCAGCACGATGTAGATCACCACCAGCGAGGCCAGCAGCAGCCACACCACGTCGGTCTGGCTGCCGGTGAACTCGGCGGCCTTGCCGATGAACTCGGCATGCAGGTGGGCGGGCATGTCCAGGCTGTCCTTGGTCTCCTGGATCGCTCGCACCGCTTCGGACAGCGAATAGCCCGGCGCCACGTTGAACGACACGGTCACCGCAGGCAGCTGCTGCTGGTGGCTGACCACCAGCGGTGCGCTGCTGACCTTGCCTTCGGCCAGTGCCGACAGCGGAATGATGTTGCCGGCGCCGACGGTGATGCCGGTGTTCTGCGCGCCGATGCCGGTGGCGGTGGACGAGTTGGAGGAGGTGACCTGGCCGAAGCTGGTGGCATTGGTGCCGGTCAATGCGCCGGCGCCGTTGGAGGCGACCGCCAGCTGTTCCATCAGCGCGGTGCTGGTGCGGAACTCCGGTGCCACTTCCAGCACCACGCGATACTGGTTGAGCTCGGTGAAGATGGTCGAGATCTGGCGCTGGCCGAACGCATCGTAGAGCGTGTCGTCGATGGTCTGCATCGGCACGCCCAGCACGCTGGCCTTGTCGCGGTCGATGTTCAGCTCCAGGGCGCGGCCCTGGTTGGACAGGTTGTTGTCGACGTCGGCCAGTTCCGGGCGCTTGCGCAGCGCTTCGGTCAGGCGCGTGGCCTGGGTCGCCACCGTCGCCGAATCCACGTCCGACAGCGAGTACTGGTACTCGGTGGCGGCCACGCGGGTATCCAGGGTCACGTCCTGCACCGGTTTCAGGTACAGCGCCACGCCCGGAATGCCGGCCACCGCCTTCTGCAGGCGCGGCAGGATCTCCTCCAGCCCATCGCGCTGGCTGCGCTCCTTCAGCACGATCGACAGCTGGCCCTGGTTGAGGGTGGGGTTCATGCTGCCGGCGCCGATGAAGGCCGACACGCCGGTCACGTCCGGATCCTGGCGCAGTGCTTCGGCCACCTGCCTGGTGCGCTGCTCCATCTGCGGGAAGGCGATGTTCTGGTCGGCCTGCACCACGCCGGTGATCAGGCCGGTGTCCTGTTCGGGCAGCAGGCCCTTGGGGATCAGCACGTACAGCAGCACGGTCAGCACCAGCGCGCCACCGGCCACGGCCAGGGTCAGGCGCTGGTGGCCCAGCACCCAGTCCAGGCTGTGCTCGTACAGGCCGACGGTGCGCGTCCACAGGTTCTGCTTGCCGGCCGCCGCTGCACGCTCATGCGCGTCCTCGCCTTCGGGCAGGGCGTCGGGCTTGAGCAGGTAGGCGCACATCATCGGGGTGAGCGTCAGCGAGATCAGCATCGACAGCACCACCGCGATGCTCAGCACCCAGGCGAACTCATGGAACAGGCGGCCGGTGACGCCGGGCATCAGCAGCAGCGGCAGGAACACGGCGACCAGCGAGACGGTCAGCGACAGCACGGTGAAGCCGATCTGGCGCGCACCGATCTCGGCCGCTTCCTTGCCACTCTTGCCCTGCTCGATGTAGCGCACGATGTTCTCGATCATCACGATCGCATCGTCGACCACGAAGCCGGTGGCCACCACCAGCGCCATCAGCGACAGGTTGTCCAGCGACATGCCGGCGAAGGCCATCACCGCGAAGGTGCCGGCCAGCGACAAAGGCACTGCCACCGACGGGATGATCGTGGCCCACAACCGGCGCAGGAACACGAAGATCACCGCCACCACCAGGCCGATGGTGAGGATCAGGGTGAACTGCACCTCATGCACCGAGGCGCGGATGGTCTCGGTGCGGTCGTTGAAGATTTCCAGGTGCACGTCGGCCGGCAGCACGCCCTGTAGTTGCGGCAGGAGCGCGCGGATGCGCTCGACGGTCTGCACGATGTTGGCGCCCGGCTGGCGGCGCACTTCCAGCAGCACCGCCGGCTTGCCATCGGCCCAGGCGGCCAACTGGTCGTTCTCCACGCCATCGACCACCTCGGCCACGTCCGACAGCCGCACCGGGCGGCCGTTCTTGTAGCTGATGATGGTGTCGCGGTACTCGGCGGCGCTGGCCAGCTGGTCGTTGGTGCCGATGCTGTAGGACTGGGTCTTGCCGTTCAACGAACCCTTCGGCGCGTTGACGTTGGCCTGGGTCAGCGCGCTGCGCAGCTGTTCCAGGGTCAGCCCCATGTTCGACAGCTGCGCCGGATTGACCTGGATGCGCACGGCGGGCCGCACGTTGCCGGCAATCGAGACCAGGCCGACGCCCTGCACCTGCGACAGGCGCTGGGCCAGGATCGAGTCGGCGTAGTTGTTGACGTCACGCAGCGGGCGCGTGTCAGAGGTCAGCTTCAGGGTGACGATGGCCGCGTCGGCCGGATTCACCCGGTTGTACACCGGCTGGTAGGGCAGCGATGAGGGCAGGGTGGCCTGACGGATCGCCGCCTGCACGTCCTGCGCGGCGATGTCGATGTCGCGGTCCATCGAGAACTGCAGGATGATCGTCGACAACCCGGCCGACGAGTCCGACGTCATCAGTTCCAGCCCGGAGATCTGCCCGAACTGGCGCTCCAGCGGCGTGGTGACCAGCGAGGCCATGGTGGTGGCGTTGGCGCCGGGGTACTGGGTGGTCACCACCAGGCTGGGCGCATCGATTTCCGGCAGCGCCGACACCGGCAGCTTGCGGTAACCGAGGATGCCCAGCAGCAACAGGCCCGCCATCAACAGCGAGGTAGCGATCGGGCGGCGGATGAAGATCGTCGAAAAGCCCACGGACGGATCCTTGCTGTCACTTCAATGTCGGCGCCGGCAGGTCCGCCGGCGCGAGGGAGAACCGTGGCCTGCGCTCAGCGCGGGCCACCACCGCGACGGCCACCGCCGCCACCGTTCTTCTGCTCGGCCGCCTTCAGCTCGGCCTCGGTCGGCGCGGCCGGGGTCTCGCCCGGCTTCAGCGCGGTGACCTTGCTGCCCGGCTTCAGGCGGAACTGGCCTTCGCTGACCACCCGCTCGCCGCCCTTCAGGCCTTCGGCGATCTGCACCTGGCTGTCGCCCACTTCCACGCCGCTGCGCACGGTCTGCATCTTCACCGTGTTGTCGCCCTGCACGACATAGACGTACTCGCCGTCCGGGCCACGCAGCACCGCCTGGGTCGGAATGACCACGCCGCCGCCGATGGTGCGCAGCTGCATGCGCACGTTGACGAACTGGCCCGGCCACAGGCCGTTGTCGGTGTTGTCGAACACGGCGCGCGCCTTGAACGTGCCGCTGTCGGCACTGATCAGGTTGTCGACCACATCGAGCTTGCCGTCTGCGGACAGCACGTGCGAATCGGCGCGGTCCAGCGCCGCCACCGGTACCGTGCCGGCGGCCTGCGCCTGGCGCACATCGCCGAGCTGGCGCTCGGGCAGGTTGAACAGTACGTGGATCGGATGGATCTGGGTGAGCGTGACCAGCGCGGTGCCGGCGCTGACCACGTTGCCCGCGTCGACTGCACGGATGCCGGCGATGCCGGAGATCGGTGCGGTGACCCGGGTGTACTGCAGCTGCACCTGCGCCGAGCGCATGCTGGCCTCGTTGGCGGCCACGGCGCTTTCGTACTGTGCCACTTGGTTTCGCTGCGTATCCAGATCGGTCTTGGCGACGTACTGGCGATACTCCGGCGCGTTCGAGCGCTGGTAGTTGGAGCGCGCGGTGGCGAGCAGGGCCTCGTTCTGGCGCTTGGCTGCCGCGGCCTGGTCGTAGCTGGCCTGGGCGGTGCGCGGATCGATCACCGCCAGCACATCACCCTGCTTCACTTCCTGGCCTTCACGGAAATTCAGGCTCATCAGCTGGCCGCCGACCTGCGGGCTGACGGTGACGGTGTTCATCGCGGTCACCGTACCCAGCGCGCTGGCATACACCGGCACGTCCTGGCGCGTGGCCTCCACCACGGTCACCGGCACTGGACCGGCATTCGGATCTTCGCCGCCCTGGCGCGCGCCCGCAGCAGGTTTTCCCGCCTTGTCCTTGCCCCCGCCGATGACGCGCAGGCCGACCACGGCCAGCACCAGCACCGCCACGACCAGCAGCACGATCTTCCAAACACGTGACATTACGAGGACTCCGAGAGGGCTGGACCGGACGGGACGCCGGGACAATGCGCAAAGCATACCTGTGCCACATCACGTTTCCTGCATGACGGATGGGACGGGCGCTAAGACCGGATGCGGCGCCGGAGGTTCCCGTGGCGCCGGTGTTGCCCTACATTCAGCTGGAACCCTCTTGCTGTGGAGATTGCGATGCGCCGTTCGCTGCTGCTGTCCGCCCTGCTGCTGGCCATGCCGGCGCTTGCCCATGCCCAGGACGGGCAACGCCCGGAAGTGACCGCCGCCGCGCAGCGGCTGCAGGCCCGGGTGGTCGAATGGCGTCGTGACTTCCACCAGCACCCGGAGCTGTCCAACCGCGAGGCGCGCACCTCGGCCGAGGTCGCCAAGCGCCTGCGTGCGATGGGCCTGAAGCCGAAGACCGGCATCGCCCACCACGGCGTGGTGGCGATCATCGAGGGCGGCAGGCCGGGCCCGAAGATCGCACTGCGTGCGGACATGGACGCGTTGCCGGTGACCGAGCAGACCGGCCTGCCGTTCGCCTCCAGGGCCACCGACCAGTACCGCGGGCAGACCGTGGGCGTGATGCATGCCTGTGGGCACGACGCGCATACCGCCACCCTGCTCGGCGTGGCCGAAGCGCTGGTGTCAATGAAGAAGGACCTGCCGGGCCAGGTGATGCTGATCTTCCAGCCGGCCGAGGAAGGCGCGCCGCCGCCGGAAGAGGGCGGTGCCGCACTGATGCTGAAGGAAGGGCTGTTTGCCGACTTCAAGCCGGAGGCAGTGTTCGGCCTGCATGTGTTCTCCAGCGTGCAGGCCGGCCAGATCGCTGTGCGCGGCGGCCCATTGATGGCCGCCTCGGATCGCTTCGGGATCAAGGTGATCGGTCGTCAGACGCATGGCTCGGCACCGTGGAACGGTGTTGATCCGATCGTCGCCACCGCCGACCTGGTGGGGACCGCGCAGACCATCGTCAGCCGCCGCGCCAACCTGTCCAAGCAGCCGGCCGTGCTGACCTTCGGCGCGATCAACGGCGGCATCCGCTACAACATCATTCCGGATGAAGTGGAGATGGTCGGTACCATCCGCACCTTCGACGAAGGCATGCGCCAGCAGATCTTCGCCGACCTGCGCAACGTGGCCGAGCACACGGCCGCCGCGCACGGTGCGAAGGCGGTGACCGACATCTACGAATCGGAGGGCAACCCGGCCACGGTGAACGACCCGGCGCTGACCGCGAAGATGCTGCCGAGCCTGCAGGCGGTGGTGGGCAAGGACAATGTGTACGAGCCGCCGCTGCAGATGGGCGCGGAGGATTTCTCGCTGTACGCGAAGGAAGTGCCGGGCATGTTCTTCTTCGTCGGGTCCACCAGCGTGGGCATCGACCCGGCGACGGCGCCGGCCAACCATTCGCCGAAGTTCCTGCTGGATGAGAAGGCGCTGGATGTGGGCTTGCGTGCGCTGCTGCAGGTGAGCCTGGATTACCTGCACGGTGCCGGTACTCCGGCGGGGTAAGGGTTACCGGCAGGGCTTGCAGCCCTGGGTACGCGACATCGCATGCGCGCTGTCGCTCCCACAGTTCGCTGCGCGAACGGTGGGCCCCCCTTACCAGCTTCCAGACCCCTGCCGCTTCGCGGCCGCCCCCTGACTCGGGGGGCTTTCCTCCAGACCCGATCCCGTGGCTTGCCGGTAAATCCACGCCATGCGTGGATGGCAGACATCGAAAATGTCCGAAGGATCGGATTTTGATTTTCTGATCTTTCCCGTGGTGGATCGGCGGCAGAAATCTGTCGGGGGGGCCGGGCGGGTGGGGCTGGCGGGGTATCCGCGCCATGGATGGCGCGGCTAAGCCTCCAGGGACGGATTCACGGCGTCCCCGCCAGCCCCATCCGCCCGGCCCACTTCCGGGAATCCAGGCTTTCGACGACCCAACACCCCACCACGGAGGGGCTCCGCCGTTGGCCGGCCCGGCCGAAGGCCCGGTCTCCGCGCGATACAATGACCTCCATGAACACCCCACAGGATTCCAGCCTCGGTCGCGAGGTCAGTTACCCGTCGCAGTACGATCCCGGCCTGCTGTTCCCGATCCCCCGCAGCGGTGCCCGCGCCGAGATCGGCCTCGATGACGCCGCGCTGCCATTCGTCGGCCACGACCGCTGGCACGCCTTCGAGCTGAGCTGGCTCGACCCGCGTGGCAAGCCGCAGGTCGCCGTCGCCACCGTCCAGGTGCCATGCACTTCGCCGCGTTTGATCGAATCGAAGTCGTTCAAGCTGTACCTCAACTCCCTCAACAGCACCCGCATCGACAGCGCCGAGGCGCTGCGCGCGCGCATCGTGGCGGATCTGTCGGCCTGTGCCGGTGCGCCGGTCCAGGTGGAGTTCGGCCTGCCGGAGCTGCGCGAGACGCCGCTCGGCGAATCCATCGACGGGCTGGACGTGGAGATCGACTGCTACGGCCCGCCGCAGGCGGACTTCCTCGCCGCCGATGCGGGCGAGGTGGTGGAGGAGACCCTGGTCTCGGCGCTGCTGAAGTCCAACTGCCCGGTCACCGGCCAGCCGGACTGGGCCACGGTCAGCCTGCGTTATCGCGGGCCGAAGATCGATCGCGCCGGCCTGCTGCGCTATCTGGTCAGCTACCGCGAGCATGCCGAGTTCCACGAGCAGTGCGTTGAGCGGATCTTCAGCGAGGTGTCCGCGCGCTGCCGGCCGCACTGGCTGGAGGTCGAGGCCCGCTACACCCGCCGCGGTGGCCTGGACATCAATCCCTGGCGTGCCAGCCGGGGCATCGCCGCCCCGGCCGCGACCTACCGCGAGCTGCGGCAGTAACCGCCGCAGGCGGTTACCCGTTGTGCCGGGCCATGCCCGGCGCGCGCCGGCCAGCGGCCGGCACTACCATGGTTCGCAGGCGGTTACGGGTAGTGCCGGCCGCTGGCCGGCAATCGGCCAAGGCCGGATCCCCTGGCACAGCCGGCCAGCGGCCGGCACTACCGGGCGTCCATTCCCCCGATTGTTCAGTCGCCCCCGGGGGCGGCTTCACATCTGCACCATCCCCATTTAACAACCTCCATGGCACCGTGCCAATCACGTAGTCATGCAGACGGGAGTTGTGGATGAGTACCGAGAAGAAAGCCGATTTCTCCGGCGTCAGCAGCAGCGTCGACAGTACCGCCGAACAGGCACCGAAGGCGGACTTTTCCGGCGTCAGCGCCTCGGTGGACAGCACCGCCGACGTTGTCAGCGGCGGCACCTACACCGTGCAGAAGGGGGACTCGCTGTCGAAGATCGCCAAGCAGCATCTGGGCGACGCCAATGCCTGGAAGAAGATCTTCGAAGCCAACCGCGATGTGCTTGATGACCCGGATAAGATCTTCCCGGGCCAGACCCTGAAACTGCCGCCGAAGTAAGCCGGCGATCGAACGCCATCCGAGAATCCCTGGGAGGAACCCCGAATGATCAAGACCACCCCGCTCCAGACCGCCCTGATCGCCGCCCTGCTGGGCAGCGTCGCCCTGGTCGGTTGCAAGAAGAAAGAAGAGTCGACCGACACCAATGCCGCTCCGGCAGCGACTGCTCCGGCCGAACCGGCAGCACCGGCCCCGATGACCGGCGCGCCGCCGCCGATGGCCGAAGCCGCTGCTGTCAGCGTCTCGTCGGTCACGGTCGGCAAGACCGCAGCCGCCGACAAGTCGGTTGCGACGACGGCTCTGTTCGCGCCGAAGGACGACATCATCGTCTCGGTCAAGACCGACGGTGCTGCCAACAACGTCACCGTTGGCGCGAAGCTGACCTACCAGGACGGCCAGGTGGCCGGCGAACAGAATGCCACGCTGAACACCAGCGGTGCGGAAACCACCAACGTCACCTTCAAGAATGCAAAGGGCTGGCCGGCCGGCAAGTACCGCGCCGAAGTCACCGTCGATGGCAAGGCGGCCGGAACGCCGCAGGAGTTCGAGGTCAAGTAAGTCCAGCCGACTCTCTCCCGGCAGGGCTCACGATGGACGCAGCCGCGAGGCTGCGTCCTTTTTTGTTGGATGATGGTCGGCTTCATCCAGGCGTCGATGGATCACAGCGTTGCCGGCATGCAGTACCGCCGCGTATGGCACAGCTTTGCCCCGCGCGGCCGAAAACGCGACAATGCAGGGGTTTCCCCGCCGCGCGCCCACCCTGACGGCGACGGGGGAAAGCGCGGGGGCCAACCCCGCGCGCGACACGGTTGCACGTGGCCCGGCGCTGGCGCCGGCCTTCCCCTGAGCATTGCTACAGAGTCCAAGTCCCCCATGTCCAAGATCCTCTACACGCTGACCGACGAAGCACCGTTCCTGGCCACCCAGTCGCTGCTGCCGATCGTTGACGCCTACACCGCCACTGCCGGCATCGTGGTGGAAACCCGTGACATCTCGCTGTCCGGCCGCATCCTGTCGCAGTTCCCGGAACTGCTGTCCGACGCGCAGAAGGTCAGCGACGACCTGGCCGAGCTCGGCCAGCTGGCGACCACCCCGGACGCCAACATCATCAAGCTGCCGAACATCTCCGCCTCGGTGCCGCAGCTGAAGGCGGCCATCAAGGAACTGCAGGACCAGGGCTATCCGCTGCCGGATTACCCGGAAACCCCGGCCGACGATCAGCAGCGCGACTACAAGGCGCGCTACGACAAGGTCAAGGGCAGTGCGGTGAACCCGGTGCTGCGCGAAGGCAACTCCGACCGCCGCGCACCGCTGTCGGTGAAGAACTACGCGCGCAAGCACCCGCACCGCATGGGTGCCTGGTCGGCCGATTCGAAGTCGCACGTCGCGCACATGGCCGCCGGTGACTTCTATGGCAGCGAAAAGTCGGCCACCGTCGCCAACGCGGGTTCGCTGAAGATCACCTTCCACGGCAAGGACGGCAGCGCCGTCGTGCTGAAGGAAAAGACTGCGGTCAAGGCCGGCGAGATCGTCGACGCCGCCGTGATGAGCCGCAAGGCGCTGGCCGCGTTCATCGGTGAGCAGATCGCCGATGCCAAGGCCCAGGGCGTGCTGTTCTCGCTGCACCTGAAGGCGACCATGATGAAGGTCTCCGACCCGATCATGTTCGGCGTGGCGGTCAATGAGTTCTACAAGGACGTGCTGGCCAAGCACGCCGAAGTGCTCAAGCAGGCCGGTTTCGACGCCAACAACGGCATCGGTGACCTGGCTGCGCGCCTGCCGTCGCTGCCGGAAGCCACCCGTGCTGCGATCGAAGCCGACCTGGCTGCCGAGTACGCACAGCGCCCGGGCGTGGCCATGGTCAATTCGGACAAGGGCATCACCAACCTGCACGTGCCGAGCGACGTCATCGTCGACGCCTCGATGCCGGCGATGATCCGCGACTCCGGCAAGATGTGGAACGCCGAAGGCAAGCTGCAGGACACCAAGGCGGTCATTCCGGACCGCTGCTACGCCGGCGTGTACCAGGCCGTCATCGACGACTGCAAGGCGCACGGCGCCTTCGACCCGGCCACCATGGGCTCGGTGCCCAACGTCGGCCTGATGGCACAGAAGGCCGAAGAGTACGGCTCGCACGACAAGACCTTCCAGATCGCTGCCGATGGCGTGGTCAAGGTCACCGACGATGCCGGCACCGTGGTGTTCGAGCACGCCGTGGAAGCCGGTGACATCTGGCGCATGTGCCAGACCAAGGACGCGCCGATCCAGGACTGGGTCAAGCTCGCCGTCGAGCGCGCCCGCCTGAGCAGCACCCCGGCCGTGTTCTGGCTGGATGCCGCCCGCGCCCACGACGCGCAGGTCATCGCCAAGGTCGAGCAGTACCTGAAGGACCACGACACCACCGGCCTGGACATCCGCATCCTGCCGCCGGTGGAAGCGACCGCGTTCTCGCTGGCCCGCATCCGCAAGGGTGAGGACACCATCTCGGTGACCGGCAACGTGCTGCGCGACTACCTGACCGACCTGTTCCCGATCATGGAGCTGGGCACCAGCGCCAAGATGCTGTCGATCGTGCCGCTGATGGCCGGTGGTGGCCTGTTCGAGACCGGCGCCGGTGGTTCGGCCCCGAAGCACGTGCAGCAGTTCGTCGAAGAGGACTACCTGCGCTGGGATTCGCTGGGTGAGTTCCTGGCCCTGGCCGCGTCGCTGGAACACCTGGGCAACCGCTATGACAACGCCGCCGCCCGTGTGCTGGCCAAGGCGCTGGACGAAGCCAACGGCCAGTTCCTGGACAACGACAAGTCGCCGTCGCGCAAGCTGGGTGGCATCGACAACCGCGGCAGCCACTTCTACATCGCGCTGTACTGGGCGCAGGCCCTGGCCGCGCAGGACGAGGACGCCGCACTGAAGGCGCGCTTCGCCCCGCTGGCCAAGGCGCTGACCGACAACGAGCAGAAGATCGTCGACGAGCTGATCGCAGTGCAGGGCAAGGCCGTGGACATCGGGGGCTACTACCGTCCGGATGTGGCCAAGGCCAGCAAGGCGATGCGCCCGAGCGCGACCTTCAACGCCGCGCTGGAGCAGCTGCGCGGCTGATCCAGCGCCGTTCGCCTGCCGCAACATGGAAACCCGCGCTTCGGCGCGGGTTTTCTTTTTCCGGGGCCGCTCGGGGTCAGATCCCTTCTGCGCGCAAAAGGGATCCGACCCCGAGCGATGAAACCGTGACATCCGTCAGCTGTCGGACTGCCGTCAACGGGGCATGAAACTTGCCCGCGATGGCCGTCGCAGAACCGATCAGCACGCCGATGTAGCCCCGCTCAATCTGAGCAGTCGATCACGACGGCCTTCGTCGGCAAACCCTAGCCTTGGCGACGCGAGACCACCGGGGAGGTGGTCGCCCGGGGAACACGGATGGCACGCGTGCTGGTAGTGGGGACCGACATCCAGGGCGAGCAGGCCCTGCTGCAACGGCTGCGCCTGGCGTCGGCACTGCCGGACGGCCAGGTCCGCCGCAGCCAGGACCTGGACGATTGCGACCTGCTGGTCATCCGCGATACCCCGGCGCTGCGCAACGCGGCCCAGCGCATGCGCCAGCAGCGACCGCGCCTGCAATGCTGGATCGAGGACAACGGCGGCCAACTGCGCGACGGCGACGGACACCAGGATGTGCTCGACGACGGTGCCATCGGCCGCGCGCTGCGTCGCATGCAGTTGGCACCGGAGCCCCTGGCCATGCCCGCACCCGCGCTGATACGTCTGGCCGATGGCGCACACGCCATCACCCGCCTGCTGCGCGAGCGGTTGCCGCTGCGCCATGGCCAGGCACTGTTGAGTGATGCGGGCGAACCTTTGCTGTTGATGGATCTGGAGCACGACCAGGCCGTGCTGTTGCAGGAACCCGCGAGCGTGCTGGTGGAGCGCCTGGCCGATGCGTTCGAACGCCTGCAGCTGGATGCGCTGACGCCGGCGCGCCTGCAGGCACTGGCTGGTGAGCGACCACGCCAGCCGCTGCGGCCGCTGCTGTGGCAATGGGCGCAACGCAGCCGCCACTGGCAGGCACTGGACGAACGCCTGCGCGGCGCTTCGGTGAAGCTGCTGCGCTGGCCGGATTTCCGCGTGCTGGGGCACGACCACGATGGATTCCGCCTGTGCTCGCTGCTGCTCAAGCGCGCGTGCACGGTTGAAGAATGCGCGATGCTGCTTGAGCTGCCGGCGGCGGCCGTTCGCGATTTCATCCACGCGGCCTACCTGTGTGGCTACGCGCAGCTGCAGGCCGCCCCGGCGGCGCCGATGGTGGCGACCGGTGGCACCCGCACCGACAACGGATTGCTTGCCCGCCTGTGGCGGCACCTGCGTGGGAGTGAGCGCAATGCGTGAGCACAAGGTGGTGGTGCTGGGCGGCATGGGCAGCGGAAAGTCGACGCTGGTGCGCAGCATCGCGGCCGGCGCCGTAGTCGACACCGATGTGGCCAACAGTGATCGCCTCGGTGCCGACAAGGCCTCCACCACCGTCGCGCTGGACTATGCAGACATCGACCTGCCCAACGGCGAGCGCCTGCGGCTGTACGGAACGCCCGGCCAGCAGCGCTTCGACTTCCTGTGGCCGATCCTGCTGCAGGGTGCACGGGGCGCGGTGCTGCTGCTGGACGCACGTCGCGCGGGCCTGGCCAGCGAGCTGCAGGACTACCTGCAGGTGCTGCAGCCGTTTGCATCGTCCTTGGCACTGGTGGTGGCGGTCACCCACCTCGACCAGGCGCCGCAGGCGGCACTGGATGACTGGGCCAGCCGAGCCTGCCTGGACGACCAGCCACTGCCGCTGCTGGCCATCGATGCCCGTGACCGGGAACAGGGACTGCTGCTGATGGACGTACTGATGAGCGAAATGGAAGCGCACGCACTGGTGGCTGCGCATGGCTGACGGGCAGATGGCGGTATTGCCCGACGCCGGCCAGCGTGAGCGCCTGCAACCCCTGCTGCAGGACCTGCAGCAGCGGGTCGAAGGGGTACGTACCGTGGTCCTGGCCAGCGTTGATGGCTTCGCCCTGGTCAGCGCCGGAGCCGACGGGCGCGGTGAACGGCTGGCGGCGATGACCAGCGCGATGCTGGCGTTGGCCGCAGCGGTGGGGCGCGAACTGGTCCTGGGCGATCTGCAGACGCTGATGCTCGAAGCGATCGGCGGGAAGGTGCTGATGCTGGCGATCCAGGCCGAAGGGCGTGCGCCGCTGCTGCTGATGGCGGCCTGCGACCAGCGCAGCGTGATCGGGCAGGTGCTGTGGCAGAGCAGGGAATGTGGCCAGGCGATCCTGGCCGAACTCGGCGGATCGTGAGCCCGGCCGCAGGGGAACGAGGGGCTCGAACCAACATCGACAAGGGGTGCGACGTGGCTGGATTGAATGAATCGTTGAACGCACTGATGGGCATCGACGGCGCGCAGGCAGTGGCGCTGGTCGACTACGAAAGCGGCATGCTGCTCGGCGAAGCCGGTGCCGGCATGGACATGGAAGTGGCCGCCGCCGGCAATACCGAAGTGATCCGGGCCAAGATGAAGACCGCCGCCTCGCTGAACCTCAATGACAGCATCGAGGATATCCTGATCTCGCTGGGCAAGGCGTACCACATCATGCGACCGGTCGCGAAGAAGAAGGGCCTGTTCTTCTACATCGTGCTGGACCGGACCAAGTCCAACCTTGCACTGGCCCGACGCAAGGTGCAGGACGTAGAGGCCGAACTGGCGATCTGAGCCGGTAGTGCCGGCCGCTGGCCGGCGTCTGCATCGATCCATCGACGGTCCAGGTGCTGCCGGCCAGCGGCCGGCACTACCTTCGCACTCGACGCCATTGCACACGCCAGCGTATGGTGAAGCCGGTCCTTCCGGGTGAGCCCTGCATGTCCGAGCCTGACATCGCTGCCGAGCTGGCGCCGCGCATCGCCGGCGCCATCCGCGATGGTTTCGAGCAGTACCATGCCCGCTTCGCGGCGATCACCGCCCGTGCACGGCAGCGCTTCGAGCAGCGTGACTGGGCGGGCGCGCGCCAGGATGCAGTCGAGCGCATCGCGTTGTATGACCTGTGCATCGCCGAGCAGATGGATGCACTGCGCCGCCTCGCCGGCGAAGCGATCGGCGAGCGCGCGCTGTGGCTGCAGGTGCATGCGCAGTACAGCGCACTGCTGCGGGGGCTGATCGACGCCGAACTGTACAAGACCTTCTACAACACGTTGTCGCGGCGCCTGTTTTCCATCCGTGGCGTGGATCCGGCGCTGGAGTTCATCGCCTTCGATGTCGAGCCGTCCGACGCGATCACCCATCCGGTCGCCCGGCATACCTATGCCGTCTCGCCGACGCGGCCGGTGGAGGCCCTGCAGCGCGTGCTGGCCGACTACCGTTTCGACATTCCGTATGCGCACCAGTTGCGCTGCGCGGCGGCGATCGCCGTGCGCCTGCAGGATGATCTGGCGCACTGGGGCGATACGCCGGTGCGCAGCATCGAGCTGCTCGACACCGTGTTCTATCGCGAGCGCCGTGCCTACCTGGTTGGCCGCGTGTTCGGCGAGCACCGCTTCTCACCGTGCGTGATCGCACTGGTCAACGATGAGCGTGGCCTGCGTGCCGACGCGGTGCTGACCCGTCGTCGCGACGTCGCCCACCTGTTCGGTGTATCGCGCAGTTACTTCCAGGCTGACCTCGCCACGGTCGGCGATGCGGTGGTGTTCCTGCGCAGCCTGCTGCCGGGCAAGCCCATCGATGAGATCTACACGGTGCTGGGACGCGCCAAGCAGGGCAAGACCGAGCGCTACCGCACCTTTTTCCGCCACTTCAACGAGCATCCGCAGGAGCGGCTGGTGCCCGCCGAAGGCACGCCGGGCATGGTCATGGCGGTGTTCACCCTGCCCAGCTATCCGCTGGTGTTCAAGCTGATCCGCGACCGCTTCGCCTGGCCCAAGGCGATGTCGCGGCAGCAGGTGGAAGAGAAGTACGCGCTGGTGTTCAACCTCGACCGCGTCGGCCGCCTGCTCGATGCGCAGCCGTATCGCCACCTGCGCTTCCCGCGAGACCGTTTCGCACCGGCCTTGCTGGAAGAGCTGCTGCAGCAATGCGCGCAGACCGTGCGGGTCGATGGCGAAGAGGTGGAAGTGGCACTGTGCTACGTACAGCGCCGCTTCCGGCCATTGAACCTGTACCTGCGCGAGCAGGGCGGTGAGGCCGTGCGCGCGGCGGTACTGGACTATGCGCAGGCGATCACCGACATGGCGCGCAACAACATCTTCCCCGGCGACATGCTGCCGAAGAACTTCGGCGTATCCCGGCATGGCCGGGCCGTGTTCTACGACTATGACGAGTTGTGCCTGGTCAGCGACTGCGTGTTCCGCACCTGGCCGCAGCCACGTACGCCGGAGGACGCCATGGCCGACGAGCCCTGGTTCCATGTCGGTCCACGCGACGTGTTTCCCGAGCGCTTCGGGCCGTTCATGGGCCTGCCCGCCAGCGAACTGGCGGCGGTGAGGGAGCACTACCGGCACCTGTTCGATCCGACGTGGTGGCAGGACCTGCAGGCGCGCTTCGTCGCGGGTGATTATCCGGATACGCCGCCCTATGCAGCGGCCCATCGCCTGGCCTGAACGGCGTGGCGTCAAGCGCGTGCCGATCCGGTCTGGACTGCGGTACGCTCGGTGCTCACTTCATCACCACGGATCCGGCAATGATGCGTTCCCACCTGTTCCTTGCGCTGGCCCTGGCGTTCTCCGCCGGGGCCCCCCTGCTGCCAGCCGAGGCCGTCGCCCAGAACGCGCGCGCCGTGCGTGCCACCGCCGAGATGAGCATGGCGCTGTCGGGCAGTATCGAGGTGGCGGCCGACGGCTCGGTCAGCGCGCTGGTCCTGGACCAGCAGGCGATGCTCGCACCGGGTATCGCCTCATTCGTGGAGGGCACCATCCGTGGCTGGCAGTTCGAGCCGACGCTGCGCGATGGCAAGCCGGTGGCGGTCCACGCACCACTGCGGGTGCGCCTGCGTGGCAAGCAGCAGGACGACGGCAGCTACCAGGTCAGCATGACCGGTGTCGACTTCAGTGAGTATGACCCGAAGGCTACCGATTCGGTGACCCGGAAGAGCATGCCGCCACCGCGCTACCCCGAGGATGTCTTCCGCAGTGGTGGGCAGGGTGATGTGCTGTTGCTGGTCAAGGTGGCCCGCGACGGGACCGTGGCCGACGTCATTGCCGAACAGGTGAACATGACCGTGGTCGCGCCGGAGCGGACCCTGGCCAAGATGCGCGACCTGCTCGCCAAGGCCAGCATCAGCGGCGCCCGCAAGTGGACCTTCGTCCCGCCGACCACCGGCGAGAACAGCACGCGCGACTTCTGGACCGTGCGCGTGCCGGTGAACTTCGCCCTGAACAGCGACACCGGCAGCAACGGCAATGCCCAGCCGGAACGCTATGGCCGCTGGCGTGCCTTCATCCCCGGCCCGCGCCAGGCCGCACCGTGGCGCAAGCCGGATGCCGCCGGACAGGCGGGCAGTGATCTGCTGCCTGCCGGGGGCGTGTACATGGTCGATGGCACCCAGCGCGGCCTGCGCCTGCTGACACCGTTGGCGCAGCGCTGAGCCCGACGCGGTGAAGTGGTCGGTCAGGCCGGCCGCGTCTCAGTCCGCGTACGGGTAGACCACAACGCGGTTGCGGCCCTGTTCCTTGGCCATGTACAGGGCCTTGTCGGCCAGCCGCAGCGCCTGCTCGGCATCGACATGGAAGCTGGGGAAGTGGGCCACGCCCAGTGACACGGTGATGGTGCCGACCGGTGCGAACGGATGATCGGCGATGTGCTGGCGCAGGCGCTCGCCGGCCTGGCGCGCCGAGTCGGTGCTGATGCCCGGCAACAGCAGCAGGAATTCCTCGCCGCCGGCGCGGCAGAGGATGTCGCTGTCGCGCGAGTAGCGGCGCATCTGGTCGGCGATATGGACGATGGCGGCGTCACCGACGTCATGGCCGTGGCTGTCGTTGATCGATTTGAAGCGATCGATGTCCAGCGCCAGGATCGCGAACGGAATGCCCTGCACCTGCAATGCATCCAGCGCCTGCTGCAGGCCGCGGCGATTGAGCAGGCCGGTCAGCGGATCGGTGCGGTTGGCGCGGCTGAGCGTGCCGATGCGGTCCTGCAGCGCGTTGAAGCTGTGCAGCACCGCCTGCTTGAGCTGGGCCACCTCGAAGTACCACGCGCGGATGCCGCTGACGTGACTGATCGCGTTGCCGGTGTCCTCGCCACCCTGCACGTTTCGCGCCAGCTGCCACAGCGGCATCGAGATGCGACGGGCGAACCACCAGGTGACCAGCAGTGACAGCAGGCCGAGCGGGATCGCATTCCAGATCACCGCGGTCATCAACCGTGACAATGGCTGCAGCGTGGCCTCGGTCGGCCGCTGGGCGATGATGCCCCAGCCGGTGGCCGGTACCGGTGCATAGCCGGCCAGCATCGACACGCCCAGGTTGTTGCGGACCTGCTGCGCACCGCGTTCACCGCGCACGACTGCCTTCACCGCCGGGTTGCCGACCACGTAGTCGCCGACCCGCTTGCCGTCGGCGTGGTACAACAGGCGGCCATTGCGGTCCACCACGTACAGGTACGAGCCGTCGCGGTAATAGTGCTTGCCCAGCAGCGTGTGCAGCGCACTGCGCTGGCGCAGGTACAGGGTGCCGCTGACGTAACCGCGGTAGTGGCCGCTGCGGTCGAAGATCGGATGCGACAGCGAGACCAGCAGCTTGCCGGTGGTCGACTGGTAGGGATCGCTGATCATCGGCTGGCGCGCGGCCAGTGCGGCGTTGTTGCCGGCGCTGTGCAGGATCTCGCCCTGCAGCTGCAGGGTCTGCGGCGAGGTGGCGATCACCAGACCATCGGCGTCGACCACCAGCGAGGAGTTGAAGCTGTTGGTCTGCAGCTGCAGCCGGCTGGCTTCATCCTGGGCCTGTGCCGGATCGAGATCATTCTGGCCGAGCCGGGTGGCGGCGTAGGCCAGCTCCTGCTGCGCGGCCAGCAGGAAATTCTGGGTGGTCTCGGCCAGCTTGGTGGCATAGACGCGGTTGGCCTCCAGCGTGTTGCCGACCAGCTGGTCGCGCTGCACGCGGTAACTGGCGAGCAGGGTATTGGCCAGGGCGATGATGGCGCTGAGCAGGGCCAGGGCGAGGATCAGCTTGCCCAGGTTGAGGCGGGGGGACAGCGTTCGCATGCGTCGACGGATCCGGCAGTAGGCTGGACCCGACCGGTTCTCCGGAAGGGGCGACAGCGGGAATCGGTGGCCACGCCCTTGGGGCCGGGCAGGGTGTCGGGCGAATTATCGCCAAAAGTCAGCGGCGGCAAAGTGAAACAGGTCGCCCTGCAGCCAAAAAAAAACCTGCCGCAGCGGGCGGCAGGTTCTTTTCAATGCAATGCCGTGGATCAGCGCTTCATCGAACCGAAGAACTCGTCGTTGGACTTGGTGTTCTTCATCTTGTCGAGCAGGAATTCCATCGCGGCCATTTCATCCATCGGATGCAGCAGCTTGCGCAGGATCCAGATCTTCTGCAGCAGCTCCGGTTCGATCAGCAGGTCTTCGCGGCGGGTACCGGAACGGTTGATGTCGATGGCCGGGAACACGCGCTTTTCAGCGATACGACGGCTCAGGTGCACTTCGCTGTTGCCGGTGCCCTTGAACTCTTCGTAGATCACCTCGTCCATCTTCGAGCCGGTGTCGACCAGCGCGGTGGCGATGATGGTCAGGCTGCCGCCTTCTTCCACGTTGCGCGCGGCACCGAAGAAGCGCTTCGGGCGGTGCAGGGCGTTGGCGTCCACACCACCGGTCAGCACCTTGCCCGAGCTCGGCACCACGTTGTTGTAGGCCCGGGCCAGGCGGGTGATCGAGTCGAGCAGGATCACCACATCCTTCTTGTGCTCGACCAGGCGCTTGGCGCGCTCGATGACCATTTCCGCCACCTGCACGTGGCGCGCGGCCGGCTCGTCGAAGGTCGAGCTGATGACTTCGCCGCGCACGGTGCGCTGCATTTCGGTCACTTCTTCCGGGCGCTCGTCGATCAGCAGCACGATCAGGTGCACGTCCGGATGGTTGGTGGTGATGGCGGTGGCGACCTGCTGCATCATCATCGTCTTGCCGGCTTTCGGCTGCGACACGATGAGCGAGCGCTGGCCCTTGCCCTGCGGCGCCATCAGGTCGAGGATGCGGCCGGTGATGTCTTCCGACGAACCGTTGCCACGCTCCAGGGTGAAGCGGCGGCGCGGGAACAGTGCGGTCAGGTTCTCGAACAGCACCTTGTTCTTCGACGCTTCGATCGGCTCGCCGTTGATGGTGTCGACGATGTTCAGCGCGAAGTAGCGCTCGCCGTCCTTCGGGAAGCGGATGCGGCCGGAGATGTGGTCGCCGGTGCGCAGGTTGAAGCGGCGGATCTGGCTGGGCGAGATGTAGGTGTCGTCCGGTCCGGCCAGATAGCTGGCTTCGGCCGCGCGCAGGAAACCGAAGCCATCCGGCAGGATTTCCAGCACACCGTCGGCGGCGACGCCGTCACCGTGGCGGGTCAGCACTTTCAGCAGGGCGAAGATCACGTCCTGCTTGCGGGCACGGGCCACGCCTTCGGAGATCTGCAGCTGCTCGGCGATTTCCAGCAGCTTCTGTGCCGGCATGCGCTTGAGGTCGCTCAGCGAGTAGACCGGGAAGCCCTCGGGCACGTTGGCGTGCGGGCGCGGCACGAACGGCTGCTGTTCGCCGCCGTCATTGGACATGCCATCGTCGCGGAAGCGGTTGTTGCGGTCACGGTCGCGGCGGTTGCGGAAGCGGTCGCGTCGGTTGCCCTGACCTTGCCCCTGGCCCTGCTGGCCCTGCTGGCCGTTCTGGTTGTACGGGTTCTGGCCCTGGTTCTGGCCACCCCCCTGGTGATTCTGCTGCCGCGGCTGGCCGGATTCGCGGCCCTCGCCACCCTCGCCACCGCCACTGCTGGCAGGGGCCTCGGCGGCGGGCGCGCTCGGCGCAGGTGCTGCGGCCGGCGCCGGTGCTTCGGGCGCAGCTGCCAGCGGCAGGGTCGGCTGCGCCGGAGCGGCGCTGGTTTCTGCGGCTGCCGGGGCGGCGGCCTTGCTCACGCGGGGCTTGCGCACGCGCTTTTCGGCGGGCGCATCAGCGCTGCCGGTTTCGGAAGTGTTATCGGACAAGAGCGTTATTCCTCGCTTGACGGTGCGAGCGCCCGGCTGGGGCGGCGAACGTTGGGAATGGGTCTGGAAGAAACTGCGTCCAGAGGGTGCGGCACGCGAACGCGGCCGGATATGCCGACACTATCATCGGCCTGCGGCGCCATGCAAGGGTCGCCGGGAACAGCATTCATCATGGGCGTGGTGCGCCCGCCGGCAGCCGCGCTCGGCGGCTGCCGGAGACCGGCAGGATCAGGCCAGGGCCTTGTCCAGCAGGCCGGCCAGCTGGGCCTTGCCCACCGCACCGATCTGCTCGCCGACCTTCTCGCCATCCTTGAACACGACCAGGTACGGAATCGAACGCACGTGGTACTTCGCGGCCAGCGCACGGTTGTGGTCAACGTTGACCTTGGCGATCTTGGCGCGGCCCTGGTAGGCATCGGCCAGCTCGTCCAGCGCCGGGGCGATCATCTTGCAGGGGCCACACCACTCGGCCCAGAAATCGACCAGCACCGGTTCCTTGGAATTCAGCACTGCGCTATCAAAGTCGGCGTCGCCGACATGTACAACCTTGTCGCTCATCTTGGTTTCTCGTCTTGGATTGCACCCGGCCATGCCGGAGGTGGGTGAACTGGGCCTTGCCCGGTGGCGCGACCCTCGTCGTTGCCTCGCGGCGCACTGCCGCGGTGCGTTCGGCGGGATGCCTGGACGCTCACGGCCGGCAGTGTACCCCTATCGCGGGGCAGGGACAGGCGCCGGCTGGAACCCAGCGTATCGTGATCGCTTCGATGGCCGGTATGTGTCGGATTTCACTGTCTTCCTGAAGATGGGGCTGGCAGTCGGCGACACCAGCGCCCCGTGCGGGCCGTTCAAGTCCGGTGTGGCTGGGTGAAGGTGGTGTCTCTGCATGCCGTGAGACGCCGCATTCCGGTTTGCCTGCCCGAGTGCGGTAAACTGGGGCATTGCGCGGCGTGCGGACCAGGTGGTCCCTGCCTGCCAACCCGCCGCAGGGGCCGCAGTTGCGACGGTGCCCCCAGACGATGAAGTGCCAGCCGCCCCACGGGCCGGCGGCCATACCAAGACGGACTCATGAGCGACAAACCGCTGACCGATTTGACCTTCTCCTCCTTCGAGCTGCACCCGGCCCTGCAGGCCGGCCTTGAAGGAGCCGGATTCACCCGCTGCACCCCGATCCAGGCGCTGACCCTGCCGGTCGCGCTGCCCGGTGGTGATGTTGCCGGCCAGGCCCAGACCGGTACCGGCAAGACCCTGGCCTTCCTGGTGGCTGTCGTGAACCGCCTGCTGACCCGTCCGGCGCTGGCCGACCGCAAGCCGGAAGATCCCCGCGCCCTGATCCTCGCCCCGACCCGTGAGCTGGCCATCCAGATCCACAAGGATGCGGTGAAGTTCGGTTCCGACCTGGGCCTGCGTTTCGCGCTGGTCTACGGTGGCGTGGATTACGACAAGCAGCGCGAGCTGCTGCAGCAGGGCGTGGACGTGATCATCGCCACCCCGGGCCGCCTGATCGACTACGTCAAGCAGCACAAGGTGGTTTCGCTGCATGCCTGCGAGATCTGCGTGCTGGACGAAGCCGACCGCATGTTCGATCTGGGCTTCATCAAGGACATCCGCTTCCTGCTGCGCCGCATGCCGGAACGCACCATCCGCCAGACCCTGCTGTTCAGCGCCACCCTCAGCCATCGCGTGCTGGAGCTGGCCTACGAGCACATGAACGAGCCGCAGAAGCTGGTGGTCGAAGCCGAGACCATCACCGCTGCCCGCGTGCGCCAGCGCATCTACTTCCCGGCCGACGACGAGAAGATCCCGCTGCTGCTGGGCCTGCTGTCGCGCAGCGAAGGCGCGCGGACCATGGTGTTCGTCAACACCAAGGTCTTCGTCGAGCGCGTCGCCCGCTCGCTGGAAAAGGCCGGCTACCGTGTCGGCGTGCTGTCCGGCGATGTGCCGCAGAAGAAGCGCGAGAGCCTGCTCAACCGCTTCCAGAAGGGCCAGCTGGAAATCCTGGTGGCCACCGACGTGGCCGCGCGTGGCCTGCACATCGATGGCATCAAGTACGTCTACAACTACGACCTGCCGTTCGATGCCGAAGACTACGTGCACCGCATCGGCCGTACCGCGCGCCTGGGTGAAGAAGGTGATGCGATCAGCTTCGCCTGCGAACGCTACGCGATGGGCCTGCCGGACATCGAGGCCTACATCGAGCAGAAGATTCCCTCCGAGCCGGTCACCAAGGAACTGCTGACGCCGCTGCCGCGCCCGGAACGCCCGGCGCCGGCTGCAGGCGAGGAAGGCGAGGACAACGAAAGCGTCGGCCAGATCTTCCGTGAAGCGCGCGAAGCCCGCGCCGCCGAAGAAGAGCGTCGGGGTGGCGGCCGCAGTGGCGGTCGTTCCGGCAGTGGTGGTGGTCGTGGTGGCCGTGACGGCGAGCGCAGCGGCGAGCGCCGTTCGCGCGGCCCGCGCAAGCCGCGCGTGGAAGGCGAGCAGGGGGCTGCCGCCCCGGTCGCCGGTGCTGAAGGCGCCGCTGCCCAGGCCCCGCGTCCACCGCGTCCGCCGCGCGCCGAAGGTGCACCGGACGCTGCCGTGGATGGTGAACACAAGCCGCGCAAGCGCCGTCGTCGTCGCCACGGCCGTCCGGTCGAGGGTGCAGAGGGTGTGCAGGCCAACGCCGGCAACGGCGCCAGCCCGGTCACCCCGGTGCAGGTGGTGGCCAAGCCGGTGCGTACCGCCGCCGATACCGGCGATTCGTTCCTGACCCGCATCGGCCGCAAGATCCGCCGGATGCTGTCGGGCAACTAGCGGGTAGCACCCGACCTTGGTCGGGTGGCCTTGAAAGGTGTGCCGGCCAACGGTCGGCACCCACCTTGGCCGGCAACCCACATAGCTGCCGGCCAGCGGCCGGCACTACCGATCCCGTGACCATCTCCACGCCGTCGCGCCGGTCCTGCATAATCGGGGCATGAGTGTCCTGCGCTTCGACAATGTCAGCAAACAGTACGCCGGTGGCCACGAGGCGCTGACCGATGTCAGCTTCGAGGTCGCGCCGGGCGAGATGCTGTTCGTCACCGGCCATTCCGGTGCGGGTAAAAGTACGCTGCTCAAGTTGATCCACCTCGACGAGCGGCCCAGCCGCGGCGCGGTGGTGTTCGACGAGCGCAACCTGCTGAAGGTGCGCGGCGGCGACGTGCCGCGCCACCGACGCGCGGTGGGGGCGGTCTACCAGGACCACCGCCTGCTGATGGATCGCTCGATTGCCGAGAACGTGGCGCTGCCGCTGATCCTGCGTGGTACCCGCCGGGGCGACATCAACAAGCGCGTGCGTTCAGTGCTCGAGCGCATGGGCCTGGGCCATCGTGAGAAAGCACTGCCCTCGCAGTTGTCGGCCGGCGAGCAGCAGCGCGTCGGCATCGCCCGCGCCATCGTCGGCGAGCCCAAGCTGCTGGTGGCCGATGAGCCGACCGGCAATCTCGACCCGACCCTGGCAGCGGAGATCATGGCCCTGTTCGCCGAGCTGCCCTCGCGCGGTACCAGCGTGCTGGTGGTCAGCCACGACCTGCCGCTGCTGCGCCGCATGCGCAAGCGCGTATTGATCCTCGACCACGGCCGGCTGGTGGATGACATCTCGCCGCAGGACCTGGCGGAGTAACCGATGGCGAAGAACGAAAACAGCGAAGCCGCCGCCCCGTCGCGCGTGGGCGTCTGGTTCCAGCACCACGTGCACAGCGTGGTGTTCAGCCTGGGCCGCGCCTGCCGCAAGCCGTGGGCGACCCTGCTGACCGTGATGGTCATGGCGCTGGCCCTGGCGTTGCCGCTGGGGCTGTCGATCGCGCTGGACAACCTCAAGCAGTTCGCCGGCAGCGTGCAGCAGTCGCGCGACATCAACGTGTTCCTGAAGAGCAACGTCGATGGTCCCGGTGCGCTTCGCCTGGCCGGCCAGCTGCGCGACCGCGATGATGTGGCCGGAGTGAATGTGCGCACACCCGAGCAGGGCCTGCAGGAACTGCGCGATGCCGGCCTCGGTGAGGCGATCGATGCGCTCAACGACAATCCGTTGCCCTCGCTGCTGGTGATCACCCCGGGCCAGGGCAAGGACGACGCACGTCTGGCACGCGCGCTGGAAAGCCTGCCCGAGGCCGATCTGGTGCAGCACGATGCGCTGTGGCGCCAGCGCCTGGACGCCTGGCTGGCGTTCGGTGCACGTCTGGTGCAGGTGCTGTCGGTGCTGCTCGGCGTGGGCGCCGCGCTGGTGGTCGGCAACACGGTGCGCCTTGACATCCAGGCCCGTCGCGAAGAGATCGGCGTGCTGCAGCTGCTCGGCGCGAGCGATGGCTTCATCCGCCGCCCGTTCCTGTACCTGGGCGCGTGGTACGGGCTGGGCGCCGGCGCGGTAGCGCTGGCCCTGATCGGCGCCGCCGGTGCCGCCCTGCGCGTGCCGCTGGCCGAACTCTCGCGCAGCTACGGCAGCCCGTTCGTGCTGCATGGCCTGGACCTGCTGCACGGCGGCCTGGTCCTGGTCGGCACGCTGCTGCTGGGCTGGCTGGGCGCCTGGCTGGTAACCGGCCACTTCCTCCGCCAGACCCGCCCGACCGACACCTGAGACCGGCATGCAACCGCAAGCGCTGAAGCACCTTGAAGGGCCCGCGACGCGGGTGATGGTGGTCGATGGTTCGAAGCTGGTCCGCAAGCTGATCGCCGATGTCCTGCAGCGTGACCTGCCGGGCGTGGAGGTGATCGGCTGCGACAGCATCGAGGATGCGCAGCAGGCGCTGGCGCAGGGCCCGGTGGACCTGGTGACGACCTCGCTGACCCTGCGCGATGGCGACGGTCTGGCGCTGGCGCGGATGGTGCGCGAAGCCGCCGGTCAGGCCTATGTGCCGGTGATCGTTGTGTCCGGCGATGCCCAGCAGCACCTGGAGCAGCGTCGCTTCACCGAGTACGTCACCGACTATTTCGACAAGGCGCTGGGCCATGAGGCACTGGCGACCTTCATCCGTGGCTACGTGCAGCCGCAGACCATCCCCGGCGCCACCATCCTCTACATCGAGGACAGCCGCGTGGTGGCCGAGGCCACCAAGCGCATGCTTGAGCGGCAGCAGTTGAACGTCCTGCACGTGGTCAGCGCCGAAGAGGCATTCACCCTGCTCACTGCCGAGTCGCTGGGCCGCAGCCGCCACCGCATCGACCTGGTGCTGACCGATGTCACCCTGAAGGGCGAACTGAGTGGGCGCGACGTGGTGCAGCGCGTGCGCGTGGACTTCGGTTACGGCAAGCGCCGCCTGCCGGTGCTGGTGATGACCGGTGACGGCAACCCGCACAACCAGACCGGGCTGCTGCAGTCCGGTGCCAACGACCTGGTGCTCAAGCCGATCGAAGAGCGGCTGCTGGTCACCAAGGTGCTGTTCCAGCTGCGCCTGGCCCGATTGAACGATGGACCCCTGATTCGATGATGGATGAAGTAGCTGACACCCCGACGATCCAGCTGGAACCGAGCTGGAAGCAGCATGTCGGCGATTACCTGCTGCAGCCGCAGATGCGCGAGCTGTCCAGCTTCCTGCGCCAGCGCAAGGCCAGTGGTGCGGCGGTGTTCCCGCCCGGCCCGCAGATCTTCGCCGCGTTCGACGCCACGCCGTTCGAGCAGGTGAAGGTGGTGATCCTCGGGCAGGACCCGTACCACGGCCGCGGCCAGGCGCATGGCCTGAGTTTCTCGGTGCCGGCGGGCGTGCCGGTGCCGCCGTCGCTGCTGAACATCTACAAGGAGATCGAGAGCGATCTCGGCATCCCGCGCCCGGACCACGGCTGCCTGATTCCGTGGGCGCAACGTGGGGTGCTGCTGCTCAATGCCGTGCTGACGGTGGAAGAGGGCAAGGCTGGCGCCCACCAGGGACGTGGCTGGGAGGGCTTCACCGATCACGTGGTGGACGTGCTCAACCGCGAACGCGAAGGCCTGGTGTTCATGCTGTGGGGTGCCTATGCGCAGCAGAAGGGCAAGGTCATCGATACCCGTCACCATCGCGTGCTGAAGTCGCCGCACCCGTCGCCGCTGTCGGCCCATCGTGGCTTCCTCGGCTGCCGGCATTTCTCGATGGCCAACGAGTACCTGCAGCGCCGCGGCCAGACCCCGATCGACTGGTCGCTGCCGCCGCGTTCGGCGCTCTGAGTGCCGGCGGGCCGCTGGGCCTGAACACCGGGCAACGTCCCCGGGCCTGAATGGGCCTCCAGAACGGCCCGTTCAGCTCCGCTTGACTGGAATCGGCCGCTTTACGGCAGGTAATTGCTTGAATTGCAAGGGATTGTGAATCCCGAAAAGCGTGCTCGCCACTGTCATCAAATCGCGCTACGGTAGGGCTCTGTTTGGGGCCAGTGTTGCATCAATAGGATGCTGGAACTTTTTCCTCCTTTAGCAGTCCAAATCCCGGACTGCTAAGATGGGTGCCTATGAGCCAGAACACCTCTACTGCCCTTGTGGCAAACAATCTCCCGATTCCCAGTGCGCTCGGTTCGCTGGACGCCTACATCGGTGCCGTGCACCAGATCCCGGTGCTGTCGGTCGATGACGAACAGGACCTGGCCCGTCGCTTCCGCGACGGCAACGATCTGGACGCCGCCCGCGAGCTGGTGCATTCGCACCTGCGCTTCGTGGTGCACGTGGCCCGCGGCTACAACGGCTACGGCCTCGCCCTGGGCGACCTGATCCAGGAAGGCAACATCGGCCTGATGAAGGCAGTCAAGCGCTTCGACCCGGACATGGGGGTGCGCCTGGTCTCCTTCGCCGTGCACTGGATCCGTGCCGAAATGCACGAGTTCATCCTGAAGAACTGGCGCATCGTGAAGGTCGCCACCACCAAGGCGCAGCGCAAGCTGTTCTTCAACCTGCGCAAGTCGAAGACGCGCCTGGGCTGGATGAACGCGGCGGAAGTCAGCGCGGTGGCCAAGGACCTGAACGTGTCCGAGCGCGAGGTCATGGAAATGGAGTCGCGCCTGTCCGGTCGCGATATCGGTTTCGATGCGCCGACCGACGAGGACAACGAACACGCACCGCCGTCGCCGGCTGCGTTCCTGGTTGCCGATGACGAAGACCCGTCGATGGCCTACGAGCGCGAGGACAACGAAGACAACCAGATGCAGCTGCTGCGCGAAGGCCTGGCCGAACTGGATGCGCGTTCGCGCGACATCATCCGTCGTCGCTGGCTGGATGCCGACAGCAAGGTGACGCTGCAGGAGCTGGCCGACGAGTACGGCGTGTCCGCCGAGCGCATCCGCCAGGTCGAGGCGAACGCGCTGAAGAAGATGAAGGCGCTGTTCACCGCGTAAGCGGGAAGGCGTTGGAATGAAGAAAGGCCCGGCATTGCCGGGCCTTTTTGTTTTTTGCGGCGTTCTCATCCACGCCACGTGGATGCCCTGATGCCGCACCCGCCTCACCCCTCGCGCGCGATCGCGCGCCAGCCGATGTCGTTGCGGTGGAATTCGTTGGCCCAGCTGACCTTGGCCACGCCGGCATAGGCCTTCGTCTGCGCATCACGCACGCTGTCACCCAGTGCCGCCACGCACAGCACGCGCCCGCCGGCACTGACCACCTGGCCGTGGGCATCCAACGCCGTACCGGCATGGAACACCTTGGCGCTGGCTGGCACGTCGCCCAGGCCGGAAATCACGTCACCGGTGATCGGCGCTTCCGGGTAGGGCTTCGCGGCCAGTACCACGCCCAGTGACGGGCGCGCATCCCACTGCGCTTCTACCTGGTCCAGGCGGCCATCAATCGCCGCTTCCACCAGCTCGACCAGGTCCGACTGCAGGCGCAGCATCACCGGCTGGGTTTCCGGATCGCCGAAGCGCACGTTGAATTCGATCACCTTCGGCGCGCCGCTGGCATCGATCATCAGGCCGGCGTAGAGGAAACCGGTGAACGGGATGCCGTCGGCGATCATGCCCTGCACGGTCGGGTTCACCACTTCGCGCATCACGCGTGCATGCACCTCCGGCGTCACTACCGGCGCCGGCGAGTACGCGCCCATGCCACCCGTGTTGGGGCCGGTGTCGCCGTCGCCGACGCGCTTGTGGTCCTGCGAGGTGGCCATCGGCAGCGCATGCACGCCGTCCACCATCGAAATGAAGCTGGCTTCCTCGCCGCCGAGGAATTCCTCGATCACCACGCGGGCGCCGGCATCGCCGAACGCGTTGCCGGAGAGCATGTCACGCACTGCGTCTTCGGCTTCGGCCAACGTCATTGCGACGATCACGCCCTTGCCGGCGGCCAGGCCATCGGCCTTGACCACGATCGGTGCGCCCTTCTCGCGGATGTAGGCCAGGGCAGCGTCCACGTCGGTGTGCACGGCATAGAACGCGGTGGGGATGTTGTGGCGGGCCAGGAAGTCCTTGGCGTAGGCCTTGCTGCCTTCCAGCTGCGCGGCGGCGGCGGTCGGCCCGAAGATGCGCAGGCCGGCGGCGCGGAAGCGGTCGACCACGCCGGCCACGAGCGGTACTTCCGGGCCGACCACGGTCAACGCCACGCCTTCAGCCTGGGCCAGCGCCAGCAGGCCGTCGATATCGGTCACCTTCACCGCCACGTTGCGGCACTTGTCTTCGCAGGCGGTACCGGCGTTGCCGGGCGCCACGATCACGTCGGTGACACGGGAGGACTGGGCCAGCTTCCATGCCAGGGCGTGTTCGCGGCCGCCGGAGCCGATGACGAGGATCTTCATGGGACAGGGTTCTCGGATACGGAAAAGAAAAGCCGGGCAGGGCCCGGCTTGGTGATGCGGATCAGTGGCGGAAGTGGCGCACGCCGGTGAACACCATGGCCAGGCCATGTTCGTCGGCGGCGGCGATCACTTCGGCATCGCGCATCGAACCGCCCGGCTGGATGACCGCCTTGATGCCGGCGGCAGCGGCGGCGTCGATGCCGTCCCGGAACGGGAAGAACGCATCGGAAGCCATCACCGAACCCTCGACCACCAGGTTCGCATCGGCAGCCTTGATGCCGGCGATGCGCGCCGAGTACACGCGGCTCATCTGGCCGGCGCCCACGCCAATCGTGCGGTTGTCCTTGGCGTACACAATCGCGTTGGACTTCACGAACTTGGCAACTTTCCAGGCGAACAGCAGGTCGGTGAACTGCTTGTCGGTCGGCGCCAGCTTGCTGACCACCTTCAGCTCGTCGCGGGTCATGCCGCGGTTGTCCGAGGACTGCAGCAGCAGGCCCGAGCCGACGCGCTTGCTGTCGAAGTTGTTCAGGCCGTCACCATGCGGGATGCGCAGCACGCGCACGTTGGCCTTCTTCTGCGCGTATTCCAGCGCAGCCGGCTCGTAGTCCGGGGCAATCAGCACTTCCACGAACTGGCGGTCCAGGATCACCTTGGCGGTGGCGGCGTCCAGCGGCGTGTTGAAGGCGATGATGCCGCCGAAGGCGCTGGTCGGGTCGGTGGCGTAGGCCAGCTCGTAGGCATCGCCGTTGCCGGCGCCGACGGCCACGCCACACGGGTTGGCGTGCTTGACGATGACGCAGGCCGGCGCATCGAACTGGCGCACGCATTCCCACGCCGCGTCGGCATCGGCCAGGTTGTTGTAGCTCAGTTCCTTGCCCTGCAGCTGCTGGAAGGTGGCCAGCGTGCCCGGCACCGGGTACAGGTCGCGGTAGAACGCGCCGCTCTGGTGCGGGTTCTCGCCGTAGCGCAGGTCCATCACCTTCACGAAGGTGGAGTTCATCTGTGCCGGGTACTCGGCACGCACCGGCACGGCGGCGTCGGTGGCGGTGACCGCCGACAGATAGTTGCTGATCGCCGCATCGTACTGGGCGACGCGGTTGAACGCGGCCACCGAGAACGCGAAGCGGGTGGCGGCCGACAGCTGGCCGTCGTTGGCCTCCAGCGAGGCCAGCAGCTCGGGGTACTGCGACGGGTCGGTGGCCACTGCCACGCGGGCGAAGTTCTTGGCCGCCGAACGCAGCATGGCCGGGCCGCCGATGTCGATGTTCTCGACCGCGTCGGCCAGGGTGCAGTCGGCCTTGGCGGTGACCGATTCGAACGGGTACAGGTTCAGCACCAGCAGGTCGATGGCGCCGATGCCGTGCTCGGCCATCACCGCGTCATCCAGGCCGGAGCGGCCCAGCAGGCCGCCGTGCACCATCGGGTGCAGGGTCTTGACCCGGCCGTCCATCATTTCCGGGAAACCGGTGACCTCGGCCACGTCCTTCACTGCCAGGCCCGCCTCGCGGATCGCCTTGGCGGTGCCGCCGGTGGACAGCAGCTCCACGCCGCGTGCCGCCAGCGCAGTGGCCAGCTCGACCAGACCGGTCTTGTCGGAAACGGAGAGGAGGGCCCGGCGGACGGGCAACAGATCAGCAGTCATGGGACAGAATCGGCAGCGGAGCGGGGCCGATATTGTAGGCGGTGGGGGCCGGTGGCGGGCGCTGGTGGTGGCAATCAACCCGCACCGATGGCCTGTGGCCGCCTTCGGCACAGTCTGGCCGGGGGGGGGGGGGGCGGCAATCAATTCGATGGGGCGCGCGGCCCCAATCGGGTAGGCTGTGCCGGAACTGCCAAGGATCAGCGGGTTCGGATCGTGTCGATCTATGCATTGAAGGGACGTTTTCAGGACCTCCTGCGCCCGGCCGTACGCGGCCTGTACCGCATGGGGATCACCGCCAATGCGGTGACCGTGGCCGCTGCCGTGGTCTCGCTGCTGGTGGCCGGCGCCGTCTGGTGCTGCGCGCCGGCGCAGCCATGGCTGTACCTGCTGCTGCCGCTGTGGATGCTGCTGCGCATGGCGCTCAACGCGGTGGACGGCATGCTGGCCCGCGAATTCGGCCAGCAGTCGCGGCTGGGGGCCTATCTGAACGAATTGTGCGATGTGATCGCCGATGCGGCGCTGTACCTGAGCCTGCTCAGCGTGCCGGGCGTGCGCCCGGAGGCGCTGTGGCTGCTGGCCTGGACCGCGGCGCTGAGCGAATACGCCGGCGTGCTGGGGCTGATGGTCGGCGCCAGCCGCCGCTATGACGGCCCGATGGGCAAGAGCGACCGCGCCTTCGTGATCGGTGCGCTGGGCCTGCTGCTGGCGTTTGAGTGGGTTGGCGCGATGACGGTCACGGGCGTGGCCGCGGCCATGGCGGTGCTGTGCGTGCTGACGATGATCAACCGGGTCCGTCGCGGACTGCGGGAAACCGCAGTTTCGCCAAATTAATCAAGCAGATAGAAAAAGACAATCAGGAGATTGCATGCGTCAGGCGCAGGAACGGGAATTCCACAGCTTCGACCAGGTACCGCTGTTCTACCGGTACTGGGCGGGCACCACCGCCACCCCGGCCACCCGGGCCATCGTGCTGCTGCACCGTGGGCACGAGCACTCCGGGCGTGTCACCCATCTGGTCGATGAGCTGGACCTGCCTGACACCGCCTTCTTCGCCTGGGATGCGCGCGGCAATGGCCGTTCGCCGGGCGCGCGTGGCGATGCACCGGGCTTTCCGGCGCTGGTGCGCGACCTGGACAGCTTCATCGCCCACATCGGCGCCGAGCATGGGATCGCGGTGGAAGACATCGTGGTGATCGCGCAGAGCGTGGGCGCCGTGGTCGCCGCCACTTGGGTGCACGACTACGCGCCACGCCTGCGTGCGCTGGTGATGGCCTCCCCGGCGTTCAAGGTGAAGCTGTACGTGCCATTCGCACGCCCGGGCCTGGCATTGATGCAGAAGCTGCGCGGCAACTTCTTCGTCAACAGTTACGTCAAGCCGCAATGGCTGACCCACGATCCGGCGCGGGTGGAGAGCTACCGCACCGATCCGCTGATCACCCGGCCAATCTCGGTGCGGGTGCTGCTGGGCCTGTACGAGGCGGCCGATCGCATCGTCGCCGATGCGCAGGCGATCAGCGTGCCGGTGCAGCTGCTGGTGTCCGGCTCGGACTTCGTCGTCCACCGTGGCCCGCAGGACCGCTTCTACGAGCGCCTGTCCAGCCCGATCAAGGAGCGCGTGCATCTGCCGGGCTTCTTCCACGACACGCTGGGCGAGCGTGATCGGGCACCGGCACTGGCGCGCATCCGCCGCTTCATCCAGGCGCGTTTCGCCGAGCCGTTGCGCGAGTTGTCGCGTCGCGATGCGCACCGCCATGGGCCGACATTTGAAGAGTCTGAGATCCTGGCCTGGCCGCCCGAGCGCAACAGCCTGGCCGATCTGCGCTGGCGCGTGGTGCGCGGTGGCCTGCGCTTTGGCGGCAGACTGTCCGAGGGCATTGCACTGGGCCTGCAGACCGGTTTCGATTCGGGCAGCACGCTGGACTACATCTATCGCGACGAAGCACGTGGCAAGGGCCCGTTGGGTCGCCTGGTCGACCGCAACTACCTGGATGCGATCGGCTGGCGCGGCATCCGCATTCGCGGTCGGCACCTGCAGGAACTGCTGCGCGATGCCGCCCAGCGCCTGCGCGGGCAGGGCATGCCGGTGCGCGTGCTGGACGTGGCCGCTGGCCATGGCCGTTATGTACTGGAAGCGCTGGGCCAGGGCGAGCAACGCGCCGAGCGCATCGTGCTGCGCGACTTCAGCGGTCTGAACGTGACCCAGGGCCAGGCGTTGATCGAGCGCCTCGGTGCGTCCGACATCGCCCGTTTCGAACAGGGCGATGCGTTCGATCAGGTGCAGCTGGCGCAGGTCGACCCGGCGCCGACGCTGGCGGTGGTATCGGGCCTGTACGAACTGTTCCCCGACAACGACGCCGTGCTGCGCTCGCTGCAGGGCATCGCCGCAACGGTGCCGGTGGGTGGCTACCTGGCCTACACCGGCCAGCCCTGGCACCCGCAGCTGGAGTTCATCGCCCGCGCGCTGACCAGTCATCGTGGTGGCGCCGCATGGGTGATGCGCCGCCGCACCCAGCAGGAAATGGATGAACTGGTGCGCCTGGCCGGGTTCGAGAAAGTGGCGCAGCGCATCGATGACTTCGGCATCTTCACTGTGTCGCTGGCACGCCGGACCGCGTGATGGCGACGCTGGCTGCAACTCCGCTTGCCACGGCGGGGCGCCCCTGGCGGCGCGCGCTGCTGTGGCTGGCCCTGCTGGGCCCGTTCTTCTTTGCCAGCTACGGCTTCGCCAACTGGATGGCCGGCCGCCACGCCGAACTGCCGGTGATGGCGTTCGGCTGGGAAACGCAGATTCCGTTCGTGCCATGGACGATCGTGCCGTACTGGTCGATCGACCTGTTCTACGCGGTTTCGTTCTTCCTGTGCCGACAGCGCCTCGAACTGGACCGGCACGCATTGCGGCTGTTCAGTGCACAGCTGATCGCGGTGAGCTGCTTCCTGCTGTGGCCGCTGCGCTTCAGTTTCGAGCGGCCGGAGATCGGCGGCGTGTTCGGTTGGCTGTTCGATGTGCTGCTGGGTTTCGACAAGCCGTTCAACCAGGCGCCATCGCTGCACATCGTGCTGCTGATCGTGCTGTGGGTGAAGTTCGCGCAGTACCTGCACGGTGCCTGGCGCTGGGTACTGCATGTGTGGGCGCTGCTGATCGGCGTCTCGGTGCTGACCACGTTCCAGCATCATTTCATCGACATCCCGACCGGCCTGCTGGCCGGCTGGCTGTGCGTGTGGTTGTGGCCGGAGCAGGGCACGCCACCGCTGCGTGCCTGGCGCATCGCGCGGCATGCCAAGCGGTGGCGATTGGCCGCGCTGTACCTGCTGGGGGCCGCTGTGCTGCTGGTGCCGGTGGTTCTGCTGCGGGGTACGGCGTTGTGGCTGCTGTGGCCGGTGGTGTCGCTGCTGCTGGTGGCGCTGGCCTATGCCGGGCTGGGTACGGCGGTGTTCCAGAAGCGCGCCGATGGTCGCCTGAGCATGGCGGCACGCTGGCTGCTGGCGCCGTACCTGGGCGCGGCCTGGATCAATTCGCGGCTGTGGACGCGGCGTGCGCCGCAGCCGGTGCCGGTGACGGATGGCGTGTGGCTGGGGCGTATTCCCCGCGCGGCGTTGCCAGCACCGCTGGTGGGCGTGGTCGATGCCTGTGCCGAGCTGTCCTGCCGCGCGCCGGGCGCGGCGTATGCCAGCGTGCCGATGCTGGACCTGGTGGTGCCCACGCCGCACCAGCTGCGCGAGGCGGCCGAGGCCATTGAGCGACTGCGGGTACAGGGGCCGCTGCTGGTGTGCTGCGCATTGGGTTACTCACGCAGTGCCGCCGGTGTTGCCGCCTGGCTGCTGCGCAGTGGGCGTGCCGCCGATGCCGAAGCGGCGGTGGCGATCGTGCGCGCTGCACGCCCCGGCATCGTGCTGGGCCCGGCACATCTGCGCGCCATTGCTGATGCGGCGGGGGCAGGCGCATGAGTCCGGTTCCCGATCTGGCGACCATGCAACTGCTGCTGCGCCAGGGACGCTGGCCCGCGCTGCTGTCGCTGGGGCTGCTGCTGGTGGCGCTGCTGCTGCTGGGCATCGAAGCGGGGCTGGCGATGATCGCCGCCGGCCTGTTGCTGCTCAGCATTGCCGCGGGCATCACACAGGCTTACCACGCATGGCGGGTCGGGCTGGACGCCGGCCTGCTGCAACTGCTGCGCGATGAAGGCCTGGACGGCGAAGCCGCTGCGCGCCGTACCGACCAGCTGCTGCACGACAGTGGCCTGCGCCGCGCACAGCCCGACGCGCCGCTGCGCGGCTGGGACCTGCGCTGGGCCGGTATGCGCCGCCTGCTGTTGCGGCAGTACCTGCTGACGGCCGTGCAGTTTGCACTGCTGGTAATCGCCGTGTTGTGGCCGCAGACGTGAACCGGAGGGACCGATGTTCGCCGAATTGATTGCACGCGCCTGCAGTGGCGCGATCCACGTGGTGACCGGCGCCCGTGCGCTGTGGATCGGCTGTGCGCCGTCCAGCGAGCGCCGCGTGTACTACGGCAACCACGCCAGCCATGGTGACTTCGTGCTGATCTGGTCGTCGATGCCACCGGCGTTGCGGCGCCAGGTGCGCCCGGTGGCTGCTGCCGAGTACTGGCAACGCGACGGCCTGCGCCGCTACCTGATCGATGCGGTGTTCAACGGCGTGCTGGTCGAGCGCGAGGCCGGCCATCGCCAGCAGGACCCGTTGCAGGTACTGCGCGATGCCGTGGACGAAGAGTGCTCGCTGATCCTGTTCCCGGAAGGCACGCGCAATGTGGGCGATGAGCCACTGCTGCCGTTCAAGAGCGGCATCTACCATCTGGCGCGGCAACGGCCGGAGCTGGAGTTCGTGCCGGTGTGGATCGACAACCTGAAGCGGGTGATGCCCAAGGGCCGGTTCCTGCCGCTGCCGCTGCTGTGCACGGCCACTTTCGGTACGCCGCTGCGGCTGCAGGCCGACGAGGACAAGGCTGCATTCCTGGCCCGCAGCCGGCAGGCGCTGCTGGACCTGGCGCCGAATGGAGGGCGCGCATGAGCTATCTGATGGACGTGTCCGGTGACCTGGCCGCGCGCAGCGTGGGCCAGCAGACCGGCCTGCTGTTTGCCGGCGTCGGCGCGGTGCTGGTGCTGGCCACGCTGGTGGCCGAGACCCTGCGCTGGCGGCAGCGTGGGCAGCCCAGTGCGGTCATCGCCAACCTGGTGTCGCGCATCCGCGCCTGGTGGGTGATGGCGATCGTGGTCGGGCTGGCGCTGTTCTTCGGTCGCGCCGGGGTGATCGTACTGTTTGCGATCATCTCGCTGTTCGCGCTGCGCGAGTTCATCACTCTGGCACCGACCCGCTCGGGCGACTACTACGCGCTGCTGGCCGCGTTCTACATCGTGCTGCCGTGGCAGTACTACCTGGTGTGGATCGACTGGTACGGCATGTACACGCTGCTGATTCCGGTCTACGCGTTCCTGTTCCTGCCGATCCTGTCGACCATCGGTGGTGACACCACGCACTACCTGGAGCGCACCGCGAAGGTGCAGTGGGGGCTGATGATCTGCGTGTTCTGCATCTCGCACGTGCCGCTGCTGCTGAACCTGCACGTGCCGGGCCATGACCCGTCGCGCAACGTGCTGCTGTTCGCCTTCCTGGTGATCGTGGTGCAGTCCTCGGACGTGCTGCAGTACATCTGGGGCAAGCTGCTGGGCAGGCGTCTGGTCGCGCCGAAGCTGTCGCCGTCGAAGACGGTGGAGGGCTTCGTGGGTGGCGTGCTGAGTGCCAGCGCGCTGGGAGCGGCGCTGTGGTGGATCACGCCGTTCACGCCGCTGCAGGCGTTCGGCCTGTCGCTGCTGATCAACCTGATGGGGTTCTGGGGGGGGCTGGTGATGTCGGCGATCAAGCGCGACCGTGGCATCAAGGACTGGGGCCACATGATCGAGGGCCATGGCGGCATGCTCGACCGGCTGGATTCGGTGTGCTTCGCCGCGCCCGTGTTCTTCCATGTGGTGAGGTACTACTGGAAGGCCGGCGGAGGCGGGTGATTCTGCCGGGCTTCCATCCACGCATGGCGTGGGTCCACGGGTAGTGCCGGCCGCTGGCCGGCAACTGCAACTTCCTGCCATCGTTCATGGGGTTGCCGGCCAGCGGCCGGCACTACCCACGCACGCTTACGCGCTGATGCCGTATTCCTTCAGCTTCTTGCGCAGGGTGGCGCGGTGGATGCCCAGCATCGCTGCGGCGCGGCTCTGGTTGCCTTCGCAGTGGTTGAGCACTTCCACGAACAGCGGGATTTCCATCTCACGCAGGACGATCTCGTAGACATCGTCCGCGTCGCAGCCATCAAGGTCACGCAGGTAGCGGCGCACGGACTGGGCGACGTGTTCACGCAGCGGTGGCCGGGGAGCGCCACGACTGTTGTCAGGACGAGAGAGGACAGCGTTCAAGGGGGTTCCCGATTCGGTTGGCCCGTGCGCGCGGAGCGCGCGGCCGGACGAGGTGGTGGCGGCCAGTCTAGCGCGAGCGTGCCCGACCTGCCACGGCTGGTCGCCTCTATCCTGCTCAGAGGAAGTCGAAGGTGAATGCGACGGTGGATGCGGCGGGTTCCTGCACGCGGAACGCAATGCGTGCACTCTGGCCCGGTTCCAGCACGGCCGCGCCGGGGTTCTCGCCGAGGTACTGCGCCGGTGCGAACACGCCGCTGCCGATCAACCGGCCATCGGCATCGGACAGCGACAGGCGCAGATCCGGCCAGGCCTGTGCCCAGCGCGCATCGTTGCGGATGCTGGCCTGCACCTGCAGTACGCCGGCCTGGCCTGGCAGGGGGCGGATCTCGCGGCTGGTCATGGTGAACGCGGTGGGTTCATGCCAGGCCGGCAGGCTGCAGCGCAGTACGCCGCACAGTGCGCCCAGCCAGGCGCGGTTGCCCGCGTCGGCGGCCAGTCGCGCTCGATCGGCCAGCACGCTCTGCAGGACCAGCAGCAGTGCCAGTCCGGCGACCAGCCCCCAGTGCCAGCGTGGCGTCGGCAGTGCGCGTGGCCGCGAGGTGCCCAGGAAACTGGGTGCATCTCCGGCCACGGCCTGCGGGACCGGAGCGGCAAGGACGGGTTCGATCACGGCCGCTTCGTCGAGGTTGACGATGTCATCGCTCTGTCGCGTTTCCGCCATCGGTGGCAGCGCCGCTTCGAGGGGGCTGCGGGCTTGGGCTGGCGGGATGTCATGCATCACCGGGTCGGGCGTGCGTGAATCGGTCGCAGGTGCAGCCTCGCCTTCCGACGCGGGGCGCAGGAAGGTGGCCAAGGGGCGGCGCGGCGGGTTCGGCTCGGACATGCTCAGGGTGCGGGCTCGGATCCAGCGGTCATTCAATCACGATCAGGCGCGGCGTATGCCGGTGATGCGCATCCAGTCGCCATCCTGGGTCGCCTGCAGGTCGTCGAACCATGCGGCGTAGCGCTGCAGCAGTTCGCCTTCCTGGCCCTGCAGGATGCCGGACAGGGCGATGCGGCCGCCGGCAGCGACGCGCGCGGCCAGCAGCTCGGCCAACGCGTCCAGTGCCGAGGCAAGGATGTTGGCGACCACGATCGGGTAGGTGGCGACCGGTTCGTCCTGCGGCAGGTACACGTGCATGCGCGCCTGCTCGCCGTTGCGCTCGGCATTGTCGGCGGTGGCGACCAGTGCCTGTGGATCGTTGTCCACGCCGATCGCTTCGGCGGCACCCAGCTTCAGCGCGGCCAGGGCGAGGATGCCCGAGCCGCAGCCGAAGTCGAGCACGCGCTGGCCCTGCAACTGGCCGTCCACGGCCAGCTGGTCCAGCCAGCGCAGGCACAGGGCGGTGGTCGGGTGGGTGCCCGAGCCGAAAGCCAGGCCCGGGTCCAGCCGCACCACGGCGGCATCGGCGGCCTGCGCGGCGTCCGGCAGTTCATGGTTCCACGGCACGATCCAGGTACGGCAGCCGAAATCCATCGGCTGGAACTGGTCCAGCCAGGCGCGTTCCCAGTCTTCATCCTCGACGGCGCGGAAGCTGCCGTTGCTCCAGTCCAGTTCCGGATCGAACGATTCCAGGGCGGCCAGCAGCAACAGCGCATTGCTGTCGGCGGGGAACAGTGCGCTCAGCACCAGGGTGTCCCACAGCGGCGTTTCACCCACGCCGGGTTCGAGGATGGCCTGTTCGTTGCTGGTGTCGGCTTCGGCATCGAGCAGGGTCACGGCCAGTGCGCCGACGTCCTCCAGCGCATTCTCATAGCGGGGCTGGGTGGCTTCGGTGCAGCGCAGGGTCAGTTCCAGGAACGGCATGGCGGTGGGGGCAATCACGGGAAAGGGGCCCATGCTAGACCATCGGGGCGTCTCCGTATTGCCTGAGATGCCGCCTTGAGATGAACGGGGGCAGTTCAGACAGGCCCGCCGGGCCTTGCTAAACTCGGGACTTTCCTGTGCGCCGTGAACGCTCACCGCCGCCGATGGCCTTCGCCCCGACCCTGAAAACCTGGTTGCTCGTGCTGCCGGCGGTGGCCGTGCTGGGCGTGGCCGGGTACCGGGCCAGTGGCCATGCGGCGGGCGTGACATCAGCGTCGCCGGACCTGCCGACCGTCGTGGCCGGCCGCGACAGCGCAGTGGCGTTGCCGGTGGTGCCGGAAGCCCTGGCGCGCCGGCTGGCTACCGTCGAGCGCGGCAACATGCTGCCGTCGGGCCTGCCGCTGGACCTCCGCGCCGACATCGAAGACGCCAGCGATCTGTATGCCTACGCCCAGCGCCTGCGCGTGCAGGCCGATACAGGTAACCATGAAGCGCGCTGGATGCTCAGCCGCGTGTATGACTATTGCGCGCAGTACGCGCTCGATCCGGGTGGCTACCGTCTGGACAACAACGTACTGAGCGGGTTGGGCCTGACCGCGGCGCCGGCGATGATCGAGGCGCGCGAGCGCGTGGCGCAGCGGTGCGGCGGCTTCGTCCCGGGCGACAAGCTGGGTGCGGCACTGGTGCTGGCCGAGCGCCGCAAGGCGGCCGCGCAGGGCAATCTGGCCGCGGAAGCATCGCTGTTCGCCGAGGGCGAGCCGTTGCATGACAGTGCCGAGTACCGCCGTGACCTGGTCGAGCGCGTGCGCACTTCGCGTGACCCGGAGGCCTATATGGCGATCGCGCCGGGCATGGGCGTGCGTGCCGCCGGTGACAGCGCACTCGACGGCCTGGTGGCGGGCGAACAGCTCAGTGAGCTTGCATGGCGGCTTGCGGCCTGCGAACTCGGTCTACCGTGTGGAGCGGACAGCGTGCTGGTCAACAGTTTTTGTGCGAACGGAGGGATCTGTTCGCAGGATGGAGCGCAGGATTTCCGGGATTTCGTGTATGACGCTGCGGTATCGCGGCAAGGTGCTGGGAAAATGAAGGAATGGATCAAGCGATTGATTGGAAAGAGGGACGGGCGATGAATTACCGTCGATTCCTGCATGGGGCCAAGTTCTGGTTCTGGGTGGCGCTGTTCGTGGCCTACTCTGCCGGTGCGGTCGGCCTGCTGATGATCGATACCTACGAGGATCGGTACCGGCATCTGTCGAAGGTGGAACTGACCACGGTGAAGGCGCAGGAAGACGTGCGCCGCGCCGGCGCCAGCCAGGTCGCTGCGGTCTATCGCGCGCAGACGGGCATGCCGTTCGCTTCACTGCCGGCCGGCAGCACCTTCCAGGTAGTGTGGCCGGATGGCTCGACCGAGACCATGGTGATCGTCGATCCGACCTCGCCCAATGGCGTGCGGCCGCTGGCCAATTCGCAGATTCCGGCCGAAGCGGCCAGCAAGCGCTGATGCGCCGGCTGTAGAGCCGAGCCCACGCTCGGCTGAGCTTTCCAGCAAGCCGAGCATGGGCTCGGCTCTACAGCAACAAAAAAAAAGGGCGGGGATTTCCCCGCCCTTTTCATGTCCAGTGCCTGGCGCCGATCAGGTCAGCGCGATCGGCTTGTTCTTGCGCTCGGCAAGGCGCTTTTCCAGGTAGTGGATGTTCTGGCCACCGGCCTGGAAGCCCTTGTCACGCATGATCCGCTGCTGCAGGGCGATGTTGGTCTTGATGCCATCGACCACCATCTCGCTCAGCGCCACCCGCATGCGGGCGATGGCGGTTTCGCGGTCCGGTCCGTGCACGATCAGCTTGCCGATCATCGAGTCGTAGTTGGACGGCACGCGATAGCCACTGTAGATGTGGGTATCCACGCGCACGCCGGGGCCGCCCGGCGGATGGAAGCCGGTGATGGTGCCCGGGCTCGGCACGAAGGTCTCAGCATCTTCGGCGTTGATGCGGCACTCGATGGCATGGCCGGTCAGCACCACGTCGCTCTGCTTGATCGACAGCTTCTGGCCAGCGGCGATCTTCAGCTGCTCGGCCACCAGGTCGATGCCGGTGACCATTTCGGTGACCGGATGTTCCACCTGGATGCGGGTGTTCATTTCGATGAAGTAGAAGCGGCCGTCCTCGTACAGGAACTCGAACGTGCCCGCGCCGCGGTAGCCGATGCGGATGCAGGCTTCGGTGCACACCTTGCCGATCTGCTCACGCTGTTCGGCGGTGATGCCCGGTGCCGGTGCTTCTTCCACCACCTTCTGGTGGCGGCGCTGCATCGAGCAGTCGCGTTCACCGAGGTGGATGGCGTTGCCCTGGCCGTCAGCCAGCACCTGGATCTCCACGTGGCGCGGGTTCTCCAGGAACTTCTCCATGTAGACCTCGCCATTGCCGAACGCGGCCTTGGCCTCGCTCTTGGTGGTTTCGATCGAGGTCTTCAGCGAGGCTTCGGCGTGCACGACGCGCATGCCACGGCCACCGCCACCGCCGGCCGCCTTGATGATGACCGGATAACCGATCTCACGGGCGATCTTGGTGTTGGCGACGATGTCCTCGCCCAGCGGGCCGCCCGAACCGGGCACGCACGGCACGCCGGCGGCCTTCATCGCGCGGATGGCTTCGACCTTGTCACCCATCATGCGGATGGTGTCAGCCTTGGGGCCGATGAAGATGAAGCCCGACTCTTCCACGCGCTCGGCGAAGTCGGCGTTCTCCGACAGGAAGCCGTAGCCCGGGTGGATGGCCTGGGCGTCGGTGACTTCAGCGGCGGCGATCAGTGCCGGGATGTTGAGGTAGCTCTGCGGCGACGGCGCCGGACCGATGCAGACCGACTCGTCGGCCATGGCCACGTGCTTGAGGTTGCGGTCGACCGTGGAATGCACGGCCACGGTGCGGATGCCGAGGGTGTGGCACGCGCGCAGGATGCGCAGCGCGATCTCCCCTCGGTTGGCGATGACAACTTTGTCGAGCATGGCGCGCCCCTCAGCCGATCACGAACAGCGGCTGGTCGAACTCCACCGGCTGGCCGTTCTCGCCGAGGATGGCGACGATGGTGCCGGACGTGTCGGCTTCGATCGGGTTGAACATCTTCATCGCTTCGATGATGGCCAGGGTCTCGCCTTCCTTGACCTGCTGGCCCACGGTGACGAAGGCCGGCTTGTCCGGCGCGGACGAGGCATAGAAGGTGCCGACCATCGGCGAGCGCAGCACATGGCCTTCCGGCAGCGCCGGGCCCGGCTTGGCGGTGCCGCCGGTGGAGGCTTCGGTCGGCGACTGCATCGGCATGGCCTGCGCCACCGGAGCGGCCGGGGCGGCGTACACCGGGGCGGCGACCGGCGCGGCATAACCAGCGACCGGAGCACGCGACAGGCGCACCGACTCTTCGCCTTCCTTGATTTCGATTTCAGCCAGGTTCGACTCTTCCAGCAGGTCGATCAGCTTCTTGATTTTGCGCAGATCCATGAGGGCCTCTTTGGTTTCTTCTAGGTGAGGAGAGCGCCGTGAGCGCTCGGGTCGACAATCAGGTGGCGGATACGCGCAGCAGCGCCGCGTCCATCGCGTAGCGGTAGCTGTCGGCACCGAAGCCACACACCACGCCCACCGCCTTGTCGCTGAAGAAGCTGTGCTGGCGGAAGGGTTCGCGGGTATGCGGGTTGGACAGGTGGATCTCGATGAACGGCACCGCCACCGCTGCCAGCGCATCGCGCAAGGCCACTGAGGTGTGGGTGAACGCGGCGGGGTTGATCAGGATGAAGGCAGTGCCGTCGTTGCGTGCGGCCTGCACGCGGTCCACCAGTACATGCTCGGCGTTGGACTGCAGGCTCTCTACGGCGTGCCCGGCGGCCGAGGCCTGGGCAGCCAGGGCCTGGTCGATGTCGGCCAGCGTGGTGTGGCCGTACACCTCCGGCTCGCGGGTGCCGAGCAGGTTGAGGTTGGGGCCGTGCAGGACCAGCAGCTTCGCCATGGGATCCGGAAGACGGGAAAGGGCGGCAGTCTGGCGGAACCGGTGGATGCTGTCCAGTTCGGCGAAGTTTGCAGCGTTTCAATCGTATGTTTGAAATGTGCCGGAGGGCTTGTGGCCGTATGGCGGACGCCGGATCAAGGCGCGCTGAACGTCGTGCAGGCGGTGGATGCGGGCACGTAGGCCGACGATCACGCCCGGGCCGCTCATCGGCAGAGCCATACCCTGCGTGGAGGAGGAGGCGTAGGGCGCAGCACGCTGTGCCCTCACCAGGGAGTTTCCTGGCAGCTGATCGCTCAGGTCTCCAACGGCACCGTGGGCACCACGTTCGGGAATACCTCCTCCAACGGCTCCTGTTCCCCCGGTTGCGGCGCCGGCCAGTTGTAGGCGTTCACCGGCTGCGCGCGGTTCACCCACAACGCGTAGTACAGGTGATCGGCGCGACCGTCGCCGGTATTGGGGTGGATCAGGATGGTCAGCCCCAGGCTGTTGAGCTGCAGCCAGGGCACCAGCACTGGCAGCAGGTCGTTGGTGAAGCCGAAGTAGAAGGAGGGCGTGACGTGCGGGCCACGCGGCTCCAGGTTCCAGTTGCCCAGCTCCACCGGGAAGCGCTCGGCGGCCCAGCGCCGCAGCAGGGCTGCCTTCTCGAAGCTGTCCTCGTCGAAATAGATATGTGCGTGGTAGCTCTTGATGTCGGTGTAGGCGCGCGGGGCGGTGGGCAACGTGGCCTCGCCGGGGCGCACGCTGGCCGGACGCGGGGTCGGTTCGCTGGCGGTGGCCTGGCCCCAGGGGCTGCGGCCCTTCGCTGCTGGCGGAACGATGGCGCGGAAGCCGGGTCGCCCGGGTTCGGTGGTGTTCACGGCGCTGCCGACGCGCGCGGCGGCGGTGGAGGCGCTGGCCAGGCCGCCGGCGGCCAGCCCCGCCGAGGCGATCACGCGGCGCCGTGCGGGCGAGAGCAGGTCGGCCCAGTGGGCGTCATCGTCGCCTGCGTCGATGAGGGGCTGCGGGTCCGGGTGCATGAGGGGCTCCGTGACGGCATTGTGTGGGCAGGCAACCACGCTCGGGCAGGGCCGCCGGTGGCGTCCAATAAGCAGCCGGCATCACTTCATGCACGGCTGCCTTCGTCGCCTTGAGCGCGACCGAACGGCGGGCTAGGGTGCAGGTCTGCCGCCCCGGAGCCCGCCATGGCCTCGCCTGATGCCGACACCCTGCGCAAGCGCGCCAGCTTCCGCCAGCTGCATGCAGCAGGATGCTTCGTGCTGCCCAACCCGTGGGACGCCGGCAGTGCGCGCTATCTGCAACGGCAGGGGTTCCAGGCCCTGGCCACGACCAGTGCCGGCTGCGCCTGGAGTGAGGGGCGGCCGGACGGCGCGGTATCGCTGCAGGCCACGCTGGAGCACCTGCGACTGATGGCGGCGGCGACCCCGTTGCCATTGAATGCCGACTTCGGTGATGGCTTCGGCGCTACGCCACAGGCGGTGGAGGAGGCGGTGGCCGCGGCGCTCGATACCGGCATTGCGGCGTTGTCGATCGAGGACGCCAGCGGCCTGGCCGATGCACCACTGAGGCCCATCGACCAGGCGGTCGAGCGGTTGCGCGCGGCGCGTGCGGCCATCGACCGCGCGGGCGGCGACGTGCTGCTGGTCGGGCGAGCGGAGAATTTCTTCGTGGGCGTACCGGATATGCAGGACACCCTGCGGCGCCTGCGTGCCTACGCCGAGGCCGGTGCCGATGTGCTGTACGCACCGGGTATCAGTACGCCTGAGCAGATCAGTGCGGTGGTCGCCGCTGCGGGCTCGAAGCCAGTAAACCTGCTGGTCGGTGGACCCACAGCACTGAGCCTGCAGGACATCGCCGCACTTGGCGTTCGCCGGGTCAGCCTGGGCGGTGCGCTGGCGCGTGCCGCGTGGGGTGGACTGATGCAGGCGACCCAGCCGATCGTGCAGGACGGACGCTTCGATGGCCTGCAGCAGGCGGCGTCCGGGGCTGCCTTGAATGCGTTGTTCCAGTAGACCCGCGCCCTGCATGGCGGGAAGGGCCGGCAACTACAACGCCTCGATCTCCCGCTTGGGCAGGATCACGCCGGGTTCCAGCGCTGGCAGCAGTTGGCGAAGCAGGCGTGGATTGTCCTGCAGCCCCGTGCCGTCCAGATACGTCCACCCGGAACCGCCAATGCGGCGCACGGCCACCATGAACGTGGTGCTGCGCATCGGGGTTTCACGCACCCGTACCAGGGATTGGCGTGGCACGAAGCAGACTTCCTCCTCCCCGGCCGCATAGGTCCGGGTCGGCACACCGACGTCTTCGCTGATGACCACCACGCCGGTGCTGTGCTGCGTCTTCAACGCATCGCGGGTGATCGCCTGGAAGGCCTCATCGCCGCCGGCCAGCCGCTTGAGGCTGGGATGCGTGCGCTCGATGAGGAAGTCCGCATCGCCGCGGGCGTAGGCAGTCATCAGGGCGCGCACATCTTCGCGCAGGGCCTTCGCGTCACTGGGACTGAGGTCACCCGCGAAGGCGGATGGCAGCGACAGCAGCAGCGTCAGTATCGTCAGGGGCAGGCGTCGATCCATGTCCGGGTGTCCCACAGGGCATCGCTGCACTATACGTTGGACGCGAAAACAGCGTCCCACCGGTGGCGCTGCTTTCCCTGGAATCACTACTTACCATTGGTAAGTATTGATTCCTGGAGATCCACATGCACAGCCTCATTGTCATCGCCCACCCTGAGCCCGGTTCGCTGACCCACGCGATGGCGCGTCGCATCGGTGATGCCATTGTCGCGGCCGACGCCGGCAACACCGTGGCCTATGCCGACCTGATGGCCGAAGGCTTCGATCCGCGCTTCAACCCGCGGGACCAGGCGTTGTTCCGCAGCACCGGCGCGGTACCCGCCGATGTCGCCGCCGAACACGCGCGGCTGGATGCCACCGATACGCTGGTGCTGGTGTTCCCGTTGTACTGGTGGTCGTTCCCGGCACTGCTGAAAGGCTGGATCGACCGTGTGTTCACCAACGACTGGGCCTACGCACAGGATGCGCAGGGCAGGCTGGTGAAGAAGCTGCAGCGCCTGAATGTGCATCTGGTCGGCTTGGGCGGCGCCGATGCAGCCATGGTCGAACGTCGTGGCTACGACGCGGCGATGAGGACGCAGATCGACATGGGCATCTTCGACTATTGCGGCGCACGCGTGCTGTCGTCCGACCTGCTGTTGGACGCCGATACCGGTGCCGCTGAAGCGCATCTGCAGACCGCGCTGGCGATCGGCCGTAAAATCGGTGTTCCGATGCGCTGATCGCCGTGCTCCGCCGATGCCCGCCAACGCCACCCCCACGCGCCGCCGAATGACCCGGGAGCAACGCACCCGCCAGTTGCTGGATGTGGCCTGGGCACTGGTCCGCGGAGAAGGTACCGGCGCGTTGACGCTGGGGCGGCTGGCCGAGGCGGCGGGCGTGACCAAGCCTGTGGCCTACGATCACTTCGTGACCCGCAATGGCTTGCTGGCGGCACTCTACGATGACTATGACGGACGCCAGACCGTGGTCTTCCACGAGCGCATCGGCCGCGCCCGGGCGCAACTGGTCGATCGGGCGGCGGCCATCGCCTCCGGCTACATCGACTGCGTCCTCAGCCAGGGCAGTGAAGTGCAAGGCATCCTCGCCGCGCTGGTGGGGGCGCCGGAACTGTATGAGGTGCGGCGGCGCTACCAGCAGGATTTCATCGACAACTGCCAGGTCTGGCTGGGCCCGTTCGCCGCCGACGGCACGGTGTCGCTGGCGGGGCGCTGGGCCATCCTCGGTGCGGCTGAAGCCCTTTCAGAGGGCGTGGCTGCCGGCGCGCTGGACAAGGCCGGTGCCGTGGCCGAGCTGCAGCGGCTGATCGTGGCGACGGTCAAGCGGCGCTGAGCCGCACGAGCGGTCAGCCGCCGGCCAGGGCGGCGAATCCCGCGGCCAGCTGGTTGCGCACCAGTGCGTCGCGCGCGTCGCGGCTTGCAGAGCCCAGTACCACGGTGATCAGGCGTACCGGCTGGTCCCGCCCGGGCACTGCCCGGCACGCGGTGGCGGCCAGGCAGAAGCCTGCGGCCTGGGTGTAGCCGGTCTTCAAGCCGTCCACGCCGTCTTCGCCGAGCAGCGCGTTCTGGTTGCTGCGGTTGAAGCTGCCATGGGCGAACGCGCGCTGCGCGGTGATCGCCAGGATCTGCGGATGATCGTTCAGCAGGCGGGCGGCCAGCACCGCCATGTCGCGCGCGCTGGAGACGTGGTGCGGCGTGGTGATGCCGGACACGCTGGCAAACCAGGTGCTGCGCAGCCCGAGCTGGCGTGCGTGCCGGTTCATGCGCTCCAGGAATGCCGCCTGCGATCCGTCCAGGTGGCGCGCGATCGCCAATGCAGCGTCATTGCCGGAAACCACCATCAACCCTTCCAGCAGGCGTGCCAGGGTGATTGTCTCGCCGGGCACCAGGCCCATGCGCGTTTCATCATCGGCCACGGCATGCACATCGTCGGCGGCGATGGTGACCGGGTCGTCCCACGTGCGTCCGTTCTCTTCGACGCACGCATAGGCGGCGTAGGCGGTCATCAGCTTGGTCAGCGATGCCGGTTGCCGCGCGGTTTCAGCGTTGTGCTGGTGGATCACCGCGGAGGTCGCCGCTTCCAGGGTGATGGACGAAATCGGTAGGGGGGCGGGCGCAGCAGACGGCATGGCGGGCGGAGATGGCAGCGACAGTCAGCAAGAATAGTTGGTGCCGGCTGCACGAAGCCGCACTGCCGGAGCGCTGCAGCGTGCACGGTAGCGCCCGGTTGCGCCCGGGCTGAGGTGGAGGCAGCCTGCGCCCATGCAATCGGATATCCGCATCGACGGTCGTGTTTTCACCTACGTCTTCCCTTGTGCGTGGGAGGACTACGCGAAGATCGGCTTCTCACGTGATCCGCTCGGACGCATCAGCGCATTGCACCGGCGCTGGTTTGAATTCTTCGACCTCGATGCCGGTGCGCTGGTGGAAGCAGAGAGCGAGCGCGATGCACGTGATCTGGAGCTGCAGCTGCGTTCGCCGTTCAAGGCGCACCGCGCACCGGCACCGATGACGGTCCAGGACAAGGCCGGAGGCCACACCGAGTGGGTACGTGGTGCCAACCAGGCGTTGTCGCTCGCGGTTGATGCGTTGGGCGAACAGGGCTATCGCTGTTACCCGCTGAAGGCATGGCTGCAGGCTGCGCTGCGCCTGCGCATGGACCGGCTGCACGACTGGGTGGCGGTGCAGCTTCCGGAAGAGGATGGCCTGCGCATGCCCGGTGGCCCCGGCGAGCGCGTGCTGCGTGACACTCTCGACGGTTGCCGGGCGCTGGATATCGACCCAATGCCATGGCTGCCTGAACACGTCCAGCGCTGGTACGCAGGTTGAGCCGCGTTCAACGGGTCCCCGGCTGCTGAAGCGGCGTGGCCGGTCGCGCCGCGCACGCAGGGGAGGCGGTGGACGGGCTGGCCAGCTCGCGTGCCAGCTCGGCGTTGGCCACATGACCGTGCAGGAACAACAGGCTGCCGAAGATGTTCATGAGCGTCCCTCCACTTGAGTGGATTGCACGATACGGGCAGCATGGGCGGGCAAAAAGCGACATTTCCGCAAGCATGCCTTGAGAGGAATTCAAGCCTGATGTCCCGTCCACCCCTTCATGCCCTGCAGGGTTTCGTGGCCGCCGCGCGGCTGGGCAACCTGTCACGGGCAGCGGCGTCGATGAACCTGACCGTCAGTGCGCTCAGCCATCAGATGCGCCAGTTGGAAGAGCGGCTCGGGCAGCCACTGCTGGTCCGCCAACCGCGTGGCGTCGCCCTCACCCTGGAGGGGCAGCGCCTGCTCGACCAGGTCGGCCCGCATCTGGATGCGATCAACGAAGCCTTCCAGCCCTATGCGGCCCGCGCCGAGCACGTGCTGACGATCAGTGCGGTGCCGTCGATGGCGTCGGCATGGCTGGTGCCGCGCCTGGGTCATTTCGTGGCTGAGCACCCACAGATCGAGATCAACCTGCAGTCGAGCGAGCGCCTGATTGATTTCGAGCGGCAGCGCCAGTTCGACGCCGCGCTGCGGCTGGGCAGCGGGCAGTGGCCGGGCCTGGTGGTTGAGCCGCTGTTCGACGAGTGGCTGCTGCCGATGGCCAGCCCGGCGCTGATCGAACGCATGGGAGGGATCGACCGGGTGCCACTGAACCAGTGGCCGCTGCTGGGGGACCCCGATGGTGCGTGGGGTGCCTGGTTCGCGTTGAGCGGGCAGACCCCGCCGTCGCGCTTCGTAGCGGTGCTGGATGATTCGGAGGCACACCATCGTGCGGCGCTGGACGGGGTGGGCGTGGCGCTGGGGCGGGTGACGCGGGCGCGCTTGTTGCTGGAGTCCGGCCAACTGGTTGCGCTGTCCAACCTGCGCCTGAAAACCGCCTGGCCGCATTGGCTGGTCTACCCGCAGCGATCGGCCCGCCACCGCGGCTTTCTCGCCTTCCGCGACTGGCTGCACGCGCAGGCTGCCGAACACGTGCGGCACATGGCGGACGCTACACTCATCGCACCAGCGTGACCGTCTGCCCGCCACGCGCGAACGCCTCCTCCAGCAGCGAGCCGGCCTTGATCGCCTCCACTTCCTCGAACAGCGCCTGCAGCGCGTCGGCGGGGCGCGACGCCGGCGCCGCCACCGCCTGCTGGATCGCGGTGAAACGGTCGGCCAGCACGCGGTGGCCGGGATGCGCCCGCGCCCATGCCTGCAGCGGCTGGCGCACGCCGGCGGCGGCATCCAGGCGCTGCAGGTCGAACAGGGTGATGGCCGCCGCCGACGTCTCAGCCCGCTCGATCATCGCGTGGCGCAGTTCACGGCTGAGAAACAGGTCGTAGGCTGCACCGCGGCCCACCGCGATGCGCAGCCCCTCGCGGTCGAGGTCGTTCACCTGCTGCGCAGGACTATCCTCGCGCACCAGATAGGTGCCTTCGATCTCCACGTACGGAGCACTGAAGGCGATGCAGTCGGCGCGTGCCGGATCGATGGCCAGGAAGGCCAGATCCCAGCCGTCTTCGCCTGCCGCAGCGACCACCGAGGCCGCGGCATCGTGACAGGTGAAGCGTGCCTGCACACCCAGGCGCTGCGCCAATGTCGTGGCCAGCTCCACCGACGGTCCGCGCGGTGAGTGCGCATCGCCGTGCGCCAGCACCGGGTTGCCCAGGTTGATCGCCACGCGCAAGAAACCATGCGGTGCCAGCGTACGTCGATGGTCGGCCAGGGACATGCAGGACTCCGCGAGGAAAGGGGCACCCAGCATGCCAGCGCTGCCCTGCAAGGGGGTGTCAGTATCCGGTTATCCTGCGCGCATGAATCCGATCCTGCACGTCGAGATACCGGTCCGTGACCTGGCCCGGGCCATCGCGTTCTACCAGCAATGGCTGCAGGTGGCGGTGGGCGAACCCATCGTGCTGCACGACTGCCGGATGGCCTACCTGCCGTTTTCCGATCCGGCCGCCGGTGCCAGTGTGGCGCTGGTGCACGGCGCGGACTACCGGCCCTCCGAGCAGGGTGCGCGTATCTACATCGGCGTCGATGACCTGGAGGTAAGCCTGGAGCGTGCACTGCGCGCGGGAGCTGCGTTGCGCTTCGGGCCGGCCGACGCGGGCGACTGGCGCGTGGCCGAGATCTGCGACAGTGAAGGCAACCGGATTGCGTTGCAGGCGCGCGCGGTTGCGTAGAGCCGAGCCCATGCTCGGCTGCTGTTGACCCAGCAGCCCAAGCTCAGCCGAGCATGGGCTCGGCGCTACAAGGTCGCGGCGCGTGAGCGCTGCAGCCAGTCATTGATCGCCGGGTCAAGCCGCGGGTCTTCGGGCAACCGCATGCCGAAGCGTTGCTGCAGTACCTCGCGCACGTCGGCAACATCGTGCAGCGGACGCTTGTCCGGTACCTGGCCGGGGCGGTACTCGGTGTAGTTGCCGCTGCCGATGGTGCGTCGCCAGTCCGGCCCGGTCAGCGACGCGCGCAGTTGGCCAGGGAAGCTGGAGTCGGGATGGGTGCACACGTACCAGTTGCCCACCACGTTGTCGATCGGTGCGGGCACGTGCAGGTCGAAACGGTACATCGATCGCCAGCCGTCGCCGGATTCGGCGGACAGCACGAAATCCCCGTCAACGGCCAGGCGCTGCAGCAGGTACCGCTCGTGTGGCGTGGCCTGCGGCTGCGGATCATCCAGGCGCAGGGGTATGGTCGGGGTCAGGCTGCCGAAACCTGCATCCACCAGCCAGTCATCGCCCTCCACCTGCACGCGCAGCAGCAGATGGGTACGTGCGGTCAGTTCGCCGTCCTGGGCGGCCAGCAGCACGCGGGCGCTCAACGGCTGCGCATCGAAGCCCAACGCCTGCAGCAGCGCCAGCAGGCCGCCATTGAGTTCGAAGCAGTACCCGCCACGGCGCTCGTCCAGCAGCTTGCGCTGCACGCTGTCCAGGTCGATCGGCACCGCATCGCGCAGCAGGCAGCTGAGGGTCTCGAACGGCAGCACTGCGTTGTGTCGCTGCTGCAGCAGGGTCAGGCCGGCCAGGGTCAGCGGTGGCGGTGCATCCAGCTGCAGGCGCTGCAGGTAGCGGGGGACATCGAGGGTGGTCATGGAGGCACCGGAAGGGGGAGGCGCGTCCACTGTGCTCCCCCAACCGGGGTTGAGGTCAAGGGCGATGGTCGTGTCACGCCAGCGTCGCCTGCACCCGGTACAAAGGCCGCGTCCGCCAGTCATCGCTGGGCCAGGACGACGAATGCTCTAAAGTTGCCTTGAATCCGGCCGATACAGGTGCGTCCTTCTGCCTGGAGTCTGTCATGTCGGCCGTTGTCCTCCACCTCCGGTCCCTGCGCACGCGGCTTGCGGCGCTGCGCCCGGCGTCCTCCGGCCTGCTGCCGTGGCTGCAACCGCATCGGCTGAGCGTAGCCAACAAGCTCAAGGCGACCTTGTGGGTCTGTGGCTTGGGACTGGTCGCAATCGCCGCCGTCTATGCCTGGACCGGGCATGCCAACACGCAGGCTGCGCGCAGCCAGGCCAGCTACCAGCGCGGCAGTGATCTGGCCGCGCGCCTGGCCACGCGGGTGGCCGAAGCGCGCCGCCTGCAGATCCAGTATGCACGCAGTTTCGACGATGCCGATCGCGACCAGCTGCTGGCCGTGCAGGAAGCGCTGCAGAGCGACCTGCAGGTGCTGCGCGCGATGCCGATGGATGCCGGCCGGCGCAAGGCCCTGCAAGCGCTGACCGAAGCTGCAGGCGCGTTCTCGCAGGGTGTGGCTGCCCTGTTCGAACGGGTCGACGAGATGGGCCGTGGTGAGGCCGGCCTCGCCGCGCAGCTGCAACAGGCTGCAGACACGCTGCAGGGGCAGGTGGATGCGCAGCAGCGGGATGCGCTGGCGTTGTCCCTGCAGAAGATGCGTCGGCAGGAGGCGCTGCTGCTGCTCGACGGTGACTCCACCCACGCCGACCGCGCCAGCGAAGAAAAGCTGCCGTTCGATCTCGCGCTGGCGGGCCTGCCCGCGGATGCGCAGGACACCCTGCGCACCGGAATGGAGGCGTATCAGGCCGCGTTGCTTGGGTATACCGCTGCCCGTGTCGGCCTGGATGTGGAAGCGCAGTCGCTGCTGGATGCCGCTGCGGGTGTAGCGCCTGCGCTGGCCGCATTCCAGCAGGCACAGGTCGCGGCACTGGCCCGTGCCCAGGCCCGCCAGCAGGCTGGTGCGCGCACCATGAGCGTGCTGTTTGCATTGACCGTGCTGCTGGTCGCCGGTGTGCTGATCACCAGCCTCGTGCTGGTGCTGCGTGCAGTGCGCCAGCCGATCCATGACACCCTGCGCTTCGCCAGCGACATCGCTGACGACCGCCTGGACACCACCCTGCGCGTCTACAACGCCAACGACGAGATCGGCCAGCTGGCCCAGCGCCTGGTCGACATGCAGCAGCGCCTGCGCGCGCGTATCGAGACCGAGCGTGCCGTGGCGCGCGGCAACACCCGGGTGCGCCAGGCATTGGACAGTGCGCAGACCGGTTTGATGGTGATCGATGCAGAAGGCCTGGTGGCGTACGCCAATCCGGCGCTGCTGGAGCAGCTGGACCTCCGGGACCAGGATCTGGTGGGCAGCGACGCGGTACGCCTGCATCCGGCGTTGGTCAGCCTGGCCGGCGTGCGCCAGCGCGAAGAGCGCGAGATCGGCCATGCCGGCACGCGCTACCAGCTGATTGCCAACCCCGTCATCGACGAAGGGCAATTCCTCGGCGTAGCGGTGGAATGGCGTAGTCGTGCGTTGGAGACCCTGCTGGAAACCGAGGTCGCTGCCCTGGTCGATGCTGCAGCACACGGCGACCTGCACGGTCGCATCACGCTGGACGGCAAGCAGGGCTTCGTGCGCACGTTGTCGACCAGCATCAACCGCCTGCTGGCGACGTTTGAAACCAACCTCGGCGACCTGCAGGCATTGCTGGCCGCGCTGGCCCGTGGTGACCTCAGCGTGCGCATGGAGGGTGAGCTGCAGGGCGTGTTCGCGCGCATGCGCGATGATGCCAACGCGACGGTCGCGCAGCTGGGCCGCATCGTCACCCGCATCCAGCACGCCACCTCCCGTCTCGATAGCGGCGTTGGCGAGATCGTTGCCGGTCATCAAGATCTGTCACAGCGCACCGAGCAGCAGGCCGCCAACCTGGAAGAGACCGCCGCTTCCATGCACGAACTGACCGATACGGTCGGTCGCAATGCTGATGCCGCAGGCCGTGCCGACGCGCTGGTCAAGGGTGCGGCTGCGGTGGCGCAGCGCGGTGGCGAGGCCGTCGGCCAGGTGGTGGCGACCATGCAGCGCATCAGCGAGGCGTCGCGGCGGATCGGCGACATTACCCAGCTGATCGACGGCATCGCCTTCCAGACCAACATCCTCGCGCTGAATGCTGCGGTGGAAGCGGCGCGTGCCGGTGAGCAGGGCCGCAGTTTCGCCGTGGTGGCCGCGGAAGTGCGCCTGCTTGCACAACGCAGCGCAGAGGCGGCCAAGCAGATCAAGGGCCTGATCGAGGATTCGGTGGCGCGTGTGGGACAGGGCAACCAGCAGGCCGAACAGGCCGGCACCACGATGGGCGAGATCGTCGGCAGCGTGCAGCAGCTGGCCGACCTGCTGGCGGGTATCCGCAGTGCGTCGCAGGACCAGCATGCCGGCATCGCACAGGTGAACCAGACCATCGTGCAGATGGAAGCCAGCACCCAACGCAACGCCAGCCTGGTGGAAGAGGCCGGTGCCTCCACGGCGCAGATGCAGGTCCAGGTGCGTGCCCTGGCTGAAGCGGTGGGCGCGTTCCGGTTGCAGTCGACACCTCAGGCGCGCGCGGCGGCCTAGTCAGCCGAGCGTGGGCTCGGCGCTGCATCGGCTGCACGAACACTGTAGAGCCGAGCCCATGCTCGGCTCACACCAGCGTTCGGCGGCAGGAATCAATACACGTCGCGGCGGTAGCGCCCGTTCTCCAGCAGCGTTTCCACCGCTTCATCACCCAGCGCGGTTCGCAGCACCTGGTCCACGCCTTCGGCCATGCCCTGCAACGAGCCACAGACATGGATCACCGCACCGCGCTGCATCCAGTCGCGCAGTGTTCCGGTGGCCGCCTGCAGGCGATCCTGCACATAACCGCCGTCACCATCGCGCGAGAACGCCAGGTCCACCCGCGCGAGATGGCCATCGGCCTGCCACGCTTCGATCTCGTCGGCGAACAGGAAATCGTGCGCACGCTGGCGTTCACCGAACAACAGCCAGTGTCCGTGCTCGCCTGCACGGGCGGCTTCGCGCAACAGGCTGCGCAGCCCGGCGATGCCGGTGCCGTTGCCGATCAGCACCATCGGCGCGCCAATGACGCGATGGAAACCGGGGTTGCGATGCACGCGGGCGACGATGCCGGCATCGATCGGCGCATGCAACGACAGCCAGCCCGAGCCCAACCCGGCGCGACCGGCGGTGTCATGCACCAGCCGCACCACCAGCTCCACCACGCCATCATCCGTGCAGGAGGCGATCGAATACTCGCGGCTGGGCAGCAGCGGCAGCCCGGCCAGCCACAGGCAGGCATCCTGCACCGCCAGCGCAGCATCGGCCTCGGGCAGCTCGCGTTCACTGGCCAGCGCCAGCAGCGTGCGCGGATGGCCATCGACCAGCAGTGGCTGCAGCGGATCCAGCCCATGCGCCTTCAACACGGCACCGGCATGCTGCGCATTGTGGCGGGGCGCGATGTGCAGGATGTCACCCGCCTGCCACTGCACGTCGGCCGGTGCGGCAAGACGGATACGCCAGATGGCTCCGCCCACGCTGCCCGGGTTGAGGCGGTCGCGGCCGAGCAGGCGCCACGCATGCATCTGCGTAGCCGCAGGCAGCACGCTGTCATCGGTGACGATGCCGGTGAGCGTACCCAGCTGCTGCTGCCATTGGCGCAGTGCCGGCACCGAAGCGGCGTCGACATCGATACGCTCGAACAGCGGGCGCGCGCCGTTGCCGATCAGCCAGCCATCGAACTGGCGGCCGAAGCCGCAGTAATGCGGGTACTGGCGGTCGCCCAGCGCGAGCAGGCCGAACTGCAGGCGCGACAGGTCCAGCGCTTGTGCCAGCAACTGCCGCGCTGCGCGCCGGGCGGCGTCGGGCGGCTCGCCGTCGCCGAAGGTGCTCAGCACGAACAGCGCGCTCGATGCACGCAGCAGGAGCGCGGCATCGATGCGCGCCAGCGGCAGCACCTGCACCGCATGGCCGGCCGCCTGCAGCTGTGCCGCCGCGCGCCACGCCAGCTGTTCGCCCAGTCCGCTCTGGCTGGCATGCACCACCAGCCACGCGGCGTTGCCGGCATCGCTGGCCGGCATCGGCAGCGCCTGGCGCAGCCCTCGCGCCGCACGCTGGCTGCGGCGGCGGTCCAGGTACAGCATCCAGCCGGTGATGAAGAACAGGCTCATGCCCAGGCTGCTGAGCATCACCACCACGCGCCCGGGCACACCGAAGTAGCTGCCCGAATGCAGCGCGAACACACTGGTGGCCAACTGTCCGCCCGCGCCCTGGCGTGCGTACGGACGGGCATCCAGAACGGCACCGCTGGCCGGATCGAGCTGCAGCAGGTCGTGCGCACGATCATGGTGGCCGCCGCGCTGCGACGGATCACCGGCCATCACCCGAACATTCAGTGCCTGCCCGGGCTTCTCCGGCAGGCGTAGGTCAATGAAGCCGGCGCGCACGCCCGGCAGCGCGTACAGCGTGGCTTCAATGCGGTGCAGGTCCAGCGACGCATCGGTGGCAACCTGGTGCTTGGCCGCCGGTGGGACGCCCAGCAGCGTGCTGGCCGCGCTGCGATACCAGTCGAACGACCACCACAGGCCGGTCAGCGCACTCATCAGGTAGATCAGCAGCACCCAGGTGCCGACGACCGAGTGCAGGCTCCACAGGAAGCCGCGTCCGCTGCGTTTCCACTCCACTGCCAGCCAGCTGCGCCAGTGCCACCAGCGTCGTGGCCAGCGCAGGTAGAGCCCGGACAGGGTGAAGAACAGCAGGGCGATGGCACAGCTGCCGGTGATCCACTTGCCGCGTTCGCCCGCGGCAAGGTGGCGATGCAGGTCCTCGACGAAGTCGAAGAACGCCTGGCCGCGCAGGGCGCTGAAGCGCTCACCGCTGTACGGGTCGAAGTACACCCAGTGTTCCCTGCCCCCGGCAAAGCGCGCGACCGACGGCCGCTGTCCGGTGGCATCGATACGCAGGCGTTGCAGGGGGCGTTCGCTGCCGGCCTGCAGCAGCGGCACCAGCTCACTGAGTGCAAGGGGAGGCTGTCCGTCGGCATGGTGCTCGGCGATCTCGGCGAAGCCGGGATTGGCGGCGCGCAGCAGTTCGTCCTCGAAGGACAGCGTGGCGCCACTGAGGCCCATCACGGCCAGGACGGCACCTGCGGTGATGCCCAGCAGCCAGTGCAGTTGGAACAGGACGTTCTTGAACATCGAAGAAGGAGGGCCCGGGAGGCTGCCGCCCGCATCCTGCGCAACAGCAAATGAGAATTAGTCGCGTAATTCTCCGTGGCGCCCCGGCTGCGGTCAAGCTGGAGGTACCGGCCGGGCGGCACCCGGCACCCGCGGTAGTGCCGGCCGCTGGCCGGCAACCTTAGAAGCAACAGCCGAAGCAACAGCGGGTTTCCTGTGAGGAGGCGGGGTGGGTCCGGTTGCGGGGGACGGCGCAAGTACGTCCCTGTAGCCTTGGTCACGGCATCCATGCCGCGGACACCCCCTCAACCGGACCCACCCCGCCTTCGACAGTTTCCTGCGATCTGTCGGAACGGCGTTCTGCTTTGGTGGGTGCCGACCGTTGGTCGGCACGGGGTCTGATTCCGTTCTGAATATCGATATCTGACAGATGTGTCGACCAAGGTCGACACCTACCAACAGCCGCGAACTGTCAGAGGTGGGGCGGTGTCGGAGTGCGGGGTGTCAGCCGCATGGATGCGGCTGCCAAGCTTACAGCGACGTACTTGCAGCGTCCCCGCACTCCGACACCGCCCCGCCAACCCACGGAATGCCCGCTTTGGCTTTGGCTGTTGCCGTTGCATTGAGCAGGGTGCAGGGCTGCAAGCCCTGCAAAAAACACCCTCACTTCGCCCAGCCGTCGATCTCGCCGTGGGCAAACGGCCCCAGCTTCGCCTTCACCAGCCGTCCCTGTGCATCGAACAACACGCTGTAGGGCAGCAGCCCCTGCGTATTGCCCAGCTGTACGCTGGCATCGCGTGGCCCTGGCGTCTCGACCACGATCGGATAATCCACCGGTATCCGCTGCAGGAATCCGCGCACACCGTCCGCGGTGTCCAATGCCAGGCCCAGTACCTGCACGCCGTTGTCGCCCTGGGTGGCGGCGAAGCGCGCCAGTTCGGGCATCTCTTCCACGCAGGGCGCGCACCAGCTGGCCCAGACATTGATCAACAGTGGGCGACCGGCAGCGTGCTGGCGCAGGTCCAAGGGCCGGCCTTCAAGATCGGGCAGCGACAACGCGGGCAGGCTGTCGCCGACCTGCAGGGCGGGTGCCGCCGCCACAACAGACGCGCCTGGCATGGCCTCACGCGCAGTCGGCGCCGGTGCCAATCGATGCCCGGCCCACAGGCCGAGGCCGGCGGCCAGCACCGCTGTCCACAGCAGCGCTGGCCGTTGCCACTTCATCGTGCGGTGCGCAGCAGCGCTTCCTCGACCACCGCCTGGGTCAGCAGGGTCGGCAGCACGGTCGGCGGCGCGCCGGGGCCGTACACCACGTACAGCGGTACGCCCACCGCCTTGTGCTCTTCCAGGAACGTGGTGATCTGCGGGTCGACGTTGGTGTAGTCACCGCGCATGTACACCGCATTGGTGCGCTTGAGCAGTTCCTTGAACTCCGGCCGTGACAGCACCGCACGTTCGTTGGCCTTGCAGCTCACGCACCAGTCGGCGGTCATGTTGACGAACACCACGCGGTTGTCGGCGCGCAGGCGGTCCAGCAGCTGCGGCGAATACTCGACCACGTTGTCGCTGGCGGCCTGTGCGGCCCTCGCCGGCGGTGCCAGCTGGGTCACGCCCCAGGCCGGAACCAGCGCACCGATCGCCAGCAGCACGCCGAGCAGGGTCACCGCACGCGAGCCGGTCCAGCGGTTGCGTTCAAACAGCCACAGGCCGAACGCGAACAGCAGCAGGCCACCCAGCACCAGCGCCATGCCGTCCACGCCGCGCTGCTTGCCCAGCACCCACAGCAGCCACAGCGCAGTGGCGTACATCGGGAAGGCCAGCACGTGCTTGAGCGTTTCCATCCACGGGCCGGGCTTGGGCAGGCGGCGGGCCAGCGCTGGCACGAAGCCGATCAGCAGGAACGGCAGCGCCAGGCCCAGGCCGAGGAACAGGAACACGGTCATCGCCTTCAGCGGCGGGGCAATGAAGGCGTAGGCGATCGCACCGCCCATGAACGGGCCGACGCAGGCACTGCCGACCACGCAGGCCAGCGCACCGGTGAAGAAGTCACCGGCCGGGCCGCTGCGGCTGGCCAGCGACTGGCCAAGGTTGCCGATGCCGCCGCCGAGGGTGAACACGCCGGACAGGCTCAGGCCCACCGCGAACATGATGTAGGCCAGTGCCGCCACCACGCCCGGGTGCTGCAGCTGGAAGCCGATGCCGACGGCGTTGCCGATCGCACGCAGGCCCACCATCAGCGCGCCGATCCCCGCGAAGGCGACCAGCACGCCCAGCGTGTACCAGAGGGCATGACTGCGCGCCCGCTCGGGGCTCTCGCCACTCTGCGCCAGGCTCAGCACCTTCAGCGACAGGATCGGCAGCACGCAGGGCATCAGGTTCAGTACCAGGCCACCGGCCAGCGCCAGCAGCAGCACCCAGACGAACGAACGGTCCGGGTTCGGGGTGGTCGCCGGCGGACGCGTGCGCAGCGCATTGTCACCACGCGCGTCGGTGGCGAACTCGTTGCCTGCGCCCTGGCCGCCCGTGGCGGCGGGAGTGGCGTTGCCGTCGTTGGGTACGGTCGGCAGCAGGCGCAGCGGTAGGCCACTGGCGGATTCACGCGGCGCACCGGCAGCGCGCAGCGCATTGACGGGTTCCTCGTGCACTGGCGCCTGGCCGGTGCCGGCGTTGAGCTTGCCGGCCGGAATCGACAGCTTCACCCGACGGGTCATCGGCGGGTAGCAGATACCATCGGTCTGGCAGCCCTGGAAGGTCACCACCAGGGTGCTGTCGACCGCATCAGTGACGGTGCGGCGCAGCGGCAGCGGCACTTCCACCTGGTTGAAGTACACCGAGACATCGCCGAAGTGCTCGTCGCGATGCGACTGCGCGGCCGGCCAGCGCGGCTTGTCGGCGAGCACGCCGGCGCTGCCTTCCAGCTTCAGCGAAGTGCGGTCGCGGTACAGGTAGTAGCCGGGTGCCGGGCTGAAGCGCAGCAGCAGGGTGTTGCCGTCGCTGGCGATGGCATCGAAGCCGAACGCCTGTTCCGACGGCAGCGGCAGCGCCTGGCTGTTGTTGGCCGCGCCCGGCAGGCGCAGGCCACCGCTGTTGCCGGCACCGGCCAGCGGGTTGTTGAACGGGCTGGCCGCACCGCTGCGCGCGGGAGGCGCAGTGGACGCCACAGCCCCGCCGGGCAGCGTGACCTGCACCACGCGCTTCTGCGGCGGGTAGCAGACGCCGGCATCGGCGCAGCCCTGGTAGCGTACTTCCAGGCTGATGGTGCCGGCGGCGTCCGTCGGCGTGCCGGGCAGGGTGGCCTGCAGGCGCTCCCGATAGGTTTCGACTTCGCCGAAGAAATCATCGTGGTGCCTGTCACCCTTGGGCATCTGCAGCGCGCCGGCATTGAAGGCCGGATCCGCCTTGACGCTGGTGCGGTGGCGATACAGGTAGTAGCCCGGTGCGATCTTGAACTGCAGTTGCACCTGGCCCCGTTCGGGGGCGATGGCGGTCAGCGCGAACGCCTGGTCCACCGGCAGCAGGTCCTTCTCATCCAGGGCCAAGGCGGGCAGCGAGAGCCACAACAGGGCGCACAAGGCGGCGCCACGCGCAAACAGAGTCTTCAATCAGTGTCCTCCCGGGTCTGTGCCCGGATCCAGTCCAGATACGCCGGCAGGCCGGCCCGGGTTTCGACCGCGATGCACTCCGGGAGTTCATACGGATGCAGTTCGACGATCCGGGCGATTGCATCATCGACGCGGCTCGCGGTGGTCTTTACCAGCAACTGCAGCTCGGCATCGGTGGTCACCTCGCCCTGCCAGCGGTAGGTGGACTGCGCGCCATCGAGGCGGGTCACGCACGCGGCCAGGCGCTCGCCGACCAGCGCGTGCGCGATGCGCTCGGCACTGGCCCGGTCCGGGCAGGTGGTCAACAGCAGCAGGACGGGATCGACGGTCGGCATGACCGTCGAGTATAGGGCCGCCGCCGGGTCAGGGCCCGGCGGCGGCAGTAGACCGCAGCGTTGCGCGGTCAGTTGGCCAGCTGGCAGGTGGCTGGCTTGGCCGAGGTGAACAGGGCCGGGGTCGCCCACTCGGGGTGGTCGATGAACGGGTTGCGATTGCCCTGGAAGCTGTAGACCACGTCATTGCGGGCACGCTCGGCATCATCCGGCGGATCGGACAGGTGCCAGTCGATCAGCGTCGACAGCAGGCCCATGTAGGCCGGCGAACTGCTGGTCTTGACGATCTTGCTGCGGTCGTCGGTCAGCTCCAGGTCCGGCTCGGACTGACCGGTGGCCGCATCCTTGCCGCCCTCATAGCGGATCGCCATGTACATCACCGCACGCGCCATGTCGCCCTTGCGCTTGCCCCACACCTCGAAGGTGCCGGTGTTGCCGTCCGGCGTGCGCACCCAGTTGGAGTTGCCCGGATAGCCGCCGCTGCCGCCGCCCTGGCCGTTGTTGGCTTCGGTGGCACGCTCGCCGCAGCTGGCATCGCACTTGCCGAACGGCTTGTTGCCACGGTCGGCGTTCCACTGCGCGTCGGTCAGGTACAGCATGTGGGTGTCGGTGTACGGCGCGTAGGGCAGGCCCTTGTCACCGGTGGTGGTGGCAAAGCCCAGCGAGTTCGGCCAGGTGTGCTCGCGGTTGTAGGTCAGGCCGCTGCCGGTGCCCGCACGGTCACTGACCTTGGCGTAGCTGCGGTTGCGGTAGGCATCGAGGATGCGGTTCGGGTTGTTCGGATCCTCGTCGGCGATTTCCAGGATGGTCCAGGTGCTGGTGCCCGAGCCGCTGTACGGGTAGGCGGTATGGCCCTTGATGGTGGCGTGCAGCGAGCAGCGCAGCTGGCTGGGGCTGCTGGTGTTGACCCTGGAGTAGTAGCCGGCCGGCACGCCCGGGTTGCCCGGGTCCGGATTGCCGCCGGTGCTGGCCACGGTGAAGGCGATGCGGCTGTCGGCGGCCGGATGCGCGCCCTGCAGGTCGGTGATGCGCGCGGCGCGGATGTCGAAGCGGCAGGCTTCACCAGCCACCAGCGCGGTATTGGTGGACAGCTTCACGCTGCGGCCGCTGGCCGGGAAGGTCAGCGGCACGGTGCCGGAGGTGCCGCAGCTCAGGGCGAAGGCGCCACTGGCCAGGTTCACCGTCTCGCTGAACACCACTTCCAGGTCGGCGGCAGCGGGGAAGGTGCTGCTGCCCTGCGCCGGGGTGGTGGTGGAGACTGACGGCGGCGTGTTCGGGCCTGGCGTGCCACCGCCGCTGAAGGTCTGGCCGTTGTTGCAGCTGCCGAAGGTCTGGCCGGCCGAATCGGCCCAGGTGAAGTGGGTGTACTGGCTGCCGCTGCCGGTCAGCTGCAGTGACGTACCCGGCCCCGTGCTGTTGCTTTCGGCCACCGGGATGTTCTGGCTGGTCATGCCGGCGGCAGGGCCACCGGAGGCGGTGATGGCGCCCTCGTAGCTGAGGAACTGGACCACCTTGCCGCTGGCATCGACCAGGGCGATGCCGTCGTTCGGACCATTCTGGATGCCGTTGGTCGGATAGTTGACCACGGCGATGGTGGCGCTGCCGCAGCCGGCGGCGGTGCCGGCCGGGACCGGATTGTTGGCATAGACGGTGGCGGCCGACGGATTGCTGCCGTTGTAGAGGTACAGGCGGTAGCCGGACAGGTCCTCACCGGCAGTGGCTACGACCTCGATCGCTTCGCCGACGTCACCGGCGGCGGTGCTGTCGTCGTAGTGCAGTTCATTGATGAAGACCTCGGCCTGGACCGGCGCAGTGGCCAGCGCCAGCAGGCAGGCGGCGGCAAGCGGGGACAGCAATCGCATCGACGGCTCCTTGTGATTGGGAATGCCTGACCGAGCCTAAGGCCGATCCAGTGACACTTTGTCGTAAATGAACGTCAGATATCTGACAGTGCGACGCTTGTCACCGAAATTGTCCAGGACCGACGCCTTGGGCGAGGCGCGCGGGCGGGAAAATTTTTTTTAGTTCCGCCCTTGAAAGGGGGCGGCGGGGCTCCATCTCTGCCCTGCTCCCGACGTTGTCGGGTTTCTTCACGTGCGGTTCTGGCACTCGCCTGGGGTGAGTGCTAACATCGCCGGACTTTTTTAGACCAATCAATCACTTAAGAGGTCTCTTATGAGCATCAAGCCGCTGCACGACCGCGTTGTGGTCAAGCCGATCGAAGCCGACGAAATCTCCGCCGGTGGCATCGTCATCCCCGACTCGGCCAAGGAAAAGTCCACCAAGGGTGAGGTCGTGGCCGTCGGCCCGGGCAAGCCGCTGGACAACGGCAACGTGCGCGCGCCGTCGCTGAAGGTCGGCGACAAGGTCATCTACGGCCAGTACGCCGGCAGTTCGTACAAGAGCGAAGGCGTCGAATACAAGGTCCTGCGCGAAGACGACGTGCTCGCCGTCATCGGCTGAGCCCCGGCGCGACCTGTTTCAACCTGATCCCAGACTCCCAGCCGCCGGGCATCGTCCGGCGCTACCAATGAGGTAAATGCAATGGCTGCCAAGGATATTCGTTTCGGTGAAGACGCCCGTTCGCGCATGGTGCGCGGCGTCAATGTTCTCGCCAATGCCGTCAAGGCCACCCTGGGCCCGAAGGGCCGCAACGTCGTGCTGGAAAAGAGCTTCGGCGCCCCGACCATCACCAAGGACGGCGTCTCCGTCGCCAAGGAAATCGAACTGGCTGACAAGTTCGAGAACATGGGCGCGCAGATGGTGAAGGAAGTTGCTTCGCGCACCAACGACGATGCCGGCGACGGCACCACCACCGCCACCGTGCTGGCCCAGGCCCTGATCCGCGAAGGCGCCAAGGCCGTTGCCGCCGGCATGAACCCGATGGACCTCAAGCGCGGTATCGACAAGGCCGTTTCGGCTGCCGTCGCCGAGCTGAAGAACATCTCCAAGCCGACCGCCGACGACAAGGCGATTGCCCAGGTCGGTACCATCTCGGCGAACTCGGATGAGTCGATCGGCCAGATCATCGCTGACGCGATGAAGGAAGTCGGCAAGGAAGGCGTCATCACCGTTGAAGAAGGCTCGGGCCTGGACAACGAGCTGGACGTGGTCAAGGGCATGCAGTTCGACCGCGGCTACCTGTCGCCGTACTTCATCAACAACCAGCAGTCGCAGACCGCTGACCTGGATGACCCGTTCATCCTGCTGCACGACAAGAAGATCTCCAACGTCCGTGACCTGCTGCCGGTGCTGGAAGGCGTCGCCAAGGCCGGCAAGCCGCTGCTGATCGTCGCCGAAGAAGTCGAAGGCGAAGCGCTGGCGACCCTGGTGGTCAACACCATCCGTGGCATCGTCAAGGTCGTGGCCGTCAAGGCCCCGGGCTTCGGCGACCGTCGCAAGGCGATGCTGGAAGACATGGCCGTGCTGACCGGCGGCACCGTGATCTCCGAAGAAGTCGGCCTCTCGCTGGAAAAGGCCACCATCAAGGACCTGGGCCGCGCCAAGAAGGTGCAGGTCTCCAAGGAGAACACCACCATCATCGACGGCGTCGGCGACAAGGCCAACGTTGATGCACGCGTGGCGCAGATCAAGACCCAGATCCAGGACACCTCCTCGGATTACGATCGCGAGAAGCTGCAGGAACGCGTGGCCAAGCTGGCCGGCGGTGTTGCCGTGATCAAGGTCGGCGCCTCGACCGAAATCGAAATGAAGGAAAAGAAGGACCGCGTCGACGACGCCCTGCACGCCACCCGTGCGGCCGTTGAAGAAGGCGTGGTTCCGGGCGGCGGCGTCGCCCTGGTCCGCGCGATCACCGCGCTGGCCGGCCTGAAGGGTGCCAACGAAGACCAGAACCACGGCATCCAGATCGCCCTGCGTGCGATGGAAGCCCCGCTGCGCGAGATCGTGGCCAACGCCGGCGACGAGCCGTCGGTCATCATCAACAAGGTCAAGGAAGGCACCGGCAGCTTCGGCTACAACGCGGCCACCGGCGAGTTCGGCGACATGCTGCAGTTCGGCATCCTGGACCCGACCAAGGTGACCCGCTCGGCCCTGCAGAACGCGGCCTCGATCGCCGGCCTGATGATCACCACCGAAGCCATGGTTGCCGAAGCTCCGAAGAAGGACGAGCCGGCCATGGGCGGCGCTGGTGGCATGGGTGGCATGGGCGGCATGGGCGGCATGGACTTCTAAGTCCACGCCTCCGGCGGTCGTTGCCGGCCTCGGTCGGCACGCCTTCCCGATGTGATCTAAAGAAGAACCCCGCCGCAAGGCGGGGTTTTTTGTTGCCCGGTTGCCGTCGCCGCAGTGCATCGCTACGCTCGGTGACCATGCCTACCTCGTTCATCGTCGTTGACGACTTCCTTTCTCCCGCCGATGCGCAAGGGTTGCGCCAGGCGGCACTGGGCCTGGACTATCCCGTTCAGGAGGGCGCATTCCCCGGCCGCAATTCACAGCAGCGGCTGGACCTGGATGGACTGTCCGGCGCGGTCTCGCGACTGGTCAACGAACCGCTGCGGCCGGTCAACCCGCCGCAGTCGCACGGCAAGTTCCGCCTTACCCTTGCCGGCGACACCGGCCGCGCCAAGGTACACGCCGACCGCTCGCACTGGTCGGGCATTCTCTACCTGAGTGCACCGGAGCACTGCGAGGGCGGCACCGAGTTCTTCCGCCACCGCCGTACCGGCACCGAACGCATGGCCCTGGATGCGGCGGAGCTGGCCGCATTGGGCTACGCCAACGGCGGTGACATGCATCGCGACATCATCGAGCGCGACAGCAACGACGACAGCCAGTGGGAAATGACCATGCGCATTCCGATGCGCTTCAACCGGCTGGTGCTGCTGCGGCCCTGGTTCTGGCACACCGCCGGGCCAGCGTTCGGTGATCGGCCAGAGAATGGCCGGCTGGTGTACCTGATGTTCTTCGAGCAGGCGCGATGAGGAGTGCCATCCACGCATGGCGTGGATGCTCGCCCTGGCCGCATTCGCCATGCACGCGTGATCGCACCCTCATTCGACGAATACCTTCGCCGCGCCATACTCCCACTGCCACGGCACGCCGGTATCGCCCAGCACGAATGCCACCAGTGCCGGGAACGCAGCTTCCGCCCGTACATCGTTGCCCAGAATCACCACGCAGCGTTTGTGCTGTTCGATGCACACCAGCGTGTTGCCGACCGCATCGTCGTGGCCGCCCTTGTAGAAGCCTGCGCCCTGCGGGCCGCGGAACGTCACCACGCCCAGGCCCGCGGCCAGATCCTGGCGTCGCTGCGCCGCGGGCAGCTCCGGCTGCAGCGTTGGGAACTGGCTGGCGGTGGTGATCGGCAGCTGCGGCCGCACCAGTTCCCTGCGCATTGCAGGCGACAGCCCATCGCCGCGGACATAGCCGGCGGCGAAGCGCGCCATGTCGGCGATGGTGGTGTCCATCGAACCGGCCGCACGCACGCGGCTGCGTTCATCGTGCGGCTCGGCCGTGCCTTCCGCAGTCCAGCCATCGGCCAGGTTGGCGGCGAAATCCTCACGCCACATCATGCTGGTGCGGACCATGCCGAAGCGGTCGAATACCTGCCGCTGCATCAATGCACCCACGTCCTGGCCCAGCCGTCCACGCTCGATCACGAACTGCAACAGGATCAGCCCTTCGCCGGAATACCCGTAACGACTGCCGGGATCGAAGTGGAACTTCAGGCGGCCATCGGGTTCCAGGAACCCGAAGTTGGCGAAGCCACTGGAATGGTTGAGCAGCAGGCGCGGGGTGAGCCGGCGCCAGCGCGCATCATCGGCCAGTACGCTGTAGTCGGCGTACTTCTTCGGCTCTGGCGGGTAGTCCGGCAGCGGCTTGTCCAGCGCCGTGGCGATGCTGGCGTCCAGCGCGATCCGCGCGTCCTGGGCAAGCTGTGCGACCACGTGGCCGAACGCCATCTTGGTCAGCGAGGCGGCGTACATCACGGTATCGGTGCGCAGCGGCTCGCCTGCGGCGTTGCGTTCGCCGTAGGCGGCCACGTGTACCACCTTGCCGCCATCGATCACCGCCAGCGCCATCCCGCGCGCATGGGCCGCCTGCATCAGCCGCTGTGCTTCGGCATCGATGCGCGCGGGCGAGGGTAGCGGCGGCGGCGCGGCCAGCACGGCCGGCGGGAGCAGCGTCAGCAACAGCAGGACAGCACGGCGCATGCGTGGAACTCCTGGCAGGACGTGGCGCGATGCTACGCCTGCCAGGTCCCGCCGTCATGCGCCGGACGTCAGCCGGGTCGGCGCAGGCAGATCCGCGCGGCACCCGCACCGATGTCCACCTGGCCACCGCGCATCGCGTCGGCACCGAGGATCAAAGCCGGTCGCGCCTCCAGGCCGATCGCCCTGAACACCGGCAGTTCGCTGATCCGGACCTCCATCGGCGGGTGCCGCCAGCCGCTGCCGGTCATGCCGGGCAGGGTGTACAGCCAGGTTGCCTGTGCACCGCCACCCAGCCCCTCGGTGCCCTTTTCACGTGCACGCACCCGAGCATCGCTGCCGTCGGTGCGCAGGCCCAGTGCGCGGGCTGCTTCGGCGTTGAGGACGGTCTGCGCGGCACCGGTGTCGACCACGGCGATGGCGTCCACGCCGGGCGTACCCAAGGCAAGCGTGATGAAGCCGAACTGGCGCAGGCTGTCATCGCGGCTGGGCAGCGCATTGGGTTGGCAACCCGGTCCTTTCAGGTCCAGGCCGCCGGCTGTCCACAGCGCCAGTTGATTGCGGCCGAAGTCCCAACGGGTGTCCCAGCGCCCGGTCAGATCGTTGCCGATCAAGCCGTCAATGGCCGGATCATCACCCTCCGCCAGCGATGACAGGTCGACCTGCATGCCACTGGCCTTCAATTGCCAACTGCCCAGCTGCCATGCTGTGCTGCGCATGCGCTGCAACCGCGCCGCCTTCGCGCTCGCGCCCTGGGCCTGCGACACTGCCGCTTCCGCATCCTGCAAACCATAGCGCCGCACTACGCGTGCATCGACCAGGGTTGCCCCGGCGGCACTGTCGACCACGAAGCGCAGCGGCTCTGAACGCCCGTCCAGCGAGACGGCCACTGCCGGATGACCGCCCTGCATCCACATCGGCAGGACGTGCTCGGCGGCATCGGAGGCGAGCGCCGGCAAGGGGATGGCGAACAGGGGCAGCAGGAACAGGCGCAAGGGAAGACTCCGCAGTGATCGTGGGCGACCATTGGCGCGCAGCGGCGTATCACCGCGATATCGGCATTGATACCGTCCTGATACACAGGTGCGGGATACTGGGGGAATGAACACTCCCATCCGCGTCATCGTCGTCGATGACGATGCCAGCATTCGTGACGCCATCGCCGACCACCTGCTGCTGCACGGCTACCAGGTGCGTGTGGCGGCGGATGCAACAGCGCTGGACGTGTTGCTGCAGGTTGAACGTCCTGACCTGATCATCCTCGACTGGATGATGCCCGGTGAGGATGGCCTGTCGGTTTGCCGCCGGCTGCAGGCGCGGGCGATCCCGATCCTGATGCTGTCGGCGATGGGGGCCGCGCCGGATCGCGTGATCGGCCTGGAGATGGGCGCGGACGACTACCTGGCCAAGCCGTTTGACCCGCGCGAGCTGTTGGCGCGGGTACGCGCGCTGCTGCGCAGGCAGGACAAGCTGCGCGCACAGGTGGCCAGCGAGCTGCGGTTTGATGGCTGGCGATTGCTGCCTGACCAGCGTCGCCTGTTCGCGCCGGATGGTGCCGAACTGGTGCTGAGCCGCGGTGAATTCTCCCTGCTGCTGGCACTGGCTGAACGTCCCGGGCGGGTGCTGGCGCGCGAACAGCTGCTGCAGTTGAGTCGCGGAGAAGCCAGTGACAGCGTGGACCGTGCCGTCGACCTTGCGATCAGCCGCCTGCGCCGCAAGCTCGGGCAGGCCGCGTCCGGCGCTGAAGCCCTTGTGCAGACACTGCGCGGCGAAGGGTACCGCTTCAACGCGGAGGTAGGGGTGTTGTGAGCAGCCGGTGGTCGACCACCCGCTGGATCGCGATGCTGGCCTTGACCAGCCTGCTGCTGGCAACCCTGGTCAGCGTTGCGGTAGTGGGTTGGATGCCCCGGCCCGCGCCGCCACCGATGCGGCTGGACCATGCGATGCAGGTGCTGCGTGGGGAACAGGCGCCGGCGCCACTGGGATTGCATATGTCGACGCAGGACGCGCCGCCCCGGGGCAGCGCCAGCGACTGGCTCACCCAGTTGGCGGCGGTGCAGATGGACCTGCCGGCCGGGAATGTGCGCCTGGTGTGGACGGGGCAGGGCAGGGCGCCCGATGTGCAGGTCATCGAGGGTGGCGCGGTACTGGACGCCTCCGCTCGTGCTGGCGTGCTGAAATCGCAGGCCGCGTTGCTGACCGCCATGCAGTGGCCGCCGTTCGAACTGGGGATGCGGCAAGCCGATGGCCGATGGCGGGTGGTCGGCAGCGACCACAGTGATCTGGCGGCCTGGCGCCGCCAGGTGATGCTCGCCCTGCTGGGCGGTGCGATCCTGCTGGCACCTCTGGCGGCGTGGGCGTCAATCCGGTTGGGGCGCCCGCTGCGACGCCTGGCTGAAGCCAGCGCACGTGTCGACCTGCAGGCTGAAACGCCGTTGCCTGATGACGGTCCACGCGAAGTGCAGGTACTGGCCACAGCGATCAGCACCGGTCGCGAACGCCTGCGCGCCCAGGCACGGGACATGACGCATATGCTGGCGGCAGTGGCGCATGACCTGCGCACGCCCTTGACCGGCCTGCGCCTGCGCGCCGAGTTCGCTCCCGCGCCACAGGCCGCCAGGATGGTGGCAGACATCGAGCGCATGGATACGATGATCGAGCAGGTGCTCGACTACGCACGCGGTGAGCTGCAGCCGTTGCAGATGCGCATGCTGGATCTTTCAGCGCTGCTGGAGGAGTGCGTGCAGGCGGCGCTGCTGCGCGGGGTCGACATTTCCCTTCAGGGCCCGGATACGTTGCCGTGGCATGGCGATGCGCTGCTGCTCCGGCGCGCGGTCGACAATCTCATCGACAACGCCGAGCGCTACGCGGGCGCCGTGGAGCTGTCGGTCGCCATGGCGGGTGACGGGGTTCAGCTGGACGTGATGGACCGCGGCCCCGGCATCGCCGAGATCGATCGCGCACGCCTGCTGCAACCGTTCCAGCGTAGCGAGGGCTCACGTAGCCGCGCCACCGGGGGCGCCGGACTTGGACTGGCCGTGGCTGCCAACGTGGCGAAGCGCCACGCGGGCGAACTTCAGCTGCTGCACCGCGAGGGCGGGGGGCTGGTCGCGCGGCTGCTGCTGGGACGCACTTCCTGAGTCAACTCCGATTTGCCTCCACTGGTCATTCCGCCATATGATTAGGCGCCTAATCATACTGCGAGGGAAGGATGATCGAAGCCAAGCATCAGGCGTTGCTGGAGGAAGCGCAGCGGCGCGGCCACGCCAACATCGCGCAGCTGCGCCTGTGCTTCCAGCTGCTCTCGTTGTCCTCGTCGATCGATCGCGACTGCGCTGCACGGTTGGCACCGCACGGGCTCAGCGAGGGTCGCTTCATCGTGCTGTTCCTGCTGCACGGGGCCGGCGGCGCACTGGCGCCGCACGCGCTGGCCGAGCGCGCTGGCGTGACCCGGGCCACCATCAGCGGCCTGCTCGATGGCCTGCAGCGCGAAGGCCTGCTGCAGCGTCGCAGCGATGACGAGGATGGCCGTCGTCTGCAGATCGTATTGACCGCACCGGGCAAGCGTTTGGCCGAGTCGCTGTTCGAGCAGCACACACAATGGATCAGCGGCCTGTTCAACGGCCTGGATGCTGATGAACGGCAGCAGCTGTCACAGCTGCTGCATAAGGTCTGGCAGCACACGGACACCGGACGGGAAGCCGCCGCATGAGCACGCCCATTCCCGCGGAACGGCTGCGTGCACTCAACAGCGGTGGTGCCGCTGCCACGCATCTGGCCGAATGCCTGGCAGTGGATTTCGCCGCGCTGTTACAGGGGGTGGCACCTGCGCTCGAGCCGAAAGCGCTGCAACGTATGCGCGACGCCTCCGGCAGGGGCATCACCCAGCGCATGGCGCTGGCGGCGCGGTTGCTGCGCGAAGCCGGGCAGGGTGATCCCGCGCACTGGCAGGCACACGCATCAGACACCGTGCGTGGCTGGGCCTGCTACCTGATCGGCAGCGATGCCGGCGCGACGCTGCCGGCCAAGCTGCGGGCGATGCGTCCGCTGGCTGACGACCCGCACTTCGGCGTGCGCGAATGGGCATGGCTGGCGCTGCGCAGCGACATCGTTGCCGCACCGTTGCAGGCGCTTGAGTACCTGCACATGTGGACGCAGGAAGCATCGCCTTACCTGCGCCGCTTCGCCTGCGAAGCGCTGCGCCCACGAGGCGTGTGGTCCACGCATATCGCGCTGTTCAAGCAGCATCCAGAACTCGCATTGCCGATGCTGGAAGCAATGGCCAACGACCCGGAGCGCTACGTGCAGGACTCGGTCGGGAACTGGCTCAACGATGCCGGCAAGACTCAACCGCAGTGGCTGCGCGAGCTGTGCGCGCGGTGGCAACAGCAGCACCCTGGCGATGCCAATGCCTACATCCGCAAACGCGCCATGCGCTCGCTCCGGTAGTGCCGGCCGCTGGCCGGCAATCTCATCAACCTCAAGGAAGACCTTCCATGTCCCACACCCTCATCGAGCTCTACACCGCCACCCCGGCCTGGACCGCGCTCCCGCCTGACCAACGCACCGCCTTCTTCGCCCGCATCGGTGCTGGCATGCGGCAGTTCGATCCGGTCCGCATCACACCGCTGGCGATGGGCCGCATTGCCACGGGCGTACAGCACGGCAGCGATGAGCAGTTCTATGCGGTCTGGCGCTGTGCAAGCCGCGCGGACGCCGACGCCCTGGTGGCCGGCATTGCCGCCACCGGTTGGCATCAGTACTTCACCACCACCAACGCCTTGGGCGCGGACGAGGGGATGGTCCAGCACCTGGCCGATCTGGCCGCCTTGTAGCGGCAACCCGGACGCGCATGGCACATGCGCCTGTCACCCGGACGCGGTAAACAGGACATTGCCCATGTCCATCCGCAGGGAAGTCGATCATGCAGAGCACGCTCCAGGTAACGCTGTACGGCCCGCAGGGCGATACGCCGGCACTGCAGCTGCCGCAGATGGAAGGGCCCTCGGTGGCCATCCCCGAAGCGGTACTGCGCCGGCTGGTGTCCGATCTCTACACCGCCCGTTCCCTGCTCAATCCCGAGCAGCTGGACGAGGCCCGGCAGGAGCTGGACCGCGTGCTGGAGCGCTGGGCCGACATCCACGAAGGCCTGCTGCTGGACGTGGAAGTGCATGGCAGATGAGCGACGTTGCACGGCGGCCGCCGCGTGGGCTGCGCGGGCAGGCGCATCACTGAACCGCGCCCCCAGTTGCGGATGAAACATTTTGCACTGCGCAAAAGCTGTGCTATCAATAGATCCCATGAACGCAGCCGCTACCCGCTTTTACTGGTATTACTTTCCGAAGCCACTGGCGGAGGAAGGACTGCGCTCACCCTGAAGAAAGCTTCAGACGCATTCCCGAAAGCCGCCAGCGAACCTGGCGGCTTTTTTCATGCCGCCACGCTGGGGACCCCCAACGTTCCGGAGATCTCCTGCAATGCCCCCGCACACCGACGACCTGCGTATCCGCACCATCGAACCGCTGACACCGCCTGCCCAGCTGCTGGCGATGCTGCCCTGTGACGATGAAGCTTCCGACACCGTCAGCGCCTCGCGCGCGGCCCTGCACCAGATCCTGCACGGCCGCGACGATCGCCTGGCGGTGGTGGTGGGCCCGTGCTCGATCCACGACCCGAAGGCCGCCATCGAGTACGCCCAGCGCCTGAAGCCGCTGCGCGATGCGCTGGCTGGCGAGCTGGAAATCGTCATGCGCGTGTACTTCGAGAAGCCGCGCACCACGGTGGGCTGGAAGGGCCTGATCAACGACCCGGACCTGGACGGCAGCTTCAGGATCGACAAGGGCTTGCGCATTGCTCGCGGCCTGCTGCGCGACATCAACAAGCTCGGCCTGCCGGCCGGTGTTGAATTCCTCGATGTGATCTCGCCGCAGTACATCGCCGACCTGGTGGCATGGGGCGCGATCGGCGCACGCACCACCGAAAGCCAGGTGCATCGCGAGCTGGCTTCGGGGCTGTCGTGCCCGGTCGGCTTCAAGAACGGCACCGATGGCAACGTGAAGATCGCTGCCGACGCGGTGGGTGCGGCATCCAACCCGCATCATTTCCTGTCGGTCACCAAGCAGGGCGGCACCGCCATCGTGTCGACCACCGGCAACCCGGATTGCCATGTGATCCTGCGCGGTGGCAAGCAACCGAACTACGACGCTGGCAGCGTGGCTGAGGCCTGCCAGGTGCTGGCCAAGGCCAAGCTGCCGGCGCGACTGATGATCGACGCCAGCCATGCCAACAGCCTGAAGAACCCGGAGAACCAGCCGAAGGTGATCGACGACATCGCCGATCAGATGGAAGACGGCGAACAGCGCATCGTCGGCGTGATGATCGAGAGCCATCTGGTCGGTGGCCGCCAGGAACTGGTGGAAGGCCAGCCGCTGGTCTACGGGCAGAGCATCACCGATGGCTGCATCGACTGGGACACCACCGTGACGGTGCTGGAGCGATTGGCTGCGGCCGTGCGTGCCCGTCGCGACGTAAAGGTGTCCGAAGCCGCTTGAGTGCGGCACGTGTGTGGATGGCGGCCAGCGCCTGCGGGGGTGCGGCCGCGATCAGGGCCGGCCGGAGTTGGAGACCGGCCCGTCCGCACCGGCGATGCGCCTGGCGCTGCGCATGAGCGACAGCGCCAGGTACATCGCCGGGGTGGTGCAGTCGATCAGCGCCCAGCATGGAACCCCAGGCGAACGCGAACCTCAATGCACTTCGTCGTGGTACACGAACTTCGGCATTTCCCAGCGGTAGTGGATGGCCAGCAGGCGCAGCGCGAAGCCGCCGCCCAGGCAACACAGGATCGCGGTGGCGTCGGCCACGCCCCAGTGCAGCAGCAGCAGGTAAGCGGCGCCGGTCAGCAGCGCGATGATCGCGTACAGCTCCTTCTGGAAGATCAGCGGCACTTCGTTGCAGAGGATGTCGCGCAGCACGCCGCCGAACGCGCCGGTCAGCATGCCGGCGATCAGCACGATCGGCATCGCATGGCCGGCTTCGCGCGCGATCGAGCAGCCGATCAGGGTGAAGGCGATCAGGCCCAGTCCGTCGAGCACCAGGAACGTGCGGCGGAAGTGGTGCATCCAGCGCGCCACCCAGGTGGCGATCAGCGCCGCGCATACGGTGAAGCCCAGGTACTCCGGATGCTTCACCCAGCCCAGCGGGTAGTGGCCGAGCAGGATGTCGCGCAGGGATCCACCACCGAGGGCGGTGACGCAGGCGATCATGACCACGCCGAACAGGTCCATGCGGCGGCGGCCGGCGGACAGTGCGCCGGTCATGGCTTCGGCGGAAATGGCAATCAGGTAGATGATGGACAGCAGCATGGGACAGGCTCCGGGCGCGGTGGGGCCGGCCATGCGCGACGACCGCCACTGCCTGCGCAATGACGGGATGACGATGACCGGTGCCGCTCCCGCTGTCCTTTTGCCTGAGAGTTCAGCGGCATGGGCCGCGTGCCCCTTCGGCGGATCGTCCCGGGCGTGCCCGGTGACCTCTCTCCAGCTCGGCGAGTCGAATGCATGGTTGGTGGGATTCCAGCCCACCGGCCTGAGCGATCATGGGAGCCTGCGCCTTCGGCGGGCGCCAGCGCGGCGCCTCTCTCCTGCATTCGGGCGCCAGTATATCCGCTGCAGTGCAGCACGGCATAATCCAGGCATGGCCCCGTCCCTCCGCCCGTGGTTCCTGTACCTGCTCGAATGCCGCGATGGCAGCTATTACGCCGGCATCAGCACCGACGTGGACGCGCGTTTCGCCGCTCACCAGGCCGGCAAGGGCGCGCGCTACACCCGGGCCCGGCCACCGCTGCGCGTGCTGGCCGTGCGCGAATACCCGGACCGGGCCGCCGCCTCCCGCGCCGAGTGGCAGCTCAAGCAGCAGCCGCGCGAGCGCAAGCTGGCCTGGCTGCAGGCGCCGGATTCCAGCCTTTTGTAGAGCCGAGCCCACGCTCGGCTCCGGATTCTGTAGGTCCACGCCATGCGTGGATGGGCTGCCGGGCCATGCGATGATCGCCCCGCGCCAAGCGCTGGAGACCCGGATGTCCACCTTTGCTTTTCAGCACGACCGACGGTCATTGTCGTCGCTGTGGTACCCGAAACCGAAGGCGCCGTGAACGATGCGCGCCGCCGGCAAAGCATGGATCTCCGTCGTCGTGCTGGTCGCCGGCATCGCGCTGTTGCCTGGCCTGCTGTACCTGCTCGGGCTGGCATTGGCAGGCGGTCGGCCGAAGCCGGCCGACCGTGTGCCCAGTGGTGTGGCTGCGTGCAGCAGTGAGCCACGGGCGGGATACCACGCGATGAACCCCTGGCGCTTCACCGCCCAGTTCTTCGACAAGGACGTGATGAAGAAGGTGCCTGAAGTTGAGCGTGAGGCCTTCTGGATTGCCCGGCGCCACCTGTGGCGGCAACCGCAGCGCGGCATGCTGCGCTGGCATCTCAGTAGTACCGCATTGACGATCTGGATCACCCGGCATTGGAGTGCCGCGCAGATTGCCGACACCGCGAGGAAGGAGGACTTCTGCCGGACCGGGTCGAAACGGTGGGTGTCCGGTGGCCCGATGAACCGGTAGATCCACGCCATGCGTGGAGGGTGTTGACGGGGTCAGAGTCCTTTCCTGCGGAAAGGGATCCGACCCCGCTGCGTGCAGCCCTAGCGCTTCGGCCGCCGGTCGTCGCGGTCATCACCGAAGATGATGCGCGCACTGCGCTGGTAGCTCCAATACGCGACCGCCCAGTTCAGCAGCACCACGATGCGGTTGCGGAAGCCGATCAGGAAGAACACGTGCGCGGCCAGCCAGAACCACCACGCCAGCACGCCCGACAGCTGCAGTCGGCCCAGGTGCACGATCGCGGCCATGCGGCCGATGGTGGCCAGGTTGCCGTAGTCCGCGTACTTGAACGGACCGGGCTCGGGTGTGCCGTGCAGCCGTGCGCGGATCACCTTGGCCACGTATTTGCCCATCTGCTTGGCGGCCGGTGCCACACCGGGGACCGGCTTGCCGTCGGCCTGGCTCAGCGCGGCCAGGTCGCCGGCCACGAACAGCTCCGGGTGATCGGGCAGGGTCAGGTCCGGTTGCACCGGCACGCGTCCGGCGCGGTCCAGCGGCACGTCCAGCGTGCGCGCCAGCGGTGAAGCGGCCACGCCGGCGGCCCAGACCACGGTGCGCGCTGGTACGAACTGGTCACCGAGCGTGAAACCCTGGCTGTCGATGTTGCTCACCGGGGTACCGGTCAGCACTTCCACACCCAGCTTTTCCAGTTGGCGGCGCGCCTTCAGCGAAAGCACATCCGGGAACGAGGACAGCACGCGCGGCCCAGCCTCGACCAGCCGCACCTTGGCGCTGGCCGGGTCGATGTGGCGGAATTCGTTGCGCAGCGTGTGGCGCGCGATCTCGGCCAGGGTGCCGGCCAGTTCGACACCGGTGGGACCACCACCGACGATGGCGAAACTCAGCCAGGCCGCTTTCTTCGCCGGGTCCGGTTCGGCCTCGGCGCGTTCGAACGCCAGCAGCAGCTTGCGGCGCAGCGCGATGGCATCGTCCAGCGTCTTCAGGCCGGGCGCATCATCGGCCCACTGATCGTTGCCGAAGTAGGCGTGGGTGGCGCCGGTGGCCAGCAGCAGGCTGTCGTAGTCCAGCGTGCTGCCATCGGCCATGCGGATCTGCCGCGCCTGCTTGTCGATGGCCACCACTTCGCCGAGGCGGACTTCCACATTGCGCTGGTGGCCGAGGATGTGGCGCAGCGGTGCGGCGATATCCGGCGCGGACAGGCCGGCGGTGGCCACCTGGTACAGCAGCGGCTGGAACAGGTGATGGTTGCGGCGATCGACCAGGGTGATGCGTATGCGCTCGCGGGCCAGGGCACGGGTGGCCCAGAGACCGGCAAAACCGCCGCCGACAACGACCAGGTGGGGAACGCGCTCGCGACTCATCGACTCACTCCAGTGGGGGCATCGGGGGAAGCGCCTGGCATCTTCGCACGGCGGCCACCTGTCACGTCAGCGCCTGCCCGGATCGGCGATACTCGGGTTCAGGCAACGGCCCGTGAGGAGCCCATGAGCGAACCGGAAAAGCGCATCGCCCTGTTGATCGACGCCGACAATGCGCCGGCCTCGAAGATCGACGAGGTCCTGGCGGAAGTCGCCCGCTACGGCGTGGCCAACGTGCGCCGTGCCTACGGCAACTGGAAGAGCCCGCGACTGAAGGGGTGGGAAGCGGTGCTGCATGAGTATGCGATCCGCCCGATCCAGCAGTTCGCCTACAGCAAGGGCAAGAACGCTTCGGACATGGCGATGGTGATCGATGCCATGGACCTGCTGTACGCGCGCAACCTTGATGGCTTCGCCATCGTCTCCAGCGATGCGGACTTCACCCCGATGGTGATGCGCCTGCTGACCGATGGCGTGAAGGTATATGGCTTCGGCGAGAAGAAGACGCCCGAGCCGTTCGTCAATGCGTGCTCGAAGTTCACCTACCTGGAGGCACTGGGCCAGACCCATGCCAGCGTGCCGGATGCCGAGCAGGCGTCCAGCGAGCAGGCTTCGAACGAGCCGGTGGCCAACGACGATGTCCGTCCACGCAAGAGCGGTGCGGAGATGCGCAGCGACACGCGGCTGGTGAAGATGCTGCGCCGTGCGGTGTCCGCGGCCGAGGGCGAGGATGGCTGGTCGCACCTCGGCCCGGTTGGCAGCCAGATCGGCAACCAGGCCTCGTTCGATCCGCGCAACTACGGCTACGGCAAGCTCAGCGATCTGCTGGCGGCGATCGGCCTGTTCGAGCTGAAGAAGGATGGCAAGTCCTCCTACGTGCGCGCGCTGCCAAAGAAGAACCGGTAGTGCCGGCCGCTGGCCGGCAATGCCCGGATGCCAGGTCCCGCATCCGGCACGCACACACCTGTATCGATCAGGCGTATCGTTGCCGCTCGCATTGCCAGCAAAGGAAACCCGCATGTTGAAGATCTGGGGCCGCCGCAATTCCAGCAACGTCCGCAAGGTGCTGTGGTGTGCCGAGGAAATCGGCCTGCCGTACGAATCCATCGAGGTCGGCGGCAGCCACGGCGGCACGCAGACGCCGGAGTACCAGGCGATGAATCCCAACGGCCTGGTGCCGGTGATCGAAGACCACGGCCTGCCGCTGTGGGAATCGAACGCCATCGTGCGCTACCTGAGCGCGCGCTATGCGCTGGGCACGCTGTACGCCGAGGACCCGATGGAACGCGCCCAGGCCGAGAAGTGGATGGACTGGAGCACTTCGCGCATGGCACCGCTGTACAGCGACCTGGTCTGGGGCATCATGCGCACCGCGCCGGCCGACCGCGACGAAGCGCGCATCAGTGCCGCCATCGTGCGCGCCGGTGACTACCTGGCGATGGCCGACGCTACCCTGGCCAGGCAGCCGTGGCTGTCGGGCGAGAAGTTCGCGATGGGCGACATCCCGCTGGGCTCGCTGGTCTACGCCTGGTACGAGCTGCCGATCCAGCGGCCGGAGCTTCCGCACCTGGCGGATTGGTATGCGCGCCTGCGCGAGCGGCCGGCCTACCAGCGCGGCGTGATGTCGCCGCTGACGTAAGCGAAGGCGTTCGGGGGCGGATCCCACCCGGCGGGTGGGCTCTGACCCCTCAATACAGATCCGTCGGATCCACATCCAGCGACCAGCGCACCTTGCGGGCTTCCGGCAGCGCATACAGCTGCGGTACCAGTTGCGAAAGCACGCCATGCAGGGGCGGTCGCTGCGGCGCCGACAGCAGCAGCTGCGTGCGCTGGTAGCCGGCGCGGCGTGGCATCGGGGCTGGCATCGGCCCGTAGGCCTCGACCACGTCCTGCTCGCCCAGCAGCTGCCGCGCGGCCAGCAGGAATGCATTGGCATGCTCGACCTGCTGCGCTTCAGCACGCATCAGCGCCAGATGCGCGAATGGCGGGAACCCGGCCGCCTGGCGCTGGTTCAACTCGGCCTGCGCAAACGGGTGGTAGCCACCGCTGACCAGGGTTTCCAGCAGCGGGTGACCAGGGTGATGGGTCTGCAGCCAGACCTCGCCGGGGTCACGTGCACGTCCTGCACGACCGGCCACCTGGATCAGCTGCTGCGCCAGCTTCTCGCTGGCGCGGAAGTCGGCGGAGAACAGGCCTTCGTCGATGCCGACCACCACCACCAGGGTCAGCTTCGGCAGGTCGTGGCCCTTGGCCAGGATCTGCGTGCCGACCAGGATGCCGGGCTGGTCGCCCAGTTTCGCCAGCTGCTGTTCCAGCGCGTCGCGTCGCGAGGTGGTGCCGCGGTCGATGCGCACCACCGGGAAGTCGGCGAAGGCGGCGGTGAGGTGTTCTTCCAGGCGTTCGGTGCCGATACCCTGCGGCTGCAGTGCCAGGCTGCCGCAGGCCGGGCACGCCAACGGCGCCGGTTGGCGCGCGCCACAGTGGTGGCATTGCAGGCGCCGGCCGCCGCCATGCACGGTCATCGGCGCATCGCAGCGCTGGCACGGCGCGGTCCAGCCGCAGTCGTGACACAGCAGCACCGGTGCGTAGCCGCGGCGGTTCTTGAACACCAGCACCTGCTGGCCGCGCTGCAGGTGCTCGCCGATGCCGGCCAGCACGTCGGCCGAGAGGCCGTCGTGCAAGGGCCGTTTGCGCACATCGAGGATGCGCACGCGCGGTGGCCGTGCATCGCCGGCACGCTGCTTCAGGCGCAGGTGGGTGTAGCGGCCTGCATAGGCGTTGTGCAGGGTTTCCAGCGAGGGCGTGGCGCTGCCGAGCAGTACCGGAATGCCCAGCGCCTTGGCCCGGACCAGAGCGAAATCGCGCGCGTGATAACGGATGCCGTCCTGCTGCTTGTAGCTGCCGTCGTGTTCCTCGTCGACGATCAACAGGCCGGCCTGCGGAAACGGCGTGAACACCGCCGAGCGGGTGCCGACGATGACCCGTGCTTCGCCACGTGAGGCGGCCGCCCAGACGCGCGCGCGCTCGTTGTCATTCAACCCCGAATGCAAGGCGTGCACGGCGATGCCGAGACGACCGCGGAAACGTGCCAGGGTCTGCGGGGTCAGGCCGATTTCCGGCACCAGCACCAGCGCCTGTCTGCCCTGCGCCAGGCAGTGGATGATCGCCTGCAGGTAGACCTCGGTCTTGCCGCTGCCGGTCACGCCATCCAGCAGGAACGGCTGGAAGCCGTCGGCAGCGTTGATCGCCGCCACCGCCCCGGCCTGGTCCGGGTTGAGCGTGGGGCCGGGCAGTGGCTGTGCATGCTGGGGGGCCACGCTCAACGCAACACGCTCGGCCAGCGCGCGCTTGGCCAGGCTGCGTGCAGCGATGCGCCAGTCGGCCATGCGTTCGCCGAGCACGTCCTCATCCACGATCGCCCCGGCCAGCAGCTCGGCCAGTTGCCGCGGACGGCTGCCGGCGCGCAGCTTTTCACGCTGGGCGTGGCCTTCGGTGGTCAGCTGCCAACCCCAGTGGTGTGTGTCGGGCAGGACCTCGCCGTGGCGCAGCGGGCCGGGCAGGGCGGTGCTCAGCACCTCGCCCAGTGGCGCATGGGTGTAGCGCGCCAGCCACTGCAGGCTCTGCCAGAGTTCGCCCTGCAGCAGCGGCTGCAGGTCGCACCAGGCCAGCGCCTGGCGCAGTCCCTGGCCGTCGTCGGTCTGGCCGTGGCCGGCCACCACGCCGACCAGCTCGCGGTTGCCGAACGGCACCTTCAGGCGGCAGCCGACTGCGGCCGTGGGGCCATCGCCCTCCGGCGACAGGTAGTCGAACAGGCGCGGCAGCGGGACGGGCAGGGCGACCTGCAGGGTCGGAATGGGTGAAAGCATCGGGCCAGTGTAACGGGCCATGCGCGCCGGAATGGCAGGGGGCAGACGTGCCCGGGCGACGACCGTTGAATCATAAATGTCACCTAAATATCGGTGTCCATTGGAGATTCAGTCTTATCCACATGTTCTGTGGATAACGTTGTGCGTTACCGGTCGACGGGAACCCAGGAGGCCGATGGCGACGAGCTCACCCTTGGGTTGGTCAAAAAATCGCCACACTTCAAAGTCATTAAAAATCAACGACTTGAGTGTGAAACATTGCTGAAACAGAGTGAATTCAGCTGCATGCCGCAGTTTCCCGCGCGGGGAGCGTGGTGCTGTGCACAACCTGCAGCACGAAGTGCCTGTGGGCGCAAGTCCTACGGGTGCCGATGGGCTGCCGCTATCATGCCGGCAGACCTTTGGAGTGACCGATGACGGCTGTGCCCGCCCCTGTTTCCTCGACCGCGGCCGGCGCGCTGTCGGCGTTCCTGCGTGGCGTCGAGCGCCGCGCCCTGGTGGTGGCTGAACTGCAGTGCGGCGATGCCGCGCGTGCCGAGCAGACCCTGGTGGCGGTGATGCGCGCGTTTGCGGCGGTCGCCAGCGACCTGCCGATGGCGCAATGGCCGACCCGCTTCTGGACCCTGCTGGGCCAGCGCCAGGCGCTGCGCGAGCCGGCGGGCGGGCAGTGGGCGCCGTCGTTGGCCGCGTTGGGCGCGATGCCGCCACTTCCACGACTGGCGCTGCTGCTGCGGGTGGGCGGCAGCCTCGACGAGGGCATCGCCATGCGCGTGCTCGACCAGGACGAGGCCGGCTACCAGCACCTGCTGGCCGATGCCTGCCCGCGTGATGCCCAGGGCCGGCCCGATGCCGCGGCCTGGCGCCAGTTGGCCGAGCAGGTACAGGCCCGTGTCCGTGACCTGCCGGCCGCGCGCCTGCAGCAACTGCAGCAGCCGGCCGCACCCACCACCCACAATGAAGCACCGGCCTCCAGCTGGCGCGCTCCCCAGCGCGACGAGCGGGCCACTGCCAACGCCAAGCGCCGTCGGGCGAGTGCCAAGCCGCGCTGGCGCGGTCCGCTGATCCTGCTGGTGACCGTGGCGGTACTGCTGGCCGCGGCGCTGGGTTGGCGCCACCTGCAGGGACATTCGTTCGGCAGCGATGCACCCTTGCCGGAGGGCGTGGTGGCCGAAGCCGGTCCGGTGACCGTGGAAGCCCTGCCACCGAGCAAGGTCGACGCCGCACCGGACGCGGGCCAGGCGCAAGCCAATGATGACGCAGCGATGCTGGCAGATCGCGACTACCCGCTGGTCGCCGATGCCGACCTGTACGCGTGGACTGCCGCGGGCGGCCCGCTGCCGGTGGATGAATCGCAAGCCAAGCCGAGCCGGCCGGAGCCGGCCAGTGCCACGCTGGAAACTGCTGCCGCCGATGAATAAGTCCGTGTTCGCCAGCCTGCTGCTGGCCCTGCCGCTGTCGCTGTCCGCCGCACCGCAGCCGTTGAGCGTGCCGTTGCCGCCACCGGTTGCGGGCAGTTCGCCGGCCACGCCGGCGTCGGCCGCTGCAACAGCACCTGCGGAGTTCGCCCAGCTGGATGCGCAGCAGCAGCGACAGCGCCGTGCCGACTACGCCGCCTGGCGCGCATTGCCGGAAGCAGAGCGCGAGCGCATCCGTCAGGCGGCTGCGCGCTTCAATTCGCTGCCGGCCGATCAACAGCAGCGCATGCGGCAGCAGTTCCAGGCGCAGGATCAGGCGTTCCGCGACGGATGGCGGCTGGGCCCGCAGCTGGGCCTGGAATTCCCCAAGCTGCACGGACTGTTCGGATTCGTTCCACCGGCGCAACGCGAGACCGCGCTGGCCGTGCTGCGCCAACTCAGCCCGGCGCAGCTGGCCCAGCTGACCCTGGTCGCGCAGCGCACGCCGCCGCAGGAACGCGACACGGTGCGCAGCGCCTTCCTCGCCGTGCCCGCCGCCGAGCGCGACAGCTGGCTGAAGCGTCAGGCCGGCCAGTAAAAAAGGGGACGGAGGGAATTAAGTCGCATCCGGCACAAACGGGCCTGAAACGACTTAATTCCCTCCGTCCCCTTTTTGTGTGGGGCGGCTGGAACCCAGCATTCACGCCGTGTCATGGGAATACCCGCGCTGCGCGCGTAAGATGACCGGCCGCAAACCCGGTGCCTGTGCCCTTCGCGCGCAACCGTAGTTCGCGTCAAGCACCTTATGTCTACTGCAACCTCCACGCCGCGCTTCAGCAAGGAAGTCGGCGCCACCGGTCTGCTCGCCCTGCCGCTTGTGCTGGGCCACGTATCCACCGGTCTGATCTCCTTCGTCGACAACGTGATTGCCGGCCACCACGCCACGGCGACCCTGGCCGCGGTGACCATCGGTACCGCACTGTTGTGGCTGCCGATGCTGATCCCGATCGGCACGCTCATCTCGCTTACCGCCTCGGTGTCGCAGCTGCATGGCGCCGGCCGCGAGCGCGAGATCGGCCCGCTGTTCCGCCAGGCACTGTGGCTGGCGCTGGGGCTGGGGCTGATCATGTTCACCTTCCTCACCGTGGTGCCGCCGCTGCTGCCGGCCTTCGGCATCGCGCCGGACATCGTGCCGGGGGCGACCGCGTTCCTGCATGCGGTGCGCTGGGGCGGACCTGCGCTGACCCTGTACTTCTGCATGCGCTACCTGAGCGAAGGCATGCACTGGACGCTGCCGACCATGCTGCTCGGCTTTGGTGGCCTGCTGGTGCTGGCACCGACGGGCTACGTGCTGGCCAACGGCAAGCTCGGCTTCCCGGAGTTGGGGGCGGAGGGCCTGGGCATCGCTTCGGCGGTGATGATGTGGCTGCAGGCGATCGCCTTCGCCACCTACCTGTGGTGCACCAAGCGCTTCGCCCACCTGCAGCTGTTCTCGCACTTCGAAGGGCCGCGCTGGAAGGCGATCTGGGAGCTGCTGCGCACCGGCCTGCCGATCGGCATCACCGTGCTGATGGAAGGTGGCCTGTTCATCGTCACCGCGTTGCTGATCGGTCGCCTGGGAGCCAATGAAGCGGCGGCTCACCAGATCGCGATCAACGTCGCGCAGCTGTGCTTCATGATCCCGATGGGCGTGGCCGAGGCCACCACCGTGCGCGTCGGCCATGCGGTCGGCCGTGGCGATGGCTTCGGCGTGCGGCGTGCGGCCTGGGCCGGTTACGCGATCATCATGGGCACGCAGACGCTGTCGGCGGCGGTGCTGCTGTTCGGCCACGACGCCATCGTCGGTGTGTACACCAACGACCTGGCGGTGGCCGGGCTGGCCTCGACCCTGCTGCTGTACGCGGCCACCTTCCAGTTCCCGGACGGCATCCAGGTACTGTCGGCCGGTGCGCTGCGCGGGCTGAAGGACACCCGCGTGCCGATGTTCATCGCCATGTTCGCGTACTGGGGCCTGGGCATGCCGCTCGGCGCCGGGCTCGGCCTGGGGCTGGGCATGGGCCCGCAGGGCATGTGGATCGGCCTGATCGTCGGCCTGACCGCCGCTGCGATCCTGATGGGCTGGCGCCTGCGCCGCAGCAGCCAGCGCATCGGGCAGTCCGCGCTGTCCTGATCTTCCTGCCCGCCACGTTCACCCGTGACGGGCGATCCCCTGACTTGTGTCCGATGCTGCATCACGCGGCACCGGCTATGCTGGTACCACGGCAAGAAGCCATCCGGAGCGTTCCATGAATCAACCCGTGCCCCCGCTGCCCCCGGCGCGTCGCAACCCCGTCGCCAGTTTCTTCATCGGGCTGTGGGACGTCATGAACTTCACCCGCCGGTTGATCCTCAACCTGGTGTTCTTCGGCCTGCTGTTCCTGCTGCTGGTGATGTTCGTCATCGCCGCCGGCATGGGCGCCGGTGCCAGCAAGTCGCTGCAGGACCGCACCACCCTGGTGATCGCGCCGGAAGGCCGCCTGGTCGAGCAGTTCAGTGCCGATCCGGTCAGCCGCGCGCTGGCCAAGGCGGTGGGTGACAACGGTGCCGAGGAAATCCAGCTGCGCGATCTGCTGCGGGTGATCGAGTCGGCCAAGGACGACAAGAAGATCGAGCGCGTGGTGCTGGAGCTGGACAAGCTGCAGCCGTCCGGGTTCGCTTCGCTGCGTGAAGTGGCCGCCGCGCTGCAGGATCTGCGCGCCTCCGGCAAGCAGCTGGTGGCCTACAGCGAGAGCATGGGCCAGTCGCAGTACCTGCTGGCCGCGCAGGCCGACGAGGTCTACCTGGACCCGATGGGTTCGGTCGTGCTCGAAGGCCTGGGCCGTTATCGCCAGTACTTCCGCACCGGCCTGCAGGACAAGCTGGGCGTGGACGTGCACCTGTTCAAGGTGGGCGAGTACAAGTCCGCGGCCGAGCCGTACGTGCTCGACGCCGCGTCGCCGGCCTCCAAGGAAGCCGACCTGTTCTGGATGAACGACGTGTGGCAGCGCTACCTGGGCGACATCGCCAAGGCCCGTCGCCTGGACCCGGCACAGCTGGCCGCCGGCATCGACACGCTGCCGGAAGGCATCGCCGCTGCCGGTGGCGACCTGGCCAAGTTCGCCCTGCAGCAGAAGCTGGTGACCGCGCTGAAGACCCGCGAGGAATTCGAGGATCTGATGATCGAGCGCGGCGTGGCCGACGAGGATGCCGACGGTGGTTTCCGCAACGTCGACTTCGGCCGCTACCTGGCCCTGCTCGACGCGCGCCGCAACCCGGTGGACTCGCGTCCGCAGGTGGCGGTGGTGGTGGCTGCCGGCGAAATCAGTGGCGGTGACCTGCCGGCCGGCCGCATCGGTGGCGAGTCGACCTCGGCGCTGCTGCGTGCCGCGCGCGACGACGATAACGTGAAGTCGGTGGTGCTGCGGGTGGATTCGCCGGGCGGTGAAGTGTTCGCCTCCGAGCAGATCCGTCGTGAAGTGGTAGCCCTGCAGGCCGCTGGCAAGCCGGTGGTGGTGTCGATGGGTGATCTGGCCGCTTCCGGTGGCTACTGGATCAGCATGAACGCCGATCGCATCTATGCCGATCCGTCGACCATCACCGGTTCGATCGGCATCTTCGGCATGGTGCCGAACTTCAGCCGCGCGCTGGACAAGATCGGCGTGCATACCGATGGTGTCGGCACCACCCGTTTCGCGGGTGCCTTCGATGTCACCCGTCCGATGGATCCGGCGGTGGGCCAGGTCATCCAGACGGTGATCAACAAGGGTTACGCCGACTTCACCGGTCGCGTCGCCGACGCCCGCAAGAAGCCGGTCGAGGCCGTCGACGAGGTGGCCCGTGGCCGCGTGTGGAGCGGTGCGCAGGCCAAGGAACGCGGCCTGGTCGATGCCTTCGGTGGCCTGAAGGATGCCGTGGCCGATGCCGCCAGCCGGGCCAAGCTGGGCAAGGCGGACGCTTACCGCGTGCGCTACATCGAGAAGGCAGCCACGCCGTTCGCACAGTTCGTCAGCGGTTTCGCCGGCAGCCGCGCCGGTGCCTGGATGCTGTCCGATTCGGGCATGGCGCGGATGATGCTGGCACGCACGATGCCCGAAGTGGATACGCAGCTGCGCTTTGTCGAGAACGCGGCCCGTGAGAAGGGCAATGGCGCACCGGTGAAGGCGCTTGCTTACTGCTTCTGCGGGTTCTGACGGAAGCCATCCACGCAGATCGTGGAACTACTGGACAGCGAAACGCCCGGCCTTGGCCGGGCGTTCTCGTTCATGGGGTTGGATCCCTTGGCTTCGCAAAGGGCTCTGACCCCATGGGCCACTCGTCATTGCGCCGCGTCGGCCTCGGCCTTGCGCTCGCGTGCGGCGGCTTCATCCACGGCCTTCTGCGCGCCCTTGGCGCGGTCCAGCGGCTCCTGCATCGCACGCGACATCGCTTTGGGTACCGGTGGCTTCTCCGGGTTCGGCGTCGGAGGACGCTGGCAGGCCACCAGCAGCACGATGGCCAGCAGGGACAAGGACAGGATCAGGATGCGCATGGCGGTACTCCGCGGTGGGCGTTCGCGCAGTGTCGCATCTCCGGCAACGCCCTGCCGTGAGCGCGTATCCTTGCGGCATCGAAACACAGCGGGCGCGGCCCCGGAGGACACATGACCCAGCAACGGTGGCGCCTGGACGGCCAGACTGCCCTGATTACGGGCGCCAGCGCCGGCATTGGCCTGGCCATCGCGCACGAACTGGCCGGCCTCGGCGCCGACCTGATGATCGTGGGCCGTGACATCGATATGCTGGAGACGGCGCGCGACGAACTGCTGGACGTGTATCCGCAGCACCAGGTGCACGCCCTGGCTGCCGATGTCTCCGATGACGAGGACCGCCGGCAGATCCTGGACTGGGTGGAGGACCACAGCGATGGCCTGCACATCCTGGTCAACAACGCCGGTGGCAACGTCACCAAGGCGGCCACGGAGTATTCCGAGGACGAATGGCGCAAGATCTTCGAGACCAACCTGTTCTCGGCCTTCGAGCTGTCGCGCTACGCGCATCCGCTGTTGGCACGGCATGCGTCGTCGTCCATCGTCAACGTCGGCAGCGTGTCCGGCCTGACCCATGTGCGCAGTGGCGTGGTCTATGGCATGACCAAGGCCGCGATGCACCAGATGACCCGCAACCTGGCCGTCGAGTGGGCGGAGGATGGCATCCGGGTCAACGCGGTGGCGCCCTGGTACATCCGCACGCGGCGCACGTCCGGCCCGTTGTCGGACCCGGACTACTACGAAGAAGTCATCAATCGCACGCCGATGCGTCGTATCGGCGAGCCGGAGGAAGTGGCTGCTGCGGTAGGCTTCCTGTGCCTGCCGGCGGCCAGCTATGTCACCGGCGAGTGCATCGCAGTGGATGGCGGTTTCCTGCGCTACGGGTTCTGATCTTCCAGCGGGTAGTGCCGGCCGCTGGCCGGCAACTGGAATCATTTGAAGATCCTGCGATTGCCGGCCAGCGGCCGGCACTACCGCATGGCAGTCACCCCGGTACCGGGCAGTTGCTGGCCTCCAGCACGCCCTGCAACCGTTCGCGTTCCGCCCGGGCGTTGTCGCGGTTCTCCGGTGAGGCGAACCGCTCGCGGCCACGTGCGTCGCGGAAGCGTTGCTGCCAGCTGCTGCAGCGCTGCGCGTCCGGCAGTTCCTCGCAGCGGTCGCGCACCACTTCGCAGCCTGCAGCATTGACCGGTGTGGCGCCGCCCAGGCCCTGCACGGTCATCAGTTCGCAGCGGCCGGGGGCAGCTTCGTATTCGTGCAGGTAGCCACCGCCGTGGCTGTCGGTGCACTGGAAGATGGGCGGCAGCGGCGGCTTCGGTGGCGCATTGCTGTCCGGCGCGGCATCGGCCTGGCGTGGCAGCGATGCACTGTCGAGTATCAGATCGCCGCCTTCGCGTTCGACCATGCCGGCTTCCATGATCGTGCGTCCTTCGCCGGGGCGGCGGGGGCTGGGCGCGGAAGCCGGCGGCGTACCCGCCGCCGCCGGTGCGGGTGGCGACGGCACAGGGGCCGGCGTGGGCGACGCACTGGCAGCGGCCGGAATCCGCACCACCTGCTGCTTGTTGCCGGCTGGGCAGGGCGTACGTTGCAGGGTGGGCACATCGCTGTTGCTGGAGGTGCAGCGGTAGATCAGCCCGTCGTCGGCCACTGCGTTGCCGGCGAACAGGCCCAGGGCCAGCCAGATCAGGTTCTTCATGCGCACAGCGTACATGCCACGGCAGGCGCTGCGCTCAGCGTTCGCAGTCGCGCGACAGGCGCGCGTCGATGCCACGCTGTTCGTTGCTGATGGCGGTGCGTTCACTTTGCAGCGCGCTGTTGTAGCGGCGGTCCAGTTCCCAGCGGCGGTCGCGCAGGCGCGCGCAGACTTCCTGTGGCGGCAGCGCATGGCAGCTGTCGCGGACCAGCACGCTGCCGGCCGGAACCTGCACACCGACACCCACCGCTGGCGGCCGGTAGCCGGTTCCTTCACCGATGGGGGTGCCGACCGGCGTGCCGAAGGCCGGGCGTGGGCCGGGATGGACCGGGCCGTGGTGCCCATGCGGGAGCCAGACGCTGGTCCACAATGGCACCCAGCGCGGATTGCCCTCGTTGTTGTCGCTGGTGTAGCGACGACCGTCGTCGCTTACGCACTCGTACAACGGTTGTGGTGGCTGGAGGTAGACGTGGCGGACCTCACGATCACGCATCACCGGAACCTCGTCCGGCCGGGCGGGTGCCGCGTCGCTGCGCACCACCCGGGGCGCCGGATCGCGCGGGCGCTGCAGGTCACGCACTTCCTGCCGGCCACTGCTGCACGGCTTGTCCTGCAGGGCCACGGCGCCGTTGCTGGCGACACAGCGGTACACGCGCACGTCCTCGGCGGCGGGTGCGGTCCATGGCAGCAACAGGCACAGGCCCAGGGCGGTGCGCAGCAGGTTCATGGCGGCAGGGTGCGTGATTGTCCGCGGTAGTGCAATCGTCGGTTCAGGAGCGCAGCACGTTGCCGCTGAGCGCGTCGCGGATCGGGGTTGGCTGGGCCAGGCCGCCGGTCTCGCCGTCGAGGAGGCCATCGAGCAGGCGCAGCAGGCGCGGATCGAGCTCGGCACGGCTGCGGGCCGGTGGTTCACCGGCCAGGTTGGCGCTGGTGGAGACCAGCGGGCCACCCCAGGCGCGGCACAGGGCGGCGACCAGCGGGTGGGCGCTGATGCGCACCGCGATACCGCTGTGTTCGCCGGTGACCCAGGGCTGCGCGTGCGGACCGGCCGGCAGGATCCAGGTGTTGGCGCCCGGCCAGCTGGCCAGCACCGCGCGCTGGCGGGCGTCGGGCAATGCCTGCAGGCGGACCCAGCCCTCCAGCTGCGACAGTTCGGCGGCGACCAGGATCATGCCCTTTTCGATCGGGCGCTGCTTCAGCCGCAGCACCGCGTGCACCGCGGCTTCATGTGACGGATCGCAGCCCAGGCCCCAGACCGCTTCGGTCGGATAGGCGATCACGCCACCGGCGCGGAGCGTGGCGACAGCAGAGTTCAGGGTGAGTTCTTTCATGACGGCGACCAGCCCGGCGTGGGCCTCCATTATCCCCCCGCCGCGTGCAGAAGGGGTGGAACGCACCACTCGGTAGTGCCGGCCGCTGGCCGGCATCTGATGTTTCCGGGGTTGCCGGCCAGCGGCCGGCACTACCCCTCATCCGCGCATGGCGCGGATCTACTTCTTTGCAGCGGTCTTCTTGACGGCCTTCTTCGCCGGTGCCTTCTTTGCGGCAGCTTTCTTCACCGCCTTCTTGGCCGGTGCTTTCTTGGCCGCGGCCTTCTTCGGCGCTGCTTCCTTCTTCACCGCAGCCTTCTTGGCCGGCGCCTTCTTCGCGGCGGCTTTCTTGGCGCCGAAGCCCTTGCGCACCGGCTTGCCGGTTTCTTCCATCAGCTGCTGCACTTCGGCCAGGGTCAGCGATGCCGGTTCGCGATCCTTGGGGATCTTGCCGTTCATCCTGCCGTCGCTGATGTACGGGCCGAAGCGGCCGTTCAGTACCTGGATGTCGCTGCCCTCGAACTCCTTGATGATCCGGTTGCGCGCGATTTCTTCCTTCTCTTCGATCAGGAATACGGCGCGGGCCAGGTCGATGGTGTACGGGTCGTCTTCCTTCTTCAGCGAGGCGTAGGTGCTGCCGCGCTTGGCGAACGGGCCGAAGCGACCGATGCCGACGCTGACCGGCTCACCATTGTCCTCGCCCAGTGCGCGCGGCATCAGGAACAGTTCCAGCGCGTCTTCCAGCGAGATGGTGTGCATCGACTGGCCGGGGCGCAACGAGGCGAACTTCGGCTTTTCCTCGGCGTCCTCGGCGGTGCTGCCGATGGCGGCATATGGCCCGAAGCGACCCAGCCGCACGCTGACCGGCTTGCCGGTCTTCGGGTCGGTGCCGAGCTCGCGCGCGCCACTGGCCTCGGCGCGGTCGACCGATTCCTTCTTGTCTTCGACCAGTTCCTTGAACGGCTCCCAGAAACGGGCCATCAGCGGGATCCATTCTTCCTCACCGCGCGAGACGGCATCGAGCTCGTCCTCAAGCCTGGCGGTGAAGTCGTAATCCACGTACTGGGTGAAGTGGCTGGACAGGAACTTGGACACCGCGCGGCCCACGTCGGATGGGCGGAAGCTGCGGCCTTCCATTTCCACATACTTGCGGAACAGCAGGGTCTGGATGATCGAGGCGTAGGTCGAGGGACGACCGATGCCGTACTCTTCCAGCGCCTTCACCAGCGCCGCTTCGGTGTAGCGCGGCGGTGGCTGGGTGAAATGCTGTTCGGCCAGGATGCGTTCCAGCGGGATGCGGTCGCCCGGCTTCATCGCGGGCAGCTTGCGGCCCTCATCCTCGTCCTCGGCGCTCTTGTTGTCCTTGCCTTCCTCGTACACGGCCAGGAAGCCAGGCACGACCACGGTGGTGCCGCTGGCGCGGAACACGTGTTCGCTGCCGGCCGACAGGTCGACGCTGACGGTGTTGAGCGTGGCCGGGATCATCTGGCAGGCCACCGCACGCTTCCAGATCAGCTCGTACAGGCGCCGCTCGTCGTCGGTAAGGAAGCGGGCGACCTGCGACGGCGTGCGCAGGGCCGAGGTCGGGCGCACCGCTTCGTGCGCTTCTTGGGCGTTCTTCGACTTGGTCTGGTAGGTGTTGGGCTGGTCCGGCAGCGAGGCGATGCCGTAGTCGCGGGCGATCACGTCGCGGATTTCCGCCAGCGCGTCCTGCGACAGGTTCACCGAGTCGGTACGCATGTACGAAATCAGGCCGACGGTGCCTTCGTCGCCGATGGCCACGCCTTCATACAGCTTCTGCGCCACCTGCATGGTCTTGCGGGTGGTGAAGCCGAGCTTGCGCGAGGCTTCCTGCTGCAGGGTGGAGGTGGTGAACGGCGGTGCCGGGCGGCGCTTGCGCTCCTTGCTGGCCACGTCGGTGACGTGCAGCGAGCCCTGCGCGGCCTGCTGGATGCGCAGGCGCGCCGCTTCAGCGGTGTCGCCATCGGTGACGGTGAACTGCTCGAACTTCTGCCCGTCCAGCTTGACCAGCTTGGCATTGAAGTGCTGGGACGGGTGCGCGCACTCGGCAGCGATCGACCAGTACTCGCGGGCGATGAAGGCTTCGATCTCTTCCTCGCGCTCGACGATCATGCGCAACGCCGGGCTCTGCACGCGGCCGGCGGACAGGCCGCGCTGCACCTTGCGCCACAGCACCGGCGACAGGTTGAAGCCGACCAGGTAGTCCAGCGCGCGGCGGGCCTGCTGGGCGTCGACCAGGTCGCTGGCGATCGCGCGCGGCTGGCTGATCGCTTCCTTGATGGCGCGCGGGGTGATCTCGGTGAACACCACGCGCTGCATCGGCTTGTCCTTGACCAGCCCGCGTTCCTTCAGGATCTCGGCGATATGCCAGCTGATCGCTTCACCCTCGCGATCCGGGTCGGTTGCCAGCAGGATGTCGTCGGCGCCCTTGGCGGCCTTGGCGATCGCATCGACATGCTTTTCGTTCTTGTCGATCACGTCGTAGTGCATGGCGAACCCGTTGTCCGGGTCGACCGCGCCTTCCTTCGGAATCAGGTCACGCACATGCCCATACGAGGCCAGGACGGTGTAGTCCTTGCCGAGGTATTTGTTGATCGTCTTGGCCTTGGCCGGCGATTCGACGATGAGCAGGTGCTTGGGCATGGCAGCAGTGTCTGTGGGGCGAGCCGCAGGGAAGGGGCCGCTAGGGTGGAGCAAACGGCCGCATTAGTGAAGCGGCCACGGACAAATCAATACGCTGAACGCCCGGTAGTGTGCCGGGCGTTCAGGTTTCACCTTATTAGAGGAATCACGCCCGGCCAGCCCCTGTCAAGCAGCCAGACGTGAGGATGGCCGTTCATGAGGCCATCTTGGCGATGAAGCCGACCGCAGCCACCAGCAGCACCAGGCCCGCCACCGCCAGCAGGCCGGTCAGCACCAGGATCACGATGGTGACCGTACCCAGCTCATGGCGCTGAAGCTGCGGCTGGTCGGTATAGGCCCAGCGGTCGACCACCAGAGTGTCGCAGATCATGTCGTGCAGGCCCTGCTTGCGCTCGGTGAAGGCGGCCATCAGGAAGCCGATGCCCAGGGTGAAGCTGCTCAGCAGCATGGCCCAGTAGCGACCGAAGGCGCGGCCACGGGTCAGGCGGTCACCGTTGCTGCGCACGACCTTGATGCCGACCGCCATCTTGCCCAGCGTGGCGCCGCCCTGCGAGGAATGGAACCAGGTGTAGTAGGCCACGCCGATGGCCATGTTGATCAGCGCGCTGGCCAGCTGCGCGACGATTTCGATGGAGGTCTCGCCACTGCCCACCGCGCCCATGCTGGCGCCAAGCACCACGCCGATGATGGCGCCGATGATGCCGCCCGGCACGGCCAGCACGAAGTAGTCGATCATGTAGGCCGCGACGCGCTTCCAGAAGCCGGCGTAGACCACCTCGCCGCCGATCACCGGCCGCGCGCCACCGGCAGCGGCGGCGGCCGGGGCGTTGTAGGGCGAGCTGCTGAGCGCGCCCGTGCCAGGCAGCGGCGCAGTGCCGTTGTCGATGGCAGCGTAGTCGCTGCGCAGGTCGAAGCCGCCACTGGCAGTGGCGGTGCTGGCGCCGGCCAGTGTCTGCAGGCCCAGTTCATCGACCACCTGGCGCAGTGCAGCCCACTGCGCCATGCCTTCGCGCCAGACCAGGGTGTCCAGGTTCAGTTCGCCGCGCTGGAAGCGCTGGCGGATCTCCTGGACCGACAGCGGGCCCTGGCGTTGCTGTCCTTCGGCGTAGTACCACTCAGTCATTGCATGTTCCCTGTTGGATCGTCCTTGGAGGTGCTGCCGTGCGCGTGGCTCAGCCGCGGCATGACGTCGGCAGGTACTTGTCGTCGCTTTCACCGCTGCATTCCCAGCGGCCGCTGTCGCGATCATATTCCAGCCACAGCAGGTCGCCATCGAGGCTCTTGCCGGGCACGGCCAGCGTTGCTTCGATGCCACAGTGGCCGTTGTTGAAGCGGCCGATGTTCACCGCCGACAGGCCGGCCTGGCTGAAGTCACCCGGGGCCGGGAAACCGGCATCGTTGGCGCCGGGGCAGCGGCCTTCATCGTCGGCGAAGTGCTGCACCTGCTGTTTCAGCGGCTGCAGGGCATTGACCGCGGTCGCGATCCTGGCACGCACGGTGTAGTCGTTGTATGCGGGCAGGGCGATCGCCGCGAGGATGGCCATGATCGGTACCAGTACCAGCAGCAGGCCGCCGCCGATGATCGCGGTCAGGGCGCAACCGGAGAGCTTCTTCTTCGGCGGTGGCAGGACCCCGGCTGCCGCCTGGGTGGCATAGGGCGTGGACGGCGGCAGCACAGGCGGCTGCGGCGGAGGGGGGGCCACCGGTTCCGGTTCCGGCTCGGGTGGCTGGGCCGGCGCAGCAACGTCCAGCGCCGGCACGATCAGGCCCAGCTCGTCGACAACGGTGCGCAACGGCTGCCATTGCGGCAGGCCGTCGCGCCAGACCAGGGTGTCCAGGGAGATCTGGTTGTTTCGGAACAACTCGACCAACTGTTCCGCCGGCAGCGGGCCTTGCTGCCGGTTGCCTTCTGCATGGAACCACTCGCTCACGGGGACGCTCCTGAATGCGCTATGCCCCCAAGTGTACGGTCAGTGAAGGGGTTCTGGCTCGTCCATGAACATCTGCGTCTCCATCCAGGCATAGGCCGCTTCTGAGCCGGGCTGGTTGAACAGCACCATCAGCACGACCCATTTCAGGTCGTCCAGGTCCAGTTCGTCCTGGTCCAGGGCCATCGCCCGGTCCAGCACCAGCTCGCGCTGGTCGGCGTCGAGGATGCCGTGCTGTTCCAGGTACAGCAGGAAGCCGCGGCATTCCACATCCAGCTTGTCCAGCTCGGGGCCATGGTAGATGCGCACGGGGCCATCGACCCGCGCCTGGGCCACGCTCGGCCGCTGCGCGGCCAGGGCATCGAGCCAGTCGAACGCCTTGTTGATCTCGGTGGGGCTGAAACCGGCCTGGATCAGGCCGTTCTGCAGCGAATCGCGGTCACGGATCAGGTCCGCATCTTCGCTGAAATAGTGTTCAAACAGGTACAGCAGTACATCCAGGATGCTCTCTTTCATTGCCCCTCGGCCTGCGTCGCGCGACGCTGTGGAGGTGAAGAAACTAGGGAGTTCGACAGTAGCGGCCGTGTACGCACACCACGATTCCCGCCAGTTCCATGGCCAGCAGCATGGAGGACACCTGGGACGCCGTCAATCCACAGCGCGTGATCAGTGAATCCATACCGCTTGGGTTGTGGTCCAGGGCCCGCCACAAGCACTGGTAGTCAGGGTCGTCGGCCCAGCGCGCCGGCAGGAGGGCCGGCGGTGCCTGTTCAGTGGGGGTGGCCAGCCGCGATTGCAAGCCCGGCAGCTGCTGGCGAAGGGCAGGGGCGAGCAGTTCCAGAACCTCCTCGGGGCGCTCGACCAGCGCCGCGCCCTCGCGGATCAGGCGGTGGCAGCCAGCCGCGCGCGGGTTGAGCACCGATCCGGGCAGGGCACAGACCTCGCGGCCTGCCTCGGCGGCCAGCCGCGCGGTGATCAGCGCGCCCGAGCGCTGGGCGGCCTCGACCACCACGGTCGCCAGCGCCAGCCCGGCTACCAGCCGGTTGCGCGCGGGGAAGTGGCCTGGGCGGGCGGCCGTGCCGGGCAGGTATTCGCTGAGCACCGCGCCTTCGGCGGCGATGCGCGCCTGCAGCCGGGCGTGGCTGTCCGGATAGGCGCGGTCAGGACCGGTGCCGATCACCGCCACGGTGCAGCCACCGGCCTCGAGCGTGGCCTGGTGCGCAGCCGCATCGATGCCTGCGGCCAGGCCGCTGGTCACCGCCAGGCCCGCCTCGACGAAACAGCCGGCAAAACGCGCGGCCAGTGCGCGCCCACCCGGGGTGGGGGAACGGCTGCCGACCAGCGCCACCGAGGGGCGCCAGGCCAGGCAGGGATCACCGGCGACGAACAGCGCCAGCGGCGGGTTGGGCACCTCCAGCAACGAAGGTGGAAAGGCCGGATCGGTGCAGGGCAGCAGGTGATGGTTGTCCTGTTCCAGCCAGCGCAGGGCGGCTGCACACACCCGGGCGTCGGGACGTTCCAGCGCGGCGCATTGCTCCGGCGTGCAGCCGTGCGCGCGCCAGTTCGCCGGGCCTTGCGCGATGCCGGCTTGCGCACCGCCCGCGGCCTGCAGCAGGGCCCGTCGTGGCGCCAGTGCGCCTCCCGCCATCAACAGGCGCAGCAGCGCCTCATATGCATGCGTGATCATCCCCCACTATCGGCCGCACACAACAAAGGCGCCCTAGGGCGCCTTCGCACGTGATCGTCAGGTTTTCCCGCAGACGCCCGCCGGGCAGCGGCCGGCACGCCCGGCAATGGTTACTTTGCGTCCGGGTGCAGCGCGTTGTACCCCACCTGCACCGGCTTCACACCCTGCATCACCAGCGCGTAGCTGACGTTGTCGAAGGTGCGGAACACCATCGCGTGCGCGGCATACTCGTCCGGCAGCGAGACCCGGCCGGCGCCGGTGCTGAGCGAGTCGTCCATGCGCGAGGAGCCCGGGTACTTCATGCGGTGCGCCACATGGCGGCCCGGGCGCCACAGCGAGAACACGGTCCCGTTGTCCACGCCCTGGGCACGGCCGGCCGAGATCGCGATCACGTCGCGCGGGCCACCGGCATTGAACATGTCGGTGACGGCCAGCACGCGCACGTCCACACCCTCGACACCGGCAGCGGGTACATGAGGGATGAACTGCAGGTCGTATGGCTTGGCTTCGACCGGCACCAGGCGGTCACCGGCGCGCACTTCGCGGCCGCCGTCGTTCTTGTCCAGCACCAGCGTGGAGGCCTCGACCTTGCCGCCGGCAATCTGGGTGATGGTGCCGGTAGCGACCTGGGCCAGCTCGTAGCCGAGCACGCCACGGCGGGCGTTGGGCGCGTTGTAGGCCTTCCACAGGTTGCCGCTGCCCGGGGTCACGTGGCCATTGGCGGTCAGGTCTTCGGTCGGCTTGGGCTGGGCGTACCGCACGGTCGGGCGTACCACGGCCCAGCGCTGGCCCACCTGGGCATCGGCCAGGCGCACGTAGACGGTGTCACCGCCGGACACGCGCAGGCGGTTGTCCTCCAGGCCGACCACGTAGGGCAGCTGCTTGATGCTGTCGACAACGCTCAACTGCTTCAGGAACGGCTCGACCTGGGCCAGCGGAATGGCGTCGATCGGGGCCTCCTGGCGCGGGCCGGCCTGGGACACGGTCACCCGGTCCAGATAGGCCAGGCTCAGCACGTCACCTGGATAGATCAGGTGCGGGTTGGCGATCTGCGGATTGGCTTGCCAGATCTCCGGCCACAGCCAAGGCTTCTGCAGGAAACGTGCGGCGATATCCCACAACGTATCCCCTTTTCGGACCACATAGGTGTCCGGGTGCCCGCCATTCACTTCCACGGCGGTAGCATAGGCAGCCACGGTCAGCATCGCCGCGGCGACGACCGTACGAAAACGAAGCAACATAGGTGTGAAGCCCTGATTCCCCAACAGGTCCGCGCACTATAGTCCAGAAACCGGGGCGCAAGGCAAGCGTTGGAGCTAGAATCTGCGACGTATGCCGGCGTGCCGGCCCCCTATCCGGAAACAGCCATGGCCCTTCTCCCCATTCTCGAGTTCCCCGATCCGCGCCTGCGTACCAAGGCTGCGTTGATCGACGCCGCCGAAGTCACCACGCCGGCCTTCCAGGAACTGATCGACAACATGTTCCAGACCATGTACGACGCCCCGGGCATCGGCCTGGCGGCCACCCAGGTGGACGTGCACAAGCGCTTCATGGTCATCGATGTCAGCGAAGAGAAGAATGAACCGCATGTGTTCATCAACCCGGAAATCGTCGCCAGGGACGGGGGCCGGGTGTACCAGGAGGGTTGCCTGTCGGTCCCGGGCATCTTCGCCGACGTCACCCGCGCCGACACCATCACCGTGAAGTACCTGGACCGCAACGGCCAGGAACAGCAGCTGGAGGCCGGTGAAGTGCTGGCCACCTGCATCCAGCACGAGATGGACCATCTGGACGGCAAGCTGTTCATCGACTACCTGTCGCCGCTCAAGCGCGAGATGGTCCGCAAGAAGCTGGCCAAGCAGCGCAAGCACGTGGCGTGATCGCCCATCCGGGCCGCCCTTCGGGTGGCCCGTGCCCGCGCGACGCGCGCGGGCTGCACGGCGCCGGCCGACGGCGCCGTTTTCTTTCCTGCACGAATCCATCCTGCAAGTGGGGTAGCCATGAGGATTGTCTTTGCCGGTACGCCGGAATTCGCGGTGTCGTCGCTGCGCGCTGCGGCGCGCCACCACGAGGTCGTGGCCGTCCATACCCAGCCTGACCGGCCGGCCGGCCGAGGCCGTGGCCTGGCACCGTCGCCGGTCAAGCTCGAGGCCGTGGCCCGTGGCATTCCGGTCTACCAGCCCGAATCACTGAAGGACGAGGCTGCACAGCAGCAGCTGCGCGAGCTGCAGCCGGACCTGATGGTGGTGGTGGCCTATGGCCTGATTCTGCCCAAGGCGGTGCTGGCGATCCCGACCCATGGCTGCTGGAACGTGCACGCCTCGCTGCTGCCGCGCTGGCGCGGTGCCGCGCCGATCCAGCGTGCGATCCAGGCCGGTGACACGAAGACCGGCGTGTGCCTGATGCAGATGGAAGCGGGCCTGGATACCGGCCCGGTGCTGCTGCACCAGGAACTGCCGATCGCTGCCACCGATACCGGTGGCCAGCTGCACGACAAACTGGCCGAGCTGGGCGCACAGGTGCTGTCCGATGGCCTGGGCCTGCTGCGGGCCGGCATCAAGCCGATCGCGCGGCCGCAGCCGGAGCAGGGCGTGACCTATGCGCACAAGCTGGACAAGGCCGAAGCCCGTCTGGACTGGGCGCAGGGCGCCGATGTGCTGGCGCGTACCGTGCGTGCCTTCAATCCGTGGCCGATCGCCGAAGCGACGCTGGCTGGGGAACGCGTGCGCATCCATGGCGCGGTGGCGCTGGATGAGGCCCACGGCCAGGCGCCGGGCACGGTGCTGGCGGCCAGCCGCGATGGCATCGACATCGCCTGTGGCCAGGGCGCACTGCGCTTGCGTACGCTGCAGCGCGAAGGCGGCAAGGCGATCACCGCCGCCGACTACCTCAACGCCCGCCGTGATCTGCGCGTGGGAGCATAAGCGGTGTCGAAGCAGAACGATTTCTCCGTGGCCAAGGCGGCGCCGGGCGCGGCCACGCGCATGCTGGCCGCACGCGTGCTGGCACAGGTGTTCACCCGTGGCCGTTCATTGAAGGCCGAACTGGCCTGGGCGCTGCCGAAGCTGGCCGACAGCCGCGATCGTGCCTTGCTGGAAGCGCTGTGCTTTGCGGTCCTGCGTCGCCGCAGTACCTATGACGCTGCCTTGCAGTCGTGGATGCAGAAGCCGCTGTCGGCGCGCGACGCCGACCTGCGCACCCTGTTGATGGTGGGCTTTGCCCAGCTGGACGTGTTGGAACTGCCGGCGCATGCGGCGCTGTCGGCCACGGTCGATGCCGCGCGTGCGTTGGGCCGTGAGCGCCAGGCCGGCCTGGTCAATGCGATCCTGCGCCGCGCGCAGCGCGAGGGTTTCCCGGAGCAGCCGGCGCGCGATGCCTTCCCGGTATGGCTGGCCGATGCGGTGGAACGCGATTGGCCGGCACAGGCCGACGCCATCTTCAGCGCCAGCCTGCAACCGGCCCCATTGTGGCTGCGTGCCAATCGCCAGCACGGTGGCCGTGACAAGGCACTGGCGGCACTGGCCGAGGCGGGCATTGCCGCCGAACCCAGCGCGCTCTGCGCCGATGCATTGCGCCTGGCGGCCCCGGTTGCCGTGAACCAGCTGCCGGGTTTTGCCGACGGTGCACTGTCGGTACAGGACCTGTCGGCGCAATGCGCAGCCGACGCGCTGGCGCCCGCGACCGGCGCCCGCGTGCTGGACGCCTGTGCGGCGCCCGGTGGCAAGTCGGCGCACCTGCTGGAACGTGACCCCAGTCTGCGCCTGCTGGCGCTCGATATCGATGCGCGTCGCCTCGCGCGCGCCCGCGATACCTACACCCGCACCGGTGTGGGCGAGGGCGCGCAGACCCGGGTGGCCGATGCCAGCGATCCCGGGGCCTGGTGGGACGGCACGCCGTTCGACGCCATCCTGCTGGATGCCCCGTGCTCGGCCACCGGCGTGATCCGCCGCCAGCCGGACGTGATGTTCCACCGCCGCGCCGAGGACATCGATGCGCTGGTCGGCGTGCAGGCCCGCCTGCTGGAGGCGTGCTGGTCAATGCTGCGCCCGGGAGGCGTGCTGCTGTACGCCACCTGTTCGATCCTGCGCGCCGAGAACGTCGATCAGGTGCGAGCCTTCCTGAAGTGGCATCCGGACGCAGCGGCACAGCCTCTGGATGACACATTCGGCCTCGATTGCGAGGGGATTGCGCGCCAGCGCCTGCCGGGTGACAACGATGCCGACGGTTTCTTTTACGCGCGTCTGCTAAAAACAGCCTGACCCCGCTGACGTTCCGAGTCCCATGCTGAAATCCCGCGCGTCGCGCGAGACGTGGTTGTTCGTGGTGATGGCCCTGCTGGTGCTGGGGGCCGGGCTGGGCCTTCGTGATCCGTGGCCGTCGGACGAACCGCGCTTCGCACTGGTGGCCAAGCAGATGTTCGACAGCGGGCAGTGGCTGTTCCCGCATCGCGGCACCGAGCTGTACTCGGACAAGCCGCCGATGCTGATGTGGTGGCAGGCCACGCTGTACAGCCTGGTCGGGCAGTGGCGCGTAGCCTTCCTGCTGCCGTCGCTGCTGGCGGCGCTGGGCACGCTGTGGTGCGTGGTCGACCTGGGGCGGCGCCTGTGGACGCGGCGGGTGGGGTTGTACGCCGGCTGGGCGCTGCTGTTCGCGCTGCAGTTCACCTTCCAGGCGAAGAAGGCGCAGATCGACCCACTGCTGCTGCTGTTCATCACCCTGGCCAACTACGGCCTGCTGCGCCACCTTTTGCTGGGACCAAGCTGGCGCTGGTGGTGGCTGGGCTGGTTCTTTGCTGGCATCGGCGTGATCACCAAGGGCGTGGGGATGCTGGCGCTGCTGATGCTCGTGCCTGCGGCGATCGCCGCGGCGCTGCAGTGGCCACGGGTGGGACTGCATGCGCGCGACGCGCGTTTCTGGCTGGCGCCGCTGGCCTTCCTGCTGGCCGTGTCGTTGTGGCTGGCGCCGATGCTGCTGGCCGGCTTTGCCACCGGCTCGGACGAGTACCGGGCCTACATGGACGACATCCTGTTCCAGCAGACGGCGCGGCGCTACGCCCATTCCTGGGACCACCATCAGCCCGCCTGGTACTTCCTGGCGACGATGCCGCTGATGTGGATCCCGGCGTTCCTGGCCCTGCCCTGGGCGATTCCGGCGTGGCGCCGCCGGCTGCGCCGCCGCGACCCGCGCTACCTGCTGCCGCTGGCCTGGTGGCTGATGGTGGTGCTGTTCTTCTCGATTCCCGCCGGCAAGCGCGATGTGTACATCCTGCCGGCGCTGCCGATGTTCTGCCTGGTGCTGGCGCCGCTGTTGCCTGGATTGCTGAGGCGGCGCGATGTGCAGGCCGTGGTGGGGGCGTTCACCGGCCTGCTGTCACTGGGCCTGGCCCTGGCCGGTGCGATGGCGGTGCTGGGCGAGCCGGCCTTCGAGCTGCGCCTGACCCACAGCCGCGGGCTGGGGCCCGGCGCCGTCGACGCACTGGCCTGGACGATCCTGGCGATGGGTGTGTGGGGCGGATTGAGCCTGCTGGCCTGCGGCCGTCGCCGGCATCTGGCGCTGGTGTCGACCCTGGCGATGGTCTGGGTGCTGTACAGCCTGGTCGGCTATCCGCTGCTGAACGATTCCAGTTCCGCCCGCGGCCTGATGCGCACGGTTGGTAGCCGTCTGGGCCCGGATGCCGAGTTGGGGCTGGTGGCCTGGAAGGAGCAGCATCTGCTGCTGGCCGACCGTCCTGCAGCGACCTTCGGTTTCGAGACGGACTGGGACGAGCAGCTGATTGCGGCCACGCGCTGGCAGCGGCTGGCGCCCGGACGCCGCTGGTTGCTGGTGCACGAATACGCGATGCTGTCGTGCGTCGACCGCAACCGTTCTGAACTGGCCGGCGTGGCCAACCGGCGGCGCTGGTGGCTGGTGCCGGCAGCAGCGGTGAAGGTGCCCTGCGTGGTCACTGCAGAGGAGCGCGAACGTGAACGGCGTTTGCAGGAACATGACTAGCCACCACGATTCCGGCTTGTCCAGTCTGCCCAAGCGGGCCCAAAGGCAGTAAAACAGCAGGCTGGGACGGCCTGCTGTTGGCCCGCCCCGTTCTTCCCTCAGATTGCAGCGATACTTCCCGACGTGCCAGCTTCACCGGACAACCTGAACCCCATGGCCGGAAACCCGCTGGGCGTTCCCGCCGGTGGGCGCCATGGAGTCGCGCATGCGCTCGCCCAGCTGGGCCTGTTCTGCCTGCCGGCACTGGTGCTGACCGTGCCGATCAACCTGTTGCCGTATGGCCTGCTGCTGCTGCTCAGCACGCTGCTGGCGCCGGAGCTGCTGTGGCGCGCGCGCGGCATGGCCGGTCAGCCGGTGAAAGTGCTGGCCTGGCTGATGCTGGCGGTGCTGGCGCTCGGCGTACTGTCGGTGGTGTTGTTCGAGCAGGGCCTGCGAGACGTCGACAACCGCTCGCGATTCGTGGTGATCCCGTGGATCGCGCTCTGGGTCTGCGCGCTGCGTCCCAACCTGCGGTGGCTCTGGTACGGATCATTGACCGGCCTGCTCGCCACCTTCGCGATGTCGCTGTGGCAGGTGCTGGGTGGCGCCCCGCGCGCAGAGTTGTTCACCAACGCCATCGTGCTGGCCGACATCGTGATGGTGTTGATGGTGCTGCTGGTGTTCTGTCGCCCGTCGCGGCGCTGGTCGCTGGTGATCCTCGGCATGGCCGCCGGCTGCGGCACCATCGTGCTGACCGGCAGCCGCGGCGTGTTCGCCGCCCTGCTGGCGCTGCTGGTGGTGCTGGCGCTGAGCCTGCGCTGGCGCACCGGTGCGGCGCGCCTGTCGGTGCTGGCCGGCATGCTGGCGATCGGTGCGACCCTGCTGCTGTCGGTGCCGGAGCTGCGTCACCAGGTGCGCCTGAGCGAGCTGCACAGTGACGTGCAGCGGATGGAGCTGGGCGACAGTGATTCTTCCGCCGGTGCCCGCGTGGAACGCCTGCAGGTGGCCTGGGAGACCTTCCTCGATCACCCGCTGGTGGGGGTTGGCATCGGTCATTTCGACAGCGCGATGCTGCGCGTGCCGGTCTGCCGTGAGAATCCGGAAGAGTTGCGTTGCCACCTGGGGCATGCACACAACGATGTTGCCGAATGGGCAGCGACCCAGGGCGTACCGGGCCTGCTGCTGTTGCTGGCGGTGTATGGCATCCCGCTAGGGTTGTTCGTGCGGCTTCATCGCCGCAGCGGACGGTCGACCTTCCGGGGGCCGGCCGCAGCCGGCATCATGCTGGTGATCACCTATGCGCTGTGCGGCCTGACCCAGTCGATGTTCGCGCACCAGATGACGGCCAGTTTCTACGTGACCCTGGTCGGCCTGCTGACCGGCCTGTCGATCGTCGAAGGCGCGCGCCACCGGGCAGTCACCGGGGCGTGACGCATCGGCGCGCCGGGCAGGGCCCGGCGATCAGGGACTGGGCGGATCAGCCACGGCCTGGCCGTTGCCCAGCATCCACAGCATGATGGTCTTCTGGCGCACGTAGTTGGCGCGCACATAGGCGTAGACCAGGCCATGCCAGCCGTCGCGGAAGCCGCCACGGAACACGAAGCCGCGCCAGAACCGCCAGGCCGGTGCCAGCACCAGCTTGCCCAGCGTGGCACGTTTGCCGCGCGCGAACTCGTGCTCGGCCATCATCCGCGCGTACTTCTCGGTCTTGGCCAGCTGTTGCTGCAAGGAGCGGTAGGGATAGTGGACCAGGTCGCCGCGCAGGGTACCGACACTGCCATCGACGCTGGCGGCCTCGTGGATCTCGCGCTTGCCGCGCCAGCCGCCACGGCGGCGGTCGAACAGGCGCATCACCCGGTCCGGGTAGGCATTGCCATGGCGCAGGAACTTGCCGAAGTACTCCGACAGGCGTGCGAAGCGATAGCCGGCATGGCCAGCGAAGCCACCGTCGCGGGCCTGTTCGATGGCCGCACGCAGTTCCGGGCTGATCCGCTCATCGGCGTCCAGGCACAGCACCCAGTCGTGGCCGGCCTGCTCGACGCAGTACGCCTTCTGGCTGCGGAAGCCGTCGAACGGGCGCTGCAGCACGCGGGCGCCTGCGGCCTCGGCGATGGCCACGGTGGCATCGGTGGAGTAGGAGTCCACGACGACGATCTCATCGCAGAAGGCCAGCGAGGCCAGGCAGTCGCCGATGCGGCCGGCCTCGTTGAACGCGATAATGCAGGCCGAGATGCGAGGCCGTTCGATGGGAGCGGTCGTGGAGGACATGATGGCCGGGTACCTGTTGTTTGCGACGGAGCGCTATGCGCTGCCTATTCTCGCCCCGTTGGCGCAGGCCTTGCACGCCTCCGGGCAGGAGGTGGCAGCCTGGTTCGAGGGCGGCGCGGCCGGCAGCCAGCTGCCAGGAGTGCCCAACATCGGCCTCAAGCAGGCGCTGGCACTGCGGCCGCGGGCGGTGTTCAGCGCCGCCAACTGGGTGCCGACCTTCCTTTCGGGAGCCAAGGTGCAGCTGTTCCATGGCTTCAACGTGGAGAAGCGCGACAGCGCGCGCGGCCACTTCCGGGTGCGCGGCATGTTCGACCTTTACTGCACGCAGGGGCCGGCCACCACCGCGCCGTTCCGTGAGATCGCGGCCCTGCAGGGCCACTTCGCGGTGGCCGAGACCGGCTGGCCAAAGCTGGATCCGCTGTTCCGCGACGACGGTGGCGAGAGCGCCGCGCTGCGCGCCGCCGCTGGAGGACGCCCGGTGATCCTGTTCGGCTCGACCTTCACCGAACGCCTGAGCGCAGCCCCGCACCTGCATGCGCAGATCGCCGCCGACATCGCCGAAGGCAACCGCTACTGGCTGCTGACCCTGCACCCGAAGTGCCCACCGGAATTGTTCGAACGCTACCGCGCGCTGGCCGGTGCCAATGCGCGCTTCATCGAGCCGGAGCAGGTGATGGCCGCACAGCGCGCCGCCGATGTGCTGGTGTCGGATACCTCGTCGATCGTTTCGGAGTTCATCGTCCAGCACAAGCCGGTAGTGACCTTCCGCAACCGGGTGCCCAAGCCGCACATGATCGACTTCGACGACCCGGTGCAGCTGCCGGCGATGCTGCAGCGCGCGCTGCATCCCGACGCCGCGCTGCAGGCGGAGATCGTGCGCTACGCCGATGCCATCCATCCGTACCGCGATGGCCTGTCCAGCGAGCGCGTGATTGCGGCTACCGAGGATTTCCTGTCCGGTGAAATGGGCGTGCTGCGGCGCAAGCCGTTCGGCAGCTGGGTGCGCGACCTGCAGATCCGCAAGGACCTGGGGTATTGGGGGCCGTCGCAGCGCTGATGGGTTGATGCGGATACACGCCATGCGTGGATGCGCGATCCCGCTCGCCGCGGTAGTGCCGGCCGCTGGCCGGCAACCTCGGGGATGTGTGCGGTTGCCGGCCAGCGGCCGGCACTCCCTACCAGCGCAGCTTGCGCCGCGCCAGCGCGGCCGCCAGTTGATCCATCACCTGTTGCGCCTGCGCCTGCGGCAGGTAGTGCAGGATCAACGCCACATCACCATGCGCGCCGGCGGTATCCAGCTGCAGGCTGCTGGTGCCCAACAGCTTGTCCAGTGGCGAGCGCAGCAGGCGCAGGCCCTGCACCTTGTCCAGCTCGGCCCAGCGCCACCAGCGCTTCCACCAGCCGCCGCGCACGGCGACGTAGTGGTCATCCAGATACCAGCCCATGCGCGCCATCTGCCGATGTGCCACCAGCAGCGCCAGCGGCAGCCAGGCCAGCACGATCAGGCCCCATGATCCCCAGCGCCAGTACGCGGCTGCGGCCAGCACGGGGACCAGCAGCAGCGCACCCAGGCACAGCCGCCACCAGCCACGCTGCGGAATGGACTGCCATTGCGCCGGTGGCCACTGCAGTTGAGGCAACAGGTGCTGCACCAACTGCTCGCAGCGCATTGCCGGGGCCAGCGGTGCCAGCTCGCGCAGAGCGCGGTCCTGGTCCCGCGAAGGGCCGCCGGCGGCGCTGTCGACGCGCAGCTGGCGCAGGCCGAACCAGCGATGCAGGGTGGTCTCGTACAGCGTCCAGGCCTGGATGCGGCGACGCGCGACACTGCTGCGGGTTCGGCTGACCAGGCCAGCCGAGACGGTCAGCCGGCGATCCTGCTCGCTGAGAGTGAAGCCGTGATAGCGCAGCAGGGTCAGCACCACCGACAACGCACGCAGCGCCAGCCAGCCCAGCAGCAGGGCTGCGGCCAGCAGCAGGAAGGCGCCGGCCATGCCGGGATGCAGGTGGCTTGCGTAGCCGAAGGCCTCCCTGCCACCACGCTGGATGGCCGCGTCCATCACCGGGCGCGGCACGGTCTGGAACAGCACGCCGAAGGCGGCGATCGCCAGTGCCCATCCGCGGTTGGAGAGCAGGCCCATGCGCACTACGTCCCAGCTCGACAGGCGCAGCAGCACCTGTTCGGTGTCGGCCCCGGTGATCGAGGGAGTGGCGACCACGTCGGCGGTCTGCGGTGCCTGCCCACGCTGGCGCACCAGCCGTTCCAGCGCCAGCGCCTGGTCCAGCTTCAGTACCCGCATCTCGGCTTCCGGCCGCACGCCGCCGGCCGATTCCAGGCGCAGCTCGGCCACACCGAACAGCCGGTGCAACGGGTTCTGCCGCACTTCCACGTTGTGGATGCGGGCGAACGGGATCTCGCGGCGGTTGCGCGCCAGCAGCCCGCTGCGCACGGTGATGGCATCGCTGCCGATGCGGTAGCGGTAGCTGAGGTACTGCAGCACCGAGACCAGCACCAGTGCCGCGATCGCCGACAGTGGAATCAACTGCGCCCACATCGGGTCGCGCTCGCCACGCTGGCCGAACACCAGCAGCGCGACCAGCGGCAGGAAGTAGTGGCGCAGCTGCATCAGCAGCACGAACAGCCACGACCACGGGTGCAGGCGATGATCCTCGCCACCGGCAGGCAGCGATGCGGGCAGGGGCGGCGGCAGGCTCACAGGGCGTCGGCGTCCTGGTCGAGCTGGTGCGAGAGGGTGTCGCGCAGGCGCTCGGCGTCGGCCTCATCCAGGCCGTTGACGGTGACCGCGCTCATGCGGGTACCGGCAGTGTGCACGATCAGCGTGGCCAGGCCGGCGCGGCGCTCCAACGGGCCCCGGCGCAGGTCCAGGTGCTGTACGCGCGATATGGGAATGCGGGTTTCCAGCTGCCACATCAGGTCGCGGCGCAGGCCCAGGCCCTGGTCATCCAGGCGCCAGCGGGTGCGGGTCAGTCGCCGGCGGCCGAGCCAGGCGCCGAAGAGGATGCCGATCAGCAGCCCCAGGGCGGCAGTCCACAGGCCGCCGGGCAGATCGAAGAACCAGGCAGCTGCGGCCAGTGGCAGACCCGGCACGAACAGTCCGCCGAAGGCGCCTTCCAGTGCGGCCAGGCGGGCGGCACGTTGTGGTAGCGATTGCCAGGCTTCGGTGGTCGGGGCGATGGGGGCGACGTCGGTCACGCGGGCTCCGTCAGGTGGCAGGGCGAGCGGCGGCGGTGGCCGCACCGCGCAGACGGTAGCAGGTCGGCTGTGTTACTGGGCAGCCTGGATCAGCGCATCGACATCCAGCAGGTGGCCAGCACGATCGGCCTTGGTGCGCAGGTAGTGTTCGTTTTCGGCGGTGATCTCGCCGGTGACCGGAATGCAGTCCAGCACCTCGATGCCGGCATTGCGCAGGCGCTGTGCCTTGGTCGGGTTGTTGCTGAGCAGAGCCACGCGCGAAATGCCCAGGCCATGCAGCATCGCCACCGCACTGCCGTAGCGGCGTTCGTCGGCACCGAAGCCCAGCTGTGCATCGGCGTCGATGGTGTCCAGGCCGTCGTGCTGGTAGCCGTAGGCGCGCATCTTGGCGGCGATGCCGGTGCCGCGGCCTTCCTGGTCCAGGTACAGCAGCACGCCACCGCCCAGTTCCTTCAGCTTGCGCAGGCCGCGCCGCAGCTGGTCGCCGCAGTCGCACTTGAGCGAGCCGAACAGGTCGCCGGTCAGGCACGAGGAGTGCACGCGTACCGGTACCACCGCCGACAGGTCCGGTTCGCCGACGATGATCGCGACCTGGTCACGCTGGGCCACGCCGCCGCGGAACACCGCGAAGGTGGTCATGCCGACGTCGCGCAGCGGTACCGGCGAACGCGCCACCAGTTCGTAGTCGTGGGCCGCATGTGCTGCGCCTTCGGCCAGGTCGCACAGGGCCACCTCGGCGGCACCGTCGAAAGTGTGGTCATCCACGTCCAGGCGCACCGCGACCATCGCCGGCAGCAGCAGGCCCAGGCGGGCCAGCTCGACCGCGCCGGCATCGAAGGCGTCGCCGGCTGCCCAGCCGTCGGGCATCGGGCCGGGCTCGCGCAGGTAACCCAGCGAGGGCAGGGTATCGAAGGCAATGCCGGCCAGCGGCAGGCGCGCGCCTTCCGGCGCTTCCACGCCGAGCACGCGGGCGCGGGTGGCGGTCAGGAACAGGTAGTGGCGCTCGCGCGCGGCACCGGCGAACGTGGCGAAGCTGCTGGCAGTGGCGCTGTCCAGTGCAATTACCGCCAGGCGCTGGCCCTGGCCATCGTGGAGCAGTACCGGGCGACCGGCACGCAGTTCGGCCACCGCGCGTTCGCAGCGGATCGCGGCGGGGTCGCCGAACAGGGAAGAGGCAGCAGGCATGGCAGGACCGGGGGAGGCGGACATCGCAGTCTCTATGGGGGCGACGGCGTCATATTCAACGTGGTGCGGCCGCCGGTCGCAGGGGCCGGACGGGCCCGCGTGGTGCGACCGTCAGTGCGGATGCTCTTCGGTCGCGTAAGGGTCTTCCTCGCCGCTGCCCGGTGGCCGCAGCGTATAGCGCTTGTAGGTCCATTGGTACTGCGTCGGGTCGCGGCGGGCGATGCGCTCGATGCCGGCGTTGAGCGCGGTGGCCGCCACCTCCGGGTCCGGGTCGGCCACGGCCGGGTCGGTCGGCTCGATGTGCAGGGCGAATTCCATGTCCGGCCCGATGCGCTCGCACCAGCCATACAGCACGGTGGCGCCGGTGCGCTCGGCCAGCCGGTTGACCAGGGTCATGGTCAGTGCCTGCACGCCGAAGAACGGCACGAACACGCCGTCGCCGGCCTTGGGTTGCTGGTCGGGCAGGATGCCGGTGGCACCACCGTCCTTGAGTACCTTGAACAGCTGGCGCACGGCGGGGCCCTCGGCGCGCACCTGCTGCACGTTCTGGCCGCCGCGCACCAGCTGCAGGAAGGCGTCGCTGGCCTCGTCCTCCGGAGGCTTGTAGACGATGGCGATGTGCCCGCGCGAGGCCAGCCACTGGTTCAGCAGCTCCCAGTTGCCGAAGTGGGGTGCGGCCACGATCACGCCCTTGCCGCTGGCCAGCGCCGCGTCGTACAGGGCTTCGCCGTGGCGCTGCGTCAGGTGCAGGTGCAGGTTGTCGGCCGGCCTCCGGCTCCACAGCCGCAGAGTCTCGATGGCCTGCAGGGCGGTGGAGCGCAGCAGCTCGCGGTGCAGGCGGTCGCGCGCCGGACCGTCCAGTTCCGGGTAGGCCAGTTCCAGGTTGCGCCGGGTGACGCGGCTCTCGCGAGCGTTGAGACGGACCCACGTCCACGCCAGGGCATGCGCGAACCCCCGCAGGACTGGCCAGGGCAGGCGGGCGAACAGGGTGGTGGCGCGGTAGACCAGCCGGGCTTTGCGTTGCGGATTCATCGGCGCCAGTTTAGCCAAGGGCGCTGCTATCGTGGCCGGCCCTGTTCATTGGAAGCCCACGATGCTCGTCCTGATCCAGCGCGTCAGCCAGGCCGCCGTCCATGTCGACGAGGAAGTGGTGGGGCAGATCGGTCCCGGCCTGCTGGCCCTGGTCGGCATGGAACCGGGCGATACCGAGGCCCAGCTGCGACGGATGGCCGAGCGCCTGCTGGGCTACCGGGTATTCGCCGACGAGGCCGGGAAGATGAACCGGTCGCTGCGCGACACCGGCGGCGGCCTGCTGCTGGTCAGCCAGTTCACCCTGGCCGCCGATACCCGTTCGGGCATGCGCCCCAGCTTCACGACCGCCGCACCGCCGGACGAGGCTGAACGCGGGTTCAATCGATTTGTCGACATCTGTCGTGAAAATCACGCGCCCGGGGTGGAAACGGGCCGATTTGGTGCCCATATGGTCGTCAGCCTGGTCAATGACGGTCCCGTGACCTTCCTTCTCAGGCCCTGAGCCTGCGGGACCACCGCCCGGCAGGCGGGGCCCCGGGCTGGTATAATGCTACGTTCCCTATTTCTCCCTAGCCGGTGGCGCGAGCACTACATGGCCAACGAACGTCCTGCCCAATCCGAAATCAAGCAACTGATCAGCAAGGGCCTGGAACAGGGCTACCTGACCTACGCCGAAGTCAATGACCATCTGCCGGACGACATGGTCGACCCGGAACAGATCGAAGACATCATCGGCATGATCAACGGCATGGGCATCGATGTCCATGAAGTTGCGCCGGATGTGGAAACCCTGCTTCTCAACGATGGCAACACCGGCAACCGCGAAGTCGATGACACCGCGGCTGAAGAAGCTGCCGCCGCGCTGAGCGCGCTCGACACCGAAGGTGGCCGTACCACCGACCCGGTGCGCATGTACATGCGCGAAATGGGCACCGTCGAGCTGCTGACCCGCGAAGGCGAAATCGCCATCGCCAAGCGCATCGAGGAAGGCCTTTCGCAGGTCCAGGCCGCCCTCGGCCAGTTCCCGGTCTCGGTCGAGTCGCTGCTGAACGACTACGAAGCCCACAAGGAAGGCAAGAAGCGCCTGGCCGAAGTGATCGTCGGCTTCAACGACCTGGTCGACGAAGAGCCGGCACCGCCGGCGGTCGTTGCCGATGACAGCGCCGATGCGGACGCCGAAGGCGACGAGGACGAGGACGACGATGTCGACGGTGGCGATGAAGAAGCCGCACCGACCGGTCCGGATCCGGAGGAAGTCGCCGCGCGCATGCAGGCACTGAGCGATGCCTTCAACGCTTTCAAGAAGGCCGCGACCAAGGGCGACAAGAAGAACCTGCCGCGCCTGCGCGAAGAGATGTCGGCGGTGTTCGTCACCCTGAAGCTGCCGCTGCCGCTGACCGACGTGCTGACCAAGCAGCTGCGCGACACCATGGCCGACATCAAGTCGCATGAGCGCCGTGTGCTGAACCTGGCCACCGTCACCGCGCGCATGCCGCGCAAGGACTTCATCCGTTCCTGGGAAGGCAACCAGACCAATCTGGAGTGGGTGGAAGACGCACTGAAGCGCAAGCAGAAGTGGTCGTCGGCCCTGCGCGAAGTGAAGGACCAGATCATCGCCGAACAGCAGGCGACGATCGACATCGAGAAGCTGACCCAGCTGGACCTGGAAGAGCTGAAGGAAATCAGCCGTGCCATGGCCTACGGCGAAGCCAAGGCGCGCAAGGCCAAGAAGGAAATGGTCGAGGCCAACCTGCGCCTGGTGATCTCGATTGCCAAGAAGTACACCAACCGTGGCCTGCAGTTCCTCGACCTGATCCAGGAAGGCAACATCGGCCTGATGAAGGCCGTGGACAAGTTCGAGTACCGCCGCGGCTACAAGTTCTCGACCTACGCCACCTGGTGGATCCGCCAGGCGATCACCCGCTCGATCGCCGACCAGGCGCGCACCATCCGTATCCCGGTGCACATGATCGAGACGATCAACAAGTTGAACCGCATTTCCCGCCAGATGCTCCAGCAGTACGGCCGCGAGGCTACGCCGGAGGAGCTGGCCAAGGAAATGGACATGCCGGAAGACAAGATCCGCAAGGTGATGAAGATCGCCAAGGAGCCGATCTCGATGGAAACCCCGATCGGCGACGACGAGGATTCCCATCTGGGCGACTTCATCGAGGACACCAACGTGGAGTCCCCGATCGAGAACACCACCAACATCAACCTGTCTGAAACCGTGCGCGACGTGCTGGCCGGCCTCACCCCGAGGGAAGCCAAGGTGCTGCGCATGCGCTTCGGCATCGACATGAATACCGACCACACGCTGGAAGAGGTCGGCAAGCAGTTCGACGTGACCCGCGAGCGCATCCGCCAGATCGAAGCAAAGGCCCTGCGCAAACTGCGTCACCCGAGCCGCTCGGAGCAGCTGCGCAGCTTCCTGGATATCGATTGATAGCCAGCGGCTGTTGAAGCGTTGAGAAAAACCCCGCCTGGTGCGGGGTTTTTCTTTGGTAGCTCCCGGCCATGCCGATCGGATCCTGACGATGTCGCACCTGCCATTTGATTACGTCCCGCGGCGGCCGCACGCTGACCGTGCAGATGCTCAACACATCGCGTAGGCAGGCCGATCTTCATCGGCGCTGATGCAAGCGCGCAGCAGGTCACGTACATCACATGCGGCCTGCGGCACTGATTCGTCATGCATCTGGAGTCACGCCATGAATGACGTGGAGCACGATATGCCTGAGCCCGTGCAAATCGATTTCCCGCTGCTGCTGAACCGGGATGAGGTGATGCGGGATGAGTGTGAGGATCCGTTGGGGTTTGCACGTCGGACGACGTATGCGCTGCTGACGCTGTCTGAGGCTGGATTGCCTGCCGGCTTCAGCGGCGACAACCAGCAGGGACTGGAAGAGGCCAGGAGGACGGTGGCGCTGTTCCAGGCACATCTGCGTCGGCAGATGTGGTTTGTGGACGTGGCGGAGAAGCGGTTGGGGCGTGTTGCTGAGGCTCTGGCTGCTGCCGGGTAGCCGATCGAGCGTGGCCTCCACTACACTGTGGCGCTGCGCAGGGCCTATAGCTCAACGGTTAGAGCAGGGGACTCATAATCCCTTGGTTTCAGGTTCGAATCCTGATGGGCCCACCATCGAATCAGGCACTTAGGATCATCCGCAGTGCCTTCTTCGTCAAGCCAGCGCCGCACGGTGACCGCTCGGTGACCGTTTACGCTCCGCTGCTGTCGCAGTTGGCCGCTGGTCGCCCCACATCCTCGGGCGTCCACTGCGGGGCGCTCCTACGTGCGCGGATCCAACGCTGGATGTCGCTCTGGTACCAGCGAGTGCCGCCGCCGACCTTGTGCCTGGGCGGGAAAGTGCCCTTCTCCATCTCGCGGTAGATGTAGCTCTTCTTCATCCCGGTCTGGGCTTCGACCTGCTCGAGCTTCAGCAGGACTTCGGGCATGTTCTCAGCTGCGCCCATCTCGGGCCTCCGTTACTTCAGTGGTGGTCGCCAACAGCAGCGCAGTGTGCGAATCCGACCGTGCCGTGGTCACAAGGTTTGCGATCTGTGTCAGGTCCATTGTGGGGTCATCGAAAAGGGCGAGGCCGATCTGGGCCGTAAGCCGCTGGGTCGCTGTCGCCGCCAGTGGCGCCGGCGTGTCGATGGTGGCGAGGGCGTATGCGCGCCAGGCGTCGCACGCGGCCTGCAGCTGCGGCTCGCCGGCAAACGTGAAGGTCAATGCGCGGCCGCCGCCGCTAGCGGGGCGCGTGCTGGTCAGGGCGGTTTCGAGCGCTGCTGCAACCGCTATGGCCGCGCGCTGCTGGTGGATCAGTGGTGACCGCTCGCCCGCGGCGGCCTCGATGTGCTCAACGGTCAATGTGATTTCTCCTTCGTATGCTCTTCGATTGACTTACGCATCTGCGCAATTCGGAAACCCCACTCGTCCCTTTCCCGCTTGCCTTCACGCTTCAACGCTCGCTCCAGTCGGTCGAGCAGCGGGAGAACCCAGGACGGATTGAACGGCTGGGGTTTCAGCGCGATGGGCGTCGGCGGCTTGGGTGGGTTGCAGTACGGATCGGCCCAATCGAAGGGGTCGTTACAGACGGTGCAGTGCGTTCGATCCGCCGACCAGATGTGATCCCGATCTTTGCCGGCCCTGCGGACCTCGTGGAGCAGCGGCTGGGTGTAAAGAGCCCGGACCTGTTCGCCAGCTGCAAGGGCTCGGTACCACTGCCTTTCATCGATCTGATACCAGAACGATCCGCCCCATTGCTCGAGCCTGACGGCCCGCTGCTGACCGAAAAGACGCATCAGCGTGGTGGCCCATCGATTCACCTGATCGGCCGGCACCGCATGCCCGGCGCGGCCTGCAGCTCGCATCTCGCGCACGGCGTCACTCGCAGTCGGCGGCGGTGCTGTGCCGATGGTCGAGGCATCGCCGCTCATGCCTCGCCCTCGAGCAGCATCTTGGGATCGATGTGCCACCCGGCCTCGCGAGCAGCGCGCAGCCGTAGTTCGTTGGCGTCGAACTCGTCCAGCTGCAGCGTTGTGATCGCGCCCTCGACCTGATGCGGCTGCAGGGGGCGGGACGTCCGGCCGAATGCGCGCCAAACGCTGAACACCTGGCAGCCCCAGGCCGGCGCAAGGCAGGCCAGCTGTTTGCCGTGCTCCCGGCAGTGGCGGCGGATCATGTCGCGAACCGACGCGTGCACCGGCGCCGGACCGCGTAGAGCAGCCTTAGTAGCCGAGACCTTTGGGCCGGGACTCACGCACCGGCCCCGCGGAACGAGGGAGTGGGCTCAGGTGAATCGGTCGGAGCATGCGTTGGGTAGGGAATATCCGATTGCATTAGGAGGCGGAGGCGTTTAAGAATTGTGAAAGTTAAATAGAAACTTTCGTATGGGGGGGGCGTATGGATTTAGCGTTCAACACCATTACGGGGCAGAAGCACATTGCCCTGGAGTTCTCGCTTCTGCCCCCAGAGCAGATCCAGGCACTTCGTCGTAATTTCATCTGCGACGAGTGCAAAGAGCCGGGGTACTTTCGAAAGGCCTCCGTATCCGGTCGCGGTCCCTGTTTCGGAGCAAGGCACCTCGACAATTGCCAGCTGGCGGTCCGCTCGGAAGACCCTTGGGGTGAGGCCGGAGACGACCTCGTGCAAAGGCTTGAAGCCGATAACACCAAGATCATCTTGGGAATGAGTGTTGAAGACGGTGCTGAGGGTAGAGCCGGTGGTGTGCGTGGCCACCAAGAGCGAGGTGGGGGTGGCAGGCGATTTGCCGGTGGAGGGGAGCCCGCAAAGACGAAGATTCAACGTAATGCGGACAAACTGCTGGAGTGGCTGTACGCAGCCCCCACCTTCAAAACGAGCAACTTGGTGATCGCTACGCCTGGCGGCGATATTCCGGTGAATGAGTTTTTTGTAGAAATACCCAAGGCAGATCGTAAGAAACATGTGGGTGAGCTCCGAGGATATTGGGGCGAACTGACGCGGACCAATCAGTACTACAACACGCAAGTTTTCAACGGCGCTCCGAAGCCAGCGTTGGGATTTGAAATCCTGCCCGCTCTCGCGAAGAAGCTCGAGGCGAGATATCAACTTGAAGCAATTACCGGGCTCGTTGGTAGAAAGGTTCTTTTCATAGGAAGGGCACGCGAAACCCAGAATGGATCCTTCATGATGGAAGTCTCGGGAATGAGCTACGTGGGGCTTCTTCCCGAGGGCTATCAGATTGGGTAGCCCTTTACAGAGGTCAGTCATGCCGCCACCGCCATGTCGGCCGGCACCCGGTCCAAGTTCGCCTCTGCGATCGCGAACATGGGGGGCGGGCTGACGCTGTTGCCGCACATTCGAACCTGCGCAGTGGTCTTCAGCACCGTTCCGTCGGCGGTGCGGTCGATGATGTAGGTCACCGGGAAGCCCTGCGCGCGGAACAACTCATGCGGTTTGAGCATGCGCAGGCCGATATCAACGATGACGTAGGGCGTGCCCTTGATGACCACGGTGACCAGCGCCAGGCGGTCCTTGGTGGTGACCGTGTCCACGGGGTCATGCAGCCCCACGGCGATGCCGCTGCCGTAGTACTTCACCAGGAACGCGGCAACTCGCAGGGCACCTGCTTCGTGCTCGGGGGACAGTTGTGCCAGCTCCGCCTGTGCCACCGCATGCCCGCCATTGCCACTGGCAGTGACCGTGCCGACCGGTAAGCGAGCATCCTTGCTGCCAGTTCCCCAGCGTTGGACGCCGCCAGTTCGACCTTCGCCGTGTGCGGCCTGGACCATGAAGGCACTCGATACCGCGTGGTGTTCGGCCTGAGCGGCTACGGTGGTGAGCGGCGTTCGCGCATCGGCGCCGACCATGTTCCGCCGCAGCGTTACCAGTGAGGTGGCGGCTACACCGAGGGCATGCGCTGCGCCGGCCGGCCTAGCTGCACCAGCACCAGAAGTGATCGTCGGCACGGGCTCGGTGGCCGCCGTGCCGATGCTGTCGCCACGGAACTTCACCAGGTGCGGCGCGGCCACAGCGTGCTTCACTCCGCCCGCGACAATCGTGCCCAGCGGCTGCTGCATGTCCAGCGCACGCGGGGCCTGGCCCTCGCGCTCGCCGTAGCCGGTCTGGACAAGCGTCGGAGACACCACAGAGAAGTGGCCCCCCTTCACCCCGGCGCATACCGTGCGCAGCGGTTCGTCCGCGCGCATGGAGCCGAGGGCGTGGCTGCTGTTCGCGTGCTCGGCGATGAAGGCAGCGGCGGCGCTGCTGTTGTCGCGGCAGATGGGTGGCACCGGCACGAGGAACGGATCAGCGGACTGCAGCACATGGCGCATTACGCCCTTCGCGATCCGCCGCATGGTCGCATCTGCGAGGTCTCGTTTGCGGCCGAAGATGGACGGGCAGGGGATGGAGAAGTCCAGGCAGTCGGCGGCGGTCACGCGCGGCTTCTGACCCGGAGCAGGGCCGTGGCTCGGCTCGGGCCACACGATGGCCTGACCGTCGCGGCGGCCGAGCAGGAACAGGCGTTCGCGGCTGGTGCCTGCGCCATAGTCGCTGGCCACCAGCTTGCGCCACTCGACCACGTAGCCCAGCACACGCAGTGCGGCCACGAACTGCTGCCAAGTGCGGCCGCTGTGGCGCTTGTCCGGCACCAGCTGCTGGTTCTCCACCGGAACGCGCTCGCCGCGCGCTGCAACGGTGCCGTCCATCTTGATGACGCGGCCGGTGGTCTTGCAGCGCTTTGCTACCAGCGGGCCCCAGGTCAGGATCTGCCAGACGTTCTCCATGGAGATGATGCGCGGCGCGGTTTTGGTGCCGTGCAGGCGATCAGCGCGCAGCAGCTGGCCAACCCACTTCAACACCACCCACGACAGCGCACGGGTTTTCCTGCTGCGCGGCTGGCCACCCTTGGCCTGGCTGAAATGCGTGCAGTCCGGAGAGGCATGGAACCAGCCGATGGGACGGCCGGCCACGTCCACGCGCGGGTCGGCGTGCCAGATATCCTCACGGTGGTGCTGGGTCAGCGGGTGGTTGGCGGCGTGCATGCCGATGGCCAGCTCGTCGTGGTTGTAGGCCAGAGCGGGATCGATACCCAAGGCCTGCTTAAGGCCCTCGCTTGCGCCGCCGCCGCCGGCAAACAGGTCCACCACGATTTCATCCTGGCGCAGGCGGGAGCGCTGCGGCGGGGGGAAGTTGAAGGATCGGGAGGGCATGTTCATTTGCGAGCCTCCTTTAACAGATCTGAACGAGGCAACGGTTGAGTTGTCTTCCGGACGCCCGCACATGTAGAAGACATCCAACTGAAGGGGGACACACTGTGCAAAGGGGAAGACAAGCGGCGTGGGAATTCCATCCCAACAACTTGGCCAGACTTCGTGAGCTGGCGGCTGACGAAGTGGAGCGCCGGCGTGCTCAGATCGCCCGGCTGGAGCAGGAACTGAGCAATTTTGAGGCTGAGCGCTCCGCAGTCAGTGCTGTGCTTAGTCTGGTTGAGCGGTCTGCAGACACGCCCAGCACCGCCTCGCGATTGGTGATGAGCGACTACAACGCCTATCTCCAGGACTATTGCCGTAGTGTTGATGCCGATCACTACAAAGAAGTGCTGCAGGAAATCGAACACGCGATCTCCCGCAACAAGATGCGCACCGAAGAACTGACTGCGGCTGTCGAGTGTACTGAAGCAGAAATTGTTCTCATCGACAGCATGATCGCGTGTCCGCAGGAGCGGGTCTGGAAGCTGCCTTTGAATCCGGATTACATTCAGTAGTGAGGATTCCTCTACGCCGGCCATGGATGGCCGGTCGTTGAGCTGATGCTGAACATTTGTCATGCTCGCGGCACCTTTGCGCCGTTGATTTGCTGGCTGCCGAGCGCCGCGCTGAACTCCCAGCGCTCTGCCTCGCGGGTGTAATAGGCGGCGCGGTCCTGGCGCTCGCTTTCGGGGGACTGCTTGTCATGCAGCGCGTGGTCGGCTGCGTCGCGGCATGGCTTGGCCAAGCGGGCTGGGTCGTGGTCGAAGATGTCGAGCTGGTTGCGGAGGTCCATGGATGCCGCCGGCGAAGCGTCAGCGGAGTTGTGTGCGTGGCCAGAGAGCCGGCATCTGCCGTTGCCACGCTGCGTAGCCCACCCGGATGCCCTTTTTGAGCGAGCGCTGCAGGATCTGGCCGAACTGCACGCGCAGCGAGAACCAGCGACACGGGTGGGCAGCAACTGCCGCCGCATACCGCTGCAGCCTCTCTTCGGGCGTCGGTGTGGCCGTGCTGACGATCACCGCGTCCAGGCCGCCGCCGATCGGATGCAGGCCGTCCATCAGCGCACCAACCTGTGAAGGTTCGGCGCGACGCGCTGGCGCTGCTCTTCCGCCTCGCGCTGACGCTGCGCGCTCGCCTGGTGCGTGCAATACACGCGGTAGGGATGGCGGCGGGGGCGCTTCGCGCGCTCCAAGGCCGCGCGCTGGTCCGGCGTCAGGCCAGGTGCTGGGAGCTTGATCGCAGGTGCCCTCATGCAGCACCGCCTTGTGCCCGCAACATGCGGCGAAGGTTCCTTCGCACGTCGGCGATGGCTCGGCCGGCGCTGGCGCGGTGCTCGAGCACTGCGCGCGCGGCAACGTCAGCGGCTGCGGCGACCAGGTTCGGGGCGAAGCCCATACCAGTGGCGGCCGTAGCGGCTGCCTTGGCGGCGACGGCCGCGCGCTGTGCGAGCGGGTAGGTGATGGTGGCGATCATGCTGCACCGGCCTGGCTGATCGTGTAGCCACGGCTGCGGGTGGCATTGATGCGGTAGCCGTGCTGGGCCAGCTTCTGGCGCAGGCGGCAGATGGTCACCTCGACGGTGTTCGATTTACGGCCGGCACCGCCATACAGGTTCTCTTCCAGCGCGGAGCGGCTGATCGGGGTGTCACCCGCGTTGATGATCAGCTGCAGCACCTTAGATTCGGTGGGGCTCAGGGGCAGGCGCTGTGCGCCGATCATCGCGGCGCGCGGTTCAGTACGGAGGCCGGTGATCACGGCGCCACCTCCACGAAGGCCAGTTCGTGCATGACGCACTGCGCCGGGGCCAGCACCGGGGAGGTGTTCGGCTCTTTGCCGTCTGCGGTCGACAGGGGGACAACCGCATTGGCCCGGACGCATGCCGCCGGGGAAATCTCATAGGAGCCGCTCAGGACGGCATCGGCCGCGTCGAGGGAAAGCTGCCAGCGCGCCGGCTCGAAGTTTTGCGTCAGCGCCGCAGTGACGCCGGTTGCGCAGTCGGGCACCCGGTCTGCATCGCGGAAGGCGTTGAGGGTCGTGTTGGCGACGGTGGCGCGCAGTGCCCAATCGTCCCGGTCGGCCAGCTCATAGACAGCCAGGGCGGCGCAGATGCGAGGGCTGGTGATCACCAGGCCGTCAGGCGCGTCGTCGGTAGCTGCGGCAGGTGCATCGGTCGGGGTGGCCCAGGCAACCACGCCCAGGACGGTGAAGCACGCCAGGGCGGCCAGGCCGACGCGGGCGGTGCGCTTGGTGCTGAGGGTCAGGGGCATTGCAAGGTCTCCGTTGGCGGCAGTAGCCGGCTGCGGCGTTATGAAAGCACGCTAATACGGAGAATGCAAGCACGCTTATTCAGCGTGCTTCTACGCTAGTCCTCCATGGAGAAGGAGACACGGGATGGAATGGCGGAAAGTGGCGGTACTGGCCGTCAGCGGATTGATCGGATCGGTACACGCGCAGTCCGGTTCTCATCTCGAGATCAAGCGCCAGGTAATCGGGCTGGAAGTTCCAAATAAGGTCAGGAAGACGGGAGCGTCTACGGGCGTCGATGAAGCAGGCTCGGGGACTGGCTTTGAGTTTATGGGAATCACCCTCGGCGGCCCGTTGGTCCGTGAGTGTCCGCAGGAGCAGGCCTATGGCGGCAATTTGTACAACGTGGCTTCGCGTAAGTCCGCTTGCTGGGCGACATTCAGTATGCGTCCCGACCCACGTCTGAACACTCACAACAACAGAACCCTTCTGATCGCGCCTATGGACAACAAAAGGCCGACCGGCACCCATGCGGTGACGGCCATCGTGGTGGATGGAAGGATTGAAGGTTTGAACGTGGAAACCGATGGCTTCCGTCATGCCAACGAACTGCTAGGACAGCTGAAGCAGAAGCTGGGCAAGCCCACCTTGCAGGAGACGACTGAAGTGATTAGCGGCGTAGGAGCTAGGTTCTCCAGCCCCAAAGCTGTGTGGGATCTTCCAGATGTCTATGTTCAGTTCAACGGTATCGTCGGCACTGTCGATGCGGGTCTCATCGTCGTTCTCACACAGGCGCAGTGGGCGCGCGAAATGGCTCGCCAATCTGAGAACGAGAAATCCTTCTAACTTCAGACTTCCTGGGCACTGCGCAGCAAAGCCAGGCCCAGAATCTTGCCGCCCACATGAAGCTGATCCGCTTCTTGTGGCGGCACAACTTCACTAAGGTACTTCCTGTTGGTGCTGATCACATGCAGCCCGTCCCGCAGTAGCTGCAGTCGCTTCACGTATGTCAGGCCATGTAGGTTGATCAGATACAGGCCGTCCCCGTCGAAGTAGTCCTTGGCCACGTCAACAAAAACGACGTCACCGTTCTTGATGTCGGGATACATCGAATCGCCCCGCACGGTGACTAGTCGAACACGGTCAGCTTCTGGAATGAACCCAAGCTGCTGGCGCACCTGCCACTCTGCGATGTCGAGCTCCCTGACCACATCTGGGAAATCCTGATTCACTGCGCCAAAGCCCCCTGATGCTTCGCCTTCCATAACTCGGAAGCGAACATATCCAGCGGGCGTCTCACCGGTTGATATCAAAGTGCCATGAGACTCATCCCATCGCTCGGGCAGCTCACCAGTGATCAACCATTCCACACGAAATGGTCGGTAGACGCGGGCGAGCTTGACTGCCGTCTCTCCACTTAGTGACTTGGTCTTGCCGTCCTCCAATTGATACAGCGCCGATGGCGTGATGCCAGCACGGCGTGCCGCGTCAGCAGGTTCGGTGATGCCGCACTCTGATCGTGCGCGCTTCAAGCGGGTGGCGAGGGCAGTAGTCATGTTAGCGAGCTTATTAGTCCGTTAAGTAAGCGTGCTTGCATGTGTAATGGAAGCGTGCTTATATAGGCGGCATGAACATGCCCCGGATATCCAAGGAAGAAGCCATTGCTGCTTACGAAGGCAATGCCGCCGCGCTCGCACGCGCTCTCGGAATCACGCCGTCGGCTGTCTATCAGTGGCCCGAGGGGCAGATCGACGATCTCTGGGCGCTGAAGCTGCGCTTTGTGCTGATGCCAGCCCATTTCCAGGCGCTTGAGCGACCTGCGGAAGGCGACCCCGACACTGACCGGATCGTGCCAGTGGAGGTCGCCTGAGATGAGCGCGCGGATCCGCCCTGGAAGCTTGGTAGAACTGCGCAGCAGGTTGGAACTGCTGCGCAGCCAGCAACTCACCCTGGAAGCCGCTTCAGTTACCTGTCCTCTGGCCCGAGAGCGTCTTTTGGCAGCGTCCAGCCATGCATTTCTTCGGTCAAGGCGAATCGCAGGTCTTCCAGAGACATTGCCCGAACAACCGACGGTAGCCAGTGGTGTTTTTCCACCAGGTAGTAGTGGATCGCATCCAAGCCAGTCAGGTCGTTCTTCCAGCCTTCCCGCTTCTTTAGCGTGTCGCCGAAGACCTCGAGCGTGTAGTCCGCATAGCCCTTCCAGTAGTGGTTCTGATGCCGGATCTCGTTCATCTGGCTCCGGCCAGCCGTAACGCCCTTCTTTGCCATGTCGCCCTCCTTGCGGGCGGTGTTGTTCGCACATCCAGCGTAGCGCAAGGAGGGCGACTCCAAGCCTTTGAATTCCGGTCGTCCTGTCCATGGCGACCACTTTGCATCGCCTCCCGAGGTGCGTAAATGAAGCCTGATCCTCAGTTCCACGAGCCGCGCTCTGCGGTGGTGTTCCGCCACACGACCGACGCCGTCCGCAACAGCGGCCACACCGACAGCAGCCTCGCCCAGGCGATCGCCGAGCAGTACATGGCGGACGTAGCGCCAGCCGAGCGCATCCTGCACTTCCATGTCGGTGTAGACGCCGACAGCACCGAAAAAGCGCTGAAGTCCAACGGCCAGCTCATTGCCCGCATCCGCAATGGCACCGTCAAGATGCCGGTGGACCTGGAAGAGTCGTGGGTTCGTGCGCTGCCGCCGCACTGGCGCGACGCCTGTTCGCGCGAACTGGCCCAGCGCTATGGCTTTCTCGGTGCCCGTATTCCGATGATGGAGCCGCATGCCGGCGTGCTGGCTGTGGCCCGCCTGTCGGTGGAGTTCGGTCACACGCTCGAAGCGATCACCAACGTCCTGGCTGACGGCCGCATCTGCCCGAAGGACATACCTGAGCTGCGCCGCGCGCTGGACGAGATCGGTCAGCTCGAGGCGGAACTGGTGACGGCCAAGCGCTACGTGTCGGGCCACCTGCAGGATCTGGCGCCGCGAGCGGTGCAGGGTGCGCAGCGATGAGGGGCGGTGCAATGGTGAGCTGGGCAATCGCCGTGGTCAGCGAATTCGACAGTGCCGGCCGTCGCATCCCCGAGAGTGTGGTGCCGCTCCTGCCCATGGTGGATGTAGTCCTCTGGGCCAAAGAGCAGCCGCAGCCGGTGCGCGTTGATGCGCTCCAGAAGCGATTCGGCCTTTCGCGCGCGACGGCATACCGCTGGCAGCTCGCGCTGCAGGACCTCAACGACCCGGCGGCCGCCAGGCGGCGGCTTCCCAGCCTGCGGCAGCTGAGCACCGCGATGGGGCGTGAGGTTCCCGTATCGGGCCATGCGGGGGCGACAGGATGAACATCAGTCCGACCCTCGGTCTGCGCTGTGGCCCTGCGCTCCGCGCCGCTCCGACTGAGCGAGAGCCGGCCGTAGCTCCGGTCGCCGCCGCGATGTCTGAAAAGAAGCCGCGGCGCAGCGCGCCGCAGCACGCCCTTGCCGGCTACAACACCACCAGGATCGTCATGGAGTTCATGCGCTGGGCAGTCGAGCTCAGCGATTTCCCAACCGTTGAGGCCATAGTCCGGCACTTCGGCGTGAGCCGCGCCACGGCGTACCGCTGGCGCAACAGTCTGGGTGAGACATACCGGCTGGAGACGCTGCCGCCCAACGAGCATGAGCTGACCAGGATTGGCAGCTCCGGTGCTGCGGCGCGCGGCAAGCAAGGGGCCGGGGAACCCTGATGATCTACTTCGAGATGTTCCCGGGCGACTACCTCAAGGACACGACCCGACTGTCCCTGACCGACCACGGCGTCTACTTCAAGCTGATGCTGGCGTACTACTCGGAAGAGCAGGCGCTGCCAGAGAGCCTGGCCGAGCTGTACATCATCGCCGGCGCAATCACTGCGGCGGACAAGGCCGCGGTCAAGAAGGTCGCCGACCGCTACTTCCCCGTGGCAGAAGACGGATTGCGGCACAGCAAGCGCTGCGATGAGCAAATTGCCAAGGCGAAAGGCCGTATTGCCGAGGGCCAAGGCCGCCGCGATGCCCGAAAGAGCAATGAAACTGAGCGCCAGGCACGCACCCGAGCACGCAGAACCATGCTGTTCGAAGACCTGCGCGCGGTCGGCGTCGTGCCGGACGGAATGGTCACGATGGCACAGCTGAAGGCGCTCCATGTCACGCATGTCACGGGCGACGAACGCGTGACGCTCGACCAGTTGTCACGCGTGACCTGTCACGCAGAGTCACGCGTGACAGGTGGTGTGAACACAGGTGTGAACACGGGTACCCAGACCCCAGACCCCATTACTACTCCAGATAGATCACATCTCACTCAAGGATCTCTGGGAGGCGTGACCGACGCGGGGCGTGCGTGCTTGCTGATGCGCAAGGCCGGTTGCCATTCCACCAACCCGAGCCACCCCGACCTGCTGGCTGCCCTGAAGGAGGGCGTGACGCCGGAGACGCTGGGGCACACGGTCGCTGAAGGACTTGCGCGATCACCACCGGTCGCGAACCCGTTCCCCTGGGCGATCAAGACCGCCCGCAACCGCCACGCAGCAGGCGCAATGCCCGCAATCCCAAATACCACCGGAGGCACCAATGCAAGCCATCAGCCAGGTTCTGCCGATCAGGTCACAGAGCGGCGGCGACAATTCGAGCAGCGCGCGGGAGCTGGCGGCTTTGGCGGAACGGGCGGCGATGTCATCGACGTCGAGTTCGAACCCGTCCACCACTGAGCCCGACCAGCGTGCGGTGAGCATGCTGTGGACGGTGTGGGAACGGATGGCCGGCATGTTTCCCGGGAAGTGGGTGCGTGAGAACGGCTCAGCCCCAGTGAACAACGCGGGCAGCCTGACCACCGCCGGTGAACTGTGGTTCCAGGTGCTGGTTGGCATCACCCCACGACAGGTCGCCGACGGCATGGGCAACTGCCTGCGCAGTGCGCTGCAGTGGCCGCCGAACCCCGGGCAGTTCCGGGCCATGTGCCTGGGCGTGCCGTCGCTGGCAGAGGTTGATGGCCAGATGCGACCCGGCCAAGCACATAGCGGGTTCACCGTGCTGGTGCGGTCGAATCTGGACCTGCACGCCTACGCCACGGCCGAGAGCGGCGCGCAGCAGCAGCGCATGTTGGCCAACGCCTACGAGAGGGCGGTGAAGCACGTCATGGACGGCGGCGCCGTGCCCGAGGCGATGGCTGCATTGCCTGCACACAAGCCAGAACTGCACGTGGTGCGCAACCGCGACGCCGCCCGCAGCGCCATGGCGCAGGCCGCGGCGGATCTGGGTTTCGGAGGCACTCATGGAGCCGGCTGAAATCCGCGCCTACCAGCGGCAGCTGCTGCTGTTCTGCTTGGGCATCCACGGCGAGAGCACTGCAGCGGAGGCCCTGGAGCTGATGGGCAACGCCGCGCTCGAGTCAGGCGCGCCGCGCGAGGTGATGCTGCTGAGCACGGCCGCCGTGGCTGGCCTTTTGAGAGAGCTGGACGGTGATGGCCTGGTGCGCAGGTGCGAGAACCGCGACAGCGGCCGCGATGGGCGGCCGGTGGCGACGTGGGCGGCGACTGAGGCCGGCCGCGTAGAGCGTGCGCCGGCGCCGCCCTCGGGTCAGCAGCAGCTGGCCATGCCAATGCTCGCGCCACCATCGGGGCAGCGCACGCGCGGCGGGTTGTCCATGGAACAACTGATGGCACTGCTTAACGTCGAATTCGACTGCATGCTCGAGCAGATGGACCGCGAGCACCAGGCCGCGCAGCAACGCGCCCGGCAGGAGTTCGACGCATTCCGGCAGCGAGCAATGCGCGTGTGGAGCGCTATGGAGGCATCTGCCTGATGCCGCCGAAGAAGACATCCAGCCGTTCCCTGCGGTACGCAACCGTGCAGGACATGCCGGAAGGCATGCGCCGCCTCGTGCAGGCCAGTGCGCCGGCAGCCGGGCCTACACCGGCAGCGCCGCGCGCGTACCGTCCGCCGTCTGCTGTTCAGCCCTCTGGCAGCGGAAACGCCGCCGGCAAGGTGGCACGCGGTAGGCCGCGGCACGTGCCCGGGGAGATGAACAAGACCGAAGAAGCCTATGCCGCGCATCTGGCGCTGCAGCTGGCCGCCGGCGAGATCGCATGGTTCCGGTTCGAGTCGGTGAAGCTGAAGTTGGCCGAAAAGACCCACCTCACCATCGACTTCTTCGTGATGACGGCCGCTGGTGACTTGGAGGCCCACGAGGTGAAGGGCTTCTGGGAGGAAGACGCCCGCGTAAAGGTGAAGGTGGCCGCCGAGATGTACCCGTTTCGATTCCTGGCAGTCCAGCGTGCCCCTGGCGGCGGCTGGAAGACGGAGGTGTTCTCTTGAACGCAATGATGATTGGCGGGGTCACTGTGCGCCGCGACGACGTGGGCAGGTTCTGCCTGAACGATCTGCACCAGGCATCCGGCGGTGCGAAGCGCCACCAGCCCAGCGACTGGCAGCGCCTGAAGCAGACCGAGGAACTGGTGGCCGAGCTGGTCAACTCCGGTGATTCCCGGATTTACCCGGTGCACTCGGTGGCCGGCCGCTACGGCGGCAGCTACGTGGTGCGCGAGCTGGTCTATGCCTACGCCATGTGGATCAGTCCCAGCTTCAGCCTGCAGGTGATCCGCGCCTATGACGCGCTCGCGGCCGGGGCGGCGGCGCCTGACCCGATGCAGGCGCTGACCGATCCGGCGACGCTGCGCGCGCTGCTGCTGTCCTACAGCGAGAAGGCCGAGATCCTTGAGGCGCGCGTGCAGTATCAGGAGCCGCAGGTCCGTGCGCTGCTGCGGCTGACCCAGGCTGACGGTGCCTTCAACATCAGCACCGCGGCCAAGATGCTCCAGGTCCAGCCGCGCCAGCTGTTCGCTTGGCTGTCCGAGCACGGCTGGATCTACCGCCGCGCGGGCAGCAAGAACTGGCTGGCCTACCAAACACGCCTGCAGCAGGGCGTGCTGACCCACAAGGCCAGCGTGCAGCGGCGGGAGGGCGAGCCGGACCGCGTGTACGAGCAGGTGCTGGTGACCGCGAAGGGCCTGTCACGACTGGCCGAGAGCATCGACCGTGACCAGATGACCTGGGCGCAGGCCGACGCCGCCACCAGCCTGCAGCTGGCTGCGGAGGTGAACTGATGCGCTACTACCTGCTGGCCTTCATCGCGTTCGTGGTGGCAACTGCCGTGATGTATCTGGTTTGTGCGTTCGCCGCAGCCAGTTTCAACCCGGCCGATTGGGCCGCACCTGCGCGCTTCGTCCTTGCGATGCTGGATGTGGTTTTTGGCGTACTGATAGCGGGAGTCGCTCACAAGGAGGCGGAAGAAATTCGTCGTCTGGTTCGGCTCGATTTGGCCGACAGGGAAGCCGACGCGCGCTGGCACGGCACCTGGGAGAGAAAGAAGCAATGAACCGAGTACTCGGTAAGCGTGCTGATGTTGCACCGATGCGCCCCGGCACAGCCATGGAAGAGCAGCTGCAGCTGAAGGGCATTGGCCGGCTGCTGGCGGGCTTCGGCTATCGCTACGGTTCCGAGGTCCAGCTGCACGAGGTTCTGGCCACCATCCTTGACCAGGCCGGCCATGCCCACGTTCGCGAGTACCGGCTCGATGCCAGCAACCGCGCGGACTTCTGGCTCGACGGTCTGGTGATCGAGGTGAAGGTGGCCGGCTCACTCGCCGACGCCCTGCGGCAGGTTGGGCGCTACATCAGCCTGCCGCAGGTGCGCGGCGTGCTGCTCGCCACCACCGAGCGGTGGGGTGAACGCCCGCTCGTAGCCCGGCCGGCCTGGCAGGGGAAGCCCTTCAACATCATTCGCCTGAAGAGGCAGGCACTGTAATGCAGACGACCTATGGAACCCTTCTGTACAGCGCCGCCGGCAGTACCTGGCGGGTGATTTGCGAGCCGCAGGTACGCGCGCGCATGAAGCGCGTTTTTCCCCGGGTGCGCCAGCACGCTGCAGAGCACATCGACCTCTCTGCCACGCCGGAGAACAGCCGGGAGTTGCAATGGTTCACCCAGCGATACCCGCTGTCGATGGATGCGGACACGCAGCGCGCGCTGCAGCAGCTGGCGGACAAGCACGTGGACATGGAGCGCAGCCTGGGCGAATTGCTGGCCGGCCGCGTTCAGATTCCAGAGTTCACCCTGGCCAAGCCGCCGCGGGATTACCAGCGGGTGGCCGGGGCGCAGCTGTCCATCCGCGGCGGCCTGCTGCTGGCCGACGACCTTGGACTCGGCAAGACGGTCACCGGCATCTGCCCGATGGCCGCGCCGGGCAACCTGCCGGCCGTGGTGGTGTACCCGGCGGCGCTGCCGAACCACTGGCCGGAGAAGCTGGCCGAATTTGCACCGCAGCTGCGCGTGCACCACATCAGGAAAAGCGCGCCGTACCCCCTAGTGCGCCAGCCGAAGCAGAGGATCAAGGATCTGTGGGACACGCTGCCGGACGTGATCTTGGTCAGCTACCACAAGCTCCGGGGCTGGGCCGAGACGCTGGGGGAGATCGCGCAGTACGTGGTGTTCGAGGAATGCCAACAGCTGCGCAGCCCGGACAGCAGCATCCACAGCGCTTGCCGGCATCTGGCCAGCCGTGCGCGGCTCCGCATGGGCCTGACCGCTACCCCCATCTACAACTACGGCTGCGAGTTCTTCCATGTGGTCGACCCGCTGCTGCCGGGCTGCCTGGGCACCTATGACGAGTTCCTGCGGGAATGGTGCATCTCCGCGCCCGGGGAGAAGGCCAAGCTGCAGGACGCAGAGCAGTTCGGCCAGTACCTGCGGCGACAGGGGATCATGCTGCGCCGCACCCGCAAGGAAGTGGGGCGTGAGCTGCCGGCGCTGTCGAAGATCCCGCACGAGGTGGAATCCGACGCCAAAGCACTGGACGCCATCACCGGCGACGCCGCGGCGCTGGCGCGGATCATCCTGCGGGCCAACGAGCAGTACCGCGGCGAGAAGATGCAGGCCGCCGGCGAGTTCGACCGGTTGCTGCGGCAGGCGACCGGCGTGGCCAAGGCGCCCTACGTGGCCGAGTTCGTCAGGCTGCTGCTGGAGAGCGGCCAGAAGGTGCTGCTGTTCGGGTGGCACCGAGAGGTTTACAGCATCTGGCAGGAGAAGCTCGCTGCGTACAACCCCGTCATGTACACCGGCAGCGAGTCGCCGAGCCAGAAGCAGGCAGCGAAAGACGCATTCATCAGCGGCGATAGCCAGGTGATGCTGATCAGCCTCCGCTCGGGTGCGGGCATCGACGGGCTGCAGCACGTGTGCAGCACCGTGGTGTTCGGCGAACTGGACTGGTCGCCAGGTGTCCACGAGCAGTGTATCGGCCGCGTCCACCGCGACGGCCAGACCGAGCCGGTCATGGCGTACTTCCTGCTCTCCGACAGCGGCAGCGACCCGATCGTGTCGGACGTGCTCGGGGTGAAGCGGGAGCAGATCGAAGGTGTGCGCAGCCCGGGGGAACACCTGGTGGAGCGCCTGGACGTAGGCGAGAACCAGTTGCGCGCGCTGGCCCAGCAATTCCTTCAACAGCAGGGCGTGGCCCTGGAAACAACGAACGTGACAACCATGGAGACTACCCGATGATCCCGAAATTCCCGAGCCTGGATGAGGCAACCCACCACCTGTACCTGGAGGGGAGGGAAGGCCCTATCAGGTGTCAGGTCGACGGCAGCGTGTGGGACGTCTGGCAGGACGGCCGGTCCCGCTGGGTCAGCAACTCCGAGGTGGCCTGATGTCGGCAGTAGCAGCGCCCGCGGCGGCCCTGACGCCGTGCGGCAACTGCGGCAGCGACGAAGTGCGCATGCGGGCGCGGGGCAGCGCCAGCAGCCGGCGCACCGCGCAGGTCGTGTGCGCGCGCTGTAGCGCCCACAGTGAGCTGTGCGTCGGCGCGGATGCGGAAGCTCAGGCGGCCAAGGCTTGGAGACACAAACACCACGCGCCTCCGGCACCGCCAGCAGCGAGGGTGGCGCGCGACCGAGTACCGGTGCCAGAACCCACCCTGCGGCGAGATCCACTCGAGCTGATCGCCCGCATGCTGGTCGGCGGAAGTTTCCGCGAGCCATCGAACGGCAGGTCGTCCATACAGCCTTTGACGCCCGCCGACATTGCTGGTGCCGTCGGGCTGATGCGGGATCCGGTAGCCAAGCAGGCAGCTGTAGCGGTTGCGCTGCGGGGACAGGGCGTGTCCTTAGCCTCGCTCGGGCGGGCGCTGGCTAGGCGTGTAATGCGACAGATCCAGTGGGAGCGTCGAAATGGGGCCGAGCTCGCGCTTCGAATGGACGAGCCGGCAGATCGTTGGCGGATGCGCCTGGTACTGCAGGATGCTGTGAACGACTTGATATGGCCTGAACGTAGGGTCGCTGCGCAGTCGGCGGCTAAGGCGGCCAAGATGCGCAAGAGCGAATATCTACGGGTCTACGGTATTGCCAGCTCTGCGTTGTCGCAGGCGCTGGAGGATGCCCGCGCAGAGTTCAGTGCCAGGCTCTTCTTCAGCCAACGGGGGTAGGTTGACCGGATGACCTGGTCAACTCATCCTTTGCTTAACGATAGGGGGCGGGCCATGTCAAAAGGAACTTCGTGGATTAGGAGCCTGCCGTGGGTGGGGATTACCATCAGCATGCTCTGTCTGGCGCTGATCGTACTGAGAAATCTGTTTCCGAACATTTTCAAGATGGACGCTGTCTCGATCGGCCTTCTGATCGTCGGGGTGGCTCCATGGATTCGATCTGCGATCAAGTCAATTGAGGTGGCAGGAGTTGGCAAAATTGAGCTTAATGACGTCGAAAAGGTAGCTAAGGCTATTGAAGCTTCAGACCTGCCAACCCCAGATGATGCGCCAGATTTGCCGGAAGGAATTCAAGGGGCTGAACAAGTAGAGCAGGATCAACCAGACGTGAAAGTCGCGTCCAATGAAGGGAACACTTGGGCGGAACCAAAGGAGGCAAACAAGGGCAGCACAGACTCGGGAACCCCGCTTACTATCTTCTACACGATTGATGGCGCAGCGCCCAAGCGCATCAAAAGCGGCGCACGTCCCGCTGACGATCTCGTAGAGTTGGAGCTGCGCACATCTCTTCTTCCCGGCAAGAGCAGCAGCAGAGTTGAGCTCTCAGGTTTAAGAGAGATCTTGATGCGCAGCATCCGGTATCTGTGTCAGATCAACTCGATACCACCGCTCGGGCTTTCTACGATGGGCATGATGCATCGACTGATGGAAAAGTCGGTGATTACGACGAGCCAAGCAGGCGGAATCGTTGCTGCCATGGATATGATCAATGAAGTGGAACACACGTCCGCTACGCCAGAGGCCATGCGACGTACGCTGGATTTGGCAAAAGAGGTTGTCGAGTCACTGGACGTGATGATTCGGAAAAGCGAGGTAATTCGTCTTGCCAGAACTCGAAATTCCCGGGGCCTCGATGAGAAAGAGGGCGAGGGCGGCTAGTCGTAGATATTAAGCAACATTACCGCAGTCGCCGCGAAACTTACCGCATTCGCGCGAATGCGGTAAGGAACCTTACCGCAGTTGCAGCGGGAACCGGGATTGTTGTCCAATCGATACCGTGGGCGAGATTCCGATCCGTTCCACTCAACGGCCGCAGGCCTGGACTCGGGAGGTCCAGTCACCTGCGGTTCGTCGTTTCTGGGGCGGGTTGCCAGATGGGCGCTGGGCCGGACTGTAAATCCGGCGTCTGTGACTCGCGTGGTTCGACTCCACGTCGCCCCACCATTAAACAGAGCGGCGCCTGGATGCTTGCAGGCATCCAGGCGCCGCCGCAGTACACGCGTTTCGCCCGCGTGCCATTGGCTTAAGCCCTGCCGCTCTCCGGAGAGCGCGCGCAGTTTGCTTAACGAATGTCGCACAGGTTGAGACTTGAAGACAAAGACGTTGTTCCCCTGGCCGGGCGGTAAGACACGCCTGGCGAAGCACCTGCTGCCGCTGATCAACGAGCGGCCCCATACCTGCTACGTCGAAGCCTTTGCTGGCAGCGCCGCCATGCTGTTCGAGCGTGCACCGGCCAAGATTGAAGTTCTAAACGACACGCACGGAGAGCTGGTGAGGCTGTACCGAGTGGTCGCCAACCACCTGGACGAGTTCGTTCGGCACTTCCGTTGGTCACTGACCAGCCGGGAAATGTACCGGTGGGCTCAGCTGCAGCACGTCGAAACGCTGACTGATATCCAGCGCGCCGCGCGGTTCTACTACCTGCAGAAGCTGAGCTTCGGTGGAAAGGTGGACGGGCAGTCGCTGGGCGTTGGCCCGACGGCTGCAAAACGTATCAACCTGCTTCGGTTGGAACAGGATCTGAGTGATGCGCACCTCCGACTGCAGGGGGTGGTGATCGAACAATTGCCGTGGCAGCGCTGCATCGAGAAGTACGACCGACCCGAGACCTTGTTCCTTCTCGATCCACCGTATTGGGAGACGACGGGCTATGGAAGCGAGTTCGGTATGGATCAGTACGAGCTGTTAGCAGCAGCCATGGCCCAGCTCAAGGGCAGGGCAATCCTGACCATCAACGATCATCCCGCTATGCGGGCACTGTTCGACCGCTTCACTCGCGTCAGCGTGCCCATCCGCTACACCGTTGGTGGCGGCGAGGGCGTTGCGCGGAGCGAGCTCATCTATACGACCTAGCCGGGCATCAGGTCCGGCTGGGTCCCGTGCTCCGCCTGCGTGGCGGGGCTGAACCTCTGCAGGAACCGAAATGACGCAGATCACTCCCCAACAGGCTGGCGGCGTGAACGTCGTGGCCTTTCTCGACATGCTGGCCTGGTCCGAAGGGACGGACAACGGCAGGCAGCCCACGAACGACCGCGGCTACGACGTGCTTGTCGGTGGTGGCTTATTCCGGGGCTACGCCGACCATCCTCGCGTGCTGGTGGACCTGCCGAAGCTCAAGATCCAGTCGACCGCAGCCGGCCGGTACCAGCTGTTGCGCCGTTACTACGACGCCTACAAGAAGACGCTCGGCCTGAAGGACTTCTCGCCCTTGAGCCAGGATCTGATTGCGCTGCAGCAGATCCGTGAGCGCCGCGCGCTGCGGCTGATCCAGGCGGGCAAGATCCGGGAAGCCATCAAGGCGGTCAGCAACATCTGGGCCAGCCTGCCGGGCGCTGGCTACGGCCAGCACGAACACAAGATTGCCGACCTGTTGGCCGTGTACCGCAAGGCCGGCGGGACGGTGGTGCCGTGACTGAGCCCGTGAGCACACTGAAAACCATCGTCGGGACGTTCACCGCGGCTGTTGTGGCGCCGGCGACAGCCGACGCGCTGCGGGAGGCCGAACGGGTGATCCTTGGCGTACCGCAGTCCGTGCTGCTGGTTGCTATGGCGGGAGCGCTGATCGGTGTCCTGCTGCTGCCGGAGAAGGACGCGGAGCGGGTGGCAGCTGATGCCAGCCGCCGACGCGGACACCGTCTCCTGCAGACCGCCGCGCGGTGGGCTGCCCTGGCAGTAGCTGTCCTGGCCTACGCCATCGTGGCCGCATGGGTCATCGCCGTTGCGGCTTCCATCTGGCCTGCACTGGCGGGCGCTCCGCAGCTGCCGCTGGCCGGTCTGTCCGGCGTCCTGATCCGCCGGCTGCTGCCGGGTTACGTGCGCATGGTGGAGCGAGCCACCGGCGCCATCGGAGGCGACAAGCCATGAGCGTACTGATTCGATTCTTTCGCGCACTGTGGACGGTGATCGTAGGCGCCGCTGCCGACGCGCTGCAGTGGCTGAGCAAGCCCGGCAGCAAGATCAAGCTGGTGTGCGCGGTGCTGGCCTTCGGCTGCATGGTGTCCGGGCTTACTGCCTGGGAGAAGGAACAGAAGATCCGCGACCTGAGCGCCCAGGTGATCAAGGTACGTGCCGACTGGCAGGCTGATGCCGCTCGACTGCAGGCCGACGTGGATACGCGCGATCAGCGTTTGGCCGAGGTCGCCGCCGCATTGAGGGCCGAAGCCGAGAAGCTGGAAGCCCTGAAGGCAGAGAGCGCGGCAGCACTTCAGGACCTGGCCGGAAAGATTGAGGCATCCGAGAAGGAGGCATCCACCTGGCGCGGCCGCTACGAACAACGGCCGGACACCTGCAAGGCAGCACTGGAGCTGCTCGATTCCGCCTGCCCAGCACTGAAGGGGTACTGATATGCGCACCATCGTGGTTGCTACCGCTGCGCTGCTGGTCGCGTGCCATGCAGCACCTACCAAGCCGAACGCGCCGCCGGCAGCCGTCATCACGGTTCCGGTGGCCACCTACGTGCCGATCGACGCCCAGCTGCGGAAGCGCTGTAAGTGGGTGAAGGAAGCGGCGCCGTCTGCCGTATTCGAGGTGAGCAACGGCCGGAAGCGTTGCCTGCTGCAGTACGAGGCGCAGTTCGATGCCATCGACCAGGTGCAGGGGAAGCCGGCAGCACAGTAGGTGGCCATCATCAAAGGGAAGGCGGCGCAGTGTGCGCCGCCCCCTCGGTCATTCAATCCGTTTCTCGTTGTCTGCATCCCAGATAGCGGCGACCGCAGCAATCGAAGCGACCAGCCTTGTTCCATGAACGCAGTCGCCTCGGTTCTTGTAGCCCTCACCGCTGTCTGCGATCACCTTGCCGTTCTGAGCGAAGAGGCGCCAACGGAACTCACCAGCACTGTCCTTATATACGACGAACTGCTCGGGATTACCTGCCATGTCGTTCTCCTAGCGACCGGAATGGTCGAGGCGACTCTATGTGACGGGGATCACGCCTCGCCATGGACAGCCCTGTGGACAACTTGTTGGCAACGTGTGTGCGGGGGCCCCCGGGCTTATCCACAGCGACCGGGGGGAATTCGGACCCCGGTCAAAGACAGTTTTTCGGCCTCTATGGTGCTCCACCACAGGGCACGGTTTTGGCGGGTTTTCCCGGGAGAAACCGCATTTTCATAGCTGAATAGGTTGCGCATCGGGTAGCACATGGCCGACATCCACGAATTCACCAAGGGCTGGTCCGTGGCCAGGCTGGCGGATGAGTTCGGAATGGACCGCCGAACGGCCAGCAAGCGGCTGAAGGAGGCCGGCGTCCCGCCGCTGACCAAGCGAGCTGGGCACGACGTCTATCGCCTGGCCGATGCAGCTCCTGCGCTGGTGAATCCGGGGGCCGCAGCGTTCGGCGCGGAGGGCGTGGTCGACCCGCGCGACCTGCCGCCGATGGAGCGGCGCGCCTACTACCAGTCGGAAAACGAGCGCCTGAAGGTTGAGTCGACCATCGGGCAGCTGGTGCCGGCCGCAGAGGTCGAGGCCGACTACGCCGAGCTGGTGAAGAAGGTCGTTCAGTTCTTCGACACGCTGCCTGACGTGCTCGAGCGCAAGGCAGGCCTCACGCCGGAGCAGGTGGTCAAGGTCCAGGACGAGTGCGATCGCGTCCGGCAATCCATGTACGAGGGCATCACCGATGACGACGTACGCGACAGCGCGTAGCGTGCGCCAAGGCGTTGCCGAGATGATCCGGCCGCCGCGCCGCATCAGGGTGAGCGAGGGAGCGCGCGTGCTGCAGGTGGCCAATGCCGCCGGGGCCGCCGGATCTTGGGATCCGGACACGACGCCCTACATGGTCGAGCCGCTGGACACGACCGGTAGCCGCCACTACGAGGCGGTGGTGTTCGTAGGGCCGGCGCGGTCTGGCAAGACCATCTCGCTGATCGATGCGCGCTTGGCCTACCTGATCACCTGCAACCCGGCCGACGCCATGGTTGTGCAGATGTCCAAGGATGCGGCCGAGGACTACAGCAAGACCCGTATCGCCCGCAGCATCGCCGCCAGCCCGGAGCTGCGCTCCAGGCTGAGCCCGCGTGCTCACGACGACAACATCCTGCTGAAGTTCTTCCGGTCGGGAATGTCGTTGCGCATGGGCTGGCCGTCGGTGTCGGTGCTGTCGGGCAAGGACATCCACGACGTCCTGATGACGGACGTGGACAACTACACCGGCGACCTGACTATCGACGAGTGCTTCGGCCTTGGCCTGAAGCGCACGCAGACCTACATGTCCGCCGGCATGGTGGTGGCCGAATCGAGCCCGGCAACCGACTACGCCGACGGTGCGTGGAAGCCTCTGCACCCACACCAAGGTCCGCCGGCGGCCGGCATCGCGGCGCTGTACGCGCGCGGCGACCGCCGACGCTGGTACTGGCCATGCCCGGAGTGCGGCGAGAGGTTTCAGGCAGCGCCAGGCTATGACGGCTTCGCGTTACCGCCGATGGAGGAACTGCTCGAACGGGTCGTGCTGGACGACGTGCAGAAGATGGCGCGGCACTACTCGCTGCTGCACTGTCCGCACTGCGGTGTGGGCCTGCAGCACCGGTGGAAGGACGGGATGAACCGCAGCGGCGTGTGGGCTGCGGAGGGCCAGGTCGTGCACGCCGACGGAACGGTCACCGGTGAAAGGCCGGAAGCGCGCATCGCCAGCTACTGGCTGGGTGGTGTTGCAGCCGCCTATCAGTCCTGGGAATCGCTGATCGAGCGCTACTTCCAGGCGCTGCGGACGTTCGCTACCACCGGTGAAGAGCGGCCGCTGAAGACGACGCATAACGTCGACGGCGCGATCAACTACGTGCCGATGGCAGCGCGCTCTGCCAGTGATCCGAACGAGATGCAGGAGCGGGCCGAGGTCTGGCCTGCGGGTGCTGTGCCGGCGGGCGTGCGTTTCCTGCTCGGTGAGGTCGACGTCCAGGCCAACCGGTTCGTCGTGCTGGTGCTGGGCTTCGGCATCGGAGAATCCGGGCAACTGGAGCGCTGGGTGGTCGATTCCTTTACCCTGCGCACCTCCAAGCGGGAGGACGGTTCGGGCGGCTTCCTGCCACTGGACCCTCCGAAGTACCTGGAAGACTGGGAACGCCTGGTCGAAAAGGTCATCAGCCGGCGCTACCCGCTGGACGATGCCACCGGCCGCAGCATGCCGGTGCATGCAGTGGGTATCGACTGGGGCGGCAAGTCGGGCACCTCGGTGCGCGCGCTGGAGTTCTGGCGTTCGCTCAAGGCCAGGAAGCTGCACGCCAGGGTCAGGCTGATCAAGGGCGATGCGCGCCGCGAGGGTGGGCTGTTCCGGGAGACTTTCCCGGACAGCAGCAAGCGCCGGGACCGCAAATCAGGGTCGAAGGGCGATGTGCCGCAGCTGCTGCTCAACGTGGACCGACTGAAGGACACGGTGGACGCCAACATCAAGCGGGCCGAGCCCGGGCCGGGCTACTACCACTTTCCCGACTGGCTGCCCGAGGCGTTCTACGCGGAGCTGACGGCCGAATCGAGGACGGCCCGAGGCTGGGAAAACTTGGCCAAGCGCCGCAACGAAGCCTTCGACCTGTGCGGCTATGCCGAAGGCATGGCGCTGTGGCTGAAGGTTCCGGCCATCAACTGGACCGCGCCGCCGGCATGGGCCGCGCCGTGGGACGACAACCCAGACGTGAGGGCAGACGACGTCGCGCCGGCGCCAACGCCGCGCACGCGAACCCGCCGCGTCATCCGAAGCAAGTACCTGGGACGCTGATATGGCATTTACCAAAGAACAGGTCGCGAAGCTGGAGGCAGCTATCTCGGCGGGCGTCCTGAGCGTCCGCTACGCCGACCGAACTGTGACCTACCAAAGCCTGGACTCGATGCGGCGGCTGCTGAAGCAGATGCGGGACGAGATTGGTCAAGCATCAGGCGCGCCTCGGCGTCGTCGCATCGTGCGCCTCTACCAGTCGGGGACCGGAAATGTCTGATATCGCCGAAGGCCCTTACCGCGCCGCCGGCAATGGCAGACGCCTGCGCACTTTCCGGCCGACCTCGCTCGGGCCCAATGCCGCATTGACGGGCCTGTCCACATTGCTGGCCCGGGCACGGCATCTGGCCCGCAATGACCCGTGGATGGTCAGTGCGCTCAACAAGAGCGTATCCAACGGCATCGCCACTGGCATCCAGGCAAAGCCAGTTTGGGGGTCGAAGGAGCACAAGAAGAAGCTCACCAAGCTGTGGACCCGCTGGGGCAAGTACGCTGATGCAGACGGCGTGCTGGGCTGGGAGGGTCTGCAGGCGCTGTCCTGGCGCGAGTGGAACGAAGCCGGCGAGGTGTTCGCCCGGCTTCGCTACCGGCGGCCCGAGGACGGCTTGCCAGTGCCGCTGCAGGTGCAGCTGATCGAATCGGAGCAGTGCCCGCAGCACTACAACGGCGTGGCCAGCAACGGAAACGCGATTCGACAAGGCATTGAGGTCGATCGCATCGGGCGCCGCGTGGCCTACTGGATGTACCGGGAACATCCCGGGGATCTGCAGCAGACCGTCAACGGCAACGAGTTGGTGCGTGTGCCTGCGGAGCAGGTGCTGCATCTCTTCCGGCCGAGCCGCGCCGGTGCGATGCGGGGCGTACCACGCTCCGCTCCGGCTCTGCTGCGCATGTTCAACCTGGACCGCCTCGATGACGCGGTGCTGGAACGGCAGGCGCTGGCCAACCTGTTCGCAGGCTTCATCACATCAGATGCCAGCGCTGATGGCGACGAGGGCGATGCCGTCGGAGATCTGATCACCGGTGAGGACGTCGATGGAATGGCCATCGGTGGCCTGGAACCCGGCACGCTGCAGGAGCTGCCACCGGGTCGGAAAATCGACTTCGCCAATCCGCCCAGTGCCGGCTCTGACTATGCGGAGTTCCTGCGTGGTCACCTGCTGGCGATCTGCGCCAGCCAGGACGTGCCCTACGAGGTGCTCACCGGCGACTTACGCAACGTCTCCGACCGCGCGCTGCGCCTGATCCTCAACGAGTTCCGCCGTGTCATCGAGCAGGACCAGTGGCTCTACATGATTCCCATGTTCTGCCAGAAGGTGCGCGACGCCTTCATTGATCAGGCAGTGCTGGCCGGCCTGCTGAAGGTGCCACGGTATGCGGCCCTTCGCGACGATGTGACCGAAACCCTGTGGGTGCCCGAGGGCTGGCCGTGGAGCCACCCGGTGCAGGACGTGACGTCCGAACTCAAGGCCGTGCGGGCGGGCTTCAAATCGCGCAGCAAGGTGGTGCTGGGAGCTGGCGAGGATCCCGAACAGGTCGACGCTGAGCAGGCGCTGGACAACGAGCGCGCAGACGCGGCCGGGCTTCGCTACGACAGCGACCCGAGGCGTACGAACGCCTCCGGTGCCCGGCAGGACGACAAACCCGGCGCCCCTGGCGCCAACAACGATGAAGGGAATGACGATGACGAGTAAGCCTGGCCTCTTGGCCCGAATGCTGGGTCGCGGCAGCCGTGCGCCTGTGGTGGCCTCGCTCGCTGCCGCGGTCCTCAATCAGCCGTTGCTGGTGCAGCCGACCATCGGCGAGGCACTGGTGGGCGGCTATCTGGAGGGGAAGGTCACCAGCGACGACAGCGTGCTGAAGGCCGACCGCTTCGAAGTGTCCGGCGCCGACGGGCAGCCGGTGGGTGTCGCCCAGAAACTGATCGGTGTGATCAACCTGTCCGGTGCAATGGTCAACCGGCCGATGCCCGGCGCCAGCGGCCCAGGTCCGGTGAGCTATGCCGCGGTGCGCGACACCTTCGATGAACTGCTCAACGACGATGCGGTGACGTCCATCATCCTGCGGCTGGACACCCCGGGCGGCATGGCGTCTGGCTGCTTCGACCTGGTCGACCACATCTTCGAGGCGCGTGGCCGGAAGCCGGTGTATGCGCTCGTCGATGACCATGCGTACTCCGCTGGTTTCGCCCTCGCTTCTGCCTGCGACGAGATCTGGATCAGCCGCACCGGCGGCGTCGGGTCGGTGGGCGTGGTCCGCTTCCACCATGACTGGAGTGGCAACAACGCACAGATCGGCCTGAAGGTCACCCCGCTTTTCGCAGGTGCCCGCAAGGTCGACTTCAACCCCAACTTCCCCCTTAGCGAGGAAGCGCACGCAGAGGCAATGGCGGATCTGGAGGACATGTACACGCTGTTCGTCGATACCGTCGCGCGCAACCTCGACATGGAAGCCGAAGCGGTGCGCGCCACCGAGGCGGCCTGCTACCGCGGCCAGGCCGCTGTGGCGGTGGGTTTTGCTACCCGGCTCGGCACTTGGCACGACCTGATCGCGCACCTCGGCGCGGCCGAAGCGGCACCGCCGCCCGCGCCGGGCGGCCCGGATCCGGACGACGAGCCGGAGGCAGCGGCAACGCCGTTGGTGCCCGAGGCCGCACTCGCGCCGCCGGCAGCCGTCTTGGAGAACCCGGCAGCCGCGCTGGCTGCCGCGGTCGCTTCCAGCGATCTACCGCCGGCGCTCGCTGTGGCATTGCTGCGTCGCCCGATGCAGCAGGGTGAGCAGGCGGCAAGCGCGATCGAGTACGCGACCGCAGTCCAGGATGCATGCGCGGCTGCACTGCGTGGCGATGACACGATCGCGGCCAGCTTCATCGAGAAGAACACCGACCTCGACACGGTGCGTGCACAGCTGTTGTCGATGAAGGCGGAAGAGGGCCGGAGTACTCAGGTCGTCACCGCACACCCGGCCTCCATGGCCGATCAACGAGCCGCCGAAATGAAGGCGCAGCTGAACCCCAACAACATCTACAAGAACCGAGGTAACTGACGATGGAAATCTCTCTGGCCGGCACCCGCACCGGCGAATTCCTGCTGTCCGAAGCAGGCGGCGAGCGCAGCCGCGAAATGATCCGTCTGCCGGCCGGGCAGGGCATGCTGTCCGCCGGCACCCTGCTCAAGGCCGACAATACCGTGGCCGCCAACGGCGCCGATGCAGTGAAGGTGCTCTACGGCCCGGTGGATACCGGTGCGAACGCTGGCGAGCTGCCGGTGAAGGGCGCAGCGATCGCACGCGATGCAGAGGTCTTTGGCGAAAAGCTGGTCTGGGCTGACGGCGTTACCGACGATCAGAAGTTGCTGGCCGCGCTGAGCCTGGCCGAGTCGGGAATCATCACCCGCTGGACCCAGCAGCCGATCGCGTCGAACGCAGCCGATCACCTGGTGTTCGTGACCGAACCGCTGACCGGCACCGCCGGGGTTGCGCTGGGCCCGATCGTGGTACACGTCAAGGACGTCTTTGGTGCCCTGGTCACCGGCAGCACCGTCAGCGCCACTCTGGCCAAGGCCAGCGGCACCGGAAACCTGGCCGGCGGCGGTGCAAAGGCAGCCGTGGGCGGCGTCATCACCTGGGATGCCGCGACGCTGAGCGCAGCGGGCGACTACACCCTCAAGGTGACGGCCGCCGACCTGGGCGAAGCCATCAGCGACACCATCACCATCGCAGCCGCTGCCGGCGGCTGACCGCCGAGCAGCTCCCTCTTCACCCGCTGACCCCTGGCCCCGCTTTCGCGGGGCCTTTTCGTATCCCATTCCAAGAGAGAAATCACCATGGATCTGCAGACCCTTCTGGCTCTGGGCGTGCTGAGCTTCGACGCCCTGAACGCCTACATCAACAACCTGCCGCGCATCTCCACGCGGCTGGCCGACATGCGCCTGTTCCAGGAAGATGGCCTGGTCGGCACCACCATCGTCAAGGTGGGTATCAAGGGCACCAAGCTGGTGCTGGTCCCGAACGTTCCGCGCGGTGCGCCCGGCCAGCCCAAGGGGCTGGAGCGTGGCAAGGTGAAGCTGCTGGAAACCACCCACCTGCCGCAGAACTCGACGGTCATGGCTGACCAGCTGCTGGGCGTTTATGACCCGGCCGACCCGGAAGGCGCCAACGTTGCCGCCGTGGTCAACGCGCTGCAGGCGGTGCACAAGCGCGACCTGGACTTCACCATCGAATACCACCGTATGGGCGCGCTGCAGGGCAAGCTGCTCGATGCCGACGGATCGGTGATCATCGACTTCTACGAGGAATTCGGTGTCAGCCAGATCGTCATCGGCATGGAGCTGAACAAGGACGCCACCAAGGTCCGCGCCAAGTGCATGGCCATCAAGCGCGCAATCGAGGAAAAGCTGGGTGGCATTCCGTACACCGGCATCCATGTGTTCTGCAGCGCCGGCTTCTTCGATGCCCTGACCGACCACCCGGACGTCCAGAAGGCCTACGAGCGCTGGCAGGACGGTGCCGCGCTGCGCGATGACGTCCGCAAGGGCTTCGTGTTCGGCGATATCACCTTCGAAGAGCTGCAGGGCAATACCGGCGGCGATCTGGCCCTGGCAGATGGCGAGGCCATCGCGTTCCCGTTGGGTGTGCCGGACATGTTCCTGACCCGCTTCGCGCCGGCGGACTACCTGGAAACGGTGCGCGGCATCGGCCTGCCGTACTACACCAAGACCGCCCCGATGCGCATGAACAAGGGCATCCAGCTGGAAAGCCAGTCCAACCCGCTCAACATCAACACCCGACCGGACGCAGTGATCCGCCTGAAGGCCGGCGCGAAGTAAGCCAACAGTGCCTGGCCCGCTCCGGCGGGCCAGGCAGGAGGGTGTATGGCCCAGATCAGGATAGGGGTCGACCCCGACAACGTCTTCGGGCGACAACTGACCGAGCTGGAGCAGTCCCAGCTGCCCTACGCTGCATCGCAGGCCGCCAACAAGGTGGCCTACGAGATCCGCGAGCGCTGGAAGCGCCAAGCGCCCCGGGTGTTCGACCGGCCCACGCCGCTGACCGTCAACGCAGCGATGTACCGCAAGGCCACCAAGGCCCAGCCGTACGCCGAAATCTACCTCCGGGACGAGGCCTTCAAGGGCACGCCGCCGGCGAAGTACCTGCTTGCCGAGGTGGATGGTGGTCAGCGCCGCCGGAAGGGCTTCGAGCGGCTGCTGCAGAGCCGAGGCCTGTTGTCGCCGACGCAGTTTGCGGTGATGGGTCGGGGCGCTCAGGCGAACCAGTACGGCAACGTTCCGGCCGGCCAGGTGACCAAAATCCTGTCGCAGCTGGGCGCCCAGCGGGACCGGTACCAGAACGAGACCAGTGTCAGCCGGAAGCGGCGACGGGGCAAAGGCAACAACCGTGATGGCGAGTACTTCGTGATCACCAAGCGCCGCGGCGTGCTGCGCCCGGGCATCTATGAGCGAATCGGACGCGGATCAGGTGTCCGATCCATCTTCATCTTCACCAACACCGCCGCCTACACGCCGCGCTACGACATCTTCGGCATGGCCGAGGACACCTGGAAGCGGCTGATGCCGTTCTTCCTGAAGCGCGAGCTGGAAAAGGCCATGGAAACCGCGAGGCCCCTGCCTTGAACCAGAAAGCCTTCATGCAGGCATTCGACGCAGCCGCGTTCGATGCCTTCCGCGCAGCCGGCGTCGCCGATGCTGCCCACTACAAAGATCCGGGCGGCACGGTTGAGGTGCCGTGCACAGTGCTGCTGGACGAGGCCGTGGAGCAGTTCACGCCCGACGATGTGGCGCCGGTCGCGACTACGGTTGATCGGGTGACGCTCCAGTTGGCCGAAATCAACCCTCGCGCGGGCGGTGTGGTGCGGATTGATGGCACCGGCCGCCGGCTCAAACTGGTCCAGAAGATCCACGCCGACGAATCGACGGCGGTGTGGGAGGTGGCCAATGTCTGATCGCACCCCCAGTCCGCGGAAGCAGCTGCTGCAGGCGATGGGCAAGACGCTGCAGCTGATCAGCACCGACAACGGCTACCTGACCGATGCCGGTGCCGGTTGGACACTGGAGCCGAAGCCCGGTGATCAGGATACGCAGACTGTGCTGACGGCCGTGATCGAGAAGCAGCAGCGGGCGGAGAGCCCCTCGAAAGTCAACACGCACCGGCTTACCACCGTCAGCGTCATCGCCAAGGTTCCCACCGACACCGAGGGATACCAGCAGGCGCTGGACGACCTGGTGACCGATATCGAGGCGGCCATGGATAGCCGGAACGTAGCCCGCAACTTCCCTGACGGCATCCAGGTGCCGGTGTACGTCGGTATGGAACCGCTGATGCCGGAGAAGGCCAGCGCCGGCTGGGTCGGCGTGCTGATCACCTACCAGACCCACATCCCCAAGAAATAACCCGCCGCACAGCGGCAACCCAACTGGAGAGCCATCATGGCCGAAGACTACAGCTACCTGGGCGCAGGAATCGTCCTGATCCGTGAGTGGAACACCGCTGATCCGTTCCTGGAGATCGGCAATATCTCAGCCTATACCGTGGCGCCGCAGACCAATACCATCGAGCTGGCCGACTACCAGAACCCCGGCGGCGGCACGGCCAACCGTGTCGATCGGGTGACCGGCTACAACCTCAATTACACTTTCCACGACTTCAACCCGGAGAACTTCGCCCGGGCAACTCGCGGCAAGGCCAGCAGCATCGCCGCGGGTACCGTCACCGATGAGCTGGTGCTGGCCGTGCCGGGCAGCTTCGCGCCACTGTCGCGCCTCGCGACGGAGATCACCGCTGTGAAGCCAGTAACCGGAACCACCGCCTACGAGGCCGGAAAGGACTACCGCTTCGAGCGCGGCATGCTGTTCATCCCGGTAGGTTCTGCGATTGCAGCGCCGTCTGCGATCGGCACCCCAAACATCAAGGTCTCCTACAAGAACGCGGACCTGGGCCACGTTGAAGCTGCGGTCACCTCGCAGAAGTTCTACGAGATGCAGTTCTACGGTGCCAACGAGGCACGCGGCGGCAAGATGGTCCGCCTGGTGGCGCACAAGGTGGCCGGCGGCGTCATCGAGAGCATGGGCCTGATCGGCAATGAGTTCGGCGCGGGAAGCGTGCCCGGCGCGCTGCTCAAGGACTCGTCGAAGGCCACGGGCAACGATAAGTCGGCCTACTTCTACTGGCAGCAGGAGAAGTAAGCCGTGGCCGATGATGACGTGATCGCCCCGCCGACGCGCACGGTTCTTGTACGTGGCGAGAAGGTGGTTGTGGGTCCCCTGCGCCTGGAACAGATCGGTCCTTTCATCACGGCCAGCCGCACCATCATCGCCCGAGTGGCGATGATGGCCGGTGTGGTCGAGGGCGCCGATCGTGCTGGCGTCGGTGCCATCCTGCTCGACCTGCTCGAGCAGGACAGCAACGAGATCGCCGCGGCTTTGGGGGTGGCAATCGGACGCGAGGCGGAATGGGTTGCGGGGGCAACGCTGGACGAGATCGCTGACTTGCTGGAGGCGGTTGTCGGGCTCAACAGGGATTTTTTCGCCCTCCGCCTGCGGCGGCTTCTGCTGCAGGCGAAGCTCCCGGCGGAAGAGAGTACGGCCTCGCCGACCTGATCCAGTACCTCATCGCCCACGGACACTCCCGCGCGGAGGTGATGACCTACACCCTGGCACAGCTGCGAGCCTTCACCGCCGCAGCTGCGCAGGTTGAGCGCGATCGCATCGCGGAGTTCGCCGTGGCCACGCGCATGGCTATGGCCGCCCCGGCTGCCGACTGGCAGATGTACCTGGCTGCTCTGCGCGGCCAGGCCCCGGCACAGCAGCGACAAGGAAAATCGAACGATGGCTGATCCTTCAGCAAATCTGCGCGTCCGCATCAGCGCGGACCTGGCCGACATTCGGCAGGGCTTGGGCGTGCTCACTCGCCAGCTGCGCGAGGTACGCACGGAAGCGGCCAGGCCGCTGCCGACGAAGAACAACATCACGGAGCTGGGGGTCTCTGCAGGGCAGACGGCGCAGGCGATGCGCCAGCTACCGGCGCAGTTCACCGACATCTTCACCAGCCTGCAGGGCGGCATGCCCTTCTTCACAGTGCTGGTGCAGCAGGGTGGCCAGATCAAGGACAGCTTCGGGGGTGTGGAGCCGGCATTGAAGGGGGTCTCGTCGGCGCTGCTGGGGATGGTGAATCCGTATACCGTGGCCGCGGCGGCTGTCGGATTGGTGGTCTACGCCTGGTATGACGCCGAGCAGCAGGCCCAGGCCTACACGAAGGCACTTGTCCTGTCGCGAAATGAGGCGGCCGCGACGACCCTGACGCTCGTCACCATGGCTCAGAAGACCAGTGACGCGCTGCAGGTTGCCGCCGGCGTTGGTGCCGAGGCGGCTCAAGCCGTCGGCTCGAACGGGAAGATTGCCGCGCAGAACCTTCAGGACGTGGCCAATGCGGCCGTGGCGATGAAGGAAATCAGCGGGCAGGCGCTCAATGAAACCATCGCCCTGTACGCGAAGTTGGCGGAAGACCCGGTCAAAGGAATGCAGAAGCTTAACGAGCAGGTCAACTTCATGACCCTGGCGCTCTACGAGCAGGTGAAGGCGTTGCAGGAGCAGGGCCGGAATCAGGACGCCGTGACTGTGATCACCCGTGCAGCAGCGGATGAAACCGTCATGGCGCTCGCTCGGGTCCGCGCCAGCCAGAACCCGGTGATCCGGGGATTCAAGGACCTCTGGGTCGAGGCCACGAAGGCGTGGTCGGCGATGCAGGCGAGCGTGGGCCTCGGACCGGCGGCAGCGCAAATGCAGCAACTGTTGGCTGAGAACCAGCAGGAACTGGAGAAGCTGAACAATCTGGCTAATGGCACCCAGCGGGGCCTGCCGTTGGCCCGGAATCCCATTGCCCTGGCTGCGATGGAGAAGTCCATCAAGGACCGGTCGGAGAAGATCAAGGCGTTGGCTGGCGACCTGATCAAAGAGCGAAAGGATGCAGAAGTAAAGGCTGCGCAGGACGCCAGCGCGGACTACGTGCAGCAGCAGGACGCGATCATCGAGGCCCAGGCCACGAAGGAGCAGAAGAAGAAGAGGGAAATTGCCCAGATCAACGGGCAGGCCGAGGTCGTCCGGCGAAAAGCTGAAGCGGCCGGGCTCGTGGAAGAGGTTCGTGCCATTGAGGAACGCCGCGCCGCAGCCGTCGCCGCTATCGAGAAGAAGTATGCAGAGAAGCCCAAGGCATCCAGCGGGTCGGCTTCCAGGGCGGCAGGGCTGCAGGGCTACAAAGACGATCTGCTGGCAGAGCAGGCGCAGATCAATGCCGCTACCCAGATGCTGCGTGCTCAGTACTCGGCGCGAGAAATCACGGCGGGCGAGTATTACGGTCGAATGCGAGAGCTCGTTCAGAAGGGGACCGACGCGCAGGCGAAATCGTTGGAGCGGCAGATTGCCTTCCTCCAGCGACAGGCGGTGACGGGAAAAGAAGCCATCGGCGTGAACCGACAGGTCGGGGATCTTGAAGCACGGCTCGCCAAGGTCCGCACCGAGGGAGCCGGCGCTCTGCAGGTTCTGGCGACTGAGGAAGCGGCCGCAGTAAAAGCGCGCCTGAATGCTATCGCGGCGTATGGAAACGCCTTGGACGCGAGCAATCAAGCACTACAGCGACAGCTCTCAACGCAGGCCCAGCGCGTTGGGGTGGGTGATCGTGAGTACGAGATTCAGCAGCGCATCAATGACGCCTACGCCGACCAAGCGGACAAGCTGCGAGAACTGCAGTTGCAGTTGAACGCGGGGCAAATCGACCAGGAAACGTTCGAATCCGAGAGAGCGCAGCTGCTGTCGAAGACGCTCGATCGCCTGCAGATGATTCGAGACGGGTACGACGAGCTCCAGCAGGCCGAGGGAAGCTGGCTGGCAGGCGCCAGCGCTGCCTGGGCGAACTACCAGCAGGAGGCCGGCAATGCCGCGCGGCAGATGGGCGACGTGGTCGGAAACGCCATTGGTGGCTTCGAAGACGCATGGGTCAAGTTCACCACGACCGGGAAGCTGAGCTTCTCCGACCTCACCAAGTCGGTCCTGGCCGATCTCGCGCGGATCGCCGCGCGGCAGGCGGCAATGGGAATAGTGAACATGTTCGCCAGTGCCTGGGGTGGCGGTGTCACCGCTGCGGGTAACCAGGCGGTCACCTCCGGCACCAGCAGCATCAATAACCAGCTGTTCCAGAACATGAGGGGCGGCTACTCCACCGGCGGGTACACGGGTGACGGTGGTGTTCATCAGCCGGCCGGGGTGGTCCATAAGGGCGAGGTGGTCTGGTCGCAGCGGGATGTGGCGCGCGCGGGTGGCGTCGAGGTGGTTGAGGCGATGCGAAGGGGGCTGAAGGGCTACGACTCGGGCGGAGCAGTGGCCATTCCAGTTGGCTCCGGAATGGCTGCCGCCGCGATCAACGTTCGCGTGATGAACGCGCCTGCAGGAACTACCGCCAGCGCATCGCGCAACGGTCAGGGCGTCATCGACATTGAGGTTCTGCTGGGCCAGGTCGACAGCTACATCGGTGGCCAGGTCGCCAGTGGTCAGGGATCAACGTATGCAGCAATGGGGAGCCGATTCGGCTTAAAGGACTCGGTGTGATGACAGCACTACCTTCAGTGGCACGTGTCATGTTCGAAGGGCAAAAACGAACTTTCGACCCCTCGGTTCTGAGGACCGAAATGGAGCGCGGTGCACCCAAGCAGCGCTTGGAGAACAGCCAGGTGCTGATCAAGCAGGCTATGACGCTCTACTTTGCCAGCATCGCGGATGTGAACACCTTCGATGCCTGGTACTTCGGCGAGATCAAGCGCATTGGGTGGTTCACCCTTGTGCACCCTTACACGGGGGAGGTGATCACCGCGCGCTTCGAGAATGGCGCCCTCGGCGATCTGGTGCCCGAAGAGAAGCTGCCCGAGGACTACAGGATGGATGTGGTCGTGGAGTACATGAGATGAGCAGTTTCACCGAGCGCAAGCAGCGCATGACCGACACCAGTGGGACGCTGCTGTTCCTGTTCATCACCTCGCCGTCGCTTCCGGGTCCGCTGCGCATCGTCAACGACACCCAGGACTGGGTAAGTCAGGGCATTCCCTACATGGGCGTGCCCTTTGGCTTCAAATTGCCCGATGACACCCGCGGTCAGTCCCCGCGTGCCCAGCTGGTGCTGGATAACGTCGGGCGCGGCATCTCCGAGGACTTGGAGGCGCTTGGGCCGAACGAGCTGATGATGGCGCGGCTGATGGTGTCGGACCGTGCTGACCCCAACCTGTACGAGCGGGATTACTACCTGCCGATCACCAGCGTGTCGGTGGCCGGCGCCACCGCCACCGCTCAGTGCGGTGTCGACTACCTGATGCGGCAGCAAGCCGTGCGCCTGCGCGCCAACCCGTTCACGCTACCGGGGATCTTCTGATGCGGCTGGCAGACGTAGAAGCCTTGGTGGGCGTGCCGTACTGCGAGCACACGTGCGATTGCGCCGATTTCGTGGTGCTGGTCCAACGGCAGCTGTTCGGGCGCGCCGTTCAGCTCCCCAACGGCCGCCCGAGAGGCGTGGCGGGCCAAGCCGCCATCGGCGAGCTGTCGAGGCCGTATGGGACCGCGGTGGCCGTGCCAACGGACGGTGACCTGGTGCTGATGGTCGAGCACGGGCAGAAGCGCGCCGGCCACGCCGGCGTCTACTTCCACCTGGCTCATGAGGGGTGGGTGCTGCATTCCAACGAAAAGAACGGCTGCAGCGTACTGCACCGCGTTCGTGACCTGCCGGAGTTCGGCTTGAGGATTGAGGGTTACTACAGATGGGCCTGATCAAGGACGCGCCGCTGATCATCACACCGCATCCGGTGACGCTGGAGGGCCAGCGCACCCTGGCGGCTCAGCTGCAAGAGGGGGAGCGGCTGGGTGGCTTCCTGGCACGCGTGGTGCCTGACTACTCCAGCGACCTGTGGGAGGTGCGCATCAATGGGGTGGTCGTGCCGCATGAGGTCATGGACCGCGTGCGCCCGAAGGACGGAACGGTGATCGAGGTTCGAGGCGTGGTCAAGAAGACCGCGCTGATGATCGTTGCGCTGATCGCCCTGACCGTTTTCACCATGGGTGTCGGTACGGCCATCGTGGCCGCCGGCTACAGCGCAGCCGTCGCCGGCCTGGCGCAGGGCGCCATCTACGCCGCAGGGGCGCTGCTGATCCAGAAAGTGCTGGGGCCCAAGCGCCCCAAGCCCAGCGCCAGCGATGCCAGCCCGGTGTACACCATCGGCGCGGCCCGGAATCAGCCGCGCCCGTACCAGCCCCTGCCGCTGCTGCTGGGCGGGCCGTTGCGCATCGCACCGGACGTGGCCAGCAACCCCTACACCTGGTACGAGGCCGACGACCAGTACCTCGCCATGACCCTGACCGCGGGCATCAACGTGGGGCGCGTGGAGGCGCTGTACAACGGCGATGCGCTGCTGTCGTCCTTCGAGGGTGTCACGGTGTGGCACAACGGCTTTTCCGAGATGCCCAGCGAGGCCATCCCGCTCTACAGCAACGCCGACACGATCAACGGCGGCGCGCTGGAGGCGGAGAAGGGCCAGGCCAGCCCGTGGGTGCAGCGCACCAGCAGCCCGAACACGATCCGCCTGAAGGTGGACGTGGACTTCATGCTGTTCGACACGACCAGCAAGGGCAAGCCGAAGGACAACCGCGAGACGATTGAGATCCAATACCGCGCCGTCGGCATCGCCAACTGGAGCTTCTTCGGGTCCTATTCGATCGTCAGCCGGTCGCAGAAGCAGCAGCGCCGCAGCTACTCCCGGGATGTACCGGAGGGGCAGTACGAAGTGCGGGTCCGCATTGCCGGCCACAACACCGACGGAAGCGGCGCCACCAGCGACTTCACCTGGTCCACCCTGACCAGCATCCAGAAGGACACCGCCGACTACGCCGGTCTGGCCCGAATCGGCATCCGGATCAAGGCAACCGGGCAGCTCAACGGCCAGCCGGACGAGATCCGCTGCGTCGCCTACGCCGAGCCGGCACCGGTCTGGACGGAGGCGGGGTGGGCGACGAAGGAGACCAACAACCCCGGCGCACTGATCCTGGCCTATGCCCGCGGCTTCAGGGACGAGCACGGCAAGCTGATCGCCGGCATCGGCCTGGACGACGTCCAGATCGATATCGAGGCGCTGAAGGCCTTCATGCTGTTCTGCCAGGCCAACGGCTACGGTTACTCGAACTACATCAAGGATGTCCGCAACCACGATGACGTGCTCAACGCCGTCGCGCTGGCCGGGTTCGGCCAGATCACCTGGGCGGGCGGCCGCCTGTCGGTGGTGTGGGCCGGGTCGGAGCAGCCGCTGTCCGGCGTGGTCAACATGGCCACCATCAAGAAGGGGCAATTCCAGGTTGACTACACCCTGGCCAACGCCGCCGACGGGATCGAGTACAGCTACTACGACGCCACCGACTGGACGACCAAGACCCTGCGCGTGGCCGCGCCCGGCGTAACCACCATGCTCAACCCGGCCACGGTGGAGGGCGAGGGCATCACCAACGAGGCGCACGCCGCGCGGATGGCGCGCTACCACCTGGCGCAGTCCCTCTACCAGTACAAGGACATCACCTATAGCACGGACATCGAGCACCTGAGCTATCGTCGCCTGTCCCTGCTGGCCCTGCAGCACGACCTGACGCAGTGGGGCGCCGGCGGCCGGATCGTTTCGGCCACCGCGGCCAACGGCGTTGTCACGCTGCTGCTGGACGAACCGGTCCAGGCACCTACTAACGGCAATGCCTGGATCGGCCTGCGCATCCCCGGCGAGCGGGTGTACCGCGTGTTCGGCGTGCAGGCGTTCACTGGCACCAGCGACACGATCCGCCTGACCGGTTCCTGGCCAGGCGATGCGCCGCTGCCTGGCGACACACCGGACAACCCGGCTCACGACACCATCTGGATCTACGACTTCAAGCAGACGCCGGGGTACCGGGTCCGTGTGGTCGGCATCGAGCCCGAGAGCGACCTGAAAGGCGCCAAGGTGTCCGTGGTGCCCGAACCGCCCGAGTTCTGGAACTACGTGCTCACCGGCGAATACGTTCCGCCGGTCAATACCAACCCGATCACCAGTCGCCCGATAGCCAGCGGCCTGGCCATCACTGAGCAGCAGGTGGTGCAGGGCGATACGGTGTTCACCGAGCTGACCGTCACCTTCGAGATCAGTGGCCCGGTCGGCAACATCGTCGTGCTGGCCGCCGGCAGCGACGGTGTGCTCTCCGAGGTCGCCCAGACCACCACCCGCACGGCCACCTGGCGCATCAGCCATGCGGATCAGTTCACCGTGGTGGTCCGACCGTTCAGCCCCGACGGCCGGGCCGGCGTTGCAGCGTCGGTGACCTACATCACGGCCGGTGCGGATGTCCCGCCGCGCCTGGTGGACTTCTTCGACGTGGACGAGCTGTCCGGCGGCGTGCGCATGTACACCTGGGGATTCCTGGCCAACAGCATCCAGTCGCCGGACTTTGCCGGCGTCGAGATCCGCTATATGCAGGGCGCGGTGCTGCGACCGGAATGGGAGCAAATGATCCCCATCGGGGGCAGCGGCTACCACGCAGTACCCTTCGAAGCAGTTGTCCCGGAGTCGGGCGACTGGACTTTCGCCTGCCGGAGTGTGAACACGTCGGGGGAGTTGTCCACCGAGGCTCGTGTCATCACCAAGAAGCTCGGCCCCAACCTCGGCCAGGTGATCGACAAGACCATTCAGGAACTCATCGACGCACAGCAGCGCATTGACCGGGAGAAGATCGAGAGGTTCAACGAGGACGCCCGCGTGGCGAGCGAGGCTGCGGCTGATGCCACGAAGAAGGCAAATGACGCGATGGCAGCGGCGATCGCACACGCCGATGCCATCGGGGCGATCGTCGCGGATCTGACCGAGGCCGACGAATGGGAGGCTGGGAAGACCTACGCGGTGGGCGACTTCACCCGGCACGACGGGAAGTTGTACCGGGCCTTGCGAGAGAACACCGACGCCGAGCCGGGCACCGCCCCGGACGACTGGCAGCTGGTGGGCAACTTCTCTGGCGTGGGCGAGGCGTTGGCCGCGTCGATCGACATGGCCTACCAGAACGCTTCAGACCTGGCGGTCGAGGCTGGCCGCATCAATGCCATCGTAGCGCGCATGCCGGCCGGTGACGGCAAGGTGGCGTCGGTCGAGGCGGTCGACGCGGTCAGCGGCCGGGTGGAGGAAACCGAAGAGGGCCTGCGCGCGGTCGGCGACCGCACGTCGTCGCTGGAAGCGCAGATGACGTACAAGCACGCTGGCGACCGCGACTGGAATGCGGGCGACCGGAACGTCTACGCCGGCGTGCGCACCTGGCAGTCGGTCATCGTCCAGGGTGATCGGGCGGTGGCCAAGACTGTCGATTCACTCAACGTCGAGCTGGGCGACTTCAAGGCCAGTTCCACGAAGTCCATCGAGCTGATCGCAACCGAGCAGGCCAGCCAAGCCGAACAGATCGAGCACGTGGGCGCAGAGCTGGAGGGCAAGGCATCATCTGACTACGTGGAGCGCATTGAAGCCCGCGTGGCCGTCACCGAGGACGGCATAGAGTCCTTCACGGGCCAGCTTGCGTCGGTGAAGGCGGAGGTGTCCGGCAAGGCCAGCGCCGAAGTGGTCCAGGGCATGGAAGCCCGTGTCGTGGAGAACGAGAACGGCCTGACCCAGGTGTTGGCGCGGGCGTTCCTGAACGTCATCGCCAACAGCGGCGGCGGACCGCTGATCGGTGGCATGGTCATCGACAACAACGGCCAGGTCATCAACACCCGTTTCGCCAGCAACACGTTCGAGGTCATCTCGCCGGGGGCCAGCGAGGGCATGGAGTGGCGTGACGGCTTCCTGCGCGTCTGGAAGGGGGCTGCCCAACGCATCATCGGTACCAACTTCGGCGCTGCCGGCGACAACCTGGTTGACTACTTCGGGCCGAACGTCGGCGCCGGGGCCGCGGCAAAGTCCAACGCGGTCATGTGGATGGATGCCAACGGCAGTGCCTACTTCGGTGGTCAGCTGTCGGCGGGCATCCTGCGCAACGCGGTTCAGACCACGACCACGCAGACCGTCGGCGTGGAGTTGGTCAACGGGCCGTTCGCCACCAATGGCCGCGTGCGGAGCGTCACTGTCAGCTTCTCCCGCCGGCACATCCGGACCAAGACCACCTATGGCAGCGACGGCTTCGTCGCGGGCGCGGGCCAGAACACGGCACGCGTGGAGATCTATCGGCGGGTGGGGGAGGGGGCTGAATCGCTTTGGCAGGTACTGAACGTCAGCGGCTCGGTGATGATCCTCAACGAGCAGGACGGCCCTGACAACGCCACGTCCACTTGGGGCGGGTCATTCACCGTGAACGACACCAGCACCAGTGCGCAGACGATGACCTACCGCGCAGTGATCACCAGCTTCACCGAGCAGACCGTGTCGCACACCTCCGGGTCCTTCCAGCAGCAGTCCATCACGCAGAGCCTGTCGATCATCTCGGTCGAGAACTGAAACCGCATAAGGCGCGGGCCGGCATGTCCGGCCCGCTTTGCCGTGGGCGATCAACAGCAGAGAACACACATGCCGCAGAAACTCATCGATCAAACCACCATCCAGCCGGACGGCCGCCCTGGCGACGACGCGTTTACCGCCTTTGCAACCTGCAACGACAACTTCGCGGATGCCGAGGGACGCCTTTCGGCGTTGGAAGGTGGGTCATCGAACATCGGCCAGGACGTGGCCGACCTGAAAACGGGCTTGCAGCAGGAGACACTGCTGCGCACGGGCGCCGACACCGCGCTTTCGCAGGCTGTCGCAGCGGAAGTGACCGCACGCCAGAACGCCGACACTGCGCTCGGTGCACGCTTCATCGGAAAGAACCGGCTCATCAACGGTTCGATGCGCTGGTGGCAGCGCGGGACCAACTTCACTGCGCCGGGCTACTCCGTCGACCGTTGGTACTTCAACGCGGGCGGCGTGGCAACGCCGAGCTTGTCACGGAACACGGTAACGCCAGGTGCATTCGATACCGAGTGTATCTATCTTGCCAAAATCGCATACGGTGCTGTGACTGATGCTGCAAACCATTACGTTGTGCTTGAACAACGAATGGAGAATGTGACCACGCTCGCGGGTCGAACGGTAACCGTGAGTTTGAAGGTGTTCAACAGTGGCGCGGCAGGCCGACAGATTGCCATCGAATTTGGTCAAAGCTTCGGTGCTGGCGGAAGTGCGCAGGTTTCGGGGATCGGTGCTGCGAAGTACAGCCTCGCAGCTGGAATCAATACCGTCACTCATACCGTGCAGATTCCGTCTATCAGCGGTAAGACTGTGGGTGCCAACAGTTCTCTGATTCTGACTCTTTGGGCAACAGGCGGAAGCAACTTTAACGCTCGCAACGCATCGCTTGGTGCGCAAGCTGGTGATGTGCATTTCACGCAGGTGCAGGTCGAAGAAGGTTCTTCAGCAAGCGCTTTCGAGTACCGACCTGATGGACTGGAATTGACTCTCTGCCAGCGCTTCTATTGCAAGTCATTCCCCGTAGGCACCACCCCCGCCGTTGCGCTTGCGGCAGCGACAGCACAAGGGGCGACCGCGTGGAGCGGCTCAGATGTACGTACAGGCACAGTCCATTTCCCGGTCGAAATGCGCGCCACCCCTGCGTTGCTGCTCTACACCAGCAATGACGCAAACTCGCAGGGTAATGGCGCGGCTTTGTGGAACGGCGCAGTGTGGAACTCTAACGCCTCTTGGAGCTTTGACAGCGCTTCAAGTAGGGGGTTTGCCGTGAATGGCGTATTTGGTTCGGGTTTGACTGTAAACGGGTCATACCTGACGCGTTTCAATTGGACTGCAGACGCGGAGATTTAATCATGTACCAGCTTACCGATGACCCGGACGTCATTCGCTGCGTCGAAACGGGTGCTTTCATCCCGCGCGGGCACTACCTGTGGCCGACCGAATGGCTGGAACGGAACACACCGCTGCCGGCGTCATCGCCCGGCCTGGGCTTCGAGTTGCACACGCCCGCGCACTACCGCTACATCCGCGACCAGGCGTTCGCGTGGATGCGCGCCGAAGCGGTAGAGCGTGGCTACGACAGCATCGAGTCGTGCGCCAGCTACTACAACAGCGGCGTGGCCCGATACCGCGCCGAGGCGCGGGCGATGGTGGCCTGGCGCGATGCTGTGAACCAGGCGCTGGAGCAGCTGGTGCTGGCGCCGCCGGAAGGCATCGAGACCTGGGAGCAGGTGCGCACGCTGTTGCCGCAGCCGGAGACGTTCGCCTGGCCGGAGAAGGCGGAGCTACCGCTGGACACTGGAAGCCCCGACGTCGTCCTCTAAGCCGCCTAGCACACCAGATTCTGTCGAGGGTGCGGGTTCCGTCTCCTAGGGGGCTGATCCATCGATCGGCTGCTACACGCTGCAAGCTGCGGCCCCGACGGACCGCAGCGTCTACAGCGTCTCTCGGCCCTTCTTACTTCGGATTCTCCTTGAACGGCGGCTTCACGGTTACGACGCCCGTGCAATTCCCAACGCAGCCCCCGGAACCGCCAAGGTTGGTTCCGCCACCGCCACCACCACCGCCTCCACCGCCGCCACCACCACCACCGCCACCGCCACCGCCGCCTGGGTTCGAAGTCTGAGGCGTCGCTTGGCCGCCGAGGTAGCTATTGCTGTCGGTCATCGTGTAGGTGACGCATGACGTTCCGTTGCACACCACGATCTTGTCGTTGGGTTTGACAACGATCTGAGTCCAAACCGCCGTCGTGTGCCGAACATCCCAAGCCCAGGCATCAAGGAAGGTCTGGGTTCCTGGCCCTGGCATTGGGGTTTCTAGGCGGCAAGCTGAGCAAGGCAGCGGACCGTAGGTTTGGCCGCCTTCGGTTGCTTTGGCGTAGAAGACCCAGCCACAGACCGCCACCAGCGCGATGGAGAGCACTGCATTGGTACTACGAGACATCAGAAATCCTTTCTGGTTATTGGCAGCAGTTCTTGTAAATTGCATCGGCTCGTCTGATGGCCGCCTGCTGCTCAGCGGCGCTCAGTTCCTTCTGGTACATGCCGAGCAATTTTTCCGAGAACGCTGAGGGCATTGCCCTTTTGGCTGCCAAGTAATAGGCAAAGGCTTCGGTCGGATTCTTGTTCACAATTATGCCGTTGGCGTTAGCGCGCCCGAGGGCAACCAAGGCATCAACGCTGCCTTCGCTCGCAGCGGCATTGAGGAATGAGACTGCGTCAGTCTTCCATTCGGCAACGGCTTCCGGGTTCTGTATGGCTGCACGTGAACCGCCAAATGCCGATTCGGTATCGGTAGCGTAAAGGAGCATGGCTTCAATAGAACCTTGACGCGCGGCTTTGATCAGCCACTTTCCTGGAGACGAAAGGCTAGAGTCTTTCAGTAGCGAGGAGCACTCCTTCAGACGCCTCTCAGAGGATTCCAGTGCACCTTGCTGATCTGATTTACTCGCTAGCACAGCTGCAGACTGAATTTCGTCCGGTGACCCTGCGTTTCTGCAATCGAGGGCAGCGAGATAGATCTCGTAGGTCGCAATGCTATCGCCAGCGTCCGACGCAGCAATGCGAGAGAGGATGAAGTCTTTGGCATCGCCACTAGGGCGGAAAGCGCCATTGCGCGAAACGGCAAATGCTCGTGATCCCACCGGTTGCACGACCTTGGGGTCGAGCTTTCGCTGAGAGATGAGAGACGTGTACGGCTTCGGCGTGTTGTGGTCTGGTGCTGAGGTCGACCTGCCGCTGGTTTCGGCTTGCTCTGCGCGAGTGTCGCGTCCGGTGCTTCTGGCATTGATTGCGATGATGCCTACGGCGGCTGCCAGCAGGACAGGTACTACGATCAAGATCTTTTTCAATTTCGTACCGCCGAAGCCAAGTAATTGCCAATTCCCTCCTGCAAAGTCGCAATGTGCTGTTCCTTTGTCAATCGGTCGCGCACTGCATTTCGTGTAAGGAAATTCCTACGGGCAAGCGCTTGCTAGCGGACGTTGGCCGCCATGATCGGACCATCATCACCGTCATGCCTGAGCATGTTGACGCCCGGCTTATCCCTGACCCATCCGGCCTGGCCGAAGCAGGCGTGGCTGCCGCTGGATGGACTGGCACCGCAGTCAGTGACTTGATCCTCACGCGGCGGCAACGGCGCTTGCGGCGAGATGTCAGCCATGTGCTATTCCGCCCAGATCACCGCCGCCTATCAGAAGCTGGTCAGGATGACCGGCGCCACCCTGTCGCTGCAGGAGTTCGCTGCTCTCTACGCACACGACCCGGGCAAGAAGCGGCCCAAGACGCCGAAGGCCATGGATGACGCCTTCCGGGTCGGCGCGAGCCCGGCAGAGCTGGCGGTGTGGGACGAGGTCGAGCAATGGAACAGGGCCGAGGCCACCATCTTGGAGCAGGAGCTGTTCGCCAACCGCAAGCGGCTGGCCGACGCTGAGCGCGCGCTGCAGGTGAAGGAGACGAAGAAGGCTCGGGAGGATGTGCGGATCGCCGGCAACAAGATCGAGCGGGCCAAGGCGCGGCTGGCGGATCTACAGCGCGTTGAGCCGAAGGACCGCGACAGCCGCATCTTTCCCGGCGTCTACGCTCCGGTGATCGTCTCCGAGGGCGGGAAGCTGGTCATTAAGCCGATGCGCTACCAGTGCCGCCTGGCCGGGAAGCCGGCCAACTACGACCAGCGCTTCCCCGGCACCTACAACGCCCGTCGCGACAGCCTGGAGAAGTTCTGGGCGCCGGCATTCGGCCACACCCACGGCCTGATGGTGGTCGACACCTTCTATGAGAACGTCGAGGGCCCGGACCGGAAGAACCAGGTGGTGCAGTTCACCCCGCGCACGGGCGAGCCGATGCTGGTCGCGTGCTTGTGGTCACACTGGAAGGACCCGGCCGGCAAAGAGCCGGATCTGCTGTCGTTCGCTGCCATCACCGACGACCCCGAGCCCGAGGTGGCCGCCGCCGGCCATGACCGGACCATCATCAACATCAAGCCAGAGCACGTGGATGCCTGGCTCAATCCGGATCCGACCAACCTGGCCGCGCTCTACAGGATCTTCGACGACAAGCGGCACCCGTTCTACGAGCACCGGCTGGCGGCGTGATAGATCAGGCGGCCTCTGGAGATCGACGCCCCGCACCGAGGATGTGGTCACACTCCACGAGCCGGGCGTTGCTCACAGCTTGGCGCTCGCCGCATCCTGCGCACGCTAGCAGCGTGCCACCCGGCATGGTTTCCAGCTGAGGCACCTTTGAATGGGTAATGTGCTTGCAGTGGTTGCATCGGACACTGATTGCGGTCACGCGGTCGAGGTTGCCATCGCGGTCGCGTACTGCGTCAAGATCTAGAACGTAGAAAAGGCCTGTATCGGGCATTGCGGTGTACCAAGAATTTTCGGGCATGCTGCCTTGATCGCTGCCTCCATCGTGTGACGATCGTCCGCATTCAGCATCATGGGTTCCTGAATTGTTGTGTAAGTCGCCGCTACCTCACGTAAACGTTCCCATGCGTCTGTTAGGGTCGTGCCTCATCAAGGAGGTGCGCCATGCCCATCCGGGCGGTTGTATACGCGAGCACCGCTGGCGAGGAAATTGCCGGCGACAAGCTGGGCCTGTCCAACGGCAAGCTGGATCAAGTTGTGGACGACGCGGCCCGGTTCAACCGTAATGCTGGCGTTACGGGGGTGCTCCTCTTCGATGGCGAACGCTTCCTCCAGTATCTGGAGGGGCCCGAAGATGGACTGTCCGTGTCCTATTCCCGAGTGCTGGGCGCCAGCAGCCACAACGGTATTGTCGAGCTGCAGAGGGGCAGGGTAGGGCAGCGCCGCCTGCCGTTCTGGCCAATGAAGTGGCTGCCCGTCGAGCCAGAAGAGTTACGGCGGTTGGCCCACGCAGACTGGACCAGGTTCAACCAGCGCGGCGATGCCGAAGACGGTAATCGAACGGCCATGGATCTCTTGATTGGCTTGGTCGAGCCATACGCCATTGCCGCATGATCCAAGAGGCCTTCGCCGGATCACAGCGGTCCGCAGTTCCAAGACGTTCAAGCGCGGCTAGATGGGAGTAGCGTCAGCGGCGAAGAGCTTGAGTTCGGCCTAGCCCCGCGGTAGCGGACCGGAACGCTTGCGGGCTTGACTGCGCAGCCACTTCGAGCAGGTTCAAAGCGCCTAAACCAGGCGCCGATGGCACGGTCCTTGCGCGACAAGGGGTCGCCAAATTTCACTACATTTGGCGTTGACGGACCCCACTGCCCCCACTATCTTCGAGTAGCCGCCTGGGAGCTGGTCCAAGTTCTATTTCCCCCAATCTCCGGCGGCAAAAACGCAAAACCCCGAGGCCATCTTTGACGGGTAGCCTCAGGGTTGCGCATTACTCAGAGCAATACCGGCGGCATAGCCGCCAGGAGAAGCAGGAACGACGGCAATCGTTCATCGCTTCGGGCTTAACCACCGGCTATTCGATGCCGGTTAGGTGAGCCTAAGTTGATCATATGTATATCCGGATATACGTCAACGCCTGGCGGTTCATGTCTCCGTCCAACGGAGATAGAAAGTGAAATACAATCAAGACGATAGCTCAGATTTCGTACCCAAGAAATTCATTGAACTGGGATCGGTGTCACCGTCGGACTGGTGCGGGTTGATTGGCATCGCGCCATCGGCCTTGGCGCAGGCCGCTAACCAGCTGGTGTCCCCGCCCCCCCCGATTGCTTTGTCTGCCGGTCCTGTCGCGGTCCATGTCGACGGCGTCCGTTGCTTCACGCCTACGGAACTCGGCCAGCGAAAGGGCCTCTCCGCGCAGAAGTTCAATCGCCTTCTTGCGGAGCGAGGGCTTCAGGAACGGCGTGATGGTCAGTGGTGTCCCACTGAAGCCGGGAAGGCCTTTGGAGTGCTGCTGCAGGTGCATAAGAAGCAGCGCGCAGGCGCTGATGTCCTGCAGCTGAAGTGGAAGGAGAGCGTTCTGGCGCAGTTGGAGAACTTCGCGTAGTGCTTATGCCTGCGGCCGCCTAACCGCGGCCGCAGGCTTTGTGACCTTAGCCTTCGGTGCATAGGCCATTGGCGCGTCAGCACCGCGCTGGAGGGATCTCGTGCACGGATGTCGTGTAGTTCGGTGAGAGCATGTGCTGCCGCATGCCCCAGGCAGGCCGAGCCTGCCAACCTGACGCACCGAGTCCCGCAGTGCCCCGCCCGAACTTCTGGTTGATTCGGTCCATGGTGGCCATCAGCCGTTCGTTGCCTACCACCGTGGGTCCGAACAGATCCGCTTGCAGCTCTTCCGGCCGGGCTAGGTCGAGCAGCGCCACACCCGCCTTCTTGTATCCGATGCCCTCCCGCAGCAGGCCGCGCAGCAGCCGGCGGACAACACCCAGCACCACCATCGTGTCAGCGGTCGAGGCCGGTAGGCTTACTGACCGGGTGGCGTTGTGCTGCCGCAGCTCCGGACGGAACGTGTCGGAATGCGCGAACACCCATACCCCCGCGGTGACAAGGCCGCGCGCGCGTAGCTTCTCGCAGGCCCTGACGGCGAACGTAGCGAGTGCTTGGGCAACCGCGTCATGGTCTTCCACCCGCTCCGCAAAGGACCGGCTCACCATGATCTGCTGCCGATCTGGCTCAACTTCCTCCAGTTCCATGCACGGATGTCCCTGCAGCTCACGTTGAGTGCGTGCCAACGTGACACCGAAGGTGGCCAGGATGTCGTCCGCCGGCGCGTCGCGCAGTGCTGCGGCGGTGCTGATGCCCATGGATTCCAACCGCGGCGCCAGCCGGCGCCCGACGCCCCATAGATCACCTACGGGGAATGTCCGCAGCACCGTGTCCCGGTAGGCCGCATTGCCGAGGTCGATCACACCGTCAGCACTCTTGGCCACCTTGTTGGCCAACTTGGCCAGGGTCTTCGTGGGGCCAATGCCGATGCAATTCGGTATGCCGGTCCACCGGTGCACACGTTGGCGCAGATCCCGGGCAAACCGCTCGCGATCCCGGATTCCGTCCAGGTCGATGAAGCTCTCATCGATGCTGTAGACCTCCACCCGCGGCGCGGCCTCCCGCAGAACGCTCACGACCCGGGCGCTCATGTCTCCATAGAGCCCGAAGTTGGCCGAACGCATCTGCAGGCCATGCCGGCGCACCAGGTGCTTCAGTTCGTGAGCGGGCTGGCCCATCTTGACGCCGAGCGCCTTGGCCTCGGCCGAGCGCGCGATCGCGCAGCCGTCGTTGTTGCTCAGCACCACCAGCGGAACGCCGCGAAGGCCCGGCTGGAACACGCGCTCGCAGCTGGCGTAGAAGTTGTTGCCGTCAACGAGCCCTAACACGGCTACTCCGGCGTTTGATCTGGCGGACGACTCCAACGACAGCGAACACTTCCACCTCGGTGGATTGCTCCAGCACGATGGGGGGGAAGTCCGGATTGGCCGAGTGCAGTTCCATGTGGCTTTCGAAGAGCTGCAGCACCTTGCAGGTGGGCTGGTTCCCGTCCCAGATGGCGATGACCAGGTCCCCGGCCTGGGGGGTTACCGACCGGTCGACCACCAGGATGTCCCCGTCGCTGACGCCGGCGCCGCTCATGGACCAGCCATCGGCGCGGTACAGGAACGTGGCGGCCGGGTTGCGTACCAGCAGGCGATGCAGGTCGATCGCATCGTCCATGAAGTCGTCGGCCGGCGAAGGGAAGCCAAGCCGCGCGCGCGCTGCGGCAAGGGGCACGAACTGCGCCGGGCCATCGATCATGGCCGGGCCGACTGGGTGGGCCAGCGTATGGGAGTGGGGAAGCGACTGCATGGGCGTACTCTGGTAGCGGCATGTCTCACGGGTCGAGACGGGGCGCATGTTAGTACAATTACTAATTGCTGGCCGCGATCGTCGCCCTCGGATTCCTGAACGCGTTCCGCACAGAGGGCCAGGCGCCACGGCAGTCGCGAACTGCGCGAAGCTCAACAGGCATCCTGCAGCGCTGGCAAAAGGCCCCGGCCTGATTGGAGGCCAAGGCTGCGGCCAAGCTGCAGTAGGCGTCGTACCTCGAAAGAGATACCTTGCCGCGCGCGCTGCCGAAAGGGCGTGCAGCGACTCTGGGCGGCAGCCAGTCACAATCAGCGCACCGTCAGGCGCTTAGTAGGCATTGAGCTCTCTAAAAGCTTGGCGTTCTATCCAATTGGCGGATCAAGTGGCCATTGCATTATTAGGGATCGGCTATTGGGTCATCTTGGCTAAACGCCGCAGAAAGTTTTATAACGTCGCGTATGTACTTCTCAACGTCTATGGTGAGAATCCCGGCACTGTGGTTCGCCGTCGCTTTGCCTCGCCTCAAAAGAGATTCGTATGCAAGAGCTTGTATGGGATTATTCGAGTTATCGTAGATCTTGCGAGAAACCTCGTTATCAAATTTGAACAGGGACGAATCGAGACGGATGGCTGTGAAGCGATTTAAGGCGCCCAAGACCGCGCCGGAGATCTTGCCGCTTGAGGTAAGATCAGCCGAAATTGAGTACTGCCCCGCATGAGTTGTTACGAGCTTTCTGAAATGGTCGGGATCTCGGAAGCGCATGCAAGCAATAAAGCAATCTACAAAGGGGAATCTCATTGAATCTTTCGGGTAGCTTCTGACGAATGCCATCAGGAGGGTGTGGGCTTGCAGCGTGTCGCGTAGTTGCAACTCCATTGCGGAAGCAGTCCAGCCAAAGAGTAGGGTGTATTCCGCTTGCTCTAGAATGCTGCGTGGGCCACTGAACAATTCTTGGTAGCCTCCCATTGTGAGCAGCCTCTTCCTAGCCGCAGTGGCCCTTGCTGGATCGGCGGCGCCAGGGAAGGTGCTGAAAAGATAAGTGGCGTGGTCTTCGGCTGCGGGGGGAGGGAGGTTGAACTCGAAGTCAAAGAATTTTCTTAGATATAGTTCTCCCGCCACCTTGGGGCCATAGACGGATTCAACGGCGTTTGGCAAGTTCTCATAGTCTGTCGCTATCAGAAAGCAGATCCCGTCAACGCTAAAGAAATGCTTCATTCGCTCTAGGAACTTGATGGCAAAGTCTGGGCGGCAGCGGTCGAGCTCGTCTACGATTACAACAACGGGTAGTTCGGAGTCACTTCTTAGAGACTTGTGCAGCTTTTCTTTAGCTTTTATTAGACTGGCGCGAAAGTCGGATTCAGCAGATTTTCTCTCGCCATCCCAATCTAGGAAGTTCTGAGCGATCTGGGGCATTGCCGCCGCAAGCTCTACTGCTTTGGCTCCGCCAGGGAGAAGCGCAGAAGCAAGAACTGATAGAACTGGCAAAGTGATCTTTCCGGCAGACCCTGCAAGCCCCGAGATAATTGTGCTCAGCCCCCTGGTGATACGGCCATCTTGTATTTCCCCCAGTCTGTCACCTAGCGCGCTAGCCATTATTAGGAGGGGGTCGTCAACGTAATCAGATTGCCACGCGTCGATATGAATAACCGGTATCTTTAAGGTCCCTTGAAGGTGGGCGCCAAGCCTGCGCAGAAAGATTGATTTTCCGGTACCCCATCCGCCCTTAAGCGAAATTACGAATGGAGAGTCGCCGAGTGTTGAAATAAGGTTGGCTAGAACCTCTCCCTCGGGCTGCCTCGCCAAGGGATCCCCTGCCCAAGGGTTTGACGCGTCAATCTGCGGATGTGATGCCTTTGAGAGTGCCATTGACGCGTCCTTGCCAAGCTGCCGTCGGATGCTCGCAAGGTTGCCGTAAAAGCAGTGGTCTCACAAGCTGAGTGTCCGCACGCGACAGCGGTCACCGTCGATTGCCGATGCCGGAAATTGAAGAGTATGTTCGAGTGTTACCGACAGCGGTTCCAGAATTTGACGAGCTTTCAAGCGTTGAGGTTAACAGCTCATACAGGGAATGGATCGCGGCACGTTTCTCCGCTTCGTACTCGAAGAAGTTGTAATGCCGCTTCTGAACACCACTCAGGCCGTGGGATTGCAAGTGGCCACGGACTTCTTGCGACAGTCCCAGCGCAGCTAGCCGAGTCTCCACCGTGCGTCGCAGATCGCCCGGCGTGAACGGCGATGTCAGCTCTCCGGCGGCCACCATGCTGCCCACCACCGGATCCATGATTCCCCGGAATTCGTCATAGGTAGCAGGCGCCTTTCCGCCGGTGAGCGAGAACAGGTGCGGCCTGGCGCCGTCGCCGCCGCCTTCACTGTGATCATCGCCGCGCAAGACGGCGAGATCCGCAGCCATCAGCGGGAGCAGTGGCACCAGGTGCACGCGAGGCACGCGGCGACGCCCCTTGATGTCGAGCAAGCGCACGGATCCGATACCGGTGTCCGTGTCGTGATCGTGATCAGACCACTTCAGCCGCATCAGCTGTGCAATGCGCTGCCCGCCGGTCAGCAGGTGGAAGCGCACCAGAGCACCCTCCCTCCCGGGCATCGCCTCGATCCGGCGCCAGTAGGCACGAAGCTCGGCCACCGACAGAACCCGGTCGCGCGGCTGCCCGCTGTCGAGCGTGGCCAGGTCGCGCGCCGGGTTTCTGGATACGTTGAGCACGCGCAGAGCGTCGGGGGCTGCCGCATCCTGCTTCGCTGCGATCGCGGCTGCATACGCCGCCCGCAGATACGACCGGATCTTGCCGCCCTCGCGCAGCTTCTTGGCGCGCACCAGTCGCGACAGGATCGGAAGCAGGTCATCCAGCTCAAGCTCGGACGCCGGGCGCGCCCAGAGGGCTGGCCACGGATCCTCGATATGGCGCTTGATGGAAGCGCGCGTCGCGGCGGCAGAGACCTTGCCAGCGTCCTCCAAGCTCTGGACGTAGGCTGTCATCAGAGCGCCAAGTGTTGCACCAGATCGGCGTGTCGATTCGGCCAGGGCCTCAGCCTTCGCGCGGTCCGCGGCCGCTGCCTCGGCCGCGATCGCCTCGCGCAGATCCCGTTGGCCGGCCTGATACCGCCGTGACAACGCCGCCGCCGCTTCGCGTGCCGCGGTCAGCGCCAGGCCGGTGCCGATCAGCAGACGGTCGCGCTGCCCGTTGGACTTCGTGTACCTGTAGTAGAACCGCAGCTGCCCGCCGGCCAGCTTGCGCACGTCCAGACAGCCCGCGCCGCGCGGCGCCGGATCTGAGACCCATTCGCCGGCCGGCAGTGCGGCCAGTCCCTTCGCTGTAAGCATTCCCTTTGATGCGCCCATTGGTGACCGCTCGGTGACCGTTTGTCCATGGAAAGAGGTGGACGATGATGGGCGCAGGTGGTCGCACAACCTGAGAAAATCAACGACTTAGCTTAAAGCCGGGACGCCTGTGGAAGGTTGTGGAAGCCCTATAGAGGCCTCATAATCCCTTGGTTCCAGGTTCGAATCCTGGTGGGCCCACCATCGAATCAGGCACTTAGAATTATCTGCAGTGTCTTTTTCGTCGAGCCAGCGCGACCCGGTGGCATGCACAAAGCTCCGCCGCCTGAGCGAGCGTCATCAGCTTGTTAGCCTGATCCATCAGCGGCTCCCCCTTCGTTGGTCACAGCGGCTCAAGCGGGCACGAGCCTCTTCCACCCGCGCAGACCTCGGTGCAGCAGATGGAGTGTTGGAGCCAACACGCCCACGCATGGCCCAGTCGCTGGCATTGTGAACAGCCCTATACAGTTCACTCTTCTCATAGAGCTGCTTGCCCATGAAGTTCCCAGGGACAAGGCCGAGATCAGGAGCGTTCTTCCGGAGCTGGCCGGACGACTGCCGCAATAGTGCGCGGCCTCGTCAACAGTGAGCCACTCCTTGCCTGAAATATCGAAACGAAGGACCGCCAACTGCTGGCGGAGAGCTTTGATCTCCTGCAGGGAAATGTCGGGTTCAGAGGTATCCATCCAGATCTTCGCCAACGTGTCCCGACCACCCTGCCGCAGTACGGGCCGTGCCGGAACCCAGGAGATCGGCGAACGGGATTTCAGGGACAGTCACGTCGCCTCCACCAGACGTTCGCCGGGCTGTGCGCCAGTGGCCTACGCCCCTGTGCGGCCCATGGTGCTCCACGCGCACGCTCACTCACCAGTTCCGCATCAGGTACACAGCCAAACCCAGCAGCGCGCAGCAGGCCAATACCTGGATGACACCCCGTTTGAAACGGAACAGGGCCACGGCGGCGAACAGCGTGAGCAGTGCCGATGGCCAGTCGAGCGGGCCGACGAACCCCTGCGGCCAGAACACGTGGTAGCCAAAAAACAGGGCCAGGTTGAGGATCACGCCGACCACGGCGGCGGTGATGGCCGTCAACGGTGCGGTGAACTTCAGTTCGTTGTGCGTCGATTCCACCAGCGGGCCACCCGCGAGAATGAGCAGGAAAGAGGGCAGGAAGGTGAACCAGGTGACCACGCTGGCAGCCACCGCGCCAGCCAGGAATGCCTGACCAGTACCCACTGCATGCGCGGCATGCCCACCGACGAAGCCGACAAAGGCCACCACCATGATCAGCGGTCCCGGCGTGGTCTCGCCCAAGGCCAGGCCGTCAATCATCTGCGTGGGCGTCACCCAGCCGTAGTGGCCCACCGCGCCCTGGTAGACATAGGGCAGCACCGCATAGGCGCCGCCAAAGGTCAGCAGTGCGGCCTTGGTGAAGAACCAGCCCATCTGGGTCAACGTGCCTTCCCAACCATACAGCGCGATCAACACGCCCATGGGCAACGCCCATAGCGCCGCGCCTGTGGCCGCCAGCACGATCAGGCGCCGCCAGCGAAAGCGCGCATGCGCCGGCGCAGGGGTGTCGTCGTCGATCAGCGCAGGACCGAACGTCTGCTGCGGGGCACGTTGGTCGCCATCGACGCCGAACATCCGTGGGGCGAATCGTCCGCCGCAATAACCGATCAGCGCAGCACCCAGTACGATCAGCGGGAAGGGCAGGCCGAAGGCGAAAATGGCCAGAAACGAAGCAGCGGCGATCACCTGCAGCCAAGCATTCTTCAGCACGCGCGTGCCGATGCGATAGGCGGCATGCACCACGATGGCCGTGACGGCCGGCTTGATCCCGTAGAACAACCCGGCCACCACGGGCATTTCACCGAACGTCACATAGAGCCATGACAGCCCGATCAGGATGAGCAGCGAGGGCAGCACGAACAGCATCCCGGCAACCACCCCGCCCCAGGTACGGTGCATCAGCCAGCCAATGTAAGTGGCGAGTTGCTGGGCTTCCGGGCCAGGCAACAACATGCAGTAGTTCAGTGCATGCAGGAAGCGCCGTTCGGAAATCCAGCGCCGACGCTCGACCAGCTCCTGGTGCATGATCGAAATCTGGCCGGCGGGACCGCCAAAACTGATGAAGCCGAGCTTCAGCCAGAAGGCAACGGCCTCCCGGAAGCTGACCGATCGCGGTGGCTGCAGCGGATCCTGCGTGTCCTGCACTGTGTGCTTCACGTTGAGACGATTCCCTGACGAGGTTGGCCAGCCAGCCGTCAGCAATGACGGAAGTCGCGGTCAGCCGTTGATCGTCCTGGTCCGGTGCCTCCCGCATCCGGCGAGGGTACTCTCGATGCCCTGGACTGGCGTTACAGCTGCGTGCGCCGCCTCCGCCCATCAATGCTGTAGCGTCCCGCCCCGGTGCAGGCCAGCAGCAGGAAGCCACCGGCCAGGCCCAGGTTCTTCAGGAACATGATCTGCTGGGTCTGATCGGCGAAGTCGTGGTGGAAGATGAAAGCGGTGACCAGGCTGAAACCCGCGAGCACGACCGCCACCAGCCGGGTCTGCAAGCCGAGAAGGATGCACAGGCCGCTGCCGATCTCAAAGGCGATGGTCGGCCAGAGCAGGATGCCGGGTACTCCCATCGCCTCCATGTAGCCCTGGGTACCGCTGAGATCGCCGAGCTTGCCCAGCCCGGAGACCAGGAACAGGGCCATCAGCAGGATGCGCGCAAGCAGGTAGGCGAGCGAATGCGATGAAGTGCTCACGTCGATGTCCTCGGAGATGGCCGACCCGAGCGATCGGAGCCCACCGGCGGTGAAGCCTGTGTCTACGCGCCGGACAAGGCGCCTTGACAGCTGCCGCGCTGCAGTAGACCTTTCCCGCATGACGATCGATATTGAATCGCTCAGCCTTCGCGAGCTGGGTGCCCTGGTGGTTGCCGCTGAACAGCGGAAACAGCTGATTTCCAGCCGCCGTCCGGCCAGTGCGGTGCGGCGGATGCTGAAGGCCGCCGCCGCCGAAGCCGGCTATACCCTTGAAGAACTCTTTGGTGGCCAAGCCTCGGAAACACCTGCGCCCGCCCGCAAACCCGCCCGCCGTAGATCCGGCAAAGTCGCACCCAAGTATCGCGACCCGGAATACAAGCGCCTGACCTGGACCGGTCGCGGGCGCATGCCGCGCTGGTTGGTGTCCAAGGTGTCAATGGGCCACAAGGTCACCGATTTCCTGATTCCTGGCTTGGCCAGGCCGACCGCTGGCAAGACCAGCACCATCGGCAAGCGGACCGTCATCAAGAAGGGATGAGGCTGCAGCACTGCTACCCTGCCCGGGTCTTTCAAAGGAGCACGGGATGGCACACGAGAGTGGCATGACGATCACGCCGAAAGTCCTGCACACAGCCGCAGGCGCGGCCGTGCTGGTCAGCCTGCTGGCCTGGGCGGTGGAATGGAGCGGGATGGCCTATGTCTGCCCGTACTGCCGCGTGCAGCGAACGGTCATCGGCGTGCTCGGCCTGCTGACGCTGTTCGCGCGCCCGGGGAGCCTCATCGTGCCCTGGTTGTCGTACACAGCGGGTGGCTTCGCCTTCGTGGTCGCAGCGATGCAGCACTTCAACGGCTGGAAACGCATTTCCGCCGGTGATTTCACTTTCAATGAGCAGTGGTACATCGACCCTTGGCTGTTGTCGGGCTGCGCAATGCTGATCCTGGTGGCGCAGCTGATGCTGGTGCAGGCCGCCTGCCGGCGCAGGTTGCGCTGAAGACTCCGCGCGGGGCGCAGCGCTAGGCGTGCTGGAACACCGCCAGCTGCGCGGCGAACGCACGCTGATAGGCGGGCCGCTGCGTCGCGCGGGCCACATAGGCGGCCACCGTCGGATACTCGTCGAGCAACCCGCTGCTCTTCAGGCGCAGCAGCACCGAGACCATCATCAGGTCGCCCACGCTGAACTCGCCGTCCAGCCACAGCGCCTTGGCCAGCCATGTCGACAGTTGCGCCAGTCGCGCCCGAACCCGCTCATCCAGCATCGGCAGCCGTTGCGCGTACCACGGCTGCTCGCGCTCCAGCACCCAGGCCATGGAGCGCTCAACGATGGGTGGTTCCACCGTGTTCAGCGCAGCGAACACCCACATGAGCGCGCGCATGCGGGCGTCCGGATCGCGCGGCAGCAGGCCGGGGTGCTGTTCGGCCAGGTGCAGGACGATGGCGCCGGATTCGAACAGGGTCCGGTCGCCCTCCTGCCAGGTGGGAATCTGCCCGAACGGATTCCGTGCCAGGTGTGCAGGCTGCTTCATCTCGGCGAAGGTGAGCAGTTGTACGTCGTAGGCTACGGCCAGCTCCTCCAGTGCCCAGCGCACGCGCATGTCACGGGCCAGGCCCTGGCCGCGGTCGGGGGAGGTGGCGAAGGCGGTGAGGATGGGAGGCATGGGAGCAGTCCGCAGTCAAGGATGGCTTTGATGGTCTGACGAGCGAGTGTGCCGAAAATCGACATGGGGGCGGTGCCCTGCACGTCGCCTGCACGTGTCCTGCACGCACGCACCGTCGCCGATCCATCAGTCTGCCGGGGTCATCCGCAGAGACAGGTAGCAGGCATGAATACTCCCGGAAAACCGAAACCCAGTTGGCGCCAGAGAAACGTGCTGATGGGAGCACTCGTTGCGGTCCTGGTGATCGTGCTGATCATCCTCTTCGTCCCTTGGTGACCCTGCCCAGGATCGCTCGATGTGATCCACGCGCCACCGCCGCGTGAAAAAGTCAGTGCGGGTTGGGTGACGTGATGTGCGTATCAATCGTTGCTCACCCGGGAACCACAGGGGCGTGTCCAGAGTGGATCCGCAGGCAGCGCAGTCGAGGCTGCTTTTCTCCCCTGAAACGAAGATACAGGAGCAACGCCATGAGCACCCAGTCCACCATCGAACATCGCCTCAACGACCTGATCGAGATCGCTCGTGACGGCAAGTCGTTCTACGAAGAGGCCGCAACCAAGGTGAAGGATGCCGAGCTGTCGGCCTTGTTCACCCGTATCGCCGGCGTCAAGGGCCGCATCGTCGCGGCGCTGAGCGGTTCGGTGGCTGCCAGCGGCGGCAAGCCGGCCGAGCATGGCACCGTGGTGGGTTCGATGCAGCAGTTCTACGGCAAGGTGCGTGCAGCCTTCGGTGACACCAACTATGGCTATGTGGCCGAGCTGGAAGAATCGGAAGACCGCCTGCTGGGCGCGTTCAAGGACGTGCTGAAGGACAACGAGCTTCCGCCGGCGGTACGTCAGGAAGTCACCCAGCTGTTGCCGGAAGTGCAGGAGTGCCACAACGTGATGCGCGCGCGCAAGCATGCGATGAAGGCGGCCTGACGATCAGCGGCGGCCCACTCCCCAGGGCCGCCGCGGCCGGGGCGGCACCGCTGCCCCGGCCACCCTGAATCGGTCGCTGCTACACTCTTGCTGGTCCCGCACTGCCAACGATCAGCACCATGAACAACGGGAACGGTCCGCAGACAGTTCGCTGAGCCGCAACAACGACGCAGACGTTGTTGCGGTGAACATCCCTGCGATGCATGCGAAGTGGATGGATCACCGCCGGACTCACTCTTGGCGGAGACTCCCCATGCTCAATCGACAGGCCCCGCGTTGGGCCCATTCGCTGCCGTCGGCGCTTGTCCTGATGGCGCCGTTCGATATCCTGGCCTCGCTGGCCATGGATATCTATCTACCTGTAGTGCCCTTGATGCCCAGCGCGTTGGACGCATCGCCTGCGCGGGTGCAGTTGACGCTGAGCATCTACCTGCTGGTGCTGGGCCTGGGCCAGTTGTTGTTCGGCCCGTTGTCCGACCGGATCGGGCGCCGCCCGGTGCTGTTGCTGGGGGCGCTGCTGTTCACTGTCGCCTCGTTTGCGCTGGCGCTGTCCAGCAACAGCGTGATCTTCCTGGCCTGGCGCACAGTGCAGGCGATTGGCGCGTCGGCAGCGCTGGTAGCGACGTTTGCCACCGTCCGCGACGTGTACGCGGATGCACCGCAGGGGGCGTCCTTGTATGGACTGTTCGCTTCGATGCTGGCCTTCGTACCGGCGCTGGGGCCGATGCTGGGCGCACTGGTGGCTGCGGCAGCAGGCTGGCGCGCGATCTTCGTGCTGCTGGGTGTGCTTGGCCTGATCGCCGGCCTGCGCGCGCAACGCCAGTGGCAGGAAACCCGACCCGCAGGGCGCAGAGGCGCTGGACCGGCACTGCAGAAAATTCTTCGCAGTGGTGCCTTCTGGGTCTACACGCTGGGATTCAGTGCCGCGATGGGTACGTTCTTCGTGTTCTTCTCGATCGCACCGCGCGTGCTGGTCGAGCGCATGCAGTACTCCCAGATCACCTTCAGCCTGGCGTTCGCGACGGTGGCACTGGTGATGATCCTCACGTCGCGCGTGGCAAAGACGTTCATTGCACGCTGGGCAGTGCCTGGCACTTTCGTGCGTGGCCTGTGCGTGATGGTGGTGGGTGTGCTGGTGATGGCGCTCGCTGCGAAGTTGCCACGGTCATTCGCCAGCGTCGTGCTGCCCATGTGGGGCATCGCGGTGGGGCTGGTGATGGTGGTTTCGGTGGCTGCCAACGGCGCGTTGAGTGAATTTGCCGATGCGTCGGGTACGGCGGTGGCGCTCTACTACGCGATGCAGAGCCTGCTCGTGGCCTGCTTCGGGACACTGGCTACGGTGCTGCTGCCGGGCGATACGGTATGGCCGCTGGTGGCCTATGGGCTGTTGCTGCCAGTGGCCAGCCTGGTCGCCGCGGCGATGTTGCGCGGCCGCCGCTAGCCTCGGCCGGTGGAAAAAAGGGGCGGCCATGAGGCCGCCCCAATCCTTCATGAGAACAGGTGACTGGAACTAGAAGCGTACCGACCAGCGCACGTTGGCGCTGTGGTCGCGGCTTTCATTGCCGAACTGGCCGCTGTAGCCCAGCTCCAGCTGCTGGCGCGCGGTCAGCCAGGCCGACAGGCCCAGTTCGGCCACCACCGCGTTGTCGGCAATCGGTGCGCCATTGACCGCAAATGCCGTGCTACCGTTGGCGAAGGCCAAGTTGGCGACCTGGCTGCGATCACCGGAAGCGCGGCGATAGCCGACGCCACCGCGCAGGTGCAGCCAGCTCTCCTGCTGGAACGAAGCCTTCAGTCCCTTGTCGAAGCGCAGGCCGGCAGTGGCAATCGTGGTTCCGGTATCGTCCACCTTGCCCTGCAGTGCCGCCGCTCCACCGCGTTCGTTGACGCGCTTGAGATCCACTTCGACGCGTGCGACCTGCAGGTAGGGCTCCAGCCCGGCTTCCGGGCCACCGAAGCGGTAGCCGGCTTCGATGAAGGCCTGGCGGGTACGGGCGTCGTAGCGCGCGCTCAGGCTGTCGCTGAAGCCTGCGAAGGCGACGTCACGCGTACTCTTCACCTCGTGCTTGCTCCACGCCACACCGCCACGCAGGCCGAAACCGCCCCAGTTGTGGCTGGCGTAGGCACCGAAGTGCGTGTTGTCGATCTTCGACTTGGCGCGACGCTCCTGCTGCTTCACGTCGGTGCGGCCCGTGCCGGCCAGCACGCCGACCTGCCAGCCGGAGAACTCGCGGTCGATGCCGACCAGCAGGCCGTTGCTGTTGGCTTCGGTGCGGGCAGTGTTGACGTCTCCGTCCAGCTTGCCGTTGCCACCGATGGCCTGCACCCACGCACCCGTCGCATCAGCCACGTCGCTACCGGGCGCGGCGGCGCCGGCATGGCGCGATAACGCGGCATCGCGCACGTAGCGGCTGCCCTCGACCAGGGCGAGGGCCGTGGCCGGATGCAGCTCGCCGCTGAGGCCATCGAGCACGCCTCCGACCTGCTGCGGGAACAGCTGGGTCAGCGGTTTGGGCAGGCCCTGGGCGATCGGCAGCAGGTCGGCGGCGGCCGCCACGGCACGCTGGTTGGGCGTGTGCGCGGCGGTGGTCAGCGATGCACCACGGGCCACATCGATGCGCGTGCCGTTGGCGCCGTAGGCCAGGCTGAACTGCAGGAACGGGGAGAACGCGCTGAAGTCGGTCCTGGCGAACTGCCCGTTGACGCCTCCGTCGGCCCGCAGGAAGTTGAACTGCTCGCCCAGGTAGTACACGCCCGGTTCCGGCAGCGCGACCAGCGTGCCGCCAAGGGTGGCGGTGCCGGTCACGTGCAACTGGTCACTGCGGCCACCCGGGGCCAGCTCGGCGGCATAGACGCCGGTTGCGCCCTGCACGTAGTTGCCGTTGATGGTCAGCGTGCCGATCGAGTTGCCCGGCGCGATGATGCCGTCCACGCGGGTATTGCCGAGCGTGCCGACGCCCTTCAGCAGGCCATTGGCACCGACCGTGGTGGTGCCGCCGGCCTGCGTGCCGTTGAAGGACACCACGCCGCCGTTGATCACCAGGTTGCTGTTGTTCAGCACGCCGCTGGCGCTGACCGTGCTCACGCCACCGGTAGTGGTCAGTGCGGTGGAGACCAGGCTGCCGTTGAGCAGCAACTGACCGCCCTGTACTTCGACCGCCGAGGCAAGCGTGTTGGCGCCGTTCAATTCCAGCGTACCGTCCTGCAGTACCGCGCCGTTGAAGCTGTTGTTGCCGCTCAGGCGCAGCCAGCCGATACCGGATTTGGTCAGCTTGCCAAGGCCACCGATGTCGTTGGTCCAGTTGTCCCAGGCATCGCCTTCCCAGACTTTCAGGCCGCCGGCCTTCTGGTTCATCACCACGTTGGTGTCCACGCGCAGCGAGCCATAGCCTTCGATGGCCTTCTTCAGATCCACCATGCCCCAGCCGTAGATCGGATCGATGCCTGCTGCACCCAGGTCGCGTGCGGTGGTCAGCAGTACGTCGCGGACCTGGGCGTTGTCCAGATAGGGGAAGCGCTCCATCAGCAGGCCGAGCGCGCCGGTAATGTGCGGCGCCGCCATCGACGTACCCGTCTTGGTGCCATAGACATACTGGGTGTTCTCGCTGTCGATGATCAGCCGCACGTAGGCGGAGGTGTTTTCGATGCGGCCCTGGATATCACCGGAAACGATGGTGCTGACGATGTCGGTACCGGGTGCCGAGATGCACCAGTTGGCGGCAACGCCGCAGATGCTGGAACTGCCATCGATCACGTAGTCCGTTTCGCCCGCAGCGGCGTTGGGCCGGCGGACGTTGGCGACCGCCAGCCAGTACGGTTCCAGTTCGGGCTTCCAGCGCGGCATGGCGGCCGTGATTCCGGCGACGGCGCCGCTGCCGTTGCCAGCCGACCACACCTGGATGAGGGTGGAGCCCGGAGTATCGCCATTGCTGGCGTAGATGCTGCCGTACACGCCGTAGTCGGCACCGATGCTGGCGTACTGCTGGTCCAGCGCGGCGGCGGTCATGTTGCGCGTGGAAATGCCCCAGCTGTGGTTGATGGCACGCACGCCCTGCGCCTGGATCTGTGCATACATGTCCAGCGTGGCGGCGTCATCCGGATCGGTGCGGTACACCGCGCGCGGGCGATAGTAGTTGTCCGGATCCAGGCGCCACTCATAGTAGGTGTCGCCAAACACGCGGGCAGCGGTGAGATCCGCACCAAAGGCCACGCCATGCATGCCGTTGCCATTGCGGTTGGCGCCGATGGTGCCAAGCACATGCGTTCCGTGGTCGGCATAGCTGAAGCCATAGGGCTGGCCGGCGGCGATCAGACGTGCCGCGAGTGCGGCCGGAACGCCGGCACCGAGGCCGTAGTAGTTGTAGCCGGGCTGTTCGCCGCGCGTCTGCCCGCAGGCACCGGTCCCGGCGACCACACCCGGCGTCGCACAGTCGGCACCGATGGTGATGCTGGAGGTATTGCGTCCTGCAAACTCCGGATGCGCCAGCGCGGAGCCCGAGTCGAACAGCGCCAGGCGTACGCCCTTGCCGGTCAGGCCGCGTGCATAGGCGTAGTCCGCGCCCATCGCGCCCAGGCCCCAATCGGCGTTGAATTCATCGCTGCGCCAGCTGGCGGGATCGCCGGCGGTGCCAAGAACGGCGGTACTGCTGGCGGCAGGTGCAGCGGTTGTCGCTGCGGGTGCCGTAATGGCAGCGGGCTGCGCCCACGCGGCCTGCAGCTGGCGCTGCTGCTGCCAGGCCTCGAGTGATTCGCTGGCTATGGCTGGCAGGGCGGTGGCCAGCAGCAGCGAGCTGGCGACGGCAAGCGCCAGCGGGCGGTGCGACAGGGAGCGGGACGAACGGCCATACAGCGGGTGATTCATCGGACAACTTCCTTGGTTGACGGACATCAAGGCCGTTAACGGCAAGGCAAGGCGACATCCCCCAGTGATGTGAAGACAATTTTATGAACGCGTTAATTTTCTGTGACGGGCATCTGCGGCGGCTCCGCCGGGCAGCGCACCGTGACCTCTTTCCGAGGCGCTGGAGCCGTCTTGCCGGGGCCGGTGGCGGGTCCGACGCGCTGCCGCACAACCCGCCGGACGAGCGCGGCAATTCCCCGATCCTGCCGTGGCGCAGCCGGGATGAGCTGGCCGCGCCGCTGCGTGTGCTGGGTCTGCTGCAACACTGCGTCGAGCCGCAGCCGCCTTCACCCGGCGTCCTGTGTGCAGCGCTATGGTGGCCTGGCCTGGGCTCACCAGGCTTATCAAGGAGTGATGTCGATGCGTACTTTCAGGAAAGTGATCGCCGGTGCTGTGTTCGCGTTGGCCTGCAGCGGCTCGGTGGCCGTGGCCGGACCGGTCCAGCCCTGCGATCTGCCCTGCTGGAAGGCTTACCAGGCGTGTGTATCCGGTGGTGGTGATGCCATGGAATGCCAGTACGAATACGATCGATGTGTCATGGAGCGCTGCGGCGCGGTGTAAGCCCGGCCATGCTCGGCTGAAGACGGGCCCCGTCCGTGGCGGGGCTCTTCTGTTCGTGCGCGAGGTCGGGCAGTCTCGACGCATTCTTCCTGCTGGAGTGGAACATGGCCGTCAAGCGTGTCGTCGCCAACATCGCCACGCCCGATCCCGCACGTGCCGCGGCGTTCTATGGCGAGCTCCTCGGCATGCCGGTGGTGATGGACCATGGCTGGATCGTCACCCACGGCGGGCAGGGCAGTGCGCTGGCGCAGGTCAGCTTCGCCAGTGAAGGAGGCTCCGGCACGCCAGTGCCGGACCTGTCGATCGAAGTGGACAATCTGCAGGACGTGCTGGAGCGCATGCGCGCGGCGGGCATTGCGCTGGAATATGGCCCGGCCGACGAACCCTGGGGCGTGCGGCGCTTCTTCGTCCGCGATCCGTTCGGTCGCTTGCTGAACATCCTCGCCCACGCCTGAGCGGTGGATAGTGCCTCAGCCGCGCCTGGTGGCGCGCGCGGGGCGAGGTGACACGCCAACCATGCGTAGGCAATCGGCCACCACCGCCGCAATGAAGGTGTCCGCGTCCTGCGCGGGCGCAGCGATCAGGTCATCGGTGGCCACGCAGGCGCGCGCGCTGATCCTGCAGCCGCCGTCATCCCTGCCCGGGACGTAGACGCTGGCCTGGCATCGCGGCGCGATGGCCAGCGGCTCCGGCTGGGCGATGACCGTCTCCGGCGTGCTGGCCCTGCTCGCGGCACCCGGGCTGCTCCGGCAGCGCAGACGCGCCTGAACGCGCCGCGGTCAGCCCTGCTGGCGTTGTGGACCGTCCCTCGTTGGCGTCGCTTCGGCCCCCTGCCGCTGCTGCTGCCGTGCATTGGCATGGCGAGCGTGCCCGCCTTCGCGACCGATCGCTGCCATATGCCGGCGGTTGCGGCTGATCGCCTCGCCGCCCTTGCGGCCGGCCACGCGTGCCTCGGCCGGGCTGAACTCATGTGCATTGCCGGACGCATGCGCGGCGCGTCCCCCCTTTGCGGCGATCGCACGCTGCTTGTCCTGGTCCATCGAGGCGAAGCCACGATGGGAAGTGCCGTGGTGCTGGTCGGCCATGGGAAGTCTCCCGTTGCATGGAAGGGAAGCTCATCCTTGCCGCTGCCCGGCTAAGGGAGTGTCCGCACCGGCGTTGCTGCCTTCACGCCGCACCGTGCTGCCTTTCACGGCGCAAGTACCCTGCTGCGCGCACCGCCCTGCTTGGCCAGGGCGGGCGAACATGGGGTTGGCTGCCCGCACAGGGAAGGACCATCCACAGATTCGGATGGCTTGTCTTGCTGGCCTGCGCTGCGCCGGCCCAGGCGGACTGCGCGTGACCAACGGCAGCTGGACCTTCGTCAGCGAAATCGAGATGGCCGCCGAGCAGGAGCGCGTCAGCGCCGGCGCGCGTCCTGCAGGCGCTGGGTGAAGGGGCGCTGTTCGAGCGCGGCGAGTGCTTCGCGCAGTACCTGCTCCAGCGGCTGCCCCAGATCGGCATCGAGGCTGCGCGCCGCTACGGCAGTGGCCTGCCATTGCGCCTGCAGCGCAGGCAGCGCCCGCTGCGCGCGCGGGCTCAGCTGCAGGATGCGTTCACGTCCATCGTCGCCGCTGGCCGCGTGCAGCCAGCCATCGCGCACCATCGCCGCCACGGTCTGGCTGAGCGCCGAATGGCTGAGCCCGCAGGCCGATGCCAGGTCCTTGATCCGGCAGGGGCCCCGCGCCATCAGCGTGCGCAGCACCGGTGTGTAGCGGGGCCGGTAGTCCAGTTGCAGGTCCCGGTAGGCCTGCTCGACCGCCGGGTCCAGCTGGTCGAGCAGGGCGCGCAGCAACGTGCCGAGCGTGGCGTGTTGGAGATCCATGACCGGGATGATATATAAGTGCTTATATATCTTCAACGCGGAGGTGGTTGATGGCAGTGTCCTGGATGCTCGGTGCGTTGCTGGTAGCGGCCTGCCCGGCGCAGGATGGAGTGCTGCGCGCGGCGGCCACCGCCGTGCAGGCGCAGTACCTTGACGAGGCGGAGGGCGCCCGTATCGCCGATGCCCTGCGCACCTGGTCGATGCAGCAGCGCTATGCGGACAGCTGTTCGGATCCGGTTGCGTTCAGCGCACGCCTGAACCAGGACCTGGACATGTTCGATGGCCACTTCCACGTTGAACGCGTGGACGCAGCGGCCGGCCAGGACGACTGGTTGATGGCCTGGCGCGCCGATGCCCGCAGCAATGGTGCCGGCGTGCGCGAGGTGCGGGTGATGGAGGGCAACATTGGCTACCTGCGACTGAGTACCTTCTATCCGCTGGATCTGGCGCGCCCGAAGTTCGCTGCGGCCCTTACCGTGCTGGCTGACACCGATGGCCTGGTGCTGGATCTGCGCCAGAACGGGGGCGGCGACGATGCAAGTGCCGACCTGCTGGTACGCACGCTGCTGGACGCGAAGATCGACGCGGTGCAGCAGCTGGACCAGCGCGGCCGGCGCACGCCGGTACCGCTGCCGCCTGCCAGCCTGCCTGCGTACCTGAAACCGCTGGTGGTGCTGATCGACCGCCGCACCGCTTCGGCGGCCGAATTCGTCGCCTATTCGCTGCAGGCACTGGGCCGCGCGCGGATTGTCGGCACGCGCAGTGGCGGTGCCGCGCATATGTTTGGTGATCCTGTGCTTCTGCCCGATGGCTATCAGATCAGTATTCCCGACCGGCAACCCATCAATCTGCGCACCGGTGGCAACTGGGAACGTACTGGCGTGAGGCCTGATGTGGCCGGCGGCGACGATCCGCTGTTCATCGCGCGGCAACTGCTGGCGCCTGCGAAGTCGTCAAGATGAACGCACGATTGCATGGCTGTCCTATCGCGGATGCGCGATTGCATGCCTAGAATCGAAGCATCCCGGTAGTTCCCGGGCGCTTCGAGTGAATGGACTCAATGAAGATTCTGTTGACCGGCAGTTCCGGCCGCATCGGGCGCGCGATCTTCGGTGCGTTGGCGGCCGCCCACGAAGTGGTGGGGCTGGACCGCAGCCCTTTTGCCACCACGCGCATCATTGCCGATGTCAGCGATCGGCAGGCCGTCGCGCGCGCGATGCAGGGCGTGGATGCGGTCATCCATACCGCGGCCCTGCATGCCCCACATGTCGGCCTGGTGCCGGATGCGGTGTTCCAGCAGATCAACGTGGATGCCACGGCGCACCTGCTGCAGGCGGCACGCGAAGCCGGTGCACGGCGCTTCGTGCTGACCAGCACCACTGCGTTGTATGGCCATGCCGTGGTGGCCGGTGGCTGCCGTTGGATCGACGAAGACACCGAGCCGCTGCCGCGCACGATCTACCACCGTACCAAGCTGCAGGCAGAGACCCTGGCCGAAGCCGCCGCTACGCCGGGCTTCAGCGTTCGCGTGCTGCGCATGGGCCGGTGTTTCCCGGAACCGCCCGAACGGATGGCGATGTTCCGCCTGCACCGCGGCATCGACGCCCGCGATGTGGCCAGCGCACATGCTGCACTGCTGCTCGACGAAGGCGCCCCGTTCGCGCGCTACCTTGCCTGTGCGCCGACGCCGTTCCGGCGCGAGGACTGCCTGGAGCTGGCCACCCACCCGCGCAGCGTGCTGGCCCGTCGCGCGCCGCAGCTGCTGGCCGAATTCGAACGCCGTGGCTGGCCGCTGCCATTGAGCATCGACCGTGTCTACGACAGTGCCCGCCTGCGCGGCGCGCTGGGCTGGAAACCGTGCTTCGGGCCGGACGACGTGCTTCAGCAGTATGCCGTCGGCAGCATCGAGGTACTGCCGCGGGCACAGTGGATCAAGGACCGCGTGGCCGAGTGAGGGCATCGCGAGGGGGGGGGCGCTGAGCCGACCCTGAGCGGATTCAGGAATGTGCAGGCCTACCGCCTCAACCTCGTTGGCGGGCGGCCGCTAACCCAGTGCGCTTCCAGCGCCGGGCGCGCCCCGGCGGCCGGTGGCCTGCGCGACGGATCGCGCGCCTGCGCGGTGCCCTCGTGGTGCCGGTCGTCCTGAACTGCCCTGCGGACCCTCCCATGTCTTCTTCCCGCTCTGCCACTGCCCAACGCCCGGGCAGCATCGCCCACAAGTTGATGCTGGGCACCGCCGTGATCGCGCTGCTGTGCTTCGGCCTGACCGCCTTCCTGATCTACCGGCAGGCCAGCGCCAGTCTGATCAGCGCCTCGCGCCAGACCATGACCAGCGAGGCCAACGCCGAGGCGCGCCAGGTGGCGGCTGATCTGGGCACCGCTTTCGCCAGCAATGACGCCATGGTCGAGGCCGTGCTGGCCCAGCGTGCCCGTGGTGACATCCCCGACCGCGCCAGCCTGGCGGCGGTGCTCGGCGAACAGCTGCGTGCTCATCCTCAATGGCTGGGCAAGAGCACCATGTGGGAGGCCGATGCCTTCGACGGCAAGGATGCGGAGTTCGTCAATACCGAAGCACACGATGCCACCGGCCGCTACATGAGCTACTGGGCCTGGCAAGACGGCAAACCGCAGCAGTCGGTGATGACCGACTACACCGAGACTGCCAGCGGTTCCGGTGACTGGTACATGGTGCCCAGCCGCGACAAGCTGCCCAAGGTCAGCGAACCCTATGCGTATGACATCGCCGGGCAGCAGGTGCTGATGAGCACGTTGAGCACGCCGATCATCGAGAACGACAGGTTCCTCGGTGTATTCACCGTCGACTTCTCGCTGGCAGCGCTGCAGAAGCATCTGGCAACGCTGAAGCCGATGGGGGCTGGCCGCGTCGAACTGCTGTCGCCGAAGGGCGTGGTGCTGGCCTCGGCCAATGCCGCCGAGATCGGCAAGCCGCGCAACGATGCGCTGACCCGCAGCATGCTGGCCGACATCGCCGCCGACCGTCCGTTCGAGGCCTTCAGCCCCGACGCGGCCGGCAACGTACGCGTGTACGTGCCGCTGCGCGTGGGCGAAGCCCCGCAACGCTTCGCGCTGGGCGTGGTGATGCCGCATGCGGTGATCGTGTCTGAGGCACGCCAGCTGCTGTGGCTGACCCTGCTGGTCGGCGTGATCGCCGCGCTGACCCTCAGCGCCGGTGTCTACGTGCTGCTGCGCCGCCTGGCAATCCGCCCGTTGGCCGAAGCGGTGCGCGTGGCCGGGGATGTCGCCGCCGGCAAGCTGGACAGCACGCTGCCGGCGCGCAGCAACGACGAAGTGGGGCGCCTGCTGGACGCGATGCAGGGCATGCGTGGGCAGTTGCAGTCGGTGATGGCTGCGCAGGCCGAAATGGCGCGCCGCCACGATGCCGGTGAACTCAGCTATCGCATGGATGCTGCGGCCTTCCCGGGCGAGTACGGCCGCATGGTGGCCGACAGCAACCAGCTGGTGGCCTCCAGCAATGCGGTCACCCAGCGCCTGGTTGAAGTGATGCAGTGCTATGCCGTGGGCGACCTCAGCGTGGACATGGAAGCGCTGCCGGGCGAGAAGGCGGTGTTCACTGCCGCAATGGCGACCACCAAGCGCAACCTGGCTGCGATCAACGAGCAGATCCAGCAGCTGGCCGCCGCCGCCGCCGCCGGTGACTTCGCCGTGCGCGGTGATGCACTGCGCTTCGACCATGATTTCCGCCGCATGGTGGAGACCCTGAACACAATGATGCAGGTCAGCGACCACAACCTGGCGGCACTGTCGACGCTGCTGCGCGCGATCGCCGCCGGTGACCTCAGTACCCGCATGCAGGGCGACTTCCACGGGGTGTTTGCGGTGATGCGCGACGATGCCAACAGCACCGTGCAGCAATTGACCCAGATCGTGGGCCAGATCCAGCAGTCGGCAGCCAGCATCCGCCTGGCCGCCGGTGAGATCGCGGCCGGCAACAGCGACCTGTCGCGCCGCACCGAACAGCAGGCCGCCAACCTGGAGGAAACCGCCGCGTCGATGGAAGAACTGACCTCCACCGTGCGCCAGAATGCCGACCATGCGCTGCAGGCAAACACGCTGGCCGGTTCCGCAGCGGGCGTGGCCAGCGAAGGCGGCCAGGTGGTCAGCCAGGTGGTGCACACCATGGAGCAGATCGAGGCGTCTTCGCAGCGCATCGCCGAGATCATCTCGGTGATCGACGGCATTGCGTTCCAGACCAACATCCTGGCGTTGAATGCCGCAGTGGAAGCGGCGCGCGCCGGTGAACAGGGCCGTGGCTTCGCAGTGGTGGCCAGTGAAGTGCGGGCGCTGGCGCAGCGCTCGGCGGGTGCTGCCAAGGAGATCAAGGAGCTGATCGACGCCTCGGTGGCCCAGGTCGGTGCCGGTGCGCAGCTGGTGCACGGTGCGGGGCGCACCATGCAGGACATCGTCGGTCAGGTCGGCCGGGTCAACGAGATCATGGCCGAGATCTCGGCCGCGTCGCGCGAACAGTCGGCCGGCATCGAGCAGGTCAACCAGACCGTGGTGCAGATGGACGAAACCACCCAGCAGAACGCCGCGCTGGTGGAGGAAGCCAGTGCCGCCGCCCGTGCGATGGAGGAGCAGGCCGAGCAGCTGGCGGTGGCGGTGTCGCGCTTCCGCCTGCAGGCCGAGCCGGAGGGCATGGCCCGCCGCGCGGCCTGATGCCGGAAACGAAGACGCCCGGCGAGTGCCGGGCGTCGGATGCATCCTTGCCGCGCATCCTGCGCAGGTCTGATGGCTCAGAACATTCCTTCAAACGGATTCCAGCTGGCGCGTCCTTCCACCTTTTCCAGGTAGTAGCTGTAGTTGGTGCTGGAGGCGACCAGCAGGTTCATGGCGATGAACAACATGCGCCCGACGATGTCCGGCAGGAACATGGTGACAATGGCCAGCGCGATGTTGATGCCGATCACCACCAGTGCCTTGCGCCACATGCCGAGAATCAGCAGGTAGATGGCACCGAAGAACAACGCGAAGAAGTTCAGGTTGATCTTCAGGCGGTCGCCAAAGGACAGTGCCTTCCAGGCCTGCTTGAAGCCGGGGTTCTTGGGGGCGCCGTGCTGGCGGAAGAAGTTGAAGCGGAACTGCCACTTGGGGCTGAACTGGGAAAGGTCAGTGGTATTCATTGGGAAACATCCCTGTGAGAAAACGTTTTCATGATAGGACAAGTCCTATTCAGGATCCAAGCGCTACCGTCAAGAATGTGACGCCTGCCTTGTTCCCGCGCCTGCGGCCAAGCGCCGCGCCGTCACCCACCCGCCTTGTTTTTAGGATAGGGTGCGCAGTTCCGCTGCCGCCCCGGCTGAACCCGTGCGGCGGCGGGATGTCCATGGAGGTTGCATGACCACACCTGCTACACCGGAAAACGCACCGGGACCGGTGCTCCTGCCGACACCTGAAGTGGTGCAGGCACAACAACTGCTCGCACGCCAGCAACTGGCGGTGGCGATGGACCGTGCGCGCACGGCCGCCACGCGGGATGCGGCACCGGCCGCGCTGGAAAGCGAGTAACCGGCAACACCGTCGATCGCGCTGGCATGTCGCCAGCGCGATCACGGCGCGTGCCGCCGGTCAGAACCGCGCGGTCATGCTCAGGAAGTAGCTGCGCCCGGCGACGAAGTAGTCGGTGGAGCCTTCCGCATACAGCTTCTTGTCGGCCAGGTTGCTGACGCCACCGCGCAGGGTCAGCACTTGGTTGACGTTCCATGCCGCGGTCAGGTCATACAGGGTATAGGCCTTGAGGAAGGTCGTGGCGGTGCCGGTCTGCTTGCCGGTGTACTGCGCCGACAGGCTGCCGGAAAACACCGTGCTGGGCGTCCAGTCCAGCGACGAATAGCCGGAGAACTCCGGCGTATCGATCAGGTTGCGGCCGGTGGTCAGATTCTTGGCTTCCTTCATCCAGGTCGCCGAGGTGCGCCAGCGCCACTGCTCGCCGAAGCGGACGTTGAGGTTGCCTTCCATGCCGCGGGTGCGCGCGCGCTGTACGTTGCTCATGCGCGTCCACCAGATGCCATTGAACCGGCCCAGCGGTGCGTATTCGATCTTGTTCCGGAAGTCGGTGTGGAAATAGGTCACGCCGACATCGATCAGGTCATTGTCGAAGCTGATGCCGATCTCGCGGTTGGTGCTGGTCTCCGGATCCAGGTCCGGGTTGCCGGCCATGTAGCACCCGCCGCGGGTGTAGCCCAGCGGAATCAGCGAGGTGCAGCCGCGGCCCCCGGACTGGGTAGCGGCACTGGCCGAATTCTCGGTCAGGCTGGGCGCACGGAAGCCCTTGGAGACGCCACCGCGGATCGTCCACTGTTCGGCAGGGTGCCACACCAGGTACGCACGCGGGCTGACGTGGCCGCCGAACTGCTCGTGATGGTCCAGGCGCGCGCCCACGGTCAGGGCCAGGGTGCGGTGCAGTTTCAGCTCGTCCTCGGCAAACAGCGCCCAGGTGTCCACGTCCAGAGTGGAGCCGCTGACCGCGTTGCCGGCATAGTCGATCGGCGCGCGGCCGATGGTGTCGGTGTTGGTCAGCTCCTGCCGCTTCCATTGGCCGCCTGCGGCGAACTGGTGCTCAACGCCGAGGGTGAACGGCATGGTCAGGCTGCCCTCGATGATCGTATCGGTCGCTTCGGAACGGCCGGCAGCACCGATGTCGTTCTTGTACTCGGTCCAGTACGCACTGATCTTCGAATTGCCGAAGCGCCACCTGCCATCGTGGTTGAGCGCCAGCGAGCTGCGCTTGAGCTCACTGGCACCCCAGGCACCTTCGTCCTGCTTTTCCAGCGACGCATCGATGAAGGCCTGCTGCACGCCGTGCCCGGCTTCCAGTGACAGTTCCTGTGCGTCGCTCAGCTTCCACTGCAGCAGCGCATCGACATTGCGATCCTTCTCGCCTGCATAGGCATTGCCGTAGACACCGCCGTTGGAGCGGTCCGAATCGCGGCGCATGCTGTTGGCGCCGATGCGCAGGCCGAAGCGTTCGCCCAGCGGTCCGGAGAAAGTGGCGCCGATCTGCTGGGTATCGCCGCGCTTGCCGTCAGCCGGGCGGGTGTAGCTGTGGGTGGCGCTGCCGTTCCATTCGTCGCCGATGCGCCGGGTGATGATGTTGATCACCCCGCCCATCGCATCGGAGCCATACAGCGACGACATCGGCCCGCGCACCACCTCGATGCGCTCGATCTGGTCCGGAGAGATCCAGTTCAGGTCCTGGCGGCCGAGGTCGGGGCGATAGTGGGTCGAGGCCGAGCTGCCGATGCGCTTGCCGTCCACCAGCACCAGCGTGTAGTTGGACGGCATGCCACGCAGCTTGATCTTGGACTGCTCGCCGACGGCGCTGAGGCCGCCGGTCACGCCCGGTACGCGGCTGAGCAGGGCGGCCAGGTCCGGTACCGGCTGGCGCTCGATGTCCTCACGACCGATCACGCTGATGCTGGCCGGGGCATCCTTGATCCACTGCTGGCTGCCTGAAGCCGTGACCACCACGGTATCCAGGTCCTTGGTGGAGGCATCGGCGGCGGCCTCTGCGGCGGCCAGGCCGGGCAAGGCCAGCAGGCAGGCGGTGGCCAGGCGGGCGGTGGCCAGGCGGGTGCGCGGCAGGCGCGCGGAACGGGAACGGGACGACAGGGACATGACGGCTTCCATGGGGGGTGGGGTGACCCGGTGGAAGCAGCAGGCGCAGGTAGACAGCAGGCAGCCACCCCTTCCGTGGGTCATCGGGTGCGCGGTCTGGACCGGCGCAGCTGGGTGGGTCGCGGCCGTGCGGAAGACGGTGACCTGCCTGGTTAATGAAATGATAACCGTTCGCGTTTGTTACGATCCAGTATCGGGGGCGATGCCGTGACATCTGGCCATGCCCTGGCGTGATCGCCTGCTACTTGCTGAATGGGGACAAATCCCGGTGTAGACCTTCGCACCCGGCTTACATTCTGGGCCCTAGACTGGGCCGCATTTTCGATTCCGCCCCGTTGGAGATCGTGTGGGTTCCGGTAGTGACAGACATCGACTGTGCGGCGTGAGGCCGACACAGCCAGGACAAGTGCGGGCGCCGGGAAAGCGCGCCGGGAACCTTGGTGCATGCAGCCCGGCCGGGATGGCCGGCCGTGCCGACGGCGCGGAGTAAGCGACGATGGGGGTGCAGACCATCCATGCGGAAGCAGGAACGCCCCGGCTCGATGCCGGCTGGGCGCTGCTGCCCGCTGAATCGCCGTTGCCGATGCCCGAACAGACCCTGCGCGAAGGCGCACTGAAGGTCCGGCGGCATCGCACCTCGCCGCGCCTGATCGGCCTGCGCCGGCTGTACCTGTTTGGTGGCACGCTCGGCATGACCGCGGTGGCTACGCGGATGATGTGGCGGGTGCTGTCGGCCAATGGCATCAGCGTGCTCGAAGCCTGCCTGCTGGTGCTGTTCGTCGGCCTGTTTGCCTGGATCGCGCTCTCGTTTGCCAGCGCCCTGGCCGGCTTCCTGACCGCGGTGTTCGACCGGGGCTATCGGCTCGGCATCGACCCGGACAAGCCGTTGCCGGCCGTGCACAGCCGTACTGCGCTGTTGATGCCGACCTACAACGAAGACCCGCGCCGCCTGCTGGCGGGCCTGCAGGCGATCTACGAGTCGGTGGCGGCCACCGGCCAGCTCGCCCGCTTCGACTTCTTCGTGCTCAGCGACACCCGCCGCGAGGACATCGCTGCTGCCGAGGAACAGGTGTTCGCCGAGTTGCGCGAGCGTGTGCCGGAGGGGCAGGCGCGCCTGTTCTATCGACGCCGTGGTGACAACAGCGGGCGCAAGGCCGGCAACATCGCCGACTGGGTCCGCCGCTTCGGCGGTGCCTACCCGCAGATGCTGATCCTTGACGCCGACAGCCTGATGACCGGCGACAGCATCGTGCGCCTGGTGGCCGGCATGGAGCACAACGCCGACGTCGGCCTGATCCAGACCCTGCCGTCGGTGATCGGTGGCCGCACCCTGTTCGCGCGCATGCAGCAGTTCGGTGGCCGCGTGTACGGGCCGGTGATCGCCCGTGGCGTGGCGTGGTGGCATGGCGCCGAAAGCAATTACTGGGGCCACAACGCGATCATCCGCACCCGCGCCTTCGCCGACCACGCCGGCCTGCCGGCGCTGCCGGGGCGCAAGCCGTTCGGCGGCCACGTGCTCAGCCACGACTTCGTCGAAGCAGCGCTGATGCGCCGTGGCGGCTGGGCCGCGCACATGGTGCCCTACCTTGGTGGCAGCTACGAGGAAGGCCCGCCGACGCTGACCGACCTGCTGGTGCGCGACCGCCGCTGGTGCCAGGGCAACCTGCAGCACGGCAAGGTGGTCGGCAGCCGCGGCCTGCACTGGATCAGCCGCACGCACATGCTGATCGGCATCGGCCACTATTTCACCGCACCGATGTGGGCGATGCTGATGCTGATCGGCATCGCCATCCCGCTGTTCCAGGAAGGCATTGATTTCAACGCCCTGCTGCACCTGTCGCCCAGCGTGTACTGGCGCGCACAGGATGAAGAGCAGGTGGTGCGCCTGTTCGCCGCCACCATGGCGGTGCTGCTGCTGCCCAAGGTGCTCGGCTACCTGGCAATGCTGCTGGACCCGGTCGACCGCCGCGGTTGTGGCGGTCCGATCCGTGCCTTCGTATCGATGCTGGTGGAAACCGTGCTGGCCGCGCTGATGGCGCCGGTGGTGATGTACGTGCAGTCACGCGGCGTGGCCGAAGTGTTGTCCGGGCGCGATTCCGGCTGGGATGCGCAGCAGCGTGACGACGGCGGCATCTCGTGGATGGCGTTGATCCGTGGCTACGGTGGCCTGGGTGTGTTCGGCGCCTTCATGGGCGTGCTGGCCTGGGCGGTATCGCCGTCGCTGGCGGCCTGGATGGCGCCGGTGGTGATCGGCATGGTTCTGGCCGTTCCGGTGGTGGCGCTGACCTCCTCGCGCGGCCCCGGTGCTTTCCTGCATCGCCTCGGCCTGCTCGATATTCCCGAAGAGAACATTCCGCCACCGGTGCTGGTACGCGCCGCGCAGCTGCGGCGGGAAGCGGCCGAGCAACCGCCGCTGTACTGATTGCCCCGCGCCGGCGGCATAATGCGGCTCGAACTTGAAGGAGCCGCATCATGCTGCAAACGGTGGAACAGGAAACCGGCGCCTCGCCGCAGTGGTCGGTGATCTGGCTGCACGGCCTCGGCGCCGACGGCCATGATTTCGCGCCGATCGTGCCGGAACTGGTGCGGCCGCACTGGCCGGCGCTGCGCTTCGTGTTCCCGCACGCACCCGTGCGGCCGATCACGATCAAAAACGGCGTGCCGATGCGCGGCTGGTACGACATCGTGGGCATGGACTTCCGTTCGCGCGCCGACATGGCCGGCGTGCAGGAATCGGTGGTGCAGCTGGACGCACTGATCGCGCGCGAGATCGAGCGCGGCATCGCGCCGGAGAAGATCTTCCTGGCAGGCTTCTCGCAGGGCGGGGCGATCATCCTGACTGCCGCGCTGTCGCGTACCGCGCCACTGGCCGGCCTGATCGCGCTGTCGACCTATCTGCCCGAAGCCGACAGCGCCACGCGTGTTGACGGCGCGGTGCAGGTGCCGGTGTTCATGGCCCATGGCAGTGGCGACCCGGTGATCCCGCAGGCCGTCGCCGCGCACAGCGCGCAGGTGCTGCGTACGCTGGGCCTGGACGTGGCGTGGCACAGTTACCCGATGGCCCACCAGGTCTGTGCCGAGGAGATCCAGGCACTGGCTGACTGGCTGCAGGAACGCCTGGGCGCCGCCTGAGCCATGTCGCCGGCCAGCACACCGCCGTGGATGCCGGAACTGTGCCGCCTGCCACGGCTGGCGGCGATGCTCGGCCTGGCCGAGCTGGTGGTGGTGGTACTGGCGCTGGCGCCGGACGGCAGCCGTCACTGGACCTTCGGCGAACTGCTGTCGGCCAGCGGATTCGCGCTGTGGCTGGCGCTGGCGGTGACCGCCAGCCTTTGCCTGCTGCGGCAGGCCCTGTCGCGGCTGCCGCCGGTGCTGGGCGCCATTGCGGCGACCGTGCTGGCCACCCTGATCGCGGTGGTCTGCGCCGGCATCGTGCACGCGCTGTACGCGGTGCTGGGCGACAACTTCGCCAGTGGCATCAGCTTCTGGCGTTTCACCCTCGGCAGCGCGGCAACCACGGCGCTGATCGCCGCGCTGGCGCTGCGCTACTTCTACGTAAGCGATCGCTGGGCCGCGCAGGTGCAGGCCAACGCGCGCGCGCAGGCCGACGCGCTGCAGGCGCGTATCCGCCCGCACTTCCTGTTCAACAGCATGAACCTGATCGCCAGCCTGCTGCATCGTGACCCGGCAGTCGCCGAGCGCGCGGTGCTGGACCTGTCCGATCTGTTCCGTGCCGCGCTGGGGGCGGGCGAGGGCGATTCCACCCTGCGCGACGAATGCGAGCTGGCCGAGCGCTACCTGTCGATCGAATCGCTGCGCCTGGGCGAACGCCTGCAGGTGCGTTGGCAGCGCGACGAGCCGCTGCCATGGGACCTGCCCTTGCCAAGGCTGGTACTGCAGCCGCTGGTGGAAAATGCCGTGCTGCATGGCATCTCGCGCCTGCCCGACGGCGGCACCATCGAACTGCAGCTGGCGCGCGAGGGCAATGAGCTGCAGATCCGCGTACGCAACCCGGCACCCGATCCGCAGGCGCCGGGGCTGGCGCTGGCACGCGGCGCCGGCCATGCCCAGCACAGCATCGGCCATCGGCTGGCCTGGCGCTTCGGCAGCGCCGCGCGGATGACGGCTGGCTGGAGCGAGGGCTACTATGCCTGCCAGGTGACAGTGCCGATCCAGTGAGGGAACGATCGTGAGGGTAGTCATCGCCGATGACGAACCACTGGCGCGCGAGCGCCTGCGCAGCCTGTTGGCGGCACAGGACGGCGTGGACGTGGTGGCCGAGGCCGGCAACGGTGAGCAGGCCCTGCACGCGTGCGCGGCGCTGCAGCCGGACCTGGTCCTGCTGGATATCGCGATGCCCGGGCTGGATGGCCTGGAAGCGGCCCGCCACCTGGCCAGCTTCGAACCCCGGCCAGCGGTGGTGTTCTGCACCGCCTACGATGCGCATGCGCTGTCGGCGTTCGAGGCTGCGGCGATCGACTACCTGATGAAGCCAGTGCGTGCCGAACGGTTGGCGGCGGCGATCGCACGTGCGCGCACGTTCCTGGCCGGCCGCAATGGTCAGCCACAGGAGCACAGCGGGCAGCAGGCACGCAGCGTGCTGTGCGCACGCCTGCGCGGCAGCCTGCGCCTGATTCCGCTGGACGATATCCACTACCTGCAGGCCGAGGAGAAGTACGTGGTGGTGCACCACGCGCGCGGCGAGGACCTGATCGAGGAATCGCTGAAGTCGCTGGAAGAAGAGTTCGCCAGTCGTTTCATCCGCATCCATCGCAACTGCCTGGTGGCACGCCACGAGCTGGTGGAGCTGCGTCGAGGCTCGGGCGGGCAGGTGCAGGCGGTATTGCGGCATGGCAAGCAGCCGCTGGAAGTCAGCCGCCGGTGCGTGGCGATGCTGAAGCAGGAACTGCGGCATCTGTGAGTGGTCCGCGCGGCCTGCGGCCGCGACTGCTGTGAAATCAACAGCAACAGCAACAGCGGGTTGTCGGCTCTGTGTTGTTGCGTGTTGGGTGAGGCGGGATGGGCAGGCGGGACACGCCGTAAACCCATCCCTGGGGGCTCGATGGCGCCTTGCTCGTGTGCGCTGTCCTGCGCACACGGCAAGACCGGGGTTGGGCGTCCTGCCCAACCCGCCCGAGGCATGCCTCGGGCCCATGGCGCCAACGGTCTCGCCCGCCCATCCCGCCTCACCCTCGCGAATTTCCCGGTGACGGACGGCAAGGGCATTGTTGTTATCGAGGGGGGAAGAGGGGTCAGATCCCTTTTCCTGCGGAAAAGGGATCTGACCCCGGAAGCCGTCGACTGTTGCCTTTGCTTCTGCACTCTTTTTTTTTGATCTTCCGTGGCTGGCGCACACGGAAACTGTCAAAGGCCGGGCGGGGTGGGTTCGCGGGGGTGTCCGCGGCATGGATGCCGCGGCCAAGCCTCCACGGACGGATTCACGGCGTCCCCCGCGAACCCACCCCGCCCGGCCAAGCGCGATAGATCCAGCCGATGCACCAGCCACGAGGGGCTCCGCCGTTGGCCGTATCCGCGCCGAAGGCGCGATAATGACCGGATGGAAACTGTCCGCATCGCTACCCGCAAGAGCCCGCTCGCCCTCTGGCAGAGCGAACACGTCGCCGACCGGCTGCGCCAGGCCCACCCTGGCCTGCATGTGGAACTGGTGCCGATGAGCACCCGCGGTGACGAGGTGCTGGACCGCTCGCTGGCCGCCATCGGTGGCAAGGGCCTGTTCCTGAAGGAACTGGAGCTGGCCATGCTGCGGGGTGAGGCCGACTGCGCCGTGCACTCGCTGAAGGATGTGCCGATGGAACTGGACGTGCCCTTCGCACTGCCGGCGATGCTGACCCGGCACGACCCGGCCGATGGTTTCGTCTCCAACCTGTATGCCTCGCTGGACGCCTTGCCGATCGGCGCGCGGGTCGGCACGTCGTCGCTGCGCCGCCAGGCCCAGCTGCGCGCGCTGCGCCCGGACCTGGAACTGCTGGATCTGCGTGGCAACGTCAACACCCGCCTGGCCAAGCTCGACAACGGTGGCTACGACGCCATCGTGCTGGCCGTGGCCGGCCTGGAGCGCCTGGGCCTGGGCGAGCGCATCGTCGCACGCCTGCAGCCGCCACAATGGCTGCCGGCGCCGGCGCAGGGCGCGGTGGCGGTAGAGTGCGACGGAGGCAATACGCGCCTGATGGCGCTGTTCGCCACGCTTGATGACGCTGCTACGCGCGCCTGCGTGGAAGCCGAGCGGGCGATGAACCGTGCGCTGCATGGCAGCTGCCACGTGCCGGTGGCGGCGATCGCGCAGTGGCAGGGCGACGACCTGCACCTGCAGGGCCTGGTCGGCAGCGCCAGTGATGGCCGCGCCGTGCGTGCCGAAGCGGTGGGCCCGGCCCGGGATCCGGAGGCGCTGGGCCAGCAGGTGGCGCGGCTGCTGCTGGACGATGGTGCTGGCGAACTGCTGAACGTCTGAGCCATCGCGGGTAGTGCCGGCCACTGGCCGGCAACCTCTTGCCCCGATTGAGTGCAGTTGCCGGCCAGCGGCCGGCACTACCGAAAGAAGAACGGGCGCCCTGGGCGCCCGTTCTGCTTATTTGAACTTGTAGACCACGTTCATCGTGGTCAGCGTATCGGTCTTGCGCTTGTCGACAGCGACGTCGCTGTTGTAACGCGCCTGCCAACCGGCCTTCAGCGCCAGGTGCTCGTTCATGCTCACCGAGACACCGAAGTCGTTCTGGCCGAAGGTGTTGTACGAACCGGACTCGACCAGCAGCGTGTTCACCAGGTCGGTGTTGTCGGTCAGCGAGTACTTCAGGTCGAACAAGCCACGGCCGATCATGCCGGTACGGGTGCGGTCATCCTCGGTGCTGTGGGTACGGCGCACGCCGGGGCCGATCTGCGCGTCGAACGAGAAGCGCTCGGTGTTCCACAGGCGGGTGCCGTAACCCAGACCGAACGAGCTCTGGCGGTCGTAGGTGGCGAAGTCGTCGCGCTCGGTACGCACCGTGGCGGTCAGCTGGCGGTGCTCGCCCAGCTGCAGCGCGCTGCCCGCACTGCCGGTGTAGCGGTTGGCGGTGGTGTTGCTGCGGCGGGTGGTGGTGCCGTCGTCGTTGGTCTCGGTCACCTTGGAGCTGGAGCGCAGGCCGAACAGGTCCATGCTGTGCACCCAGTCGCCGTCGGTGTAGCGCAGGCGCAGGCGGCCGTTGAAGCTCTCGGTGCTGCTGTTGCCACGTGCCGAGGCAAAGCCGAGCTCGCCGCCGCTGCCACTCCACGGCGAGGACATCGCCGCCAGTTCGGAGGCATCCTGCGCGTATGCGAGCGGTGCACACAGCAGCAGGGGGATCAGCAGGGACACGCGCAGGGACATCGAGGCTTCTCCGGAACGGTTAACAGCCGGTGATGATACTGGAAGCGTGATGGCGGTCCGAATCGATCCAAAGCGTGCTTCAGCGAACGTTGCCGCGATCGCCTATTCAGGGCAGATCGACACGCAATGCGGGGTCGTTGAAGCGCGAATAGCGCAGGCGGAGCTGGAAGCTGCGGCCATTGCTGCTGCCGCTGCGCACGATCTGGCGTGGCAGGCCCTGGGCGTCCACCCAGTACTCCAGGCGTTCGCCGGGCTGGCTGCCGCGCAGCCGGTAGTGACGGGTCTCGACCCCGTCCAGCGCCTGGCGGCCGAGGTCTTCGGCCTTCAGGTCGGCGGGCAGGGCGTCGGCCGGCAGCGGGTTGCGCCACTGCTCGAGCAGGCCGGGCGGGGCCGGCACCTGGCGGATCGCACCGTCGGCCTGCAGGAACAGGGTGTCGCCGATGATGGTCTGCGGCCCGGCCGGGGTCTCCACCCGGAAACGGTCGGGTGCAACGAAGTCCATGGCGCTGCGTACCGGCTGCGGCGCGCCCAGCACCTCCAGTTCGGCGTGGAAGCTGCGCAGGGCGGCGAAACGCTGGCTGGCGCCCAGCACCGCCTGTGCCGGATCGGCGGCGGGTACCGGGGCCTCGGTGCGCGCCGGCGCCGGTGCGCGATCGCAGGCAGCCAGCAGCAGGCAGGCCAGCAGGAACAGGGCAGGCAACCGGCGCATCGGGCATTCCATGGGGTGGGGGCGACCACGATAGCCCAAACGTCCCACACAAGACCCGCGACTCGGACATAATCGGGGGTATGGACCGATACGAACGCATCACCGCCCTGCATCGTCTGCTCAAGTCCGCGCGCTATCCGGTGACGGTGGCGACCCTGCAGGACAAGCTCGGTTGTTCCCGTGCCACCGTCTACCGCGACCTGGCCTTCCTGCGCGATGCGCTGATGGCACCGATCGAGGGCGACGGCGAGGCGGGCTTCCGTTACCAGGCCGACGAGAGCGACCGCTTCGAGCTGCCCGGCCTGTGGCTCAGCTCGGAGGAGCTGCATGCCCTGCTGGCCTCGCAACACCTGCTGGCGCGCACCGGCGGTGGCGTGTTGTCGTCGGTGCTGGCACCGCTGCAGCAGCGCATCGAGAGCCTGCTGGCGGCGCAGGCCGGTGTTTCCAGTTGGCCGGTCGACCGCGTGCGGGTGATTCCGCACCGTGGCCGCAAGTTCGACGAAGGCAGCTTCCGCAGCGTGGCCTCGGCGGTGCTGGAGCGCCGCCAGCTGGCGTTCGAGTACCGCGCCCGCTCCACCGATGAGCCGACCAAGCGCACCGTCTCGCCGCAGCGCCTCACCCACTACCGCGACAACTGGTACCTGGACGCCTGGGACCATGACCGCGAGGCGCTGCGCAGTTTCGCGGTGGACCGCATCCACAAGGCACGGGTAATCGACAGTGCCGCCCGCGATGTCGCAGACAGCGAGCTGGACGAGCAGCTCGGCGCCAGCTATGGCATTTTTTCGGGTGCGCCGAAGGGCTGGGCGACCATCCTGTTCAGCGCCAAGGCTGCGCGCTGGGTGGCCGACGAGCACTGGCATTCCAAGCAGCAGGGTCGTTTCCTGGCCGATGGCCGCTACGAACTGAAGGTGCCGTACAGCGTCTCGCGTGAGTTGCTGATGGACGTGCTGCACTATGGTTCGGATGCCGAGATCATCGAGCCGATCATGCTGCGCGAGCAGGCCAAGGCGCTGCTTGAGCTGGCCCTGAGCAATTACGAAAAATCCTGACACTCCCCCCGAGAACCCCGTCCCCCATGAAGAAGACCCTGTTGCTGTCCCTGCTCGCCGCTGCGCTGGCCCTGACCGCCTGCGGCAAGTCCGGCGAGCCCTCGCAGAAGCTGGTGGTGGCCGCCACGGCCGTGCCGCATGCCGAGATCCTCGAGGTGGTCAAGCCGATCCTCAAACAGGAAGGCGTGGACCTGGACGTGCGCGTATTCAACGACTACGTGCAGCCCAACGACCAGCTGGTGCAGAAGCAGGTGGACGCCAACTACTTCCAGACCGAGCCGTACCTGGATGCCTACAACCGCGACCGCAAGACCGACCTGGTGAAGGTGATCGGCGTGCACATCGAGCCGTTCGGTGCGTACTCGCGCAAGGTCAAGTCGCTGGCCGAGCTGCGCGACGGTGCCGACGTGGTGATCCCGAACGATCCGAGCAACAACAGCCGCGCGCTGATCCTGCTGCACAAGGCCGGCGTGATCGAACTGAAGGACCCGGCCAACGCGCTGTCGACCCAGCGTGACATCACCGCCAACCCGAAGAACCTGAAGTTCCGCGAGCTGGACTCGGCGATGCTGCCGCGCGTGCTGGACCAGGTCGATCTGGCCCTGATCAACACCAACTACGCGCTGGACGCCGGCCTCAACCCGACCAAGGATGCGCTGGCGATCGAGAGCAAGGATTCGCCGTACGTGAACTTCCTGGTCGCGCGCCCGGACAACAAGGACGACGCCCGTGTGCAGAAGCTGGCCAAGGCCCTGACCAGCCCGCAGGTAAAGGCCTTCATCGAGACCAAGTACAAGGGCGCGGTGCTGCCGGCGTTCTGATTGCGGCTGATCTGTTGATTTGAATGGTGGGTGTCGACCTTGGTCGACACTGCCTTCCCTGTAGAGCCGAGCCCACGCTCGGCTCTGCAGTTTCCGGCATTTCGCCAGCGGCAGCCGAGCATGGCTCGGCTCTACAGTGTCACTCCACGTGCCGCAGCAGGGCAGGGCATTGCAGTTTCAATCGACGTGGAAGGCGAGGGTGGCGGCAACCGCCTGCTGCCATCCCGCATACAGCTTCTCGCGCCGGGACACCTCCATCTGTGGCTCGAAGCGCCGGTCCAGGCCCCACTGTGCAGCGATCTGTTCGCGGCTGGACCAGAACCCGACGGCCAGGCCGGCCAGATAAGCCGCACCGAGCGCGGTGGTTTCGGTCAACCGCGGCCGCAGCAGCGGCACACCGAGGATGTCTGCCTGGAAGCTGGCCAGGAAGTCGTTGCCGATCGCACCGCCATCGGCGCGCAGTTCGGTCAGCGCGATACCTGCATCGGACTGCATTGCATCGAGCACGTCGCGGGTCTGGTAGGCCATCGCTTCCAGCGCGGCGCGCACGAAGTGCGCCTTGCGCGTGCCACGGGTCAATCCAAACATCGCACCGCGCACATCACTGCGCCAATAGGGCGCACCCAGGCCGACAAACGCCGGCACCAGATAGGCGCCGCCGCTGTCGGGCACCTGCGCGGCCAGTGCCTGGCTGTCGCTGGCACGTTCGATCATGCGCAGTCCGTCGCGCAGCCACTGCACCACCGAGCCGGCGATGAAGATCGACCCTTCCAGCGCATACTCCACGCGCCCGTCCAGGCCCCAGGCAATGGTGGTCAGCAGGCCGTTGCGCGACCGCACCGCCTGCGCGCCGGTATGCATCAACATGAAGCAACCGGTGCCATAGGTGTTCTTGACCATGCCCGGCTGGAAACAGGCCTGGCCGAACAGTGCCGCCTGCTGGTCACCGGCGATGCCGGCGATCGGGATCGGGTGGTCGAAGAAGAACTGCGGCCGGGTGTGTGCATACACCGCACTGGAGTCGCGCACCTGCGGCAGCATCGCGCGCGGGATGTCGAGCAGGGCCAGCAGATCGTCATCCCAGTCCAGCGTGTGGATGTTGAACAACAGCGTGCGCGCCGCGTTGCTGTAGTCGGTCACATGCGCCTGGCCACCGCTGAGGTTCCACACCAACCAGCTGTCGATGGTGCCAAACAGCAGCTCGCCACGTTCGGCGCGCTGCTGCGCACCTTCCACGTGGTCGAGGATCCAGCGCACCTTGGTCGCAGAGAAATAGGCATCGATCAGCAGGCCGGTCCGCTCGCGGATCAGCGCTTCATGGCCTTCGGACTTCAGTCGTTCACAGATGGCGTGGCTCTGCCGCGATTGCCAGACGATGGCGTTGTGGATCGGCTGGCCGGTCGCACGGTCCCAGACCACGGTGGTTTCGCGCTGGTTGGTGATGCCCAGTGCGGCGATATGACGCGGGTCGATCTGCCCGCGGCTGAGCAGTTCGGTCAGCGTGGCATAGACGCTGGTGAGGATCTCGCGCGGGTCATGCTCGACCCAGCCGGGTTGCGGGAAGATCTGTGCAAACTCGCGCTGCGCGCTGCCGATGATGTCGCCGGCACGGTCGAACAGGATCGCGCGCGAACTGGTGGTGCCCTGGTCGATGGCCAGCACGTAGCGGGGCGTCATGCAGCGTCTCCGGTAGAACGGTCAGGGTAACGTACCTCAGCTTTCTGTAGAGCCGAGCCGTGCTCGGCTGCTGTACGCGGAAACCGTCGGGCCATACCCGCTTGCAGCTGCACAATGCGGCCGAGCATGGCTCGGCCCTACGCGGTGGATCGCTCCATCCACGCCTGCAGCCGTGTCACCTGCGCAGCGTCCAGCCGCAACCCCAGCTTGCTCCTTCGCCACAGCACGTCCTCGGCAGTGCGCGCCCACTCATGCTCGCGTAGAAAGACCACTTCCCGGGCATGCAGACCGCCGCCAAACCCCTCGCCAAGATCGTGCAGGCCCCGTACCCCCTGCAGCAGTTCCGCACTGCGACTGCCATAGGCCCCGGCCCAGCGTCGCGCGATACCTGCGGGCAACCATGGTGCCGATACCTGCAGATGCGCGCCCGCCTGCGCGGCGTCGCCCCAGTCGCTGCCTGGCAGCGGGTCTCCGTTTGCTGTCCACGCCGCTCCCATCTGCGGCAGGGCGGGCCGCAGCAGCTCCAGCGCTTCCTCGGCCAGCACCCGGTAGGTGGTCAGCTTGCCGCCCAGCACATGCAGTGCCGGTGCCGGGTCCACCTGCAGCTGCAGGCGGTAATCGCGGCTGAGTCTCGCCGCGCGCGGATCGGGATCAGCCAGCAGCGGGCGGACACCGGCGAACTGCCAGACCACATCTTCCGGCGCGATGGGTTCATGCAGGTAGCGATTGGCCGCTTCGCACAGGTACGCCACCTCTGAAGGCAGCACGCTGCAGCGCGCCGGGTCGCCGCGATAGTCGGTGTCGGTGGTGCCAACCAGCAGGTGGTCATGGGCGAAGGGCAGCAGGAACACCACGCGTCCATCGGGTTGCTGCAGCAGGCACGCGCTGTCATCGGGCCAGGGCCGGCGCAGGACGATGTGGCTGCCTTGTACCAGCCGCAGCGCGGAGCCGCCGCTGCGTGCCTCCATCCGTTCCAGCAGGTCGCCGGCCCACGGCCCCGCCGCATTGGCGACGGCGCGCGCGGTCACCTGCTGCTGGCCATCAGCGGATTCCAGCACGGCCTGCCACCGGCCCTGCAAGGGCTGCAGGTCGATGCAGCGGGTGCGCACACGCACCTGTGCGCCCCGCTGCGCGGCATCCAGGGCGTTGAGCAGCACCAGTCGCGCGTCATCGACCTGCGCGTCGGCGTAGCTGAAGGCCTGCCGCAGATCCGGGGAGAGCCAGGGGCCGAGCGGATCGCGCTGAAGGTCCAGGGCGCGCGAGGCGGGAAATGCCGGGCTGCGACGGCCCAGGTGGTCATACAGCCACAGTCCCACGCGTAGCATCCAGCGCGGGCGCAGATGGGGCTGCCACGGCAGCACGAAGCGCAATGGATGGACCAGATGGGGCGCCAGCCGGCGTACCACCTCTCGTTCGCCCAGCGCCTTGCGCACCAGCCCGAGCTCGCCCTGTTCCAGGTAGCGCAGGCCGCCGTGGATCAGCTTGCTGCTGGCACTGGAGGTATGCGCGGCCAGGTCGTGCTGCTCGCACAGCAGCACGCGCAGGCCGCGGCCGCTGGCGTCACGGGCGATGCCGGCACCGTTGATGCCGCCACCGATCACCAGCAGGTCGACTTCCTCCATCGCGCCTTCGCACCCTGTTTGTGTAGAGCCGAGCCGCGCCACCATTGACCGTGGGCGCCATTGAACGTCACGCATCGCAATGCGCGCGGAGCCCGCCGCTCGACTCGGGATAGGGGGCTTGGCTCGACTCTACAGAACGCCGGCGACGGAAACGACGACGGGCCCCGAAGGGCCCGTCGCGTTGCATCAGTGAAGCAGGTGCTGCCTGGATCAGAAGCGGGCGCCGATGCCGAAGCCGACGGTCCACGGATCCATCTTGGCTTCGCCGATCTTCTCGCCGCCCACCTTGATGTCCGGGCGGGCGCGCATGTAGCGGGCGTCGGCACGGGCGAACCAGGTGGAGTTGATGTTCATGTCGACGCCGACGGTGCCGATCACGCCCTTGGCATCCTTGAAGCGGATGTCGGTGTCAGCGCCGTTGCCCAGCTTCTCGTTGCTGAAGCTCGACTGGTAGTAGCCGACGCCCACGAACGGACGGAACACGTTGTCAGCCTGGCCGAAGTGGTACTGGCCGCTCAGCGCGACCGGCTGCTGCTCGACCGAGCCCAGGCGGGCGTTGTTCGGGCCCTTGAACTTGTTGTCGAACTTGTCAGCGGCGCCCCACAGTTCAACGGCCCAGTTGTCGTTGATGTAGTAGCTGAAGCTGACGGTCGGCGCCGGACCACCATCGGTCTTCTTCACGCCGGAGATCGGGTCGTTCTTCGGTTCCAGCAGCGAGATGCCGCCAACAACGGCAAAATGCTTGCCCGACGCGGTGTCGGTGCTGCTGCTGTCCTGGGCGAAAGCGGCCGGCGCGAAGGCGGCGGAGGTCAGCAGGGCGAGACTCAGGATACGGATGGAGCGCATGGGGGTATCTCCTAATGTTTCTTGTTTTGGGCCCCCGGTTGCGGGGCGAGCACACCGTAGTCGCCCCAACATGAATCGAATCCGACGCACGTTAAAAAATAGTTTTCCTTGTTCAGCGACGGGTACGGAACGCCTTTATTCATGGGGTTTTTGGCTCCCGGGGACATTCATGCAGTTGGAGAAGATGTGAGCGCAGCAACGTTGTGCATCGGCCTGCAAGCGCAGGTGAACGTGGAGTGCCGGGTGCTGCTGCTGGGCTCGATGCCGGGCGTGGCGTCCCTGCAGGAGCAGCGCTATTACGCCCATCCGCGCAACCGCTTCTGGCCGCTGATGGCCGACATCTGTGGTTTCGACGCGGATCTGGCCTACGCCGCGCGGCTGCAGGCATTGAATGCCGCGGGCATCGGTCTGTGGGATGTGATCGGTCGCTGCGAGCGTCGAGGCAGCCTGGATGCGGACATCGTGCGTGGCACGGAAGTGGCCAATGCACTGCCGGAACTGATCGCCACGTTGCCTGAGCTGACGCTGATCGGCTGCAATGGCGGTGCATCATGGCAGGCGTTCCAGCGCTGGGTGCTGCCGCGGCTGGAGGCCCCGCCACAGGTGGTTGCATTGCCCTCGACCAGCCCGGCCAATGCGGCGTGGTCGTTGCCGCGCCTGCGCCAGGCCTGGCAGCCGGTTGCAGACGCACTGGCGACATGAAGCGGACATCGTCCGGACAATACGCTACCGACTGGTCGCGGCCGGGACCCGTGGGCAACAGCCTGTCCCGGCTGCGTGCGTACTGAAAACACCTGTAACGGTTGGCGCTGGACCCCGCTGGCCGCACAATAGACGTTTCCCTACACCAGATTGCCGGAGTTATCCCCATGGCCGAAATCAAGGAAGCACTTGTCCCCGATATCGGTGACTACAGCGATATCCCGGTAATCGAGGTGCTTGTCGCCGTCGGCGACACGGTCAAGAAGGACCAGGGCCTGGTGACGCTGGAAAGCGACAAGGCGACCATGGAAGTGCCGTCCTCGGTGGCAGGCGTGGTCAAGGAACTGAAGGTCAAGGTCGGCGACAGCCTGTCCGAAGGCAAGGTCGTGGCGCTGATCGAAGTGGCCGAAGGCGAAGCCGCCGCGCCGGCCGCCGCCGCACCGGCACCGGCCAAGTCCGCTGCCCCGGCTGCCGCCACCCAGAGCGCGCCGGCCCCGGCCGCTGCTGCGCCGGCCGCTGCGGCCGCCAGCGGTGGCGCAGTGGAAGCGCTGGTGCCGGACATCGGCGATTACACCGACATCCCGGTCATCGAGGTGCTGGTCGCCGTGGGCGACACGGTCAAGAAGGACCAGGGCCTGGTGACGCTGGAAAGCGACAAGGCGACCATGGAAGTGCCGTCCTCGGTCGCTGGCGTGGTCAAGGAACTGAAGGTCAAGGTGGGCGACACCCTGTCGCAGGGTGCCGTGGTCGCCATCATCGAGGCCGAGGGTGCTGCGGCGCCGGCCCCGAGCAAGGCCGCCGCTGCTGCTGCCCCGGCCGCCGCCGAAACCGCCACCAAGGTCGAGCCGGTCGCTGTGCCGGCGCAGCCGGACAAGCTGGCGGCCCGTGAGATCGCCTCGGCCGGCACCCCGTCCAGCCCGCCGGTACAGTTCAACGCCGATGGCGTGCTGCCGGCCAAGGTGCCGTACGCCACCCCAGCGGTGCGCGTGTTCGCCCGCGAGCTCGGCGTGGACCTGCTGCAGATCAACGGCACCGAGAAGGGCGGCCGCATCACCAAGGCTGACGTGCAGAAGTTCGTCAAGGCCGCGCTCAGCGGTGGCGCGCCGGCTGCCGGTAGTGCTGCCGTCGCCGCCGGTGGTGGTCTGAACCTGCTGCCGTGGCCGAAGGTCGACTTCAGCAAGTTCGGCGAGACCGAAGTCCAGCCGCTGTCGCGCATCAAGAAGATCTCCGGCGCGAACCTGGCCCGCAACTGGGCGATGATCCCGCACGTCACCCAGTTCGAACAGGCCGACATCACCGACCTGGAAGGCCTGCGCGTGGCACTGAACAAGGAGAACGAGAAGGCCGGCATCAAGCTGACCATGCTCGCCTTCCTGATCAAGGCCAGCGCCGCGGCGCTGAAGAAGTTCCCGGAGTTCAACGCCTCGCTCGATGCCAGCGGTGAAAACCTGACCCTGAAGAAGTACTTCCACATCGGTTTTGCCGCCGATACGCCGAACGGCCTGGTCGTGCCGGTCATCCGCGACGTGGACAAGAAGGGCGTGGTGCAGATCGCGCAGGAAACCGGCGAGCTGGCCAAGAAGGCGCGCGACGGCAAGCTGGGCCCGGCCGACATGAGCGGCGGCTGCTTCTCGATCAGCTCGCTGGGCGGCATTGGCGGCACCGCGTTCACTCCGATCGTCAACGCGCCGGAAGTGGCCATCCTGGGCGTGTCCAAGTCCTCCATCCAGCCGGTCTGGAATGGCAAGGAATTCGCGCCGAAGCTGATGCTGCCGCTGTCGCTGAGCTACGACCACCGCGTCATCGACGGCGCCCTGGCCGCACGCTTCACCACGTACCTGTCGCAGGTGCTGGCCGACATGCGCCGCGTGCTGCTGTAAGGCATCGCTTCGCCCCCACCGTGCGGCCGCTGCCCCTGGCGCGGCCGCGTGAACAGATGCAGTGACAGCCCGCCGGCCATGCCGGCCGGGCACAAGGAAAACCACCATGGCCACGATTGAAGTCAAGGTTCCCGACATCGGCGATTACAGCGATGTGCCGGTGATCGAAGTGTTGGTCGCCGTCGGCGACACGGTGAAGAAGGACCAGGGCCTGGTGACCCTGGAGTCGGACAAGGCCACCCTGGAAGTGCCGTCCTCGGCGGCCGGCGTGGTCAAGGAAATCAAGGTCAAGCTGGGCGACACCCTGTCCGAAGGCGCCGTGGTCGTGGTGCTGGACGCTGAAGGCGCCGCCGATGCCCCGGCCAAGGCCGCTGCGCCGGCTCCGGCTGCGGCCGCTCCGGCCAGCAAGCCGCCGGTGACCCCCTCGCACCGCGCCCCGGCCGAGCCGGTGGCACCGAAGCCGGCGCTGTCCAGTGGCAAGCCGGCCGACATCGAATGCGAAATGGTCGTGCTGGGCTCCGGCCCGGGCGGCTACACCGCCGCCTTCCGCGCCGCCGACGTCGGCCTGGATACGGTGCTGGTCGAGCGCTACGCCAGCCTCGGCGGCGTCTGCCTCAACGTCGGTTGCATTCCGTCCAAGGCGCTGCTGCACGCCGCCGCGGTCATCGACGAAGTGGCCCACGCCGGCGATTTCGGCGTCGAGTTCGGCAAGCCGACCATCACCCTGGACAAGCTGCGCCAGTACAAGGAAAAGGTTGTCAACCAGCTGACCAAGGGCCTGGCCGGCATGGCCAAGCAGCGCAAGGTCCGCAACGTGCAGGGCGTCGGCAGGTTCATCTCTGCCAACGAACTGGAGATCACCGCCGCAGACGGCAGCACCCAGCTGCTGCGCTTCCAGAAGTGCATCATCGCCGCTGGTTCGCAGGCGGTGAAGCTGCCGAACTTCCCGTGGGACGACAAGCGCGTGATGGATTCCACCGACGCGCTGGAGCTGGCCGAAGTGCCGGGCTCGCTGCTGGTCGTCGGCGGCGGCATCATCGGCCTGGAAATGGCCACCGTGTACAGCGCGCTGGGCAGCAAGGTCACCGTGGTCGAGTTCATGGACCAGCTGATGCCGGGCGCCGACAAGGACCTGGTCAAGCCGCTGGCCGACCGCCTGAAGAAGCAGGGCATCGACGTGCACCTGAAGACCAAGGCGTCCGGCGTCACCGCCGATGCCAAGGGCATCACCGTGACCTTCGAAGCGGCCGAGGAAGGCCAGTCGCCGGCGCTGGCGCAAGGCACGTTCGACCGTGTGCTGGTGGCCGTCGGGCGTTCGCCGAACGGCAAGAAGATCGATGCCGAGAAGGCCGGCGTGCAGGTCACCGAGCGAGGCTTCATCCCGGTCGACCGCCAGATGCGCACCAACGTGCCGCACATCTTTGCCATCGGCGACATCGTCGGCAACCCGATGCTGGCCCACAAGGCCACGCACGAAGGCAAGCTGGCCGCCGAAGTGGCCGCTGGCCACAAGAAGGAGTGGGTGGCCCGGGTGATTCCGTCGGTGGCCTACACCAACCCGGAAATCGCCTGGGTCGGCGTCACCGAGACCGAAGCCAAGGCCAAGGGCCTGAAGGTCGGCGTGGCCAAGTTCCCGTGGGCCGCCAGTGGCCGCGCGATCGGCATCGGTCGCACCGAGGGCTTCACCAAGCTGATCTTCGATGAGGAGACCCACCGCATCATCGGCGGCGCGATCGTCGGCGTGCATGCCGGTGACCTGCTGGCCGAGATCGGCCTGGCGATCGAGATGGGTGCCGAAGCCGAAGACATCGGCCACACCATCCATGCGCACCCGACGCTGAGCGAATCGGTGGCGATGGCCTCGGAAATCTACGACGGCACGATCACCGATCTGTACATGCCGAAGAAGAAGTAAGGCGCCTGCGCCGTTCCAAATGAAAAGCCCCGGCATTTGCCGGGGTTTTTTTGTTGAGCCTCGATCACTCTCATTGCGAGCGTTCGGGCCGCAGCGCGGGTGGCAGGCATTTGGACAAATGTCCCCCGTCGCCCGCCTGTGGCGGTCGCCTCCTCCTTTACTTTGTCCAAACGCCTGCCACCCGCGCAGCGGCTCGGCTTGCGGATAGTAAGAGCCAGTGCCAAAGCCGCCCGGATGCCTGACACGCGGGGGGAGAGGAGCTTGCGTGCGAAGTAAAGGAGGAGGTGACGGCCGCAGGCCGGCGCCGGGGGACATTCGCACGCAAACCCCTCTCCCCCCGCGCTCGACCAACCTGCTTCTCTGCTCGACGATGCCACAAAAAAGCGCGGCCCCGATGTTCCGGAGGCCGCGCCAGGAGAGAGAGAGCGTGGAAGGGACGAGGGATCAGAACACGAAGCTGACGCCGGCCACCGGGCCCTTGAATTCCTGCTTCAGGCCGATGGTGCCGTCGCTGCCCTTCTTGTCCGCATCGAGCTTGAACCAGTCGTAGCCGGCGAACACACCGAAGTTCTTGGTGAAGCGGTAATCGACGATTGCGTTGGCGCGGCTCAGATCGCCCTTGTAGTCATCGAAGCTGCCCCAGCGCGTGTTGAGGTACTGGCCCTGCAGGGTGATCATCCACTTCTCGGACGGGGTGAAGCTCAATCGCGCACCGACCACCGGCGCCACGCCGTCGGTCTTCTCGTTGAGGAACTGGCCTTCGTACACGGTGCCCAGATCGGCGTAGGCCTTGGTGCTGACCTTGGCGTACTCGGCACCCAGCTGCAGGCCGAGGTCGAACGTATCGGTGTCCACCACCGAGTAGTCATAGACCAGGCTGGCCACCTGGTACTTCAGTTCGCCCTTGACGAAGCTGCCGGACGGCACGTTGACGTCACCGAAGGAGATGTCCTGGCCGAGGGTCTCGCGGCGATCCTTGTCGTACTTGAAATAGTTGAACAGCAGGCGCTGGCGGTTGCTGATGCGGAACATGCCGTCAATGCGCGGCTCCCACTCCTTGCCACCCAGCTTGAAGTCCTCGGAGAAGCCGATGTCCTGGCCGGCGACATTGGTCTTGCCGCGGAGCGTGTTGTCCGAGTCGATGTTCATCGCACCCAGGCGCAGGGCAAAGCGGTCGTCGCCTTCGGCGGCGTGGGCGGCGGTGGCGAACGAGGCGCCGGCGGCGAGCAGGGAGAGAGCGAGCAGGGTGGGTACGGGGCGCATCGAAGAGTCCTTGCAGTGGTTCATCAGAATGAAGACCACTGTGCGGGACAGGCCCGTCCACCATCCGTGAACGTATGGTCCACGGCATGTGCACGGTTCAGTGCTGTCGCGACGATGCAAAAAGATGGCCCCGGAGACGGGCTTCGGGGCCATCGTGGGACCTGCGGGGTGGAGCCGACGAGGATGCTGCAGGCAGGTCGAAAGATCGGACCCGCGCATCCGGCGAAAGTTCCTCGCCTGCGACCAAAGTTCAATACTGCGGTGCAGCATCATGCGGACGTCATTGTCCCCCGGGTGGTACGCAAAAATGTAACCGTTACCGCAACTTGCGGCTTCCGGGGATGAACAGGCAGCGGTTGTCTCGCAAATTGTCCCATTGCTATAATTTGGCGGCTCGATGAGGCCCCCCTGCTGTAGCCGCCTCAGCCTTCCACTTGCAACCACGCGGGACGTCCTGTGCTGAACTCCGTTGATGCGGGTCGGCGACTGATGCTGCGCGCCGCGGTCTACCCGCTGGCCGCGGTCGCTGTCCTGGCCCTGGCCTTCCTGCTGGTCGGTCCGAAATATGCCCTCGGCGCGCTGGCGTCCGGTGTGGCCATTTCGGCCGGTGGCTGGGTGGCGGCAAGGATGGCGCTGGGGGGTGGTGCGGTGGCCGCAGGATCGGCGATGGCTCGCCTGATCATTGCGATCGTGGCCAAGTGGGTCGTGGTTTTCGGCGTCCTGCTGGTGGGGTTCCTGGTCTTCAAGCTGCCTGCATTGGCGCTGTTGGCCGGTATCGCCGTCGGCTTGATGTTCCAGGTCCTGGCCATGGCCAGGCGTTGACAGAATTCAATTAACTGAAGGTTCCGGACACATGGCGGGCGAGGCTCTAACCCCTACCAGCTACATCCAGCATCACCTGCACAACCTGACCGCGCCGGTCGGCAAGGGTGAGGGTATGTTCTGGCATATCCACGTCGATACCTTCCTCACTGCGGTCCTGATGGGCCTGGTGATCGTTGTCGCGTTCTGGCTGGGGACCCGCAAGGCCACCGCCGGCGTGCCGGGCAAGTGGCAGGCCTTCGTCGAGATCTGCCTGGAGTTCGTCGACCGCCAGGCCAAGGACACCTACCACGGCAAGAGCAAGCTGGTCACGCCGATTGCCATCACCATCTTCTTCTGGATTCTGCTGATGAATCTGCTGAAGATGATCCCGGCCGATTTCATCGCCAAGCCGCTGGAATGGGCGGGCGTGCACTACTGGAAGCCGGTGCCGACCGCTGACGTCAATGCCACCCTGGGCATGGCCATCAGCGTGTTCTTCCTGATGCTGTTCTTCGCGCTCAAGTCCAAGGGCCTGGGCGGTTTCATCAAGGAATTCCTGACGGCGCCGTTCGGCAAGTGGATGATGCCGTTCAACCTGATCCTCAACATCGTCGAGTGGCTGAGCAAGCCGATCTCGCTGGCGATGCGACTGTTCGGCAACATGTTCGGCGGCGAAATCGTGTTCCTGCTGATCTGGGTGCTGGGTGGTGCCGGTTTCTTCGGTGCCATTGCCGGTGGTGTGTTCGGCCTCGGCTGGATGCTGTTCCACCTGCTGGTGATCCCGCTGCAGGCCTTCATCTTCATGATGCTGTCGATCGTGTACCTGAGCCTGTCGGAAGACGCTCACTGAGTTTCAAGCTTCAACGCGTTTCAACCTTCATCCGTTTCATCACCCTTAGCAACTTAAGTTCCTGGAGATAACCATGTACTTCGCCGTCCTGACCAACTTCGCGCAGATTCAGAGCTCCACCGCCCTTGCCGTCGGCATCATGATCGGCCTGGCCGCGCTGGGCGCCGGTCTGGGTCTGGCCATCATGGCTGGTAAGTTCCTGGAGTCGGCCGCCCGCCAGCCGGAACTGATCCCGGTCCTGCAGGTCCGCATGTTCATCACCGCCGGCCTGATCGACGCCGCGTTCATCATCTCGGTCGCCGTTGGCCTGCTGCTGGCCTTCGCCAACCCGCTGTCGGCTGCCTTCGCTGGCGCCGTCACCAAGGCTCTGGCCGGCTGATACAGCGGTTTGAGACGACCGGGTGCTGATGCACCCGGTTTCGGATGAAGGCCGGATGTGCCGCTTCGGCGGCGCGTCCACCCCGAAACCAGCGATCGAGCTAACCATGAATATCAATTTCACCCTTCTTGCGCAGGCGCTGGCCTTCGCTGGTCTGATCTGGATCATCGCGACCAAGATCTGGCCGCCGCTGATGAACGCGATCGAAGAGCGCCAGCAGAAGATTGCTGAAGGCCTCGCTGCTGCCGACCGCAGCCAGAAAGATCTGGCCCAGGCGCAGGAGAAGGTCAACGAAGCGCTGAAGGAAGCCCGCACCAAGGCCAACGAGATCATCGATCAGGCCCATGCGCGTGCCAACCAGATCGTTGATGCTGCCCGCAACGAAGCGATCACCGAAGCCACCCGTCAGAAAGAACTGGCCCAGGCTGAAATCGACGCCGCCGCCAACCGTGCCCGTGAAGATCTGCGCAAGCAGGTGTCCGCGCTGGCCGTGACCGGTGCCGAAAAGCTGCTCAAGCGCGAAATCGACGCCAACGCCCACAAGGCGCTGCTCGACGAGCTGGCCTCGGAGATCTAAGGATGAGCCAGGCCCTCACGCTTGCCCGCCCGTACGCCCGCGCCGCGTTCGCGACCGCGCGCGACGAAGGCGCGTTCGCGCCGTGGTCGGACGCCCTGGCGTTCTCCGCCCACGTCGCCGCCGACCCGCGCGTGGCGGCCCTGCTCGCCAACCCGGAGCTGGGTCGTGACGACGCCGTCGCCCTGCTGGCGCCGGTGTCCCACGGCGAGACCTACTCGCGCTTCCTGGCCATCCTGGCCGAATCGCATCGCCTGCCGCTGCTGCCGGAAATCTCCGGCATGTTCGACGCCCTGCGCGCCGAAGCCGAGCACGTGGTCAAGGCCACCGTCACCTCGGCGGCCGAACTGTCGGCCGGTGAACTGGACGCGATCAAGGTCGCGCTGCGCAAGCGCTTCAACCGCGAGGTCGACGTGACCACCGCGGTCGATGCCTCGCTGATCGGCGGCGCCGTGATCGACGCCGGCGACGTGGTCATCGATGGTTCGCTGAAGGGCAAGCTGGCCCGTCTGCAGACCGCGCTCGCTAACTGAATTCATTTAACGTCCGGCCCCGCTGCCGGCACTAGGACTTGACGATGGCAACCACGCTCAACCCCTCCGAAATCAGCGAACTGATCAAGAACCGCATCGAGAAGGTCAAGCTGGCCGCGGAATCGCGCAACGAAGGCACCGTGACCAGCGTGTCCGACGGCATCGTGCGCATCTTCGGTCTGGCCGACGTGATGCAGGGCGAAATGATCGAACTGCCGAACAACACCTTCGCACTGGCCCTGAACCTGGAGCGCGACTCGGTCGGCGCCGTGGTCCTGGGTGACTACGAGCACCTGCGCGAAGGCGACGTCGCCAAGACCACCGGCCGCATCCTGGAAGTGCCGGTCGGTCCGGAACTGCTGGGCCGCGTCGTGAACGCGCTGGGCGAGCCGATCGACGGCAAGGGCCCGCTGGGCACCGACCTGACCGCTCCGGTGGAACGCGTTGCTCCGGGCGTGATCTGGCGCAAGTCGGTCGACCAGCCGGTGCAGACCGGTTACAAGTCGGTCGACTCGATGATCCCGATCGGCCGTGGCCAGCGCGAGCTGATCATCGGTGACCGCCAGACCGGCAAGACCGCCATGGCGATCGATGCGGTGATCAACCAGAAGGGCACCGGCATCAAGTGCGTGTACGTTGCGATCGGCCAGAAGGCGTCGACCATCGCCAACATCGTGCGCAAGCTGGAAGAGAATGGCGCGCTGGCCCACACCATCGTGGTGGCCGCGACCGCTTCCGAATCGGCTGCCATGCAGTACATCAGCGCCTACTCGGGCTGCACCATGGGTGAGTACTTCATGGACCGCGGCGAAGACGCGCTGATCGTGTACGACGATCTGTCCAAGCAGGCCGTCGCCTACCGCCAGATCTCGCTGCTGCTGAAGCGTCCGCCGGGCCGCGAAGCCTACCCGGGTGACGTGTTCTACCTGCACTCCCGTCTGCTCGAGCGCGCTGCCCGCGTGTCCGAGGAGTACGTCGAGAAGTTCACCGAAGGCAAGGTCACCGGCAAGACCGGTTCGCTGACCGCGCTGCCGATCATTGAAACCCAGGCCGGCGACGTGTCCGCGTTCGTTCCGACCAACGTGATCTCGATCACCGACGGCCAGATCTTCCTGGAAACCGACCTGTTCAACGCCGGCATCCGCCCGGCCGTGAACGCCGGTATCTCGGTGTCGCGCGTCGGTGGCTCGGCCCAGACCAAGATCATCAAGAAGCTGTCGGGCGGTATCCGTATCTCGCTGGCCCAGTACCGTGAGCTGGCTGCCTTCGCGCAGTTCGCCTCGGACCTGGACGAAGCGACCCGCAAGCAGCTGGAGCGTGGCCAGCGCGTCACCGAGCTGATGAAGCAGAAGCAGTACGCGCCGATGTCGATCGCCAACCAGGCGCTGTCGATCTACGCCGTCAACGAGGGTTACCTCGACGACGTGCCGGTCAACAAGCTGCTGGCGTTCGAAGAAGGCCTGCACGCCCACTTCGCCAACACCCAGGGCGAGCTGATCAGCAAGGTCAACGCCACCGGCGGTTGGGACAACGACATCGAAGGTGCCTTCAAGAAGGGCATCGCCGAGTTCAAGACCACCGGCAGCTGGTAATCGCGGTCCTGTAGAGCGGAGCCTCCGGCTCCGCTGGACCAGATGACAAACGGTTGAACAACGCGGGGCATCAGCCCCGCGCCACGGGAAACAAGAGATGGCAAGCGGACGCGAAATCAAAACCAAGATCAAGAGCGTGCAGAACACCCGCAAGGTGACGCGCGCCCTGGAAATGGTCTCGGCCTCCAAGATCCGCAAGGCGCAGGATCGGATGAAGACCTCGCGTCCGTACGCGCAGGCGATGAAGCAGGTGATCGGTCATCTGGCCCAGGCCAGCACCGACTACCAGCATCCGTTCCTGGTCGAGCGCGAGCAGGTCAAGCGGGTCGGTTTCATCGTGATCTCCTCCGATCGCGGTCTGGCCGGCGGCCTGAACAACAACCTGTTCCGCAAGATGCTGGGCGAAGCCAAGGCATGGCAGGACAAGGGTGCCGAAGTGGACCTGGTGACCATCGGCCAGAAGGCTTCGACCTTCTTCCGCCGCGTGAAGGTCAACATGGTCGGCAGCGTGACCCACATCGGCGACGTGCCGAAGCTGGAATCGCTGATCGGTGTGATCAAGGTCATGCTCGACGCCTTCACCGAAGGCAAGATCGACCGCGTGTACCTGGTCTACAACCGCTTCGTGAACACCATGGTGCAGAAGGCCAGCTTCGATCAGCTGCTGCCGCTGCCGCCGGCTGAGAAGCAGGTCGCTCACCACGACTGGGATTACCTGTACGAACCCGATGCCGCGACCGTGCTCGAGCACGTGATGACGCGTTACATCGAGTCGCTGGTGTACCAGGCACTGCTGGAAAACGTCGCCTCCGAGCATGCCGCACGCATGGTTGCGATGAAGGCGGCGAGCGACAACGCCAACAAGCTGATCGGCACCCTGCAGCTCGTCTACAACAAGGCGCGCCAGGCAGCGATCACCCAGGAAATCTCCGAAATCGTCGGCGGCGCGGCAGCAGTCTGACCGCGTTCGTTCAAAGCACACATTAGAGGATGCAGCAATGAGTCAGGGCAAGATCGTTCAGATCATCGGCGCGGTCGTCGACGTCGAATTCCCGCGTGAATCGGTGCCGAAGGTGTACGACGCACTGAAGGTCGAAAACACCGAGATCACCCTCGAAGTCCAGCAGCAGCTGGGCGACGGCGTGGTGCGTACCATCGCCCTCGGTTCCACCGACGGCCTGAAGCGCAACCTGGTTGCCGTCAACACCGGCCGCGGCATCTCGGTGCCGGTCGGCGCCGGCACCCTGGGCCGCATCATGGACGTGCTGGGCCGTCCGATCGACGAAGCCGGCCCGGTCGCTGCCAGCGACAACTGGGAAATCCACCGCGCTGCGCCGTCGTATGAAGACCAGTCCCCGGCCACCGAGCTGCTGGAAACCGGCATCAAGGTCATCGACCTGATGTGCCCGTTCGCCAAGGGCGGCAAGGTCGGCCTGTTCGGCGGCGCCGGCGTCGGCAAGACCGTCAACATGATGGAGCTGATCAACAACATCGCCAAGGCGCACAGCGGCCTGTCCGTGTTCGCCGGCGTGGGTGAGCGTACCCGTGAGGGCAACGACTTCTACCACGAAATGAAGGACTCCAACGTCCTGGATAAGGTGGCGATGGTGTACGGCCAGATGAACGAGCCGCCGGGCAACCGCCTGCGCGTCGCGCTGACCGGCCTGACCATGGCCGAGTACTTCCGCGACGAGAAGGACGAAAACGGCAAGGGCAAGGACGTCCTGTTGTTCGTCGACAACATCTACCGCTACACCCTGGCCGGTACCGAAGTGTCGGCACTGCTGGGCCGCATGCCGTCCGCCGTGGGTTACCAGCCGACCCTGGCCGAGGAAATGGGCGTCCTGCAGGAGCGCATCACCTCGACCAAGAACGGCTCGATCACCTCGATCCAGGCCGTCTACGTTCCCGCGGACGACCTGACCGACCCGTCGCCGGCGACCACCTTCGCCCACCTGGACTCGACCGTCACCCTGTCGCGTTCGATCGCCTCGCTGGGTATCTACCCGGCCGTCGATCCGCTGGACTCCACCAGCCGCCAGATGGACCCGCTGGTCATCGGCCACGAGCACTACGACACCGCCCAGCGCGTCCAGCAGACCCTGCAGAAGTACAAGGAACTGAAGGACATCATCGCGATCCTGGGCATGGACGAACTGTCCGAAGAGGACAAGCAGGCCGTGTCGCGCGCCCGTAAGATCGAGCGCTTCTTCAGCCAGCCGTTCCACGTGGCCGAAGTGTTCACCGGTTCGCCGGGCAAGTACGTGCCGCTGAAGGACACCATCCGTGGCTTCAAGGCCATCGTCGATGGCGAGTACGACCACCTGCCGGAGCAGGCGTTCTACATGGTCGGCGGCATCGAAGAAGCGGTCGAGAAGGCCAAGAAGATGGCCGAGAAGGCCTGATCCGGGACGGGCGGGAGCGATCCTGCCCGACCTGACGCCGGCGCCGGGCAACCGCCCGCGCCGGTGGACCCCCACGGTGGCATTGCGCCGCCGCGAACAGCGAAGAGATTTGCATGAGCACGATCCGTTGCGACATCGTCAGCGCCGAGCAGGAAATCTTCCGTGGCGAAGCGACCCTGGTCGTGGCCACCGGTGAGCTGGGCGAACTGGGCATCGCGCCCAAGCACGCGCCGCTGATCACCCGCCTGAAGCCGGGCAAGGTGGTGGTGACCACGCCGAACGGCGAGCAGCTGGATTTCGCCATTTCCGGCGGTATCCTGGAAGTGCAGCCGCAGGTGGTGACCGTGCTGGCCGACACCGCGATCCGCGCGCAGGACATCGACGAAGCCTCGGTCCGCAAGGCCAAGGAAGAAGCCGAACGCATCCTGGCCAACCGCGGCGAAGCGATGGAAGTGGCCGAAGCCCAGCAGAAGCTGGCTGAAGCCGTCGTCCAGCTGCAGGCCCTGGAACGCCTGCGCAAGAATCTCAAGCACTGAGGTTCGCGCTGCACCCACGAGAACGCCGGCCCAGTGCCGGCGTTTTTGTTTGTGCTGGCGGGGCAGCGCCGACTGGGTAGAGTCGACTGTCACCCGACCATCGCGCGCAGCGCGGGATTTTCGCGGCGTCGAGGAAGAGCAGTCGACCGACAGTCGACTCTACCGATCCCGATCCCGATCCCGATTCGGCATCCCGGATCCCGAATCCCGCCGTCTCAGCGATACACCACATGGCGCATCAACAGGAACGACACGCACGCCAGCCCGCCTTCCACCAGCGGCTTGGCCAGCCACGTGTACTGCAGGCCCAGCGCCTGGTCGACCAGGCTGACCAGCAGCGTGCTCGCTGCCGTCAGCAGCAGCCACAGCCCGAAGAAGCGTGCGAAGCGCTTCCATCCCAGCTTGCCGGCACCGGCCTCGGCAAAGGTGTAGCGGCCGTTGAGCCAGAAGCCCAGCAGCATGCCGGCCAGGCGACCGGCGATGTTGGCCGGCGCGACCGGCATGCCCAGCGCGGTGGCGACCACGAACACCAGCCAATCGACCAGCAGCTGCACGAGCCCGATCACGAGGTAGGTGCCTCCTTGGCGGAGCAGGCTCATCGGCATGGTGAAGGAGGAGGGATGCCCATGTTAACGGCCCACGCTCTAGAATCACCGGCAACGAACTACGGACTGCTGCTCCCATGACCCAAGCCCTGCACGTCATCATCCTCGCCGCCGGCGCCGGCAAGCGCATGAAGTCGGTGCTGCCGAAGGTGCTGCAGCCGATCGCCGGCCAGCCGATGCTGGCGCACGTGATCGATGCGGCCCGCGAGCTGCAGCCGGCGGCCATCCACGTGGTCTACGGCCATGGTGGCGAGGCGGTGCGTCAGTACTTCGCCGGCCAGCCCGACCTGCAGTGGGCAGAACAGGCCCAGCAGCTCGGTACCGGCCACGCAGTGGCGCAGGCAATGCCGCAGGTGCCCGATGCCGCGCAGGTGCTGGTGCTGTATGGCGATGTGCCGCTGATCCGCGCGCAGACCCTGCGCGACCTGCTGGCGCAGCCGGGGCGGCTGGCAGTGCTGGTGGCCGATGTCGATGACCCGACCGGTTACGGCCGGGTGCTGCGCGATGCAGAGGGCAAGGTGGGCTCCATCGTCGAGCAGAAGGACGCCACCGACGACCAGCTGCGCGTGCGCACGATCAACACCGGCATCATCGCCGCAGAGTCGACCGCGCTGCGCCGCTGGTTGTCGCAGCTGTCCAACAGCAATGCGCAGGGCGAGTACTACCTTACCGATGTGTTCGCGTTCGCCGCGCATGAGTACACCCCGGCCGAGATGGCCCTGGTCGCCGATGCACAGGAGGCTGAGGGCGCGAATGATCCGTGGCAGCTGTCGCAGCTGGAACGCGCCTGGCAGCGCCGTGCGGTGCGTGCACTGTGCGCCCAGGGCGCGCGCGTGCGCGACCCGGCACGCCTGGATATCCGTGGCACCGTCACCGTGGGCAGCGATGTGCTGATCGATGTCGACGTTGTTCTTGAAGGCAACGTCGTGCTCGGTGACGGCGTTACCGTGGGTCCGTTCAACCGGCTGAAGGACGTCAACCTGGGGCCCGGCACCGAAGTGCGCGCGCATTGCGACCTGGAAGGCGTGGTGACCGAAGGTGCTGCGCAGATCGGCCCGTTCGCACGCTTGCGGCCGGGTACCGTGCTGGCCGATGGCGTGCACGTCGGCAACTTCGTCGAAACCAAGAAGGTCACCCTCGGCGTCGGCAGCAAGGCGAACCATCTCACCTACCTGGGTGACGCGGTGATCGGCAGCAAGGTGAACATCGGTGCCGGCACCATCACCTGCAACTACGATGGGGTGAACAAGTCGACCACCACCATCGGCGACAACGCCTTCATCGGCTCCAACAGCTCGCTGGTGGCGCCGATCACCATCGGCGAGGGCGCGACCATCGCTGCCGGGTCGGTCATCACCCGCACCGCGCCGGACGGCAAGCTGACGCTGGCACGTTCACGCCAGGAAACCATCGATGGCTGGAAGCGCCCGGTCAAGAAGTCCTGAGCCACGGGTTCCGCGCACCGATGAGCTGGCTGCGCTGCCGGCGATCGAACAGCGTGCCGGTGAACTGCTCAGGGGCCACGAGGCCTATCCGGTCTTTGCCGGCCACGGCCTGGACCTGCCGACGCTGCAGGAAGGCCGTGAGCGTGGACAGCTCTGGGTGGTGGATGGCGCCGGCGGCGGCATTGCCGGCTACCTGCTGGCCGGCGATCTGGCAGGCGAGTTCCATGTCCTGCAGATGGATGTGGATCCAGCGCACGCGCGTCGTGGCCATGGCCGTGCATTGCTGCGGCATGCCTTGGCGCAGGCCAGGGCCACCGGCTTTGCTGCAGCGGTGCTGACCACCTTGAGCGATGTGCCGTGGAATGCAGCCTTCTACGCCAGCGAAGGATTCGTTGAAGTGCCGGAGGCGGAGTGGAACGATGGCCTGCGCGCCGTCATGGCCGAAGAGGCTGCGCTCGGGTTTCCGATGCACCTGCGGGTGGCGATGCGGCGGGTCTGGTAGGTGCCGACCCTGGTCGGCACATCCACGCATGGCGTGGATCTAGCCGATCGGCCCGCTCACCCCACCGGCAACAGGATCGACACGCACAGCCCGCCATCACCGCGGTTCTGCAGCGACACCCGCCCACCGTGCGCCTCCACGATCTCGCGGGTCAGTGCCAGTCCCAACCCGGTACCGTTGCGCTTGGTCGAATAGAACGGCATCAGCGCGTTCTGCAGCACCTGCTCGTTCATGCCCTTGCCACGATCCAGCACATCCAGGCGCAGCCATTGCGGCAACCGCGTCAGCTGCACCTGCACATCATCATTGGGCGGATCGGCTTCGGCGCCGGCTTCATGCGCGTTCTTCAGCAGGTTCAACAGCGCCTGCCCGAACTGCGCGATGTCGATCCGGCTGCTCAGTTCCTCGTCCGGTTCACGTTCCATGCCGAACGGAATCTGCTGGCGCAGGCTGGACAGGAAGGGCGCCCAGTGCACGGTCTGCAGTTGCGGTTGCGGCAGCTTGGCGAAGCGCGCATAGCCACGGATGAATCCTTCCAGGTGGCGCGCGCGGTCTTCGATGGTGGTGAAGATCTCCGGCAGCCGATCGAAGCGCTCGCGTTGTACCAGCACGCTGCCGGAATGGGCCAGCGAGGCGATCGGTGCCAGCGAGTTGTTGAGCTCGTGGCTGATCACCCGGATCACCTTCTTCCACGTCTGCACTTCCTGGCGGCGCAGTTCGGCGGTGAGCAGGCGTACCAGCAACAGGTCGTGCGGGCGGCCGTTGAGCTGGAATGATCGGCGTGAGAGGTGATAGACCTGTTCGTCGTCCTCGTCGCTGTCTTCGCCTTCCGCATGCACCGCGAACAGGCTGTCGCCGCCACGGGCGATGGCATCGCGCAGCTCCACCGGCACCTGTTCCAGCACCTCTTCCAGGCGCTGGCCTTCCAGCTTCCAGCCGCCATGCAGCAGCTTGCGCGCGGCCAGGTTGGAGAACACAACGCGGGCGATGCCATCGCCGCCGGAAGCAATCAGCAGCATCGCCACCGGGGTGTTCTGCACCATGGTGTCCAGCAGCAGTTCGCGCTGCACCAGGCCCTGCCGCTGCTCGCGCAGCACGTCGCCCAGTTCGCGGTGCGCCTGCACCAGGTCGCCCAGTTCGTCGTTGCCCGGCCAGTACACACCGAAGTTGTACTCGCCGTCGCGGTAGCTGCTGGTGGTGCCGGCCAAGGCGCGCATCAATGAGCGTACCGGCGCGGTGGCACGGCGCAGGGTCCACCACATCAGCGACAGCAGGATCAGCGCCGACACCGTGGTCACTACCCAGCCGTGGTCCATCCAGTAGGCCAGCAGCCACGGCAACGCGGCGGCCAGCGCCAGCACCGGCAGCAGGCGCAGGAACAGGCGGAAGGTGAACGAGCGGCGTTTCATTCGCGTGGGATGCCGTGCCGGTCCATGCGCCGGTACAGTGCCTGGCGGCTCAGGCCGAGTTCGGCGGCGGCCTGGGCGATGACGCCGTGGTTGCGCGCCAGCACATCCTCGATGCGCGCACGGTCAGGATCATTGCCGGCACTGGGTGCCGGTCGCGGAGCAGGTGCGGCACGCGGCAGGTTCAGGTCGGCCACTTCGATGCGGTTGCCGGTCGCCAGCAGCTCGGCCCGCTGGATCACGTTGCGCAGTTCGCGCACGTTGCCGGGCCAGGGGTGCCGTTGCAGGGCCGCGGTGGCGGCGCTGGAAAGTGGCTTGCCGGCAGTCAGGAAGCGCTCGGCCAGGGGCACGATGTCGCCCGGGCGCTCGGCCAATGGTGGCAGTACCAGTTCGACCGTATTGAGGCGGTAGTACAGGTCTTCGCGGAAGGTGCCGTCGCGGATCATCGCCGGCAGGTCGGCATTGGTCGCACTGACCACGCGGACTTTGACCTGGCGCTCGCGATTGGAGCCAAGACGCTCGAAGCGCCCTGTTTCCAGCACACGCAGGAGCTTCATCTGGCCGCCCAGCGACAGGTTGCCGATCTCATCCAGGAACAGCGTGCCGCCGTCGGCGGCTTCGAACTTGCCCTCGCGTGCCTTGTTGGCGCCGGTATATGCGCCGGCTTCGGCACCGAACAGTTCGGCCTCGATCAGTTCCGAGGGCAGGGCGCCGCAGTTGACCGTGATGAACGGGCCCTTGGCCACCAGTGAATTGGCCTGGATGATCTGCGCGATCTTCTCCTTGCCAGCCCCGTTGGGGCCGGTGATCAGCACCGGCAGTTCGGAGCGCGCGACCTGGCAGGCCAGCGCGATGATGCGCTCGCTGGCCGGATCGGCGAAGACCGCACCACACAGCTCGTACTTTTCTTCCAGCGCATTGCGCTGGCGCAGCTCACGGCTGCGGCGACGGTCCAGCTCGCGCCGCGCCTCGGACAGCTCGAGCAGGTTGTTGACCGTGGTCAGCAGCTTGCGGTCGTCCCAGGGCTTGGCCAGGTAGTCGGCGGCACCGGCCTTGACCAGGTCCACCGCACTGCTCAGGTGGGTCCAGGCGGTGAGCAGGATCACCGGCAGGTCCGGGTGGCGCGCGCGGATCTGTGCGAACAGGTCTTCGCCTTCTTCGCCGGAGGTGGTGTCCTCGCTGAAATTCATGTCCTGGATCACCAGGTCGACCGGCTGCGACTCGAGCAGGGCCAGCCCTTCGGCCGGGCTCTGCGCCTGCAGGGTGTCGATGTCATGCAGGGAGAACAGCACGTCCAGCGCGGTGCCCACGCTGGCATTGTCGTCGATGATCAGGATCGAAGGCATCAAGCAGTTCTGCAGAAAGGGATGGGCGGCGCCGGTGGAGCCGTGTTCGTATCCATACGCCGGGAGAGCCCGGCGCCACCCATCAAGCATAGCCAAAGCCGTGGCGACGAGGGCGGGCTGGTTTCAGCGCCGCGCTGGTGGCGGCGGTGGTGCCGGCGGTGGCGGCGATGGCGGAGCGACCAGCGCCAGCCGCCACGAGGTGGCGTCCACCGGGACGGTGAGCTCGCGTTTGTCGCGGCGCAGCAACAGGTACGCAGTCGGGGCACTGGAATGCCGCAGCGCATCGGCAAGATGCTCGATCCGCCGCACAGCCGTATCGTCCAGGCGCAGGATGCGGTCGCCGCTGCGCACGCCGAAGCGGGCTTCCGGACGCGCGGCTTCCACCCGTACCTGGCCCTCGGTCGAGCGCAGCGCCAGGCGGGCATCATCCTGGCGCCATTCCAGCGTCTGCGAGCTGCCACCGCCGGCCAGCGCCGGCAGTGGCAGCAGTGCCATCAACAGCATCCGGCAGGCACGCATCTCACGCGCCCCGCGTGGCAACTGCGGGCGGGACCGCTGCCGCGCGCCGGGCCGGCCCGAACACCGCGACCTGGCCCAGCACCCACAGCAGCAGCGCGCCCAGCGGCAGGTAGTACAGGGGCATGCGTGGCAGCTCGTACAGGTTCATCAGTGCCAGATTGATCGCGTAGGCCGCCAGCATGCCCAGCACGATGCCCAGCGAGGCCAGCAGGAAGTTCTCGGTCTGGAAGTAGCGCAGGATCTGCCCGCGGGTGGCACCGAGTGCGCGGCGAATGCCGATCTGCTTGCTGCGCTGCTGCACCCAGAAGCTGGCCAGGCCGATGATGCCCAGTGCGGTGACCACCAGCAGCGAGACGCTGACGGTGATCAGCAGGCCAACCATCGCGCGGTCGTTCTTGAAGAAGTCCTTGCGCTGGTCTTCATAGGTCAGCTTGTCGCGCATCAGCCGGTTGGGGTCGTTGCGCTCCAGTACAGCAGCCCCCGCATCAAGCACCTCCTGGCGGCGTTCCGGCGAAGTGCGCAGCACATAGGTGCCACCCTCGTCGAAGGTGCGCCGCATGGGCAGCAGCATGGAGTTCGTCCAGTTGTCATTCCAGCCGTTGGGCGTGCTCAGCGTGTCGACGATGCCGACCACATGCAGCGGCTGCTTGCCCATGTAGTAGGTCTTGCCCAGCGCGCTGCCGTTGGGTTCCATCTTGGCGGCGGTGGCCTGGGTGAGGATGACCGGGATGGCGTTTTGCTTGGCGCCCCCCTTGCTGGCGTCTTCGAAGTTCTGGTACTCGCCGGGCAGGAAATCGCGGCCGGCGATCAGGTTGATGCCCATCGTGGCCAGCCCGTTCTCGGACAGGGTGTACATCGAAGCATTGGTGGTCGGCCGTTCCTGGTCGATCTCCCGCGAGATGCTGCTGCTGGACGAGCCGTTGCGGAACGGCACCTGGTTGATGATGGTGACGTTGCTGACGCCGGGAAGCGCACGCAATGACGCCAGGTCCTCACGGGTGCGGGACATGGCATCGGTCTGCTTGCCGATGCCGCTGACGCGGAGCATCACCAGTTCGTTCTCGGCGATGCCGCTGGGCATGCTGATCTTCTCCACGCGCTGGCTGACCAGGAACAGCGCGTTGCAGACGATGGCGCAGGTCAGTGCGACTTCCAGCACGATCAGGGCAGCGGCAGTCTTGTGCCGGCGCAGCGTGCTGAGGATGGGGCGGATGTCCATGGGAGTCCTCGTTCGGTTGCTTACTGCGACTTGAGCTGGATGGCCGGAGTGACCTGCATGGCGCGCCAGGCAGGCAGGAAACCGGCGGCAAGGCTGGCGAACAGGGTCAGGCCCAGCGCGAGCAGCAGCATGTTGCCGTCCAGGTGGGCCAGCTTTGCGTACTCCACCGGTTGCTGGCGCACCGCGAACAGGCCGAGCAGGGCCAGGCCGATGCCCAGCACGCCCCCGACCACGCCGACCGCGCCGGCTTCCACCAGGCACTGCAGGAAGATCTGGCCACGGCTGGCACCGAGTGCGCGGCGCACGCCGATCTCTCCACTGCGGCGCAGGAACTTGGCCAGCAGCAGGCCCACCGTGTTGACCAGGCAGACACCCAGGAAACCCAGTGCCAGCCACAGCTGCAGGCGCACGTCGCTGGGCACCGCGCCGTTGAAGTCCAGCCATTCCATCACGGTGCGCAGGCGCACGTTCGGCGGGTGCTTGAAGCGGCCGGCCTGGCGCTGCTGGCTCGAATAGTTCTCCAGGTAGCGGCGGTAGTCGGCGGCCTTGGCCGGGTCCATCTCCACCCAGTACTGCAGCCACGCGCAGGGTGCGTTGAGCGAGTAGCTGTTGCCATCGGGATTCTCGCCGAAGCAGTTCATGTTGCCATTGCTGCCCAGCTTCAGGTCGAACGAGGTGGAGATCGGCAGCAGCAGGTCCTCGTTCTTGCCGTAGCTGCCGGTGGTCAGGTCGTAGAAGTGCGGCTCCGGGCTCCATTCCTTCATCACGCCGACGATGCGGTAACTCTGGCCTTCCATGCGCAGGTCGCGGCCCACGCTGTTGGCGCCCTGGTACAGCTTGTCGTTGAGCGCCTTGGAGATGACCACCACGCGTGCGCGGCCTTCATCGTCCTCGCGCGTCCAGGGGCGGCCGTACTGCATGGGCACCTCGAACATCGGGAAGAAATCGGCCGAGGTCCAGCGGGTGTCGATGCTGAAGGGCTTGAGGGTGCTGTTGTCCGGTTCGATGGTGCCGCCACCGCCGCTCATCAGCGCCTGGCGCTCGCCCTTGGCCTCGCGCAGCAGGGCTTCACCGTCGAAGCGGGTCAACTGGGTTTCCGGTTCCTCGCCCGCGACATAGGCGCCGGTCGCGGCATCGAGCTGCACGTAGAACAGACGGTCGCTCTTGCCGGGAATCGGGTCGCCGGACAGCACGTGGAACACGGTCAGCGTGGTCATCGAGGCACCGATGCCGAGCGCGATGGCCACCACCATCAGCGCGGTCAGGACCTTGTTGCGGCGGAAGCTGCGTACCGCCAGTCGGGCGTAGTAGGCGAACATGGCCGGGCCCTCACTCGTTGACGGCGACGATGTGGCGCGGCGTGGCCAGCACCGGCTCGCGCACCAGGTCGGTGACCTGGCCATCGACGATGTGCACGTTGCGCTGCGCACGCGCGGCCAGTTCCGGGTCGTGGGTGACCATTACGATGGTGGTGCCGGCGGCGTTGATCTCCTCCAGCAGTTCCATCACGCCGCGCGCCATCTGCGTGTCCAGGTTGCCGGTCGGTTCGTCGGCCAGCAGCAGGCGCGGACTGCCGGCCAGGGCGCGTGCGATGGCCGCGCGCTGCTGCTGGCCGCCGGACAGCTCATTCGGGTAGTGCTTCATGCGCGAGCCCAGGCCGACCTGGGTCAGCGCCTTCTCGATGCGTTCGCGGCGCTCGTTGGTGCTCATCTTGCGGTAGCGCAGCGGCACGTCGACGTTGTCGAACAGGTTCAGGTCGGGGATCAGGTTGAAGCCCTGGAAGATGAAGCCGATCTTCTGGTTGCGCAGGCGGCTGCGGGCGTCATCGCCCAGCGTGCTCACATCCTGCCCGTCCAGCATGTAGGTGCCGCTGGTGAAGGTTTCCAGCAGGCCGGCGATGTTGAGGAAGGTGGTCTTGCCAGAGCCGGACGGACCTGTGACCGCGACGAACTCGCCTTCCTTGACCTGCAGTTCCAGCGAGCGCAACGCGTGGGTTTCCACCTGTTCGGTGCGGAAGACCTTGGCGACCGAACGCATTTCGAGCATGTACATGGGGTGTCCTCTCTCCAGGATTCAGGTATCAGGTATCAGTTGACGGAGACGCGTTCGGCGTCCTTGAACAGGTCGCTGCCGGAGACCACGATGCGGTCGCCCGGCTGCACGCCCGACTTGATTTCCACTTCGCCCAGGCTGCTGACGCCCAGTTCCACCGGACGGCGCACGGCGGTGCGGCCATCCATCACGTAGGCCATGCCGTTGCCCTGTTCGACGAACGGGCCGCGCTCGACCTTCAGCACATCCTTGCGGGTATCGAGCAGCACGCGCACCGACATCCGCTGGCTCTGGCGCAGGCCTTCCGGCTGCGCACTGGCAAAGCGCACGCGGGCGTTGACCTCGCCGTTGACCACTTCCGGTGATACCGCGCTGATCTCGCCCGGGAACGGCTGGCCGTTGCCACCGGTCAGCTGTGCAGGCATGCCGATCGCCAGGTCGCGGGCGAAGCTCTCCGGCACCTTGATCTCGACCTCGAACTTGGACAGGTCGACTACGCCCAGCACCGGCGCGTTGGCGGCCAGGTTGGTGGACTGCACCGCCTGGACCTGGCCGACCTGGCCATCGAACGGGGCGCGCAGGGTCAGTGCATCGACCTGGCGCTGCACTTCGGCCACCACGGCCTTCTGGCGGTCGGCCAGCAGGCGCTTGTTGCGGGCATCCAGGTCGGCGCCCTGGCTCTGCAGACGCGCGTCGGTGGTGGCGTTGGCCAGGGTGATGTCGGCCTTCTTCAGGGAGTCCTTGGCCTTGGCCAGGTCGATCTGCGGCACCGCACCGCCGTCGTAGCCGCGCTGGTAGCGCTGCAGGTCGCGGTCGGCGGCCTGACGTTCGATGGTGGCCTGGTCGGTTTCCTTGCGTGACCTGGCACGGGCCAGGGTCGCGTCCAGCGCGGCGCGGCTGGCCTCGGCTTCCAGGCCGGCCAGCGTTGCCTGTTCCTGGGCCAGCTTGCTGCGCAGTTCCGGACTGTCGATGATCGCCAGCTCCTGGCCCTTCTTGACCACGTCACCGGCGACGACCTTCAGGTCCACCGTACCGGCCGAGATCGCGTACAGGATCGGGCTGTTGGCGGCGATCACGCGGCCGTCGGCAGCGATGTCACGGACCAGGTCGCCGCGCTTCACCTCGGCGATGCGCACGCGGCTGCTGTCGAAGGAGCGGCTGGCATTGGACCAGGCATGGACCGCCCAGCCGATGCCGGCGAGCAGCGCGATGGCGCCCAGCGCCGGCCAGCGGTAGCGGTGCCAGCTTGCGCGGGTGGTGCCGGCCGGGGCGGAGGAAACGATCTGGTCCTGTGCGGAAGTGTCGCGGATCATCGGGTGCGTGCCTGACGGTGGTAGCCGATACGAAGCACGTAGCGTGCCAACTTTATTTCCTTTCAGGTCAATGAGTTGGGAGTCTCGGGAAAGTGTCCGGGTGTCCGCGGACACCTTTCCGGACACTTTCATTAAGCGGACAGGAGGGGGAAGCCGGGCAGGCGGGCTAGAATGCGCCGATCGTCTCCAAGGAATCGCGTGACATGTGTGGAATCGTGGGTGCAATCGCCGATCGCGATGTGGTGCCGGTATTGATCGAAGGCCTGAAGCGGCTCGAGTACCGTGGTTACGACTCCTCGGGCATCGCGGTGATCGACCACGCCGAGCGCCCCGAAGTCCGTCGCGTCCGTCGTACCGGTCGAGTGTCGGAAATGGCCACGGCGGCCGAGGCCGAGGGCTTCAATGCGGTGCTGGGCATCGGCCACACCCGCTGGGCCACCCACGGCGGTGTCACCGAGGCCAATGCACACCCGCACATCAGCCACGGTGTGGCGCTGGTGCACAACGGCATCATCGAGAACCACGAAGAGCAGCGCGAGAAGCTGCGCGCGCTGGGCTACACGTTTGAATCGCAGACCGATACCGAAGTCATCGCGCACCTGATCCACCATCACCTGAAGGGCGGCGACGACCTGCTGGTGGCGCTGCAGCACACGGTGAAGGAGCTGACCGGTGCCTACGCGCTGGCCGTGGTCAGCCGCGCCGAGCCGGAGCGCTTCGTCTGCGCGCGCATGGGCTGCCCGCTGCTGGTCGGCCTGGGCGAGGGCGAGAACTTCGTCGCCTCCGACGTCTCGGCCGTGATCTCGGCCACGCGCAAGGTGATCTTCCTGGAAGAGGGCGACACCGCCGAGATCCGGCGTGATGGCGTGCGCATCTTCGACGAGCACGACCAGCCGGTCGAGCGCGACGTGCATCTGTCCGACGTGTCGCTGGCATCGCTGGAGCTGGGCCCGTACCGCCACTTCATGCAGAAGGAAATCCACGAGCAGCCGCGCGCGCTGGGCGACACCATCGAGGCGGCGATCGATGCCGGTGGTTTCCCCGCCGAGCTGTTCGGCAAGAACGCCGAAGCGGTGCTGTCGGGCATCGAAGGCGTGCAGATCATCGCCTGCGGCACCAGCTACTACTCGGGCCTGACCGCGCGCTACTGGATCGAAGCCATCGCCGGCCTGCCGTGCAGCGTGGAGATCGCCAGCGAGTACCGCTACCGCGCGGCTTACGCGAACCCCAAGCATCTGATCGTGACCATCTCGCAGTCCGGCGAAACGCTGGATACGATGGAAGCGCTGAAGTACGCCAAATCGCTGGGCCACAAGCACACGCTGTCGATCTGCAACGTGCCGGAAAGTGCGATTCCACGCGCCAGCGAACTGGTCTGCTACACCCGCGCCGGCGCCGAGATCGGCGTGGCCTCGACCAAGGCCTTCACCACCCAGTTGGCGGCACTGTTCCAGCTGACCGTGGTGCTGGGCAAGCTGCATGGCCGCATCGACGCGGCGCAGGAAGCGGATTACCTGGAGCAGCTGCGCTTCCTGCCGGGCAGCGTGCAGCACGCGCTGAACATGGAACCACAGATCGCCGCCTGGGCCGAGCGTTTCGCGCGCAAGAGCAGCGCATTGTTCCTGGGCCGCGGCCTGCATTACCCGATCGCGCTGGAAGGCGCGCTCAAGCTCAAGGAGATTTCCTACATCCACGCCGAGGCCTACCCGGCCGGTGAGCTGAAGCATGGCCCGCTGGCGCTGGTGGACGAGGACATGCCGGTGGTGGTGATCGCCCCCAACGACAGCCTGCTGGAAAAGGTGAAGTCGAACATGCAGGAAGTGCGCGCGCGTGGCGGCGAGCTGTTCGTGTTCGCCGACCAGGACAGCAACTTCAACGCGTCCGAAGGCGTGCACGTGATTCGCACCCCGCGCCACGCCGGCGTGCTCAGCCCGATCGTGCACACCATCCCGGTGCAGCTGCTGGCCTACCACACCGCGCTGGCACGCGGCACCGACGTGGACAAGCCGCGCAACCTGGCCAAGAGCGTGACGGTGGAGTAAGGCAGTCCCGGAGCTGTGGGATGCTGCATGCGAAAGGGGCCTGCGAGGCCCCTTTCGTTTGTGCCGGACGCAGTGCGAAGTGGGACAGCCGTCGGGCGTTCTGTCCGTCGTCGGCAGCAGGTAATCATTCTTTAATGCGCGAAGCCGCCTGTATTCAGCGGCGGTTTCAGCCGCGGTGCCATTCTCTGGATCGTCAGTTGGTTCCCACGACGAACTGTCCTATCGATGCCGGTAGTGACCGAGGGTCGCAGTCGTAGAATCGATCTGGCCGAGGTTCGGGTTGAGCGATTGAACCCGCCTCGTTCGCGTTGCAGCACATCGTCTGCCGAGTCATTCCAAGCGGCGGCCGGGTGCGCCAGACGTGCGCTGAAAGGTCTGTTCCCGGGGAGGGGGCGTATCGGAAGAGCACACTTTTTTGACTTCAGTGACCTGCACCAGGAAACAAGAATGAACGTCCGCGAACTCCTGCAATCCAAGAAAGAAGCTGTCATCACCATCGATGCCGAAGACACGATCGGTGCCGCCGCCCACAAGATGAGCGCGAACAGGATCGCTGCGCTGGTGGTGATGAAGGACGATGCCCCGGTCGGCATCATTTCCGAGAAGGACATCGTGCGCACCCTGGCCGACGACGGCCCGCAGGCCGGCCGCCGGGTGATTTCCAGCCTGCCGTCCACCGGTCTGGAGGGCATTGCGCCGGAAGCCACGCTGAAACAGGCCATGTCGTTGATGACGTACTCGCGGCGCCGTCATCTGATGGTCACCGAAGGCACCCGCCTGGTCGGCATCCTCAGCCTGGGCGATATCGTGAAGAACCTGCTGGGCGAGCTGGAACTGGAAAAGGCGGTGCTGCAGGACATCTACATGGCCGCCCACTGAGGGCCACAGCGCTGGAAGCAGAGAAGCCGGGCATTGCCCGGCTTCTTCGTTCACGGCGCCGGTGATATCAGAAAGTGACCTTCACCGAATCGGCGCTGTAGTTCGCCGGCCCGTGATAGACCACTTCGATGTTGTTGCCATCGGGGTCGAGCACGAAGGCGCCGTAGTAGCCCGGGTGGTAGGGGCGTTCGCCTGGCGCGCCATTGTCGGTACCGCCAGCGGCGATCGCGGCAGTGTGGAAGGCATCAACAGTTGCGCTGTCGCGGGCCTGGAAGGCGAGATGGTGGCGGCCGGTCAGCTGGCCAGCGGCGGCACGGCTGCTGGCGCTGGAAATGAACAGCTCGTCGGCCCAGAAGAAGTCTGGCCCTTCGCCGCCCAGTGGGATGCCGACCGTATCGAACACTGCCTGGTAGAAGCGGCGGCTGGCGGCCAGGTCACGCACCACCAGCTGGATGTGGTCGATCAGGCGGCCACGGTGCAGTTCCATCGTTTCCATACGAACCTCACAGAAAAAGGGGACGGAGTCGGTAGCGCCGGGCCGTGCCCGGCGAGCGCGCAGCGCGGCCTGCTCAAGGCCGCCGGGCATGGCCCGGCGCTACCGGAATTGTGCCCCTTTCCGGGTCAGACGTTGGCGATGATCTCGACCCAGTAGCCGTCCGGATCCTTGATGAAGGCCAGGTTCTTCATGCGGCCGTCGGTCAGGCGCTTCTGGAAGGTCACCCCGAGGTCTTCGAAGCGCTGGCAGGCCGCCTCGATGTCCGGCACCGACACGCAGATGTGGCCGAAGCCGCGCGGGTCGCTGTTGCCGTCGTGGTAGACCGCGCCGTCCTGGGTTTCGGTGCCGTGGTTGTGGGTCAGTTCCAGCACGCCCGGCAGGCCGGCCATCCACACGCGGCGCTGGCTGTCGTCTTCCGGCACCACCGCGCCCGCCGGCACATAGGCCAGGAAGTACAGGCTGAACTGGGCCTCGGGGAAGTCGCGCTTGTCGATCAGCTGGTAGCCGAGCACGCGGGTGTAGAAGTCCAGCGAGGCGGTGATGTCCTTCACCCGCAGCATGGTGTGGTTGAACACGAAGCCGGTGGTTTCGGCCGGGGCCTGGGCAGCGACGCCGGGGACATCGCGCAGGGCGGGAATGGTCATGGGGGGGAGGTCCTTCAGACAGGGCCGTTGCCGGCCGGATGGGGGCATTCTACCGGCCAGCACCTGACGGCACCGCGACGTACAATGGCCGGATCGCACCGTTCCGTCCTGACAACGATTGCCCGCCATGTCGCAGCGTGAATGGGTGGCCGCCGCCATCCGCAAGATCGAAGCCGATTTCAACCGCTCCGCCGATACCCACCTGATCCCGCTCGCGCTGCCCGGGTTCGAGGGCATCGATGTGTACCTGAAGGATGAGTCGAGCCATCCCACCGGCAGCCTCAAGCACCGGCTGGCGCGCTCGCTGTTCCTGTATGCGCTGGCCAATGGCTGGCTGCGTGAAGGGCGACCGGTGATCGAGGCCTCCAGCGGCTCGACGGCGGTGTCCGAAGCCTATTTCGCGCGCCTGCTCGGCCTGCCGTTCATTGCGGTGATCCCGGCCACCACCTCGCCTGAAAAGATCGCCGCGATCGAGTTCCAAGGCGGCCGCTGCCATCTGGTCGAACGTGCCTGCGACCTCAACTGTGATTCGGAAAAGCTGGCCCGTGAAACCGGTGGCCACTTCATGGACCAGTTTACCTACGCTGAGCGCGCGACCGACTGGCGTGCCAACAACAACATCGCCGAGTCCATCTTCAAGCAGATGGCCGAAGAGCCCAGCCCGGTTCCGGAATGGATCGTGTGCAGTCCCGGCACCGGCGGTACCGCCGCCACGCTGGGGCGCTATGTCAGCTACCGCCGTCATGACACACGCATTCTGTGCGCGGACCCGGAAGTGTCGGTGTTCTTCGATGGCTACAAAGCCGCCGTGGCCGGTGAGCAGGACTGGCGCGACCTGACCTGCAGCGGTGGCTCGCGCGTGGATGGCATCGGCCGGCCGCGGGTAGAGGCGAGCTTCATCCCGACCAGTGTCGATGCGATGGTGAAGGTGCCCGATGCGCTGAGCCTGGCCGCGATGCGCCATGTCAGCCGCCAGCTCGGCCGCCGCGTCGGTGGCTCCACCGGCACCAACTTCATCGGCGTGCTGCAGGCGGCGCAGTGGATGCGCAAGGCGGGGCACCAGGGCAGCATCGTCAGCATCCTGTGCGACAGCGGCGAGCGCTACGCACAGAGCTACTACGACCCGTCGTGGTATGCGCGCCAGGGCATCGATGTCGACGCCGCCGATGCGCAGCTGGCCGCTGCGGTGGCCGGGCAGGGGTTGCCCGAGCTGCCGTGGTGCAGCCTGGAAGCGCTGTAGCACGGACGACGCTCGCGCCGGGCCATGCCGGCGTCCGCGACGGTGTCTCAGTACCCCGCCGCGGTGAAGGCGTCGAGCACCGCGTCGCGCAGTGCATCGGGCAACGCCTCGATGTCCATCGCGCGGTCATCCAGGTGCAGGGTGGGATCCAGGATGCTGGCGCGGCCCTGGGCCAATGCCTGCAACCACAGCAGCACGCAGATCACGAACTCGCGCTCATGGCCCAACTGCAGCTGGCTGGCGCCGCGCTCGACCACTTCGAACGGGTACCACTCCTGGCTTTCATTGAACGTGCCGCCCTGCTGCAGCACCGCCTGCAACTGCTGCAGGTGGCGCGGGGCGTCGTCGCCGGCATCGCACAGCGCGGCGATCCAGGCCAGTTCGGCCGCGCTGGCAGACAGTGCCAGCGACCGCGCCGGTGAGGCGGATGCAACTGCAGCCAGACCTTCCATGTGGGGCCTCGTTCGGTACGTGTCGCTGCGGACTCCCCCGCATCCAGAGCTTCGGGGGGCGCGCGTAAGGCCGATGTGAATGCCGTGCCCCTTGTCAGCGATGCCTGGCAGCGCCATATCTACCGGGCTGCCCGCCTGCCGGGCCCGTACCCTGGAGACCTGCCGTGACCGTTGCCAACCCCCTGCTCGATTTTTCCGGCCTGCCGCGCTTCGAGGCGATCCGCCCCGAGCACGTGGCGCCCGCGCTGGATGTGCTGCTGGCCGAGGCCGAAGCCGCCGTCAGCGCAGCCGAGCAGGTGCAGCCGGTGCGTTGGGAGACCTTCGTCGCCCCGCTGGACGATGCCACCGAGCGCCTGTGGCGCGCCTGGGGCCTGGTCGGCCACCTGCAGGGCGTGGTCAACACCCCGGAGCTGCGCGAGGCCTACAACAGCAATCTGCCGCGGGTGACCCGCTTCGCCAGTGCGCTGGGGCAGAACCTGGCGCTTTACCGCCAGTACCAGGCGCTGGCCGCCAGCCCGGAGGCGGCGCATTTCGATGAAGCCCAGCGCAAGGTGCTGGACAACACCCTGCGCGACTTCCGCCTGGGCGGCGCCGAGCTGGCGCCCGAGGCGCAGCAGCGTTTTGCTGCGATCAAGGAAGAACTGTCGGCGCTGTCGGCGAAGTTCTCGCAGAACGTGCTCGACGCTACCGATGCCTGGTCGCTGATCATCGAAGACGAAGCGCGGCTGAAGGGCCTGCCGGAAGACGTGAAGGCCACCGCGCATGCCGCAGCACAGAAGGACGGCAAGGCCGGCTGGAAACTGACCCTGCAGATGCCGTGCTACCTGCCGGTGCAGACCTGGGGCGAGGACCGCGATCTGCGCGAGATCCTGTACCGCGCCAGCGCCCAGCGTGCGTCCGAATTCGGCGATGACGCACTGGACAACAGCGGCAACATCGACCGCATCCTTGCCCTGCGCGCCGAACTGGCTGCGCTGCTCGGCTTCGATTCGTACGGCCATTACTCGGTGGCGACCAAGATGGCGCAGGACCCGGCCGAAGTGCTCGGTTTCCTGCGTGACCTGGCCTCGCGCGCCAAGCCGTTCGCCGCCAGGGACCGCGCCGAACTGGAGCAGTTCGCGCGCGAACAGCTCGGCATCGACAGCCTGCAGGCCTGGGACCTGCCCTTCGCCGCCGACCGCCTGAAGCAGGCGCGTTACAGCTATTCCGAGCAGGAGGTGAAGCAGTATTTCACCGAGCCGAAGGTGCTGGGCGGCCTGTTCTCGGTGATCGAGCAGCTGTACGGCCTGCGCGTGCAGGAGGACAGCGCGCCGGTGTGGCACGAGGATGTGCGCTTCTTCCGCCTGGTCGATGCGCAGGGCGCGCTGGTTGGCCAGTTCTACCTGGACCTGTACGCACGCGAGGGCAAGCGCGGCGGGGCGTGGATGGATGATTGCCGCAACCGTCGCGTGCGCGCCGACGGCAGCGTGCAGACGCCGCTGGTCTACCTGGTGTGCAACTTCGGCCGGGGTGCCAACGGCAAGCCGGCCACCTTCAGCCACAACGAAGTGACCACGCTGTTCCATGAGATGGGTCACGGACTGCACCAGCTGCTGACCCGCGTCGGCGAACTGGGCGTGGCCGGCATCAACGGCGTGGAATGGGATGCGGTGGAGCTGCCCAGCCAGTTCATGGAGAACTTCTGCTGGGAATGGGACCATCTGCAGGCGATGACCGCGCACGTGGACAGTGGCGAGCCGCTGCCGCGCGCGCTGTACGAGCGCATGCTGGCCGCGCGCAACTTCCACAGCGGCATGGCCACCGTCCGCCAGCTGGAGTTCGGCCTGTTCGACATGCTGCTGCACAGCCAGTTCGAATCAGCGCAGGACAGCGTGCTGGCGCTGCTCGACCGCGTGCGCACGGAAGTGGCGGTGAACCACCCGCCGGCCTGGAATCGCTTCCCGCACCAGTTCAGCCACATCTTTGCGGGCGGTTACGCCGCGGGTTACTACAGCTACAAGTGGGCCGAGGTACTCAGCGCCGACGCCTATGCCGCCTTCGAGGAAGCGCCGCAGGCACTGGCTGAAACCGGTGCACGCTTCCGTGATGAGATCCTGTCGCGCGGTGGCAGCCGCCCGGCGGCGGACAACTTCAAGGCCTTCCGCGGCCGTGCTCCGCAGATCGATGCGTTGCTGCGCCACTCGGGCATGGCGTAAGGCATCGGGCAGGTGCCAACCTTGGTTGGCACTTCACCGCCATCCACGCATGGCGTGGACCTACCGGAATGCCGGCCAGCGGCCGGCACTACCGGTGGCGGGTCATTCGGCGTAGATCATCTTCCGGGTCATGCCGCCGTCGACGATGAAATCCTGGCCGGTGCTGAAACCGGACAGTGATGACAGCAGGTACACGGCCAACGCACCGATGTCCTCCGGCTGGCCGACGCGGCCGGCCGGGTGTTGCGCATGGTCGGTGGCCGAATACTCCGGTGCGTGTCGCCGTGAGGGTGCCTGCCACTCGCAGGTGCCGATCCAACCCGGACTGATGCTGTTCACCCGCACCGCCGGGCCGCTGCTGATCGCCAGCGCATGGGTGAATGCCACCAGTCCGCCCTTGGCTGCGGCATAGGCTTCGCTGTGTGCTTCGGATTGCCAGGCGCGGGTCGAGGCGATGTTGATGATCGCACCGGCGGCGCTGGCGGTCAGCGCGGGCAACGCATGCTTGCTGCACAGGAACGCGCCGTGCAGCGAAGACAGCCGGCGCTGCCACTCGTCCCAGTCCATGTCCTGCAGCAGCGTGCCGTGCGGGCTGGCAATCCCCGCGTTGTTGACCAGCCCGTCGATGCGGCCGTAACGCTGCAGGGCCACGGCGATGAAGGCGCGCACGCTGGCTTCGTCGGTGATGTCCAGGCGCTGGAACACGGCGTCCTCACCACGCTGCCATTCCACCAGGCACGCCTCGCCGGCCTCCACGTCGAGGTCGCCGATCAACACGCGGCCACCGGCGCCGAGCACGGCCTGCGCGATGCCACGGCCGATGCCGTTGGCGCCGCCGGTGACCAGCACCACCTTGCCCGACAGCGGCGCGGCCGGCCAAGTGGCAATCGGCGGCACCGTGCTCACGACAGGTCTTCGCCACGCAGGCGGCGATGCCAGCCGTCCACGCCGATGCGGTCCAGGGTCTGGATGTTGCGCTCGACGATCACGTCCGGATCCGGATAGACGTCCACCGCGCGCGCCACGCTGTCTTCGCGCAGCAGGTGCAGGGTGGGGAAGGGGGAGCGGTTGGTGTAGTTGCTGGCATCGTCCGCCGCCACGCCTTCGAACTGGTAGTCCGGGTGGAAGCTGGCCACCTGCAGGATGCCCTGCAGGTCCAGCGCCTCGATCGCCGCGTCGGCGTTGTCGAGGAAGTCGTTGTAGTCGAGGAAGTCGGTCAGCACCTGCGGGTGCACGATCAGCGTCGTGTCGATCTGCTCGGCCGGCGTATCGCGCAGCAGGACCAGTTCCTCGGCCAACTGCTCGACCAACGCTTCCGGCGTGGTCGCATCACTCAGCACGATCCGGACCTGGTCCTTCACGTAGACCGCCTTGGCGAACGGGCACAGGTTCAGGCCGATGACGATGCGTTCCAGCCACAGGCGGGTGGCGGCGATCGGGTCCTCGGTGGGCAGTTGGGCGTCGGTCATGGCGGGCACGTCGGCTGGCGGGGCGGACATTGTAGGCGCGTCGCTTGCAACGCGCCGTCGTACCGCAGGTGCCGGCGCCGGGCCCTGCCCGGCGGCCAGATCAATCGCGGAAATTGTTGAACTGCAGGGGCAGCTCGAACTTGCCGGCCTTGAGCACCGCGATGGCGTCCTGCAGGTCATCGCGCTTCTTGCCCTGCACGCGCAGCTTGTCGCCGTTGATCTGGCTTTCAACCTTCAGCTTGGCCTCCTTCAGTGCAGCGGCGATCTTCTTGGCGACCTTCTGCTCGATGCCCTGCTTGACGGTGATCTTCTGCCGGGCCTGGGCCAGGTTGGTCTCGATGTCGCCGAATTCGAGGCTGAGCACATCGATGCCGCGCGCGGCCAGGCGTGCACGCAGGATGTCGTTCATCTGCTTGAGCTGGAATTCGGTCGGCGCGAACTGGTTGATCACATCGCCATCGCGTTCGAACTTGGCATCCACGCCCTTGAAATCGAAGCGGGTGGCCAGTTCGCGGTTGGCCTGGTCGATGGCGTTGGTCAGTTCGTGGGTGTCGACTTCGGACACGACGTCGAAGGAAGGCATGGGCGATGCTCCGCAGGATTCAGTGGCAGCCATTCTATCGCGAGGACCCCATGCCCGCCCTTTGTAGAACCGAGCGCGGGTTCGGCTCTACAGAAAGCGACGACCGGGCGATAATGGGCCATGAACGTGCAACGCTCCCCCTCGCGCGCAGTGGCCTGGATGGTCGCTGCGGTCGCCTGCTTCTCGCTGATGGATGCTGGCATGAAGCAGCTGTCGGCCAGCTATCCCACGCTGGAAGTAACCTTCCTGCGCGGCGCGACCTCGTTGCCGTTCGTGCTGGTCTGGGTGCTGGCCAGCGCCGGGCCGCGTTCGCTGGTGCCGCGCCGCTGGGGGCTGCACCTGCTGCGTGGTGCGCTGGGCATGGCGATGATCGGCTGCTTCGTGTTCGCGCTGCGCGACCTGCCGCTGTCCACTGCCTACACCATCTATTTCGTTGCCCCGCTGCTGATTGCCGCATTGTCGGTGCCGTTGCTGGGCGAGCGGGTCGGGCCACGGCGCTGGGTCGCCATCGGTATCGGCCTGGTCGGCGTGCTGGTGGTGCTGCGGCCGGGCGTCGATGGCTTCATCTCGGTGCCGGGGCTGATGGTGCTGGCAGCGGCCACCGCTTACGCCATTGCGGCGATCACGGTCAGCCTGCTGACCCGCACCGATACCTCGCAGTCGATGGTGGTCTGGTTCCTGGTGATCATGGCCATCGGTGCCGGCCTGCTGGCCCTTCCCGGCTGGGTGCCGCTGCAGCTGGCGCATGCGCCGCTGATTGCCGGCATGGGCCTGGCCGGGGCACTGGGCCAGATCGCCCTGACCAAGGCCTTCCAGCTGGGCGAGGCCTCGATGATCGCGCCGTTGGAGTACAGCGGGCTGGTCTGGGTGATCGGTTGGGACCTGGCCTTCTGGGGTCAGCTGCCCGATGGCTATACCTGGGTGGGCGCGGCGATCATCGTGGCTTCGGGGCTTTACCTGCTGCACCGTGAGCGGGTGAACCGGCAGGAGCCGCCGAAGCCGTTGGACCACCCCTGAGCCGGGGTAGGGTCGGCCGGCAACCCCTTGCGCCGGAGGCACTGCTGCAGGTGCCGGCCAGCGGCCGGCACTACCGTGGGCAGCGGCTTAGAACCAAAAGGAATAACATTCTGGCCCATGGCGCGGGCGCGCGACCGCCTGCGCTGGTAGGCTGCACGCCCCCTTCCGTCACCCAGCCGGTGAGCCACGCCCGTGATCGAGTTCCAGCGCCTGCACAAATCCTATGCCGTTGCCGGCCGCGAGATCAGCGCGCTGCAACCGTTGGACCTGACCATCGAGGCCGGTGAGGTTTTCGGCATCATCGGCCATTCCGGCGCCGGCAAGTCGACCCTGATCCGCATGATCAACCGCCTGGAAGAACCCAGCGGTGGCCGGCTGCTGATCGGTGGCGAGGATGTCACCGCGCTGGACGCGGACGGCCTGCGCGCGCTGCGCCGGCGCATCGGCATGATCTTCCAGCACTTCAACCTGCTGTCCTCGCGCACGGTGGCGGGCAATGTCGCCTTCCCGCTGGAACTGGCCGGCACGCCGAAGACGGAAATCGACGCGCGCGTGGCCGAGCTGTTGCAGACCGTGGGCCTGGAAGCGCATGCGCAGAAGTATCCGGCGCAGCTGTCCGGTGGCCAGAAGCAGCGCGTCGGTATCGCCCGCGCACTGGCGACCCGTCCGCAGATCCTGCTGTGCGACGAGGCCACCAGTGCGCTCGACCCGCAGACCACTGCATCGGTGCTGTCGCTGCTGTCGAAGATCAACCGCGAGCTCGGCCTGACCATCGTGCTGATCACCCATGAGATGGACGTGATCCGCCGTGTCTGCGACCGCGTTGCGGTGCTCGATGCCGGCCAGATGGTCGAAACCGGTCCGGTCACCCGGGTGTTCCTGCACCCGCAGCATCCGACCACGCGCCGTTTCGTCAGTGAGTCGGAGCATGTGGACGAGGGGGCGCTGCACCGTGATTTCGATGCCGTTGGCGGCCGTATCGTGCGCCTGACCTTCCTCGGTGGCGACACCTATGAACCCCTGCTCGGCAGCGTCGCGCGGCAGACCGGGGTTGACTACAACATCCTGTCCGGTCGTATCGACCGGATCAAGGACACCCCGTATGGCCAGCTGGTGGTCGCCCTGGTGGGCGGCGACCAGTCCGCCGCGCAGGCTGCCTTCGTGGCCGCCGGCGTGCACGTCGAGGAGCTGCGTCGATGATCATTGCTGCTGCTGGCGGCTTCTTCCGCCACCTGGATGCGGGCAAGTGGGCCGACATCGGCCAGGCCACCCTCGACACGCTGCTGATGCTGCTCGGTTCGCTGCCGCTGACCCTCGCCATCGGCCTGCCGCTGGGCGTGCTGCTGTACCTGTTCGGCGCACCACAGATGAAGCGGAGGCCGTTCGCCTATGGCGCGCTGGCACTGGTGGTGAACCTGTTGCGCTCGGTGCCCTTCATCATCCTGATGATCGTGCTGATCCCGGTCACGTTGTTCCTGATGGGAACCTCGCTGGGCGTGCGCGGCGCGATCGTACCGCTGGTGATCGGCGCAGCGCCGTTCTACGCGCGCCTGGTCGAGACCGCGCTGCGCGAAGTGGATCGAGGCGTCATCGAGGCGACCCAGGCGATGGGCGCCACCACCTGGCAGCTGGTCACCCGCGTGCTGCTGCCGGAAGCGCGTCCCGGCCTGATCGCCGGTGCCACCGTCACCACCGTGGCCCTGATCGGCTTCACCGCGATGGGCGGTGCGATCGGCTCGGGCGGCCTTGGCGACCTGGCGTTCCGCGACGGCTACCAGCGTTCGCACACCGACGTCGCCCTGGTCACCGTGGTCCTGCTGCTGATCCTGGTGCAGCTGCTGCAGATGCTCGGCGACCGCCTGGTCGCGCATTACAGCCGCAGATAGCAGAATGCCGGGCGGCAGCCGGCCAGCGGCTGGCTCTACCCGATTGCCGGGAAAAAACGGTAGTGCCGGCCGCTGGCCGGCAATCCCACGAACGATCAACGCGCGTTCGGTACTTCGTAGCCCAGCTTGCCGACCTGTTCCGGATGCTGCGGCACGCGCTTGAGCTTGTCGGTGTTCACGCCGTACTCGTCGCGCAGGCGCTCGGCCAGCTCCTTGTACAGGGTTTTGTCCATGTCCGGCGTGCGCGAGAAGATCCAGGCCATCTCGCGGCCCGGGTAGCCGATCAGTGCCCACGAATAGTCCGGGGCGACGTCCAGCACCCGAGAGTGGGTCGGCACCACGCGGTAGAACCAGGTGCGCCAGCCGTGGTTGCCGCTGTCCGGGTCGACGCTGGCGCGTGCGCGGATCTCCTGCAGGGGTTCGCCGAAGCCGTCGCGGTAGCGGTAGGTGATGCCGACCTTGTGCTCATCGCGCAACTCGTACTCGTTGACGCTGGCGACGTGCCCGCGTTCGATGAAGTTCGGCACGCGGCCGATCACGTACCAGGTGCCCATGAAGCGCTTGAGGTCGATCGGGGCATCCGGATCGGCGCGCGGGGCGCTGGCACGGGGCGATGGCGGCTCACCGACCGCCATGGCGGGACCCGCCAGGGACAGGGCCAGCAACACGGCGCAGAGCGGGCGGATCGAAGTCATGCGGGAGCGGGCTCAGGAGGGCTTTGCCTGAGCATGGTCGACTGAGCGTGCGCGATCCGTCAATGGTGTCGCAATCTGTGAGAAGGGGCTTGCCCAAGCTGTGTTGCATTGTCTACCGGAGAAGGCCCATGAACACACGTTCCGTCCGTCACCCTGCAACTGAACGCATCATCGAACGCGCCGACCCGCGCCTGCTGCGTGGCGTGCGGCAACTGGCGCTGGCCGGACTGGCGCTGGTACTGGTCTGGCCAGCGGCACGTGGCAGCAGCGTGTGGTTGGGCTGGCTGCCGATGTGGCTGATCGGCATGCCGCTCGCGGCCTGGTGGGCGCTGCTGCGCTTCCCGCTGCCGCGCCTGTCGGGGCTGCCGAAGGTGCGGCGTACCGGTGGACAGGCGCGTCGGCGACGCAGCCCGGCCGCCACGGCCTGACCTTCGACACGGGGGAGGCCACGACATTCCGTGCTAGCGTTCCACGGCTTATGACTGCCTGGAGCTGCAATGTCACGACTCGCTTCCGCCTGCCTGCTGGCCGGCATGATGACCGCTGCGTCGGTGGGGACCGCCGTGGCCGCTGAAGATACCGACCGCTACGCCTGGCTGGAGGACGTCACCGGCGACAAGCCGCTGTCCTGGGTCAAGGAACAGAATGCCAAGTCCGAGGCGCGCCTGGCGCAGACCCCGGCCTTCAAGCAGATGGAGACCCGCATCCGCGAGGTGCTCGACTCCGATGCCAAGATTCCCGGCGTGCAGAAGATCGGTGACTACTACTACAACTTCTGGAAGGACCAGCAGCACGAGCGCGGCCTGTGGCGGCGCACCACCCTGGCCGAGTACCGCAAGGCCTCGCCGCAGTGGGAGACCGTGCTCGACCTGGATGCACTGAACAAGGCCGAGGGTGAGAACTGGGTCTGGCACGGCGCCGATTGCCTGCGCCCGGACTACAGCCGTTGCCTGATCGCGTTGTCGCGCGGCGGCGCCGATGCCGACGTCACCCGCGAATTCGACCTGGCCAACAAGACCTGGATCAAGGACGGCTTCTTCCGTCCGGAGTCGAAGGGCGGCCTCAACTGGGTCGATCGCGACACCGTGTTCGTCTACACCGATTTCGGTGCCGGCACGATGACCACCTCCGGCTATCCGCGCGTAGCCAAGCTGTGGAAGCGCGGCACGCCGATGGCCTCGGCCACGACGGTGTACGAAGGCAAGCCGGAAGACATGTACATCGCGGCGATGCACGATGACACGCCGGGCTTCGAGCGCAACCTGGTCAGCCGCACGCTGGCGTTCTACAACAACGAACTCTACCTGCGTGGCGACGACGGCACGCTGACCAAGATCGACGCGCCGAATTCGGCCGAGAAGGGCCTGCACAAGCAGTGGCTGACCCTGGAGCTGCGCGACCCGTGGACCGTGGGCGGCAAGACCTACGCGTCCGGTTCGCTGTTGGCGACCAAGCTGGACGACTTCCTGGCCGGCAAGCGCGACTTCGAGGTGCTGTTCACCCCGACCGCGACCACCTCGCTGGCCAGCGCCACCTGGACCAGGAGCCACCTGGTGCTGAACGTGCTGGACGACGTCAAGAACCGCCTGTCGGTGCTGACCCCGGGTGCCAATGGCTGGCAGACCAGCCGCTTCGTCGGCGCACCTGCCTTCGGCACGCTGGGCGTGGCTGCAGTGGACAGCAATGACAGCGACGCAGTGTGGCTGACCGCCACCGACTACCTGACCCCGACCACGCTGGCGCTGGCCGAGATCGGCCAGGCCCCGGAAACACTGAAGACCATGCCGGCCTTCTTCGATGCCAAGGGCAAGGTGATCGAGCAGCACTTCGCCACCAGCAAGGACGGCACCCGCGTGCCGTACTTCGTGGTGCACGACAGGGCGATGAAGCTCGATGGCTCCAATCCGACGTTGCTGTACGGCTACGGTGGCTTCGAGATCTCGCTGACCCCGAGCTATTCCGGTGGCATGGGCCGCGCCTGGCTGGAGAAGGGCGGTGTGTATGTGGTGGCCAACATCCGCGGCGGCGGCGAGTACGGCCCGCGCTGGCACCAGGCGGCGCTGAAGCAGAACCGCCACAAGGCCTACGAAGACATGGCCGCGGTGGCGCGGGACCTGGTCAAGCGCAAGATCACCAGCGCCAAGCACCTGGGCGTTCAGGGCGGCAGCAACGGTGGCCTGCTGACCGGCAACATGCTGACCCAGTACCCGGAGCTGTTCGGTGCGGTGGTGGTGCAGGTGCCCTTGCTGGACATGAAGCGCTACAGCCACCTGCTGGCCGGTGCCTCGTGGATGGCCGAGTACGGCAACCCGGATACCAGTGACTGGGAGTTCATCAAGACCTTCTCGCCGTACCACCTGTTCAACGCGAAGAAGAACTACCCGCCGGTGCTGTTCACGACCTCGACCCGCGACGACCGCGTGCACCCGGGCCATGCCCGCAAGATGGCGGCGAAGATGATCGACGCCGGCAAGGACGTGACCTACTACGAGAACATCGAAGGGGGTCACGGCGGCGCCGCCAACAATGCGCAGGCCGCGCACATGTCGGCACTGGCATACAGCTTCCTGTGGGAGCGGTTGGGCGGCAAGTAAGCAGAACGGAAAACGCCGCCTCAGGGCGGCGTTTTTCATTATCCGGTAGTGCCGGCCGCTGGCCGGCACCGCCGTCAGCGTGATCCCTGCCAGCGCTTCAATCCGCGCGCAATCCGCGCCACCGCCTCCTGCAATCGCGGCACCTCCTGGGTATAGGCCAGGCGCACGTGCTGGTTGGCGCGATGGAAGCCGAAATCCAGGCCCGGGGTGAACGCTACGTGCTCGGTTTCCAGGAAGTGGGCGCAGAACGCCTGCGCATCGTCGGTGAAGGCGCTGACGTCGGCGTACAGGTAGAACGCGCCCTGTGGCTCGACTTCGATACGGAAGCCCAGCTCGCGCAGTGCCGGCAGCAGGAAGTCGCGGCGCTGGCGGAACGCGTCGCGGCGCTGCTCGAAGATCGCCATCGATTCCTCGCTGAAGCAGGCGAGCGCGGCGTGCTGGGCGATGCTTGACGCGCTGATGTACAGGTTCTGCGCCAGCTTCTCCAGATCCGGTACGGCGGACGGCGGCGCTACCAGCCAGCCCAGCCGCCACCCGGTCATGCCGAAGTACTTGGAGAAGCTGTTGAGCACGAACGCGCTGTCGTCCACCTGCAGCACGCTGGGCGCATCCAGGCCATAGGTCAGGCCGTGGTAGATCTCGTCCACCACCAGGTGACCACCACGCGCGTGCAGGGTCTTCGACAGTGCCGCCAGCTCGGCGGCGGAAAGCACGGTGCCGGTCGGGTTGGCCGGCGAGGCGACCAGCGCGCCGACGCTGTCGGCATTCCAGTGCTGTTCCACCAGTGACGGGGTCAGCTGGTAGGCGGTCTCCGGCCCGACCGGTACCAGTTGCGCACCGCCTTCCACCAGGCGCAGGAAGTGGCGGTTGCACGGATAGCCGGGGTCGGCCAGCAGCCAGTGGCGGCCGGGATCGACCAGCAGGCTGCTGGCCAGCAGCAGCGCACCGGACCCACCCGGGGTGACCAGGATGCGTTCAGGATCGATGTCCAGACCGTAGTGGCTGCGGTAGAAACCGCTGATCGCCTGGCGAAGCGCCGGCAGGCCACGCGCGGCGGTGTAGCGGGTGTGACCGGCGGCCAGTGCGGCCTGGCCGGCCCGCACGACCGGTTCGGCGGTAGTGAAGTCCGGTTCGCCGATTTCCAGGTGGATCACATCGTGGCCGGCCTGTTCCAGCGCCTGCGCGCGGGCCAGCAGGGACATCACGTGGAACGGGGCGATTTCATGGCTGCGCCGGCTGTAGCCCGGCGGGTGGGGCAGGGTACTCATGTGCCCATGGTACGCCGCGCGTCGGGGTCATGCGTTCTGGTAGTGCCGACCGCCGGCCCGCATTCCGACCGTCTCCGGGTTCGTGAGGTTGCCGGCCGGCGGCCGGCACTACCCCATGACGATCCGCAGGGTTGCCCGCAACCCTCCTGCAACCCAGACTCGGGCACAAGGACGCCATTGCATTGCAGTTCAAGGAACCCTACTTCATGAAGTCCACCCTCTGCCTGTTGCTCGCCAGCCTGATGACCACGACTGCTACCGCCGCCACTCCGCCCGTTCCGCCGGATGCCGCCAGGCATCCGCATGTGGTCAAGGCGCCGTTCGGCGCGACCCGCAACGATGACTATTACTGGCTGCGCGACGACAAGCGCGAGAACAAGGACATGCTGGCCTACCTGCAGGCCGAGAATGCCTACGCGGACCAGGTGCTGGCGCCGCTCAAGCCGCTCGAAGACACCCTGTACAAGGAGATCGTCGGCCGCATCAAGCAGGACGATTCCAGCGTGCCGGCGCGCGAACGCGGCTACTGGTATTACAGCCGCTTCGAGACCGGCCAGGACTATCCGATCCACGCGCGCCGCAAGGGCAGCATGGAGGCCGCCGAGGAGATCCTGCTGGACGTCAACGCCATGGCCGCTGGCAAGGGGTATTTCAGCGTCGGCTCGATGGAGGTCAGCCAGGACAACCAGTTGCTGGCCTGGGCCGATGATGATGTCGGCCGCCGCCAGTACACGATCCGCTTCAAGGATCTGGCCACCGGCAAGGTGCTGCCCGATGTGATCACCGGCAGCTCCGGCGACCTGGTCTGGGCCGACGACAACCGCACCGTGCTGTACGTCGAGAACGATCCGGAAACGCTGCTGACCGTGCGGGTGAAAAAGCACGTGCTGGGCACCCCGGTCAGCGCCGACACCGTGGTCTACGAAGAGAAGGACGACAGCTTCTACATGGGCATCGGCCGCACCCGCGACGATCGTTTCATCACCATCGGCGTGCACAGCACCGTGTCCTCGGAAGAGCGCTACGCACCGGCCAGCGATCCGACCACCTTCACCGTGCTGGCCCCGCGCCAGCGTGACGTCGAGTACGACGCCGACCACTACGACGGCCGCTGGGTGATCCGCACCAACGACGGTGCGAAGAACTTCAAGCTGGTCACCGCACCGACCGATGCCACCTCGCGTGCGCAGTGGAAGGACTGGATCGCGCATGACGATGCGGTGTTCATCGAAGGCTTCGAGCTGTTCGACAGCTACACCGCCATCGCCGAACGTTCCGAGGGCCTGGAGCGCATCCGCCTGCTGTTCAAGGATGGCCGCAGCGACTACGTGAAGGCGGACGAGCCGGCGTACTCGATGGGCCTGGGGGACAACACCGAGGCCGATACGCCGTGGCTGCGCTACGTCTACACCTCGATGACCACCCCGACCACCGTGTTCGAACTGAACACCGCCACCGGTGAGCGCCGCCAACTGAAGGTGCAGCCGGTGATCGGCTATGACGCCTCGAAGTACGAAACCGACCGCGTCTGGATCACCGCGCGCGATGGCGTGAAGGTGCCGGTGTCGCTGGTCTACCGCAAGGGCTACCAGAAGGATGGCAAGGGCGCGCTGTTCCAGTACGCCTATGGCAGCTATGGCATGTCGATGGATCCGTACTTCAACCAGACCGCGGTGAGCCTGCTCGACCGCGGCGTAGTGTATGCCATTGCCCATATCCGCGGTGGCCAGGAAATGGGCCGCGACTGGTACGAGAACGGCAAGCTGCTGCACAAGCAGAACACCTTCAACGACTTCATCGACGTCACCCGCGGCCTGGTCGCACAGGGCTGGGCGGCGAAGGATCGCGTCGCCGCGTCCGGCGGCAGTGCCGGTGGCCTGCTGATGGGTGCGGTGGCCAACCAGGCCCCGCAGGATTACCGGGTGATGGTGGCGCAGGTCCCGTTCGTCGACGTGGTCACCACCATGCTCGACCCGACCATTCCGCTGACCACCAACGAGTACGACGAGTGGGGCAACCCGGAACAGAAACAGTATTACGATTACATGCTGTCCTACTCCCCCTACGACAACGTGAAGCAGCAGGCCTACCCGGCGCTGTTCGTGGGCACCGGACTGTGGGATTCGCAGGTGCAGTACTGGGAGCCGGCCAAGTGGGTGGCCAGGCTGCGTGACGACAACACCGGCCACCACCCGATCCTGTTCCGCACCAACATGGAGGCCGGGCATGGTGGCAAGTCCGGGCGCTTCCAGCGCTACCGCGAGCTGTCCGAGTCGTACGCGTTCGTGCTGCAGCAGCTGGGCATCGCTCAGCCGTAACGGCGAAGGGGGGCCGGGCGTTGCCGGGCACCCCGAACCGTTATCCTTGCGGCCATGAGCCTGCCCGAGCCCACCGCGTCCCGCGATACCGCCACGCCACCGCGCGTGGTGCGTTTCCGCTGGGCGTGGTGGCTGCTGGCCTACGTCAGCCTGGGCACCGGCATCGTCGGCATCTTCGTGCCGGGCCTTCCGACCACCGTATTCATCCTGATCTCGGCGTGGGCTGCATCACGTGGGTCCGAACGCCTGCACACCTGGCTGCTGCAGCACCCGCGCTTCGGCCCGGCCATCGCCAACTGGCAGGCACACGGGGCGGTCAGCCGCTATGGCAAGTGGATGGCCACGATCACCATGGCGGTGTGTGCCGCCATCATGCTGTGGTGCGTGCCGATCGCCTGGGTGAAGTGGTTCTCGATCGGCAGCATGACCGTGGTCGCAATCTGGCTGTGGACGCGGCCGTTGCCGCCACCGCCCGCGGATTGAGCGCCGGCGGTAGTGCCGGCCGCTGGCCGGCAACCCGATTCCCTGCACCAACCGCTCAGCCGCCAATGGCTATACTCGGGGCATGAAGATCCCCCATCGAAACGCCATCCTGATTCCGCTGGCAGCGGCCTCGCTGCTGCTCCTCGCCGCCTGCGGCAACAAGGGCCCGCTGGTACTGCCGCAGAAGCCGGTGCCGGTGGAAGAAACCGTCGAACCCGCTGCCGAGCCCGCCACCGAGGCGACCCCGGCGGAGGCCCAGGGTGCCGTTGCCCCGGCCACGACCGTCGACCCGGCTGCAACGACCACCCAGCCGGCACCCGCGCCAGCGAAGAAGGCGGGCAGCGGGAATGAGTAAGGCCGGTTCCAGGGCCCTGCGCTTCAGCAAGATGCATGGCGCGGGCAACGATTTCGTAGTGATCGACCTGCGTGACGGCACTGCGCCGCCCACGCCTGAACTGGCCGCGCGCCTGGCCGACCGCCACACCGGCGTCGGCTGCGATCAGATCCTGACCATCGAGGCGCCGCGTGCGGAAGGCTCGGTGGCCTCGTACCGCATCTGGAATGCCGACGGTTCCAATTCCGAGCAGTGCGGCAATGGCGCGCGCTGCATCGCGGCCTGGCTGGTGCGCGAGGGCAGTGCGCAGGGCGATGCGTTCGTCATCGACAGCCCGCTGGCCAGCCATGAGGTGAAGGCGCTGGGCGAAGGGCAGTTTGCGGTGACGATGGGCGTGCCTGCTTTCGAGCCGGCCAACGTGCCGCTGATGGGTTTCGCCCACCCGCGCGAGGAATACCTGCTGCCGCTGCAGGGCGAGAGCGTACGCTTCGCTGCGGTGTCGATGGGCAACCCGCATGCGGTGATCGAAGTCGGCCTGATCGATGCCGCTCCGGTTGAACGCGTGGGTTCGCTGCTGCAGCAGCACGCGTCGTTTCCGCGCTCGGTGAACGTGGGCTTCGCCCAGGTGATGGGCCCGGCGCACGCCCGCCTGCGCGTGTTCGAGCGCGGTGTCGGCGAGACCCTGGCCTGCGGCAGTGGCGCCTGCGCCGCCGCCGTGACCCTGATGCAGCGCGGCCGCCTGCAGCGCGATGCGCGCATCAGCCTGCCCGGAGGTGACCTGCGCATCCAGTGGCCGGGCGATGGCCAGCCGGTGGTGATGGCGGGCCCGACCGCATTCGTCTTCGAAGGGGAGTGGATGGCATGAGCGAAACCGTCGACAAGCTCGGGGCCCATGAAGTCGCTGCCTGGTTGCGGCGTCATCCCGGCTTCCTCAAGCAGTTCCCGGACCTGGCCCTGACCCTGGTGGTGCCGCGCGATGACGGCCCGACCGCATCGCTGGCCAGCTACCAGCTGGAAGTGCTGCGCGAGAAGAACCGCGAGCTGGCACGACGGCTGGCCGACCTGGGCGCGACCGCCCAGGTCAATGAACGCCTTGCGGTGCGCACGCACCAGCTGACCCTGGCACTGATGAAGCAGGACAACGCGGCCGATACCCTGCGCGCGATGGCCGCATCGCTGCAGGAAGACTTCGCCGGCGACCTGGTGCGGCTGGTGGTGCATGCGCCGGTGGCCGGGCTGGAACAGGCCGACTGGTTGCAGGTGATTGCTGCCGATGATCCGCAACTGGGCCCGTTCCGTGATTGCCTGAACGACGGCGAGCCGATCTGCGGCCGCCTGCAGCCGGAAAAGAATGCCGTCCTGTACGGCGTGCGCAGCGAGGAAGTGCAGACCACCGCACTGCTGCCGTTGCCGGGCGTCGGCCTGATCGCAGTCGGCAGCCACGACCCGAACCGCTTCTACCCGGGCATGGGCACGCTGTTCCTGCGCATGATGGGCGACGCCCTGGCCACTGGCCTGAAGCGCTTCCACGACTGAGCAGGACCGGACGACGATGAGCGCGGTACAGGCCTTCCTGCAGCACCTGCAGGTGGAGCGGCGGATGTCGGCGCATACGCTTGACGCCTACCGCCGCGACCTGGACGCGCTAGCGGTCTGGGCCGAACCGCGTGGCGTGGCGGTGGAGGCGCTCGATGCCGATGCGTTGCGCCAGTTCGTCGCCGACGAGCATCGCCGCGGCCTGTCGGCCAAGAGCCTGCAGCGCCGCCTGTCGGCCTGCCGCAGCTTCTATGCCTGGCTGCTCAAGCACGGCCGCATCGAGGTCAGCCCTGCAGCGACGCTGAAGGCACCGCGCGCACCGCGCCGATTGCCGCAGGTGCTCGATGCCGACGAAGCCGTACAGCTGGTCGAGCTTGAACCGGAAGGTGAGCTCGGCCGCCGTGACCGCGCGCTGCTGGAACTGTTCTATTCCTCCGGCCTGCGCCTGAGCGAAGTCTGCGCGCTGACCTGGCGCGACCTGGATTTCGACAGCGGGCTGGTCAACGTGCTGGGCAAGGGCAACCGCCAGCGCCGGGTGCCGTTCGGCCGGCCGGCACGCGAAGCGCTGCAGGCGTGGCGCGCGGAAAGTGGCGGTGGTCCGGCATCGCCGGTGTTCCCCGGTCGCAACGGGCCGATCAGCCAGCGTGCGGTGCAGATCCGCATCCGCCAGCTGGCGCAGCGCCAGGGCCTGTTCAAGCACGTGCATCCGCACATGCTGCGGCACAGTTTTGCCAGCCACATCTTGGAATCGTCCGGCGACCTGCGTGGTGTGCAGGAGCTGCTGGGCCATGCCGACATCGCCACCACGCAGATCTATACCCACCTCGATTTCCAGCACCTGGCCAAGGTCTACGACGCCGCGCATCCGCGCGCCAAGCGCCGACGCAGCAACGAGGGCAGCGGAGAAAGCTGAACGTTGCCCCTGCGTCAGCCGGTCGCGGGTGGCTTGAAGGGCGCAGCGCAGTCCCCACCTCTGGTTCTGTCACCCCGGAGGCATCATGGACCCCAGTCAGAACCCCAACGTTTTCCACGCCACCACCATCGTCTGCGTCCGTCGCGGCGAGCACGTGGCCATTGCCGGCGACGGCCAGGTCACGCTGGGCCACACCGTGATGAAGGGCAACGCGCGCAAGGTGCGCCGCCTTGGCCGCGACGGCCAGGTGCTGGCCGGTTTCGCCGGTGCCGCCGCCGATGCCTTCACCCTGTTCGAGCTGTTCGAGGCCAAGCTGGAAAAGCACGGCCAGCTGCAGCGCGCTGCGGTCGAGCTGGCCAAGGATTGGCGCACCGAGCGCCGCCTCGGCAAGCTCGAAGCCCTGCTGGCAGTGGCTGACAAGGAAACCTCGCTGATCATCAGCGGCACCGGCGATGTGATCGAGCCGGAGGACGGCATCATCGCCATCGGCTCCGGTGGTTCCTATGCACTGTCGGCCGCGCGCGCGTTGATGGCGCACACCGAACTGGATGCACGCACCATCGCCAGTGAAGCGATCGGCATCGCCGGCGACATCTGCATTTACACCAACCGCAACGTGGTGGTCGAGGAACTGTGAGGGTAGCGCCGGCCGCTGGCCGGCGACCTCATGATCCCCCGCACGCGTGCCTGGTTGCCGGCCAGCGGCCGGCACTACCGACAAAGAATCCGTGAGCACATCCATGTCGAAGATCGAAGTTTCCTCCGCCACCATGACCCCGCGCGAGATCGTGCAGGAACTGGACCGGCACATCGTGGGCCAGCACGACGCCAAGCGCGCGGTGGCCATCGCCCTGCGCAACCGCTGGCGCCGCATGCAGCTGCCGGCGGAGCTGCGCAATGAAGTGATGCCGAAGAACATCCTGATGATCGGCCCGACCGGTGTCGGCAAGACCGAGATCGCGCGCCGCCTGGCGACGCTGGCCAACGCACCGTTCGTGAAGGTCGAAGCCACCCGCTTCACCGAAGTCGGCTACGTCGGCAAGGACGTCGAACAGATCATCCGTGACTTGGCCGACACCGCGGTCAAGCTCTATCGCGAACAGGCCAAGGTGCGCGTGCGTACCCAGGCCGAAGAACGCGCCGAAGACCGCATCCTCGATGCGCTGCTGCCGCGTCGTAGCGGCGGCATCGGTTTCGATCCGGAAGTCGCCCGCAACGAACCGTCGGCGCAGGACAACGAGACCCGCATCAAGTTCCGCAAGATGCTGCGCAACGGTGAGCTGGACGAGCGCGAGATCGAGCTCGACCTGGCGGCCAATGTCAGCATGGACATCATGACCCCGCCGGGCATGGAGGAAATGGGCCAGCAGCTGAAGTCGATGTTCGCCAACCTGGGTGGCGGCGCGAAGGCGCACAAGCGCACGCTGACCATCAAGGCCGCGCGCCCGCTGCTGATCGAGGAAGAAGCCGGCAAGCTGGTCAACGAGGATGACATCCGTACTGCCGCAATCGAGGCGTGCGAGCAGCACGGCATCGTCTTCATCGATGAGATCGACAAGGTCGCCAAGCGTGGTGACAACGTGGGCGGTGGCGACGTGTCCCGCGAAGGCGTGCAGCGCGACCTGCTGCCGCTGGTGGAAGGCTCCAACGTGTCCACCAAGTACGGCACGATCAAGACCGACCACATCCTGTTCATCGCGTCGGGCGCGTTCCACCTGGCCAAGCCCAGCGACCTGATTCCGGAGCTGCAGGGCCGCTTCCCGATCCGCGTGGAACTGGGGGCGCTGAGCAAGGATGATTTCGTGCGTATCCTGACCGAGCCGAAGGCCGCGCTGACCAAGCAGTACGAAGCGTTGCTGGCCACCGAGGGCGTCAAGGTCAGTTTCACCGCCGATGCCATCGAGCGCCTGGCCGAGATCGCGTTCCAGGTGAACGAGCGCCAGGAAAACATCGGCGCTCGCCGCCTGCATACCGTGCTGGAGCGCCTGCTGGATTCGCTCAGCTACGAGGCACCGGACCGCGATGGCGAAACCCTGGCCATCGACAAAGCCTACGTCGATGCACACCTGGGCGAGCTGGTGCAGGACCCGGACCTGAGCCGCTACATCCTGTAACGCCCGATCCGGTCGGATCCCTCGCCGTGGCGAGGGCTCTGCCCCCCCCTCGCTGCAACGCAAAAGGCCGCCGCAGGGCGGCCTTCTGCGTTGGCGCTCAGCACGATTGCCGGGCGCGGTACGCCTGCAGTACCTGGTCGATCACTGCACTGGTGCGAGCGGCGCTGATGCCGTTCGAGGGCGAGTGCCCGTTGCCGCGCAGTTCGTCCACGAGAGAGGCGATCAACGGTTGCTGGATCGACGACGGGTTGGGGATGTCGAACGTCTGCACGCCGGCTTCGGTCTCCAGCACCACCGGAACATCCTCGAAGGTGGCAAAGCGCAGCTGCCCGCGGTCGCCGGTGATCTCGATCTCATCCTGGCGGCGGAACGCGCAGAAGCACCATTGCGCGATGCCGTGCGCGCCCGCTCCAGTGCGGAAGCACATTGAAACGCTGTCCTCGGCGGCGTAAGCGCCGGCCAACGAACTGGCCAGGCCGCGCACATCGCTCAGCGGACCCAGTAGATGATCGAGCAGGTCCAAGGTGTGCGAGCCCAGATCGACGAACAGCCCGCCGCCGGAGATCGCGGGATTGGTCCGCCAGAAGTCCGGCGATGCGGCATCCACCGAATGCGGCCGATGCAGGGTGGCGCGAACGCTGCGCGGTGTACCGATCGCGCCGCTGTCCAGCAGCAGCTTCACCTGCGCGAATCGGGGCAGGGCGCGGCGGTAGTAGGCGACGAACACGGGCACGCCACGGCGTGCACTGGCTTCCAGGATGCGCTCGCATTCGCCATGGTCCATTGCCATCGGCTTTTCGATGTAGACCGGCTTGCCTGCGGCAATCGCCTGCAATGCGTACTGCATGTGCGTGGAGGGCGGCGTGGCGACGTACACCGCGTTCACGTCCGGATCGGCGATCAGCGCGTCGGCATCCGTGTACCAGCGTGGCACCGCGTGGCGCCGCGCATAGTCTTCGGCCAATGCGGCATTGCGGCGCATGACCGCCGCCACCCGTGAGCCCGGTGTGCTGGCCAGGGCGGGGCCGCTCTTCTTCTCGGTGACGCTGCCGCAGCCGATGAAGCCCCACACCACGTTGTCCAGGATCATGGGTCTGTCCTCACATTGGGGCTGCGGTGGCGGCAGCGACCCCGCTCATGCCTCGGGCAGCGGCTCGGGCACGGTGCCGGGAACGAACACCCCGTCCTTTACGTAGGCGGCCAGGGTCATGTCCAGTGCGAGCATGCCATCGCGCTTGAGGTCCATCAGATCCGGTTCGACCATCGCACCGTGCAGTACGCCCAGCACGGTGGCGTGCAGCATGCGTGCGGCGATCTTCGGGTCTGCACCCTCGCGCAGCTGGCCCAGGTCCTTTGCCCGGCGCAGGGCACGTTCCATCCGGTCCAGGCCATCGCGGAAACCGGCCTGCTGCAGTTCGGTCAGCACCCTGGTATCAGCCGACGCATCGCTGCGCAGCATGATCTCCATGGTCTTGCGCAGGCGCTCGTCCTCCGACAGTTCGATGAACGAGTGGATCATCACCGCGCGCAGGTCGTGCACCGGCGTGTCGCGCTGGTCGGTCGAGGTGCGCTCCAGCTCCTGCATGAAAGGCAGATGCACGCGCTCGACGATCGCGGCCAGCACCTCGCTCTTGTTCTTGAAGTGCCAGTAGACCGCACCGCGGGTATAGCCGGCGCGGGCACCGATCATCTCCAGCGTGGTACGGGCCACGCCGTGTTCATGGAAGCAGGCTTCGGCGGCGTCAAGGATGCCTTCCCGGGTTGCCTGGGTGTCCTCTTTGGTCTTGCGGGCCATGGATGGGTACGAGTGCGGGTGAAACGTGGCTGAATTGTACCGGTTTACAAACAAACAAGCATGTATGTATATTTCGCTCCCATCATTCCCGTCGTGTGCGTGGCAGGCCGGTCCGGCTCCCACTCCCCGCTGGTGAGCGTTGCCTGCTGGCGCTTTCGGCCTGTATCAGCGCGATTTGAGATTCCTTCCCCTATGAGCCTTTCCGTCATGTTGCTGAGCCGAATCCGACCCTTTGCACTGTCGCTGGCGATCGCCGCGACCGTGGCTGCCTGCGGCGGCCAACCCCAGGCCCCCGAGCAGGGCCCGGGTGACGTCACTGTGGTCACGCTGAAGTCCGAGACCGTGGGCCTGACCCGCGAACTGCCGGGCCGTACCAACGCCTTCCTGGTCGCCGAAGTGCGGCCGCAGGTCAACGGCATCGTCGCCAAGCGCCTGTTCACCGAAGGTGGCATGGTCAAGGCCGGCGAGCCGCTGTACCAGATCGAGGACGCCAGCTACCGCGCCCAGGCCAACAGTGCCCGCGCCCAGCTGGCCCGCGCCGAGGCCACCGCCAATGCCGCCCGGCTGAGCGCCAAGCGCATCACCGAGCTGGCCAAGGTCGATGCGGTCAGCCAGCAGGACCTGGAAAATGCCGTGGCCGCGCAGAAGCAGGCCGAGGCGGATGTCGGTGCCGCGAGGGCATCGCTGGACGCGGCCAACGTCACCCTGGGCTACGCCCGCATCACCGCGCCGATCAGCGGCCGCATCGGCAAGTCCAGCGTCACCCAGGGTGCGCTGGTCAGCGCCGGCCAGGCCAATGCACTGGCTACGGTGCAGCAGCTGGATCCGATCTATGTCGACCTGACCCAGTCCTCGGCCGAGCTGCTGCAGCTGCGCCGCGAACTGGCCGCCGGCCGCCTGCAGGACAACCAGACCCTGCCGGTCAGCATCCTGATGGAAGACGGCAGCACCTTCGAGCACAAGGGCACGCTGGAGTTCTCCGAAGTCAGCGTCGATCCGGCCACCGGCAGCTTCGGCCTGCGCGTGAAGGTGGACAACCCGGACGGCCTGCTGATGCCGGGCATGTACGTGCGTGCGGTGATCGGCGGCGGCGTGCGCAGTGATGCAGTGCTGGTGCCGATGCAGGGCATCGCCCGCGATCCGAAGGGCGACACCACGGCGATGGTGGTCGGCAAGGACAACAAGGTCGAAGTACGCCCGGTCAAGGTCAGCCGCACGGTCGGCGACAAGTGGCTGGTCGAGGAGGGCCTGAAGGCCGGTGACAAGGTCATCGTCGAAGGCCTGCAGAAGATCGGCCCCGGCATGCCGGTCAAGGCCACCGAAAAGGGCGACGCACCGGCCAAGCCGGCGGCCGTCGCCCAGCCTGCCGCCCCGGCCGGCGACGCGAAGTAAGCGGAGAACCCCATGGCACGCTTTTTCATCGATCGACCCATCTTCGCGTGGGTGATCGCCATCATCATCATGCTCGCCGGCGGCCTGGCCCTGTTCAAGCTGCCGGTCTCGATGTACCCCAACGTCGCGCCGCCGGCGGTGGAAATCAGCGCCACCTACCCGGGTGCATCGGCCAAGGTGGTCGAAGACTCGGTGACGCAGATCATCGAGCAGAACATGAAGGGCCTTGATGGCCTGATCTACTTCTCCTCCAACAGCTCGTCCAACGGCCAGGCCACCATCACCCTGACCTTCGAGAGCGGCACCAACCCGGACATCGCCCAGGTGCAGGTGCAGAACAAGCTGCAGCTGGCCATGCCGCTGCTGCCGCAGGAAGTGCAGCGGCAGGGCATCAACGTGGCCAAGTCCAGCTCGGGCTTCCTGAACGTCATCGCGTTCGTGTCCGAGAACGGCAGCATGGACGCCAATGACATCGCCGACTACGTCGGTTCCAATGTCGTCGACCGCCTCAGCCGTGTGCCGGGCGTGGGCAACATCCAGGTATTCGGTGGCAAGTACGCCATGCGCATCTGGCTGGACCCGAACAAGCTGCATACCTATGGCCTGTCCGTCGCGGAAGTGACTGCGGCGATCAAGGCGCAGAATGCCCAGGTGGCGATCGGTCAGCTCGGCGGTGCGCCGTCGGTGAAGGGCCAGCAGCTCAACGCCACCATCAACGCGCAGTCGCGCCTGCAGACCCCGGAACAGTTCCGCAACATCATCGTGCGCGGCGCGCAGGACGGTGCCGAGCTGCGCCTGGGTGATGTCGCCCGCGTCGAACTGGGGGCCGAGTCCTACGACTTCGTCACCCGCTACAACGGCCAGCCGGCCAGCGGCCTGGCGGTCACCCTGGCCACCGGCGCCAACGCGCTGGATACCGCTGCCGGCGTGGACGCTGCGCTGGAAGACATGAAGAGCTTCTTCCCGGCCGGGCTGAAGGCCGAGATCCCGTACGACACCACCCCGTTCGTGCGCGTGTCGATCAAGGGCGTGGTGCAGACCCTGCTTGAAGCGATCGTGCTGGTGTTCGTGGTGATGTACCTGTTCCTGCAGAACTTCCGCGCCACCCTGATCCCGACCATCGCCGTGCCGGTGGTGCTGCTGGGTACCTTCGGCGTGCTGGCGATGCTGGGCTTCTCGGTGAACATGCTGACCATGTTCGCGATGGTGCTGGCGATCGGCCTGCTGGTGGACGATGCCATCGTGGTGGTGGAGAACGTCGAGCGCATCATGTCCGAGGAAGGACTGTCGCCGCTTGAAGCGACCCGCAAGTCGATGGGCCAGATCACCGGTGCGCTGGTGGGTATCGGCCTGGTGCTGTCGGCGGTGTTCGTGCCGATGGCCTTCATGAGCGGCTCCACCGGCGTGATCTACCGGCAGTTCTCGGCCACGATTGTCTCTGCAATGGCGTTGTCGGTACTGGTGGCGATCGTGCTGACGCCGGCACTGTGCGCGACCATGCTCAAGCCGCTGAAGAAGGGCGAGCATCATGTTGCCCACCGCGGCCTGGCCGGTCGCTTCTTCAACGGCTTCAACCGTGGCTTCGACCGCACCAGCGAAAGTTACCAGCGTGGTGTGCGCGGCATCATCCATCGTCCGTGGCGCTTCATGGGCATCGTGGCGGCACTGTTCGTGCTGATGGGCGTGCTGTTCGTGCGCCTGCCCAGCTCGTTCCTGCCCAACGAAGACCAGGGCGTGCTGATGGCGCTGGTGCAGGCCCCGGTTGGCGCCACCCAGGAGCGCACGCTGGAATCGATCGCGGCATTGGAGAACCACTTCCTGCAGAACGAGAAGGATGCGGTGGATTCGGTGTTCTCCGTGCAGGGCTTCAGCTTCGCCGGCATGGGCCAGAACGCCGGCATGGCGTTCGTCAAGCTGAAGGACTGGAGCGAGCGTGACGCCAACAATGGCGTGATGCCGATCACCGGTCGTGCGATGGCAGCCCTGGGCCAGATCAAGGATGCCTTCATCTTTGCCTTCCCGCCGCCGGCCATTCCGGAACTGGGTACTGCCTCGGGCTATACCTTCTTCCTGAAGGACAACAGCGGCCAGGGCCACGAGGCACTGGTGGCCGCACGCAACCAGCTGCTCGGCCTGGCCGCCGGCAGCAAGAAGCTGGCCAACGTGCGCCCGAACGGCCAGGAGGACACGCCGCAGTTCCGCATCGACATCGACGCGGCCAAGGCGACCTCGCTGGGGCTGTCGATCGACCAGATCAACGGCACGCTGGCCGCTGCGTGGGGCAGCTCGTACATCGATGACTTCGTCGATCGTGGCCGCGTCAAGCGCGTGTTCGTGCAGGCCGACCAGCCGTTCCGCATGGTCCCGGAGGACTTCGACCTCTGGTCCGTGAAGAACGACAAGGGCGAGATGGTGCCGTTCAGTGCATTCGCCACCAAGCACTGGGATTACGGTTCGCCGCGCCTGGAGCGCTACAACGGTGTGTCGGCAATGGAAATCCAGGGCGAGCCGGCCCCGGGCGTCGCCTCCGGTGATGCCATGGCCGAGATCGAACAGCTGGCCAAGCAACTGCCCGCGGGTTTCGGCATCGAATGGACGGCGATGTCCTACCAGGAACGCCAGGCCGGCTCGCAGACGCCGTTGCTGTACACGCTGTCGCTGATGATCGTGTTCCTGTGCCTGGCCGCGATGTACGAAAGCTGGAGCGTGCCGACCGCGGTGCTGCTGGCGGCCCCGCTGGGTATCCTCGGCGCGGTGCTGGCCAACACCTTCAAGGGCCTGGAGCGCGACATCTACTTCCAGGTGGCGATGCTGACCACGGTGGGCCTGACCAGCAAGAACGCGATCCTGATCGTCGAGTTCGCCAAGGAAAACCTGGAAAAGGGCGCCAGCCTGATCGAGTCGATCATGCACGCCGTGCGCGACCGCCTGCGTCCGATCGTGATGACCTCGCTGGCCTTCGGCATGGGCGTGGTACCGCTGGCGATCTCCACCGGTGCCGGATCCGGCGCCAAGCAGGCGATCGGCACCGGCGTGCTCGGCGGCATGATCGTCGGCACCGTGCTCGGCGTGTTCTTCGTGCCGCTGTTCTTCGTGGTGGTGCAGCGCGTGTTCAAGCGCAAATCCGCGACGTAAGCGAAACGGCCATGCCGGCCTCAGGCTGGCGTTATCGAAACGGTAGTGCCGGCCGCTGGCCGGCATCGCCTCCTGCCATCCGGCAGTACCGATGGAAGTCATTCCCATGAAAAGTGCATCCCTGTTCCTTTCCATTGCCGCCGCGCTCGCGCTGGCCGGCTGCTCCACTCTGGTGCCGAAGAACACCGCCGTCGCTCCGGCAATTCCGGCGCAGTGGCCGGCCGAGGCTGTACAGGGCCAGGTGGCCGATGTCGCCGCCGTCGGCTGGCGCGACTTCTTCACCGATGCGCGCCTGCAGCAGGTGATCGAGCAGTCGCTGCAGAACAACCGAGACCTGCGCGTGGCCGTGCTCAACGTTGAACGCGCGCGCGGCCAGTACCGCGTACAGCGCGCCGACCGCGTGCCCGGCGTGGCCGTCACCGGCCAGATGCAGCGCCAAGGCACCGACGCCGGCGTCACCGAGCAGTTCACCGCCGGTGTCGGCGTGGCCGAGTTCGAGCTGGACCTGTTCGGCCGCGTGCGCAACCTCAGCGAAGCGGCACTGCAGCAGTATTTTGCCGTGGCTGCCAATCGTCGCAACGCGCAGCTGAGCCTGGTGGCCGAGACAGCGACGGCGTGGCTGACCTACGGTGCCGATGCCCAGCGTCTGAAGATCGCCGATGCCACGCTGAAGACCTACGAGGATTCGTTGCGCCTGGCCGAGGCCCGCCACGAGCGTGGCGGCAGTTCGGCGCTGGAACTGACCCAGACCCGCACGCTGGTCGAAACCGCGCGCACCGATGCCGCGCGCCTGCGTGGCCAGCTGGCCCAGGACCGCAACGCGCTGGCGCTGCTGGCGGGTGGCCAGTTGGATCCAGCGCTGCTGCCGGACGGCATCGAACCGCAGCTGCTGGCACTGGCGCCGCCGCCGGCCGGCCTGCCCAGCGATGTGCTGCTGCAGCGCCCGGACATCATGGCCGCCGAACACCAGCTGCTGGCCGCCAATGCCAACATCGGCGCGGCACGTGCCGCGTTCTTCCCGAGCATCTCGCTGACCGGCAGCATTGGCAGTGGCTCCAGCGAATTGTCCAGCCTGTTCGACAGCGGCACTCGCGTATGGAGTTTCCTGCCGAAGATCACCCTGCCGATCTTCCAGGGCGGCAAGCTGCGCGCCAACCTGGCCGTCGCCAACGCCGATCGTGATATCGCACTGGCGCAGTACGAGAAGTCGATCCAGGTGGGCTTCCGCGAAACCGCCGATGCGCTGGCGTTGAATGTCAGCCTGGATGAGCAGGTGAGTTCACAGCAGCGCCTGGTGGAAGCGGCCGAACAGGCCAACCGCCTGTCGCAGGCACGCTACGACGCCGGCCTGGACAGCTTCGTGACCCTGCTGGACGCACGGCGTACTGCCTACAACGCGCAGCAGACCCAGTTGCAGGCGCAGTTGGCCCAGCAGGCCAACCGCATCACCCTGTACAAGGTGCTGGGTGGTGGCTGGCACGAGCGCGGCTGAGCAGCAATTCGATACCGGTAGCGCCGGGCCACGCCCGGCGGCTTTTCGTTCCTGCATGCCTGACGTCTGGGCGGACCGCACTTCGTGCTCGCCGGGCATGGTCAGGCGCTACCGCATGGGCCAACGGCACCATGCAAACGGATATTCATCGAGATGCAGGGTCAACCCTGCTCGGATGGGGTTGCCCAGGATGTACAACGCATGGCGCCTCAAGGCTTCCTCGCTGCGTACCGCGTGATCGAAATAGCTCGGCTGCCACAAAGGCGTCTGTATGCCGAACTGCTGCCCCAGCAACCGGCCGCTGCGGGATTTCACCGTTCCCATCATGCGCGCCAGTGATCCGTCGCGCAGCTGCATCAGCCAGTGCAGATGGTCAGGCATGACGACCCAAGCAAAGGACCGACTGAGGCCCATGCGTTCAACATACCTCAATGCATCCACAAGACACGTTGCACAACGTGGATCTTCAAACACCGGACGCCGGTGGCGTACGACCGTGGTGAGGACGTAGTAGCCCCCGATACGGGAGTGGCGGCCGCGTTCCAGGTGACGGCTGGACATGGCGCCAGTCTGCACTGATGGGATGTCCGCCGTTATCAGCCGAGGGCGATGGCCCGTGTGGGATTCTTCCGGGTATCGCGCTCGCCGGGCATGGCCCGGCGCTACCGTCAGATCGCTTCATCGTCGCGCCGCGCAGCATGGCAGGCGCGAACGCGCGCCAGCGCATCGCCTGCTTCGCGGGCCATCTGCTCGTACTCGGCACGGATCTCTTCCAGGCGCGCTTCGTCCAGTTCTTCCAGATCCAGCAGTTCGTTGTTGGCCTCGGCCGTCGCCCGGATCAGCTCGTCCAGCTTGATCTGCATCGCGGCGGTGTCCGCGTTCTGCGTGTGCTGGATCAGGAACACCATCAGGAAGGTGATGATGGTGGTGCCGGTGTTGATCACCAGCTGCCAGGTGTCGTTGAAACCGAACACCGGACCACTGATGCCCCAGATCACCACGATCCCTACCGCAGCCAGGAAGGTCCACGGTGAGCCGGTGGCTGTCGCGGCCTTCTTGGCGATCGTATTGAACAGGTTGCGCGCTTTCATCGTCGTCGTGTTCCCACTCAGGTGACGAGGATGATCGGCAGTGACCCGTGCAGGCGCCGTGCAGCGCCGGTCAGGCGCGCATGCGCTGCAGTCGTGGCGCCTGCAGGCTGCGCACCGGGCTGCTCTGGTAGACGTGCTGCCAGCAACGGTCGACGAACTCACGGGCCTGGGCTTCGCTCAGCCGCGGCATGATCTGCAGGGCGTACTGGGTCTGGAACATCTCATCACGTTCGGCCTCGCTGGCGCGCGGCTGGGTGATCAGCGAATCACAGGCGAACTTGATCCACGGCACGTACGAGCCGAACGAGTTGTGCGGCAGTGCGCCTTCGGCATGTTGGCGGCGCCAGTGGTCAAGCTCGGCGTCTACATTGATGACCGGAGGAATGGTGGGGACTTCAGCGTGCATGACAATCCAGTTCGGTTGAGTGGAAAGGGAGTGGGGGTTCATCGGAGTGTGGCGTATATGGCGGTGCATGCCGCGTCAGCGGAATGTGGAGCCTGCGTTGGCATGGCCGATCAACTGGGCGTGTTCGACCGCACCGAGGTCTTCGGCCAGAGCGGCCATCGCATTGCACAGGCGTTCGTGGTCGAGCGGGTGGCGGCGGACCAGCTCCAGTTGCATGTGCTGATAGGCAGTCCAGAACAGCGCGCCGCGCCGGTGCAGTGCATATTGCCGCTGCAAGCGTTCGCGGATCGGATCGAGGATCGGGTCTGTCGTAGGGCGTACGGCGTGCGCGCACATGGCTGGCTCCGCCGGGGGAAGGGTGCCCCGGTGACCCCACCGTAGGCGTGTCAGCCCCGTGGGGTGTTACCGCAGCGTGTGCGCGTGACCTGGCTGACTGTGCGCGGGGTCACGCCGATGCCCGCAAAGGCCGCCGGCACAAGGGCGCACCGGCGCTGAAGCGTTCATTAAATGTCTTGCAGAGACGAGTGCGTGTGGCTCATTCGCCGATGTCCTCGTTCCAGATGTCGGGATGACGGCTGATGAAATCGCCCAGCAGATCCACGCATTCCTGATTGTCGAGGTCGATCACGTTGACGCCGTTTTCGCGCAGCCAGTCGATGCCGCCCTGGAACGTGCGCGATTCGCCCACCACCACGGTGCCGATGTTGAACTGGCGCACCAGGCCCGAGCAGTACCAGCATGGGGCCAGCGTGGTGACCATGATGGTGTCCTGGTAGCGGCGCTGGCGGCCGGCCTTGCGGAAGGCGTCGGTTTCGCCGTGCACCGACGGGTCGCCTTCCTGCACGCGGCGGTTGTGGCCGCAGCCGAGCAGGCGGCCGTCGTTGTGGTACAGCGCCGCGCCGATCGGCACCCCGCCCTCGGCCAGACCCTGACGGGCTTCGGCGATGGCGGTCTGCAGCAGGGCCTGGTAGTCGGGCGTGGTGATCATGCGGGGGCTCCGGTCAGTCGTGGCCCACCATGATACGGGCAGGGGGTGCCGCTGGCCCCCGGCGGTGCGATAATCGGGGCCATGAGCGAATCCCCCTACAAAGCCGGTACCACCCATTTCGGGTTCCGCGACGTCGCCGCCAAGGACAAGCAGAAGCTGGTCGGCCAGGTGTTCACCTCGGTCGCGCGCAACTACGACCTGATGAACGACCTGATGAGCCTGGGCGTGCACCGGGCGTGGAAGCGCTACTACGTGGCGACCGCGCAGGTGAAGCCGGGCGACCGCGTGCTCGATCTGGCCGGCGGCACCGGCGACATCGCCGCGCTGCTGAAGGAGCGCGTCGGCGCCGAGGGCTCGGTGGTGCTGGGCGACATCAACGCCGGCATGCTGTCGGTCGGCCGTGACCGCCTGACCAACCGCGGCCTGGTGCTTGGCCTGGACTACGTGCAGTGCAACGCCGAAGCCCTGCCGTTCCCGGACAACAGCTTCGACCTGGTCACCATTGCCTTCGGCCTGCGCAACGTGACCGACAAGGACGCCGGCCTGCGCGAGATGTACCGCGTGCTGAAGGTGGGCGGCCAGGCCCGCGTGCTGGAGTTCTCCGAAGTCACTGCGGACTGGTTCAAGCCGATCTACGACTTCCACTCGTTCAAGATCCTGCCCAGGCTGGGCAAGTTGTTCGCCAACGATTCGGACAGCTACCAGTACCTGGCCGAGAGCATCCGCAAGCATCCGCCGCAGGACGAACTGAAGGCGATGATGGGGCAGGCCGGCTTCGAGCGCTGCCACTACAAGAACCTGACCGGCGGCATCGTTTCGATCCACTCCGGCTACAAGCTGTAAGCCCGGTGTTCCGGTCGTGCCGGCCGCTGGCCGGCATCCCCGTGCCCGGTCATCGTCCGTGCGGATGCCGGCCAGCGGCCGGCACGACCGGTGCTGTGGGCCGCCATTACCCCGCACCGCGCAACGCCTGCCGGGCCCGAGGGAGGTACCATTGGGGTTTGATCCCCGTAACGGTCCCGATTCATGCGTAATCCGCTGATGCTCCTTCCGCTGGCCGTGGCCCTGGCCGCCGGCTGCTCCCGGGAGGCGGCCGCGCCCGCCGCCGCCCCGACTGCCGCAAAGGCCCCCGCCGCCCCCGTGAACGCCGAGAACCGCAGCCACGACGAAAGCTCGTACGCCGAGCCGGACAAGGTCGTCATCAAGGACATCGCGCTGGATCTGAAGCTGGACTTCGACCAGAAGCAGATCGGCGGCACCGCCACCTACACCCTGGAATGGAAACAGAAGGACGCCAGGCAGCTGGTGCTCGACACCCGCGAGCTGACCGTGTCCAAGGTCGAGGCCGTCGCCGCCGATGGCGCACGCAGCCCGCTGAAGTTCGAGCTGGCCCCGGCCGACAAGGTGTTCGGCAGCAAGCTGACCATCGAGGCTGCGGAGCAGCCGGCCAAGGTGGAAGTGACCTACCACACCGCACCGACCGCCTCGGGCCTGCAGTGGCTGGCGCCGTCGATGACCGAGGGCAAGAAGCTGCCCTTCATGTTCAGCCAGTCGCAGGCCATCCATGCCCGTTCCTGGGTGCCGCTGCAGGACACCCCGAGCGTGCGCTTCACCTACAGCGCGCACGTGGTCTCGCGCCCGGACGTGATGGTGCTGATGAGCGCCGACAACGATCCGAAGGCCGCGCGTGATGGTGACTACACCTTCAAGATGCCGCAGCCGATTCCGTCCTACCTGCTGGCCATCGCCGCCGGTGACCTGGTGTTCGAGCCGATCTCCGGCCGCTCCGGCGTCTGGGCCGAGCCGACCATGGTCAACAAGGCCGCCAAGGAATTCGAAGACACCGAGAAGATGATCGGTGCCGCCGAGAAGCTCTACGGCGAATACCGCTGGGGCCGCTACGACATGCTGGTGCTGCCGCCGTCGTTCCCGTTCGGCGGCATGGAGAACCCGCGCCTGACCTTCGCCACCCCGACCGTGATCGTCGGCGACAAGTCGCTGGTCTCGCTGGTCGCCCACGAACTGGCGCACAGCTGGTCGGGCAACCTGGTGACCAACGCCAGCTGGAAGGACATCTGGCTCAATGAAGGCTTCACCACCTACGTCCAGGGCCGCATCACCGAAGCCCTGTACGGCAAGGAGATGGCCGAGATGGAGAAGCAGATCGACCAGACCGACCTGCTGGCCGAGGTGAAGGACATGAGCCCGACCGACCAGGCGCTGGCGCTGCCGCCGCTGAACGAGCGCGACCCCGACGAAGCGCTCAGCCAGGTCGCCTACGTCAAGGGTGCATGGTTCCTGGAGTTCCTGGAACAGCGCTTCGGCCGCGAGACCTTCGATCCGTTCCTGCGGGGCTGGTTCGATGACCACGCCTTCCAGAGCGCGAACACCGACCAGTTCGTCGACTACATGAAGAAGAACCTGCTGCCGAAGAATCCGTCGGCCGTGACCGAGGCCGAACTGAAGGCCTGGCTGGACGAGCCGGGTATCCCGGCGTTCGCGGCCAAGGCGCAGTCGCGCAACTTCAGCAGCGTCGATACCGCACGTATTGCCTTCGCCAGCGCCGGCACCGTGCCCAGCAGCCAGGTCATCGCCGACTGGAGCACGCAGGAATGGGTGCGCTTCATCGACGGCCTGGGTGCGACCCAGCCGCTGGACAAGCTGGCCACGCTGGACAAGGCGTTCCACTTCACTGGCACCCCGAATGGCGAGATCGCCATGCGCTGGTACCCGCTGGCGATCCGCAGCGGCTACGAGCAGGCCAACGAAGGTGCTGCCGCGTTCATCGAGCGCGTCGGCCGTCGCAAGCTGATCCTGCCGATCTACGCGGAACTGGTGAAGACCCCGAAGGGGCTGGAGCTGGCCAAGCAGGCCTTTGAAAAGGCCAAGCCGGGCTACCACCCGATCACCACCGCCTCGGTGCAGGACATGCTGGCCAAGGCTGAAGCCAAGTAAGCGGTAGTGCCGGCCGCTGGCCGGCAACCGGTCACTGCTTCACCACCAACGGCGGGGAAACCCGCCGTTGGTGTATCCGCTTTTCGCTGCCGATAGAATCGGGATGCACTCGCAAAGGACCTCCGCCATGAAACGACTGATCCTGCTCACCGCCTGCACCCTGGCGCTGGCCGCCTGCAGCAACCCCGAGGAAGAACGCAAGGCGCAGGAAGCCGCCGCGGCCGCCGTGCAGGCGCAGAAGGAGGCCAAGGCCGAAGACGTGGCCAAGCAGTACGACATGGCCGTGGCCGCGCAGGACTGGGAACGCGCGCGCCTGCATGGCGCCTCGCTGCTGGACCAGTACAAGGACACCGCCGCCGCCGAGCGCATCGCCGCAGGCTTCGACGAGGTCAAGGCCAAGGGCGATGCCGCGCGCGACCTGCGCCGCATGCAGGCGCTGTGGCAGTACAACCAGATCCCGGTGGGCAACAAGGGCAACCAGGTTTCGGCGCAGATCTACAGCAAGGAACGGGTGGACGTGGATGGCAGCGGTGCCAAGCCGGTGCAGCTGGTGTTCCGCGATCACCCGGAGTGGAAGCGGCACGCTTACCTGGTGCTGCAGGCCGGTGATTTCCGCTGCCCGCAGTGCACGGTGAAAGTGACCGTGGACGACGGCAAGCCGGTGTCGATGGCCGCCTGGCGCCCGAAGACCGATGAGGCCATCGCCCTGTTCATCACCGACCAGAAGGCACTGTGGAAGCTGGCGCGCAAGGGCAGGTCGATCAGCATCGAGTTCCCGGTCAAGGCCGGCGGCACCCGCACGGCGGTGTTCGAAACCGGCGGCGTCGACGCCAGCCGCATGCCGCAGTGGTGGCAGTGACGGGTGCGGCGGGCAGCGCGGTGCACGCGTTGTCCGCGATCCGGCACTGGGTGTTCGACATGGACGGCACGCTGACCGTCGCCGTGCATGATTTCGCCGCAATCCGCCGCGCGCTGCAGATCGCCGCCGAGGAAGACATCCTCGACCATATCGCGGCGTTGCCCGACGCACCGGCGCAGGCCAAGCGTGAGTGGTTGCTGGATCACGAACGCGCGCTGGCCGAGGACGCGCTGCCCGCGCCGGGTGCGGTGAAGCTGCTGCGCGCGCTGGCGGCGGCTGGCTGCCGGCTGGGCATCCTGACCCGCAATGATCATGCGCTGGCGAAGCTGACGCTGGAGGCGATCGGGATCGGGGCGTTGTTCGACGATGCCGACATCATTGGTCGCGATGAAGCGGTGCCCAAGCCCTCGCCGGATGGCCTGCAGCAGCATCTGCGGCGATGGGGCATCGGGCCTGCGCAGGCGGTGATGGTGGGTGACCACGCCTACGACCTGGAGTGCGGCCGCGCCGCGGGCGCCCATACCGTACTGGTCAACCTGCCGGAAAACCCGTGGCCGGGCCGCGCCGACTGGCATTTCGCCGATTGCCGCACCTTGCTGGCGGCCTGGCAGGGCGGCTGATGATGTAGAGCCGAGCCCACGCTCGGCTGCACTCCGGTCAGATCGCGCTGGCGCGCGCAAGCCGAGCACGGCTCGGCTCTACAGAGAGCAGGCCACGTGTCGGTCGGAGGTTCCGGTAGTGCCGGCCGCGGGCCGGCAGTGTCGACCAAGGTCGACACCACCGATCAGATGCGCGGGCAGTTCGGTTTACGCGCCCAGCGCGTAACCGAACTGCTGCTTGAACTGCTCGTTGAACTCGTCGAAGGTGAAGCGCTGGTTCTGCGTGCCCGGGTGCTCGACCTTCAGCGCGCCCATCAGGTTGCCCATGCGGCCGATGGTCAGCCAGTCGTAGCCCTTCTGGATGCCGTAGATCAGGCCGGCGCGGAAGGCGTCGCCACAGCCGGTCGGGTCGACCACGCGGCGCTCGTGCGCCGGCGGGATGTCGTAACTCTTTTCCGGGGTGTGGATGACCGCGCCCTTCGGGCCGCGGGTGGTGATGTAGGCCTTGACCCGGCTGACGATCTCCTTTTCGTCCCAGCCGGTGCGTTCCTGCAGCAGGTTCGACTCGTAGTCGTTGACAACCACGTAGTCGGCCTGGTCGATGAAGGCGCGCAGTTCCGGGCCGTTGAACAGCGGCATGGCCTGGCCCGGGTCGAAGATGAACGGGATGCCGTCCTCGTGGAATTCCTGCGCGTTCTGGATCATGCCTTCGCGGCCGTCCGGGCCGACCAGGCCCAGGGTCACGCCCGGCACGCCACGCACGTGGTTTTCGTAGGAACGCATCATCGCGCCCGGGTGGAAGGCGGTGATCTGGTTGTTGTCGTGATCGGTGGTGATGAACGCCTGCGGGGTGAACAGCTCATCGATCACGCGCACGCGCGACAGGTCGATGCCCAGGCCTTCGAAGTACTCGCGGTACGGGCCGAAGTCCGAACCCACGGTGCCCATCGGAATCGGCTGGCCGCCCAGCAGGTGCAGGTTGTAGGCGATGTTGCCGGCGCAGCCGCCGAACTCGCGGCGCATGCGCGGCACCAGGAAGGACACGTTCAGGATGTGCACCTTGTCCGGCAGGATGTGATTCTTGAACTGGTCCGGGAACACCATGATGGTGTCGAAGGCAAGAGAACCACAGATCAGAGCGGACATCGATGTAAGCCTATGCGGTGAATTTTGGGGTGGGCCGGCCCGGTTCAGCGGGCAAGCAAACGGCGCCCTTGGGCGCCCGACGGCGCAAAGGTTACCCGCTGGTGCCGCTCAGGGCCAGAACCGGGTGAGACCCGATCAGGCCGAAAGCCTGTGAAGACGCGGGTTCAGCTAGTTTTTTCCTTGCTCGGCGGCAGGCGGGTTGCTAGGCTTGTCGGCCTCGATTTCTGCCCATTTTTTCGCCATCCCGCGGCGGGCACGACACCCCTCAGGACTCCTTCCTCAGATGTTCAAGAAACTCCGTGGCATGTTCTCCAACGACCTGTCCATCGACCTGGGCACGGCCAACACCCTCATCTACGTGCGCGGGCAGGGGATCGTGCTGAACGAGCCGTCGGTCGTGGCCGTGCGCCAGGACCGTGCCATCGGTGGCACCCGCTCGGTGGCAGCCGTCGGCGCCGAAGCCAAGCAGATGCTGGGCCGTACCCCGGGCCACATCACCACCATCCGCCCGATGAAGGACGGCGTCATCGCCGACTTCACCTATACCGAGGCGATGCTCAAGCACTTCATCAAGAAGGTGCACAAGTCGCGCGTGCTGCGCCCGAGCCCGCGCGTCCTGGTCTGCGTGCCGGCCGGCTCGACCCAGGTCGAGCGCCGCGCGATCAAGGAATCGGCCGAGGAAGCCGGTGCCCGTGACGTGTTCCTGATCGAAGAACCGATGGCCGCCGCGATCGGCGCCGGCATGCCGGTCACCGAAGCCCGTGGCTCGATGGTCATCGACATCGGCGGTGGCACCACCGAAGTGGCGGTGATCTCGCTCAACGGCATCGTCTACTCGGCGTCGGTCCGCATCGGTGGCGACCGCTTCGACGAGTCGATCACCAACTACGTGCGCCGCAACCACGGCATGCTGATCGGTGAAGCCACCGCCGAGCGCATCAAGGTCGAGCTGGGCTGCGCCTACCCGCAGGCGGAAGTGATCGAGATGGAAATCTCCGGCCGCAACCTCGCCGAGGGCGTGCCGAAGATGATCAAGATCAGCTCCAACGAAGTGCTCGAGGCCCTGCACGAACCGCTGTCGGGCATCGTCAGCGCGGTCAAGCTGGCGCTGGAGCAGACCCCGCCGGAACTGTGCGCCGACGTCGCCGAGCGTGGCATCGTGCTGACCGGTGGTGGCGCCCTGCTGCGCGACCTGGACCGCCTGATCTCCGAGGAGACCGGCCTGCACGTGCAGGTGGCCGACGATCCGCTGACCTGCGTGGCGCGCGGTGGCGGTCGTGCGCTGGAGCTGGTGGACATGCACGGCAACGAGTTCTTTGCGCCGGAATAAGCCGTCCCGGCCGTTCCTGCCCGCCGCGCCCTTCCGGGGTGCGGCCCGCCGTGATGGCGGGCCGGCACCGGCGGGGCGCCCGCGTGTTTCCCTTCCGCCTTCTGCCAGTTGAATCGTTGCCGTGCCGCCCTACGCCGGTCCTCCCGTCGCCTCCCGATCCGGTGATGCCGCCAGCCCCCTGCGGTTGCTGGCCTATCTCGCGTTGGCCATCACCCTGATCGTGCTCGATGACCAGGCCGGCTGGTTGGCACGCCTGCGCGAGCAGGCCAACAGCCTGGTACAGCCGGTGTGGGCACTGGCTGGCTTGCCCGGCAAGCTCGGCAACCAGGTCAAGGATTCCGCCGCCAGCCATACCCAGCTGGTCACTGAAAACCGTGAACTGCGCAACCAGCTGCTGCTGGCCAACGCGCGCCTGACCCGCCTGCAGACCGCCGCGCTGGACAACGCCCAGCTGCGCGAACTGCTGAACGTGGCCGAGCGCAGTGGCCTGGACGTGCAGCTGGCGCCGATCCTGGACATCGACCTGGACCCGGTGAAGCAGCGCCTGGTGCTCGACGCAGGCAGCCGCGAGGGCGTGCACGTCGGCCAGGCGGTGATCGACGCCGGCGGCTTGATGGGGCAGGTGATCAGCGTCACCGGCGGCACCTCCACCGTGCTGCTGCTGACCGATCCCGACCACGCGGTGCCGGTCACCGTGGCCCGCAACGGCGTGCGCCTGATCGTCTATGGCCGCGGCGACACGCTGGAGCTGCGCGACATCCCGCTCAGCGCCGGCGTGGAAGTGGGCGATGAGATCGTCACCTCCGGCCTCGGCGGGCGCTTCCCGGCCGGCTTCCCGGTCGGCACCATCACCGGCCTGCGCCCGGACGACACCCATGCCTTCCTGGTCGGCGAACTGAAGCCGGCGGCCCAGCTCGACCGCGGCCGCGACGTGCTGCTGCTGCGCCCGGGCGCGGCGATCCGCATTCCGCCGGAACTGCGCCTGCAGCTGGAAGAAACCGCCCCGGGGGGGCCGGCCACCGGCGCCAGCGTGCCTGCGGGAGCCGCGCCAGCGGCAACGACGCCGGCTCCGGTCAGCGCCCCGGTAGTGCCGGCCGCTGGCCGGCAACAGCCCTCGTCGCAAACGAGGACTGTTGCCCCCGCATCCTCCCTTAACCCCGCGCCGTTGGCGCGCCCCCTTGAGCCGTCTGCACCTTCGGCACAACCGCCCCGCGCATCCTCCCTTACCCCCGCGCCTTCGGCGCCCCCCCCTCAACAAGAGGGGGGCTCTCCCCCAGCTGGATCCACGGTAGTGCCGGCCGCTGGCCGGCAACCGACCGCGCCGGAGGCGCAGCGATGAGCCGCCTGCGCGACAACCCGTGGGTGCTGCCGGCCAGCCTGGTGGTGGCGCTGCTGCTGGGCCTGCTGCCGCTGCCGGCGCTGCTGCAGCCGCTGCGCCCGTACTGGCTGGCGCTGGTGCTGGCGTACTGGGTCATCGAAGCCCCCGAGCGCGTCGGCCTGGGCATCGCCTTCGCCAGCGGCGTGGTTGCCGACCTGCTGTACGGCGGCGTGCTGGGCGAACAGGCGCTGCGGCTGGTGATGCTGGCCTTCATCCTGCAGCGCTTCCGCGCGCGCATCCGCTTCTTCCCGATGTCCCAGCAGATGCTGGCCATCGGCGGCCTGCTGTTCAACGACCGCATCGTCAGCGCGCTGGTCCACATCGTGGTGGATGAGCCGACCCTGCCGTGGTCGTACTGGTGGGCACCGCTGCTGGGCATGGGCCTGTGGCCGCTGGTGTTCGTGCTGCTGGACGCGGTGCGCTTCGGCAAGCGCGGGCGCTGAGCCATGATCCCGCGCCGCCAGGTCAAGAATCCGCATGCCGAAGCCGAACAGTTCCGCCGCCGTGCGGCGCTGGGTTTCCTGGGCGTGCTGGTCTGCCTGCTGGGCCTGGGCGGCTGGTACTTCAAGCTGCAGGTGCTGGACCACGACGTCTACGCCACGCGCTCGGAAGCCAACCGCATCAAGCCGCGGCCGGTGGTGCCGGGGCGCGGCATGATCTACGACCGCAACGGTCGCCTGCTGGCCGAAAACGTGCCGGCTTTCCGCCTGGACGTGACCCCGGACAAGGTCAGGGACATGGATGCCACCCTGGAAGGGCTGGCGAAGATCATCAGCATCAGCCCGGAAGAGCTGGAAGCATTCAACAGGTCGCGCAAGGCGCGCCGCAAGTTCCTGCCGGTCACGCTGAAGCTGCGCATGAGCGACGAGGAGATGGCGCGCTTTGCCGTCGACCGCTGGCGCTTCCCCGGTGTCGAGCTCGAACCCTACCTGACCCGGCGTTACCCGTACGGCGACCTGTTCGCGCATATCATCGGCTACGTCGGCCGCGTTGATGACAAGGACCTGGAGATCCTCGGCGAAGGCAATGCCGCGCTGACCCACATCGGCAAGTCCGGCCTGGAGCGCTATTACGAGCAGCAGCTGCGCGGCAAGGTCGGCTACGAGCAGGTCGAGACCAACGTGCAGGGTCGCGCGATCCGCACCATCGGCCGCGTCGCCGCGCAGTCCGGCGCCGACCTGCGGCTGTCGATCGACGCTGACCTGCAGCGCGCGATGGTGGCCGCGTTTGGCGACCAGGAAGGTTCGGCGGTGGCGATGGATCCGCGCACTGGCGAAGTGCTGGCGATGGTCAGCCTGCCGTCCTACGACCCCAACCTGTTCGTCAACGGCATTTCCCATGCCGACTTCAAGGCCTTGAACGAAAACCCGTCGCGGCCACAGTTCAATCGCCTGGTGCTCGGTGGCGTCGCTCCCGGTTCCACCCTGAAGCCGCTGATCGGCCTGGCGGGACTGGACTCCGGCGTGCGCCGCCCGGAAGACAAGGTGCTGTCCACCGGCATGTTCTACCTGCCGGGCACCTCGCGCGGCTGGGGTGACGCCCACCGTGGCGGTCACGGCTGGACTGATCTGCGCAAGTCCATCGCCGAGTCGGTCAACACCTATTACTACAAGCTGGCGCTGGACCTGGGCATCGAGCGCTTCGACCATTACATGGAGTACTACGGCTTCGGCCAGCCGACCGGCATCGACCTCACCGGCGAGATCGGCGGCATCCTGCCGTCGCCGGCCTACAAACGGAAGACCCGCAAGGAAGCCTGGTATCCCGGCGATACGGTCAACATCAGCATCGGCCAGGGTGACTGGAAGGTCACCCCGCTGCAGCTGGCGCGCGGCGTCAGCGGCCTGGCCGACGGCCAGCTGCGCACCCCGCACCTGGTGATCCAGCAGCGCGACGGCTTCGACAGCGACTGGACGGCGACGCCGCCCGGCGAGAGCAAGCCGGTCAGCCCCAATCCCAACAACGTGCAGGCCGTGCGCGAGGGCATGATGGCAACCATGCGGCCTGGCGGAAGCGGCTGGCGCGTGGCCGTCGGTGCGCCGTACGTGATGGCCGGCAAGACCGGTACCGCGCAGGTCATCAGCCGCAAGGGCACCGCCGCCGTGAATCCGAAGAGCCTGCCGATGCATCTGCGTCACCGCGCACTGTTCGTCGGCTTTGCGCCGGCGGACAACCCGGTCATCGCGATTGCGGTGGCAGTGGAAGGTGGTGGCTATGGTGGTTCGGCCGCGGCGCCGATCGCACGCAAGGTGTTCGACGCTTACCTGCTGGGCAAGTTGCCCGAAGGCATGCAGCCGCTGGACAGCGAGCGCGGCACCACCGCCATCGGCGCCACCGCGTTCGACAACGAAGACGCGGGCGCACGCCAGGCCGGTGACCTCGCCGCTGCACAGGTGGGAGAGCATCCGGTGCTGATCGGTGCACCCGCACCCGCACCGGAGCCGGCGCCTGCGCCGCAGCCGGGTGCGCCCGCCGCCGCGCTGCCAGCCACGCCGCGCCCGGCCCCTGCGGAGCCCGCACGATGAGAGTGTTCCTGCGCTGGGCCGGCGACATGCTGCGCCGCTTTTTCAGCACGCTGGACTGGGTGCTGTGCCTGGCCCTGGGCACGCTGATGGTGATTGGCCTGGCGACCCTGAAGAGCGCTGGTGGCGACAGCCTGGTGATGGCGCAGGGCGCGCGTTTCGCGGTGGGCATGGCCGCACTGTGGGGCATCTCGCGGGTGCCGATCCTGCGCATCCGCTCGGCCTCGCCGATGATCTACGCGATCTCGATGATCCCGCTGCTGGCGGTGTTCGTGCTGGGCACCGGTAAATATGGCCGGCAGTGGCTGGACCTGAAGTTCTTCTACCTGCAGCCGGCCGAGCTGCTGAAGGTGAGCCTGCCGATGATGGTGGCGTGGTACCTCCACAAGATGCCGCTGCCGCCGCGCTTCAATACCGTGCTCGTGGCCTTGGTCATCATCGGCGTACCCACCGGCCTGGTGATGCTGCAGCCGGACTTCGGTACCGGCGTGCTGATCGCCGCCAGCGGCGTGTTCGTGCTGCTGCTGGCGGGCCTGCCGTGGTGGTGGGTTGGGCTGGGCGTGGGCGGCGTGGCTGCGGTCGCGCCGGTGGCCTGGTTCTGGTTGCTGCGGCCGTACCAGAAGGACCGCATCATGATGTTCCTGGACCCGGAGATGGACGCGCTTGGCGCCGGCTGGAACATCATCCAGTCGAAGATCGCGATCGGTTCCGGCGGCTTCGATGGCAAGGGCTGGGGCGAAGGCTCGCAGTCGCACCTGAACTTCATTCCCGAGCAGACCACCGACTTCGCGTTCTCGGTACTGAGCGAGGAGTTCGGCTGGATCGGCGTGGCCACCGTGCTGGCGCTGTACCTGGTGGTGATCGGGCGTTGCCTGTGGATCGCCAGCCAGTCACGCGATTCCTATTCGCGCCTGCTGGCTGGTGCCACCGGCCTGGCGTTCTTTGTCTACGTGCTGGTGAATGGCGGGATGATTTCCGGCCTGCTGCCGGTGGTAGGCGTGCCGATGCCGCTGATCAGCTACGGTGGTACTTCGGCGGTGTCGCTGCTGGCCGGTTTCGGCCTGGTGATGGCGGTGCGCAGCCACAACCCGGTGCACGGGGGTTACGGGTAGCATCGGCTGCGCGCTTCTGTAGAGTCGAGCCATGCTCGACTCTACAAACGCAGAACCACAATGACAGCTTCACGCAAGCACCCGTTGCTACCGTGCCCGCGTGGAATGGAAACGACTGCTTGGCGGCTGCCGTGAGGCGCTGCGCACGATCGATCTGCCGTTGCTGGGCGCGTTGTTGATCCTGATGGGCGCCGGCCTGGCGGTGCTGCACAGCGTGTCCGGCCCGGTGGCCGGGCAGGCGGCACGCTTTGCCGGTGGGCTGTTGGCAATGTGGCTGCTGTCGCGTGTTTCGCTGCTGCGATTGCGTGCGTGGACCCCTGCGATCTACGCGCTGTCGATGCTGCCGCTGATGGCGGTGTACGTCATCGGCACCGGCAAGTACGGGCAGCGCTGGCTGAACCTCGGCGTGTTCTACCTGCAGCCGTCCGAGCTGCTCAAGCTCAGCCTGCCGCTGATGATGGCGTGGTACCTGCATCGGCAACCACTGCCGCCCTCGCCGCGCACGGTATTGACTGCCGGGCTGCTGATCGGCGTGCCGGCGGTATTGATCCTCATGCAGCCCAACCTCGGCACCGCCACGCTGGTTACTGCCAGTGGCGTGTTCGCGTTGTTGCTGGGTGGCCTGCACTGGGGCTGGTTGGCGACCGGGGTGGCAGGGCTGGCAGTGGCTGCACCGCTGGCGTGGTTCGGCTTGCTGCGGCAATACCAGAAGGATCGTGTGCTGACCTTCCTCGACCCGGCGGCCGACCCGCTTGGTACCGGCTGGAACATCCTGCAATCGCGCATCGCGATCGGCTCCGGGGGGTGGCAGGGACGCGGCTGGGGGCAGGGCACGCAGGCCACGCTGGATTTCCTGCCCGAGTACACCACCGACTTTGCGTTCTCGGTGCTGGCCGAAGAGTTTGGCTGGATCGGCGTGGTGACGCTGTTCGCGCTGTACCTGTTCGTGGTGGGGCGTTGCCTGTGGATTGCGGTGCACGCGCGCGACACGCACGCGCGATTGCTGGCCGGTAGCCTGGGGCTGGCGTTCTTCGTCTACGTGCTGGTGAACGGCGGAATGATTTCCGGCCTGCTGCCGGTGGTGGGCATTCCGATGCCGCTGATCAGTTATGGCGGGACATCCGCTGTCTCGTTGCTGGCCGGCGTCGGGTTGGTGATGGCGGTACGCGGGCACCGGCCCGTGCACGGGGGATAGGGCTTCCAGCCAACGGCGCAGCCCCTCGTGGGTGGAATGGGTCGCTGAAAGCCGGATTGCTGAGGGCTGGCCGGGTGGGTGGGCAGTACGGGGACGCCGTGAACCCATCCATGGGGGCTTGGCCGCGGCATCCATGCCGCGGACACCCCGCACTGCCCACCCACCCGGCCGCTGGCAGATTCCGTGTTCGTCCACCCACGGAAAGAAAAAGGATCAAAAGCAAACGCAGCTTGGCCGCCCGCTTCATTGCTTCCTGTAAAGCCGAAGGCAGCGGCAGGAGCCGCTGCCAACGTCACCCATGGCGACGGCGCGAAGGGTGACGGTCAGGACGACCGGCATAGCCATGCTCGGATCACGAGCAAGCGCAGCGCCGCGATCCGCTTTTGATCTTCTCTTTCTTCTCCGTGGGTGGCAGACCTCCGAAATCTGTCAGAGGACGGTCGGGTTGGGTACGCGGGGGGTGTCTGATCTGGATGCGGCTGCCAAGCCTCCATGGACGGATTCACGGCGTCCCCCGCGTACCCAACCCGACCGGCCCACCCGCGGCTTCTGCTTTCCGCGACCACCCAGACACCACCCACGAGGGGTTGCGCCGTTGGCTGGAAACTCTCTGACGTTGCGCAGTGCCTGTTGTGGAAGCGTTCTCACCACAATGCGACGCAACACGCTCCCGGACGAAAGTCCGAAAAAAACGTTAGCTGGTTCACATTTTTACACCGCGTTGATCTTGATCAATGGACTTGTCGTAATCGGCCTGCACAATGGCGGCCCGTTCGGCACGGCGCGCCGTCAATCGATGCAGCGCGAGGGGGCGTCGGGCGGGAGCAGTACTGATCCAACGGGTACAGGGAGCGCGGGGAACTGTCACTGGGGAGCGGCAGCCGCGCAGGTACCGACCGGATCCGGTCGCCGGTTGCGTCTGCGGGGATGGGGACGCAACCGGCCACCTCTATCTGAATGGGGAAGCCCGATCACGACGTCTTCACATTTCTCGCTGAACGCGGGCAAATCGTTGTGATTCATGGTGTTAGGGGTTTTAATTCATCCATGACCTGCTAACCTGCGACGATGATTCGACGCACTCTGGCCTGCATGCTCACCCTCGGCCTGGTCGCCTGCGCGACCCAGCCGAAGTCCCCACCGTCTTCGCCCCAGGCCAGCAGTACGCCGCGCCAGCCCGCCACCAAGGCCCACGGCCCGGCCGAGGCCGCGCCCGAAGCGGCCGCTGCTACAGCGCCGCCGGTCGATCTCACCCCGGTGCCGTTCGAGGTCGCACGGGCCCGCTTTGTTGCCGATACGGCCAAGCGCTATGGGCTGAAGCCGGAGCAGATCAGCAGCGTGCTCGACCAGGCGCAGGTGCGCCAGCCGATCATCGCTGCCATGTCGCGCCCGGCTGAACGGGTCAAACCGTGGAACGAATACCGGCCGATGTTCATCAGCAAGGCACGCATTGATGGCGGCCGCGCGTTCCTGGCCCAGCATCGTGCCGAACTGGATCGCGTGCAGCAGCGCACCGGCGTGCCGGCCGAAGTGATCGTGGCGATCATCGGCGTGGAGACCAGTTACGGCAAAAATGCCGGCAACCACCGCGTGCTCGATGCGCTGTACACGCTGGCGTTCTACTACCCGCGCAGTGGCGACCCGGCCAAGCTGGAACGCGAAGTGCGCCGCGAGCTGTTCTTCCGTGACGAACTGGCAAAGCTGTTCGAGCTGGGCCGCGAGGAGAAGCTGGACATCACCACGCTCAAGGGCAGCTATGCCGGTGCGATGGGCATGGGCCAGTTCATGCCGTCCAGCTACCTGGATTACGCCGTGGACGGCAATGGCGATGGCCGTCGTGACCTGTTCACCAGCTATGACGATGTGTTCTCCTCCATCGCCAATTATTTCGTGAAGAAGGGCGGCTGGGTCCGGGGTGGCCAGGTGGCCGTACCGGCCACGCTGGCGCCGGGGCGCGAGGAGTTCAACCCGACCGAATGGATGCCGACCTGGTCGCTGGCCGACCTGGCCGAGCGCGGCTACCAGCCCAGCGCACCGGTGCAGCCGGGCGCCACGGCCACGCCGATCACGCTGGAAGGCAGCACGGGCAAGCAGTACTGGCTGGGCTTCCAGAACTACTACGCGATCACCCGCTACAACCTCTCGAAGATGTACGCGATGGCCGTGTTCCAGTTGTCGCAGGCCATCGCCGGACAGGAGCTGCCCCCGGCATGAACATCAGATGGCTGGTCCCGAGCTTGATCGTCTTCGCGCTGGCCGCCTGCAGCAGCGCGCCGAAGAAGCCGGCCACGGCCGGCCACGGTGGCAAGCCCAGCGGCACGGTGGTGCAGGGCCGCGGCGCGCGCCCGGCACATTGCCCCGAGGGCTCGCCGTATGCGGCGGCCAAGGAAGACCCGAACACGCGCGGCAACTACACCGCCGGCGGCCTGTACAAACCCGGCGTGCGTGACAGCACCCCGGACTACATTCCCAACGTCGCCTGCATTCCCGAGCCGGAAGTGACCGCCGAAGAGCGTTCGGCGATCGGCAACAAATCGCCCTACGTGGTGCTGGGCAAGTCGTACAAGGTGCTCGACGACACCCGCAACTATGTCGAGCGCGGTACGGCGTCGTACTACGGCGCCAAGTTCCACGGCCGCCTGACCTCCAACCGCGAGGTCTACGACATGTACCAGTTCACCGCCGCACACAAGACACTGCCGCTGCCCAGCTTCGCCCGTGTCACCAACCTGGACAACGGCGAATCGGTCATCGTGCGCGTCAACGACCGTGGCCCGTTCCATGACGGCCGCGTGGTCGATCTCAGTTATGCTGCCGCAGTGCGCCTGGGCATCACCCAGCGCGGCACCGGCAACGTGGAAGTGCGTGCGCTGCAGCCGGGCGAGAGCAACCTGCTGGCGCAGAAGCCGTCGCGCCGCGAGCGCCGTGCCGCCGAAACCGCGGTCGCGGTGGCCGGCGCGCGCCCGGTACCGGCCACGCGTGCCACCGCCGACAGCGACATCGATCGCCTGGTCAAGCGCCTGCCGGCCGACGCCATGCCTGCGCGTGGCCAGCCGGCCACCACCCAGGGCGTGGCCAGCGCCGTGCCGGACGTGGCGGTCAGCAGCCTGCCGCCGAGCGCACCGCCGGTGCGCAGCACCCCTGCGGCACCGGTTGTCGTCGCCAGCGCCGCGCCGCGCGCGGTCGCGCCGGCAGCAGTGCGTACGGTGCCCGCCACCGCAGCAGCCCCCAGCCTGTCGCAGCAGGTGGTGGGCGCGGTGATGGTGCAGGTCGCCAGCTTCTCCAGCCGCGACAATGCCAACCGCGCAATGGGCCAGCTCAACGCCGCCGGCATCGTCGGCGCGACCATCAGCGACATCGCCGCCGGTGGCCGCACCCTGTTCCGCCTGCGCGTTCCCGCCAGCGACCATGCCAGTGCCGCGGAACTTGTCGGCCGCATAGCCGGTCTGGGCCTGGGTTCGCCGCAGATCGTCAAGGATTGACCCGCCCGGGCCGGTGCTGCCGGCCCATGCTGCCCCGGCCTTACAATGGCCACTACGTTCCACCCTCCATTCCTGGCCGTCCCCTGGAGCCTGCTGTCCAATGAATTTCCGTTCCGCCGCCACCGCCCTGGCCGCCACCCTGGTGGTGGGCCTGGCTTCCGCCCAGACCCCGCTGCCGACCCCGGCCACGCCGGCGCCCGCCGCTGCCGCTGCCGCCCCGGCCACCGTTGCCACCCCGCCGGCGCCGGTGCCGAGCGTATCCAAGGCCTGGGTGCTGATGGACTACGCCACCGGCCAGGTGCTGGCTGGCGAAAACATCCACGAGCAGCTCGCGCCGGCCAGCATCACCAAGGTGATGACGTCCTACGTGGTTGCCGCCGAGGTCAAGAACGGCAAGGTCCGTGCGGATGACCAGGTGATGATGAGCGAGCGCGCGTGGCGCGAAGGCGGCGCCGGCACCGATGGCAGCTACAGCGGCTTCCCGGTCAACCAGACCGCACGCCTGGAAGACATGGAAAAGGGCATGGCGATCCAGTCCGGCAATGACGCCGCGATCGCCCTGGCCGAGCACGTGGCCGGCAGCGAAGAAGCCTTTGCGTCGCTGATGAACAGCTACGCCGCCAAGATCGGCATGAAGAACTCCCACTTCGTCAACGCCCACGGCCTGACTGCCGAAGGCCACCACAGCACTGCCTACGACCTGGCGCTGCTGGGCCGCGCGATGGTGCGTGATTACCCGGAAACCTACGCGTACAACAAGATCAAGGAATTCCAGGTCGGCAATATCAAGCAGCCGAACCGCAACCTGCTGTTGTGGCGCGACGGCAGCGTGGACGGTATCAAGACCGGCCACACCTCCGAAGCCGGTTACTGCCTGATGAGTTCGGCGCAGCGCGGCGACCAGCGCCTGATCGCCGTGGTATTGGGCGGTGCGTCGGAAAAGCAGCGTGCCGATGACAGCCTGGCCCTGCTGAACTGGGGCTTCCGCTTCTTCGAGACCCACCGCCTGTACGAGCCGGGCAAGGCCGTGGCCGAGCACAAGGTCTGGAAGGGCACCACCGACAAGGTGCAGCTGGGCGTGGCCCAGCCGATGCTGGTGAGCGTGCCGCGCGGCCGCTACAACGACCTGAAGCCGAGCATCGACGTGCCCAAGACCCTGGAGGCGCCGTTCGCTGCAGGCCAGCAGATCGGCACCGTGAAGGTCACGCTGGATGGCAAGGTCATCGCCGAGGCGCCGCTGGTCGCTGTGGCCGCCGTCGAGCAGGCTGGCTTCTTCAAGCGCCTGTGGGACAGCTTCTGGATGTGGTGGGAATCGGAATGATCCACGCCCCGGCGTGGTGAACGAAAAGGCCGGCGAATGCCGGCCTTTTCGTTTCGGGATGCCGGTTCCGTGCGGATGCGGGTAGTGCCGGCCGCTGGCCGGCTCCGCTTGAACCCATCCGGATGTGCCAACAGCCGGCCAGCGGCCGGCACTACCCTCAGCCCCTCGCTTACAGCGACCGGCTGATGGTGAAGCTGCCGAACACCGGCGCCTCGCGCTGGCCGTTGAACTCGCGCGTGCTGTGGTAGCGCGCGGCGGCGAACTTCCAGCGGCCGTACATCACCGCCACGCCGTACCCGCCGTAGGCCACCACATGGCGCTTGTCCACGCTGTGACTGTTGCGGAAGGTGTTGCCATCCAGCGTGATGTCGCGGATCACCCAGGCAGCGTCCGAGGTCGCGAACAGGTGCCAGGACCACCCACTGGGGCGGCCGCGGCGGCTCGGCGCGGTGTTCTCGCCGGCCGGGCGCAGCGGCGTGCTGCCGAAGTCGTCCGGCAGCTTCCAGCCGAAGCGCACTTCACCGCCGAAATTGGCCTTGGTTTCCAGGTTGCCGATCGACCCGCCGTAGTGGCTGATCGCGTCCCAACCCCAACCGTCGGCATTGACGCTGGCATCGCCCGGCCAGCGGCGCATGCGCTCATGGGTCAGCATGAACAGTGGTTCGTTGTGCAGCTGGTTGTCCCAACCCTTGAATTTTTCGTCGCCCAGCACTTCGTGCACGGCATCCTGCACCTGCTTGCCCTGTGCCCACGGGCCGACCACGCCCAGTGTCAGCTGGGTGGTCTGCAGGCGGTCGCCGCTGCGCGCATTGAAACCGAAGTTCGCGATCAGCACGCCGGCGTAAGGGCGGTCGTCCTCGATCAGGTCCCTGCGGCTGAAATCGGTCGGGGTGAAGATCCCCTGGCCGATGCTGAAGATCATGTTCTGCTGTTCGAACTTGCCCGGATGCAGCCCTTCCAGGTACCGGTTCACCCAGCGCGCCATGCGCGGCAGGCAGGGATCGTCGGTGTAATCGACCAGATTGGGGGAGACCAGGGTCAACAGCGCACCGTTGGTATAGCCCTGATCCTGGTGGCGGCCGCCGAACAGGTCGTTGTCGACGCGGAAATTGACCTGCGGCGGGTGGTCGCGCATGGCGTCCGGGCCACACTGTTCGGCCGCCTGGGCGGCAAGGGGGAGGGCAGAGGCCAGCAGGCCGGCGAGCCCGAGGGCTGCGACACTACGCATGGATGGAATGCTCATGGGGAAGGGGGCGGTTTTCAGTCGTTTTCTGCAACGCTACGGTACTCGTGCCCGCGCGTCGGAACGAGCACGTCCGGGTCACTTGTCTGTTCCGAAAACAACATTGTCCGGCGGGCACAATTTGCTACCCGCGCACGCGCCGCAGGCCTGGCGTGAAGGCGGTCGCGGGCCGCCCGTACGATGTTCGCGTGGGTGGCGGTAGGAAATTGCAGTCAGCTGCCGTTGGGCCTCAGGCCCGTCCCTTTGGGCCGCCTGCAACGCAGCAGACCGCCGGTGCCGTCCTGGCGTTGATGAATACTCTTGGGTTTGTTGCCCTGCGGCCCGATAATGGGGCCATGGAAATCAAGTCCGACAACCCCGACCACGGCTTCCAGTTCCCCGGCCAGTTCGAGCTCAGCGCCATGGGCCCGGCCAACCGCGGCCTGGAGCATGAGCTTCCCCGCCTGTTGCTGGCCGCCGGCATCGATGTGGTGAACGAACGCATCAGCTGGAAGCACTCCTCCAACGGCAAGTACGTGTCCGTCCGCATCGTGTTCAAGGCCGAGAGCCGCGAACAGTACGACCTGGCGCACCAGGCGCTGCGTGACCACCCGGAAGTGAAGTGGACGCTGTAGCCGACACCTGCCCGGCCGAAGCCGCCCCGGAGAACCGTGCGCCGCGTCCGGCGCTGGTCCGTGACCTCGGCCGCCAGCCCTATGAACCGGTGTGGCGCGCCATGCAGCGCTTCACCGACCAGCGCAGCGACGCCGATGCCGACGAGCTGTGGGTGGTCGAACACGATCCGGTGTTCACCCTGGGCCAGGCCGGCAAGGACGAGCATGTGCTGGCGCCGGGGGGCATCCCCGTGCTGCACGTGGACCGCGGCGGCCAGGTGACCTATCACGGTCCCGGCCAGATCGTGATCTATCCGTTGCTGCGCCTGCCACGGCTGGGCATCGGTGTGCGCGACTACGTGTGCCGCATCGAGCAGGCGCTCATCGATACCCTGGCCGAGTGGAACATCGGCGCCGAACGCCGCGAGGGCGCCCCGGGCGTCTACGTCGGTGGTGCCAAGATCGCCGCGCTCGGCATCCGCGTGCGCCGCGGCTGCACCTTCCATGGGCTGGCCTTCAACGTGGCCATGGACCTGGAACCCTTCCACCGCATCAATCCCTGTGGCTATCAGGGGTTGCAGGTGACCTCGGTGCTGGACTTGGGCGGCCCCTCCGGGATGGAGGCCGTCAAGCCGGTGCTGCTGGACCACCTGGCCCGCCAGTTCGGCCTGCTGCTGCAGCACACGCCCGAACTGCCCGATCTTTCTGCGGCCGCCTGACCGCCCCCCCGGAACTGCCATGACTGAAACCACCGCCCGTTCCATTCCCCTGCAGATCGTGCAGGGCGATTCTCCGTCCGCCGCGCCGTTGCAGGCCGGGGTCAAGCAGCTGGGCGGTGACAAGATCAACCGTTCGCCGGTGCAGTTCGCCGATGCGCCGGTACTGCGCAAGCCGTCCTGGATCCGCGTGCGCATTCCTTCGGGCAATGCCGTGCAGAACCTGAAGGCCAAGCTGCGCGAGAACCGCCTGGTGACGGTATGCGAGGAAGCCAGCTGCCCGAACATCCACGAATGCTTCGGCCATGGCACCGCCACCTTCATGATCCTCGGTGAGGTCTGCACCCGGCGCTGCTCGTTCTGCGACGTGGCCCATGGCCGCCCGAAGCCGCCGGATGCCAACGAGCCGGCCAGCCTCGGCCAGACCGTGGCCGACATGGGCCTGAAGTACGTGGTGGTGACCAGCGTCGACCGCGATGACCTGCGCGACGGTGGTGCCCAGCACTTCGTTGACTGCATCACCGCCATCCGCGAGAAGTCGCCGGGTACCCGCATCGAAGTGCTGACCCCGGACTTCCGCGGCAAGGGCCGCATGGAGCGTGCGCTGGAGATCCTGGCGCAGAACCCGCCGGATGTGTTCAACCACAACATCGAGACCGTGCCGGACCTGTACCGCAACGTGCGCCCGGGTGCGGACTACCAGTGGTCGCTGAACCTGCTGAAGAACTTCAAGGCGCAGCACCCGGACGTGCCGACCAAGAGCGGCATCATGCTGGGCCTGGGCGAGGACTTCGAACAGATCAAGGCCACGATGCGTGACCTGCGCGCGCACGACGTGGACATGATCACCATCGGCCAGTACCTGCAGCCGACCGCGCACCACCACCCGGTGCTGAAGTACTGGACCCCCGAGGACTACAAGGCGCTGGAAGACTACGGTTACGAGCTGGGCTTCAGCCATGTGGCGTCCGGCCCGATGGTGCGCTCGTCGTACCACGCAGACGTGCAGGCCAAGGGCGCCGGCGTCCGGTAAGCGGTTGCCGCCGGGCCATGGCCCGGCGCTGCCAATGGGTGTCATCACCATTCTGGTGGGTGCGGACCGTTGGTCCGCACGCCTTCGCCTGCATTCACAATTTGCTACACCGGCCCGGCTAGGCTGGTTTTCCACCGAGCGCGGCCGGGTGACAAACCCGGCAACTTTCGGCACTGTCGGGGTGTCTGAACACCCTGCAGTCTCCCCCTTGGCAAGGCGCCTTCGAGCACGTCAATGAAATTCAAAGCCCCCGCATTCCTGATGGCCCTGGCGCTGGTCGCGCCGCTGGCGCTGGCGGCCAAGGCCGACTCGCCTGCATTGCCCGCTGCGGCAACCGCCGATCAGGTGACCACCTCCAAGCTGGTGTATGGCCTGTTGTCCGACAGTCGTTACGCCTATCGCCCGCGTGCGCTGGACGAGGCCACCTCCAAGGACGTGTTCAAGCGCTATCTGGAGACGCTGGACGGCGCCAAGCAGTACTTCACCCAGGCCGACGTGGCGCGCTTTGCGCCCTTCGAAGCCAACATCTCCTCGGCCATCCGTGGCGGCGAGCTTGAGCCGGCGTTCCAGGTGTTCGCGGTCTACAAGCAGCGTGTCGGTGAACGTGTGGCCTTTGCGCGCAAGCTGCTCAAGCAGGAGCCGGACTTCACCACCGACGAACGCTTCGAGTACGACCGCAAGAAGGTGCCGTGGGCGGCCAGCAGCGCCGAGCTGGATGAGCTGTGGCGCAAGTCGGTCAAGAACGACTGGCTGCGCCTGAAGCTGGCCGGCAAGAAGCCGGACGACATCCGCAAGACGCTGGACAAGCGCTACGCGACGCTGGAGAAGTCGGTCAACGAGCTGAAGGGCGAAGACGTCTTCCAGTTCTTCATGAATTCGTACACCAGCGCGGTTGATCCGCACACCGATTACTTCACCCCGCGCACGGCCGAGAACTTCAACCAGGCGATGTCGCTGTCGCTGGAAGGCATCGGTGCGCAGCTGCAGCGCCAGGACGACGTGGTGGTGATCCGCGAGATCATCGCCGGTGGCCCGGCTGCGGTGGACGGCACGCTGAAGCCGGGTGACCGCATCGTCGGCGTTGGCCAGGGCAAGTCCGGCCAGGTCGAGGACGTGATCGGCTGGCGCATCGACGATGTGGTGGCCAAGATCCGTGGCGCCAAGGACACCCAGGTCAAGCTGGAATTCATCCCGGCCGCCGAGGGCGTGGACGGCAAGCACCACACGCTGGTGCTGACCCGGCAGAAGGTGCGCCTGGCCGAACAGGCCGCCAAGGGCGAGACCATGACCATTCCGGCCGCCAACGGCGAGCCGGCACGGAAGATCGGCGTGATCAAGCTGCCGACCTTCTACCAGGACTTCGAAGGCCGTCGCCGCAATGCCGCCGACTATGCCTCGGCCACCCGCGACGTGGCCAAGCTGCTGGCTGGTTTCAAGAACGACAAGCTGGACGGCGTGGTGCTGGACCTGCGCAACAACGGCGGCGGTTCGCTCGATGAAGCCATCGAACTGACCGGCCTGTTCATCGAGCAGGGCCCGGTGGTGCAGGTGCGCGAGTCCGGTGGACGCGTCACCGTCAACAGCGATCGCAACCAGGGCGTGGCGTGGGACGGCCCGCTGGCGGTGCTGATCAACCGCGGTTCGGCCTCGGCTTCGGAGATCTTCGCCGGTGCCATCCAGGACTACGGCCGTGGCCTGGTGATCGGTGAAACCAGCTTCGGCAAGGGCACCGTGCAGAACATCGTCGACCTCGACCGCTGGCCGAGCGGCGAAACCCAGCGCTTCGGCCAGGTCAAGCTGACCATCGCCCAGTTCTTCCGCATCAGTGGCAGCAGCACCCAGCACAAGGGGGTGGTGCCGGACCTGGCCTTCCCGGCCAGCGTCGATGCCACCGAGTTCGGCGAAAGCACCTACGACAACGCACTGCCGTGGACCCGCATCGCTGCCGTGCCGCATACCCAGTACGGCAACTTCGCGCCGCTGCTGCCGAAGCTGGAAACCCGTCACGACGCGCGCATCGCGACCGACAAGGAATTCCAGTGGTGGAACGAGGACGTCGAACAGTTCCGTGCCGAGGCGGCGAAGAAGTACATCTCGCTCAACGAGGCCACCCGTCGCGCCGAACGCGAGCGCCAGGACGCCCAGCGCAAGGAACGCCAGCTGCAGCGCAAGGAGCTGGGCCTGGCCCTGGACCCGCTGGCCGATGACAGCAGTGATGATGGCCTGACCGGCAACGAGCGCGACATCGTGAAGGATGCCGCCCGCGAGAAGGCTGCCGAGAAGCGTCCGGACCCGCTGCTGCGCGAGTCGGCCTCGATCCTGGCCGACGCGGTGAACCTGCTGGCCAATGACCGTCCGCTGTCGGCCCAGGTGCTGCCGCAGTCCACCGGCGCGGGGCGCTGGGCGGACTGAGCCGGAGACGGCGCGCGACATCCGCAGGGGCCGGCATTGCCGGCCCCTTTCTGTTTGGGAAGCCGATCTGGGTCGCGCCGGGCCATGCCCGGGCCAGTGAAGTGCCGCAAACGACTTAATCCCCTCCGTCCCCTTTTACGTGCATGAACCGGGAGCAACGTGGGGGGGCATATCGACCTGCCGCACACGGGGGCGGGACTACCCTTGGTGTTTCCGTTCTCGCAGGAGTACCCATGCGGGCCTCCCGTCTTTCCAGCGCTGCCGTGGCGTGCGCCAGCGCCTTGATCATTTCGGCCTGTGGTGGCCACGCCGCCGACAGCACCGTGCTGCGCGAGTCTTTCGATTCCGGCGATACCTTCTCGCGCACCGTTGAGGGACGCCCCGGCGAAGCCTGCGAGGCCGCGCGCCGCACGCTGCTCAGCCAAGGCTATGCCATCGCCCGTTCCGATGATGCGCAGGTGGAGGGCAACAAGAACTTCCAGCCGCGCGAGGATGACCATGAGCAGCTGGTGCTGCGCATCTCCTGCGCCCCGCGCGGCAGCCAGACGCTGGTATTCGTCAGTGCAGTGCAGGATCGCTACGCGCTGAAGAAGAGCCCGACCTCGGCCAGTGTCGGTGTGGGTGCGCTGGGCTCGGTGTCGCTGCCGTTCGGCAGCAACGACGACTCGCTGGTGAAGGTGGCCAGCAGCACGGTCACGGATGCCGAGTTCTATCGTCGCTTCTTCCAGCGCCTGCAGCAGTATCTGCCGGCCGCGACGGGCACGCCATCGCCATCGCCGGCAGCGGCGCCGGAACCCGCACCGGCGGTCACGGACCAGGGCTGAGTGTGCGCGGCAGGTGGCTGATTGCAGCCCTGCTGCTGGCGCCCGCGTGGGTCGCGGCAGCGCCATCCCTGGACTGTACGCAGGGCCTGCTGCAACGGTTGGGGTGGCGCTTCCAAGAAGCGTCCCTCACTGCGCCGCAGGTGCGCGGTGGTCCCGTATGTACGCGTGCTTCGCTGGCTGATTCACAAGCGGCCGGCGACCTGCAGGTGCGGTGGCCGGCGGCGCTGCCTGCTGCCGCTCGGCAGGCACTGCTGCAGCAGCTGCTGGATGACCCCGCCACCGTCTGCGCCTATGCCTTCGAGCTGGGGGCGGCCACGCGGCGCGCAACTTCGGCATTGCAGGGCAATCCCACGTTCCGTTTCTCCGGCCCGCAGCTGGGATGGATCGGCTTCGGATTGCAGGGCGCACCGGCACAGGGTTGGCAGCGTACGCGCAGTTTCGGTCGTGGCTTCGTGCCCCGCGCGGGGAACAGCCATGCGCTGCAGGCGTTCTACAGCGGTGCCGTGCGTGCCGAATGCGGTGTCGGCCGCCAGGTCGCACAGCTGGCCACCCAGCGCGAGCTGTATGGCGATGCTGCGTTCGACACCGGGTTCGCAGCGGAGGAACTGTCGATCGGCACCTTTCTCGCGCTGCACGACACCGACAGCATCCTGCTCGGCGCGCATGCGGGCGACCTCTTCGCCGATGGCAAGGCGGTGCGCACCTCGGCGATGGGGCGGCAGGCGTTCGTGGGCGTGCCCGGTTTCATCGAACATGTGTACGACAAAGGCACGCTGGACGACCTGAGCAACCAGGCCGAGAACTTCGTGGTGGTCGATGTGGGCGAGGGCGCTGCGCAGGCGCTGGCACTGCACGCCGGCCTGGCCTGGTACGACCAGCGCAACGCCGAGCTCTGGAAACTGGCGCAGGACATCCCGCGCATCGGCCAGCGCTATTTCGAGCGCCTGCTGTTCGAGCGCGATCCACAGCTGCGCGCAGGCCTGGCGCCGCGCTACCACGCGGCTCTGGTGCGCATGGATCAGCTGCTGGACGATCCGTTCTACCAGCAGTTCGTGATCTACGTGCATCCGCGCGGTATACGTCCTATCGGCTACCACATCGTCCGCCTGCTCGATCGCAACCCGAGAACGCCGTTTTCGATCGACCTGGCGGTGCACAATCTGCATACCACGCTCTACCGGCGTTGGCGCGAGGCGCAACTGCGCCACTGCGCGGCTACCGGCAGGCCAGGCAGCCTGACCCTAGACCCCAACTGAAGGTGAAACAATGGATATTGCAATGATCGGCCTCGGCCGCATGGGCGCCAACATGGCCCAGCGCCTGCATCGCGGCGGCCACCGCGTGGTCGGCTACGACCCGGGCGAAGGCGCCCGCCAGCGCGCCGCCGAGGCCGGCCTGGAGGTGGTTGATTCGCTGGCCGCCGCCGTGGCCGCGCTGCCGGTGCCGCGCGTGGTGTGGCTGATGGTACCGGCCGGCGAAACCGTCGACCAGACGCTGGGCCAGCTGACCCCGCACCTGGCCGAGGGTGACATCGTCATCGACGGCGGCAACTCCAACTACCAGGACTCGATCCGTCGCGCCAAGGCGCTGGCGGAGGACGATCTGGGCTACGTCGACTGCGGCACCAGCGGCGGCGTGTGGGGCCTGCAGGAAGGCTACAGCCTGATGGTCGGTGGCGAAGCGCCGGTGGTGGAGCAGATCGCACCGCTGCTGCGCACGCTGGCACCGGCAGAAGATCGTGGCTGGGCGCGTGTCGGCCCGTCCGGCGCCGGCCATTTCACCAAGATGGTCCACAACGGCATCGAGTACGGGATGATGCAGGCCTATGCCGAAGGCTTCGCGCTGATGGAGCGCAAGCAGGAGATGGCGCTGGACCTGGCCCAGGTGGCCGAAGTCTGGCGCCACGGCAGCGTGGTGCGTTCGTGGCTGCTGGACCTGAGTACCGAAGCACTCAAGCGCAATCCGTCGCTGGATGGCATCGCGCCATACGTGGAGGATTCCGGCGAAGGCCGCTGGACCGTGGCCGAAGCCATCGCACTGGACGTGCCGGCACCGGTGATCACGTTGTCGCTGCTGGAACGCCTGCGTTCGCGCGAATCGAATTCGTTCACCGATCGCCTGCTGTCGGCGATGCGCAATGAATTCGGCGGCCACGCCATCAGGAAGTCGTAAGCACTGCGGTGGGGTCAGAGCCCTTCGGCGTTGCCGAAGGGATCCGGCCCCAGGCAGAGCCCATGCAGCCAGTCGAGCATGGCTCGACTCTACAAAAGCCTTCTCCGATCGTTGCCACGTCATCCACGCATGGCGTGGATCTACTGGTCAGTCCAACGCGATCCGCCGCCCTTCGCGCGCGCTGTCCATGCCCGCCTGCAGCAGCCGCATCAACTGCAGTGCCTGCATCGGGCTGACCGTTGCTTCGCCGTCGCCGTGCATCGCCGCCGCGAACTGCGCATACAACCGACGATAGTCGCCGGGCAGGTTGTCGACGGTGCTGCGCAGAACATTGTCTTCTGCATCACAGCGCACCAGTTCGCCATGCCGCGGATCGATGCCCCATCCGGGCGCACCCGGTGCTACGCCGCGGCGCAGCTGGGCCTCCTGCACATCCAGGCCGTACTTGATCCAGCTGGCCTTGCTGCCATGCACGCTGAAGTGCGGGGCAGGGGCAGCCACCAGCGAACCGGCATGCACGATGGCGCGATGCCGCGGGTAGTGCAGTACGGCATGGAAGTAGTCGATGCCGGCGCCACCTTGGCGCTGCACGGCCAGATCCGCATCGATGGCGTCGGGCCAGCCGAACAGCACCAGCATCTGGTCCAGCAGGTGCGGGCCGAGGTCGTACCACAGGCCGCTGCCTGGCACGTCCCGCTCACGCCAACGGTCGCGCACCTGCGGCCGGTAGCGGTCGAAATGCGCATGGCACTCGGCCACCTCGCCCAGCGTGCCTTCGGCCAGCAGCGCCTGCAGTGTGAGGAAGTCGGCATCGAAACGCCGGTTCTGGAACACGGTGGCGATGCGGCCGGCGTCGCGTGCTGCGGCCAGTACCGTTTCCGCCTCGGCCACATCCAGCGCAAAGGGTTTGTCGACCAGCACGTGCTTGCCGGCGGCCAGCGCGGCCATCGCCAGTGGCGCGTGCTGTTCGTTCGGCGTGGCGATCACCACCGCATCCACGGCTGGATCGTCGAACACGTCCTGTGGCGTTGCACGCACGTGTACGTTGCTGAACGTGCGCAGCAACGTGTCGCGCTGCGAGCTGACGATGCTGTGCAGGGCCAGGCCGGGCGTGTGCTGGATCAGCGGCGCATGGAAGACGCGGCCGGCGAGGCCGTAGCCGATCAGGGCCAGGTGCAGGTCGGGGCGCATGGCAGAGCTCCGGCAGGGGGGAAGGGCAGGGTAAACGACGGATGCGGACAGCCCAAAACTGAACCGTTGCCGTTGGAAACGCTTCGATTCACGGCGGCATGACCGCGACGCCACGCCTGCTCTACGTGCGCTTGTCCAGACTGGCAGCACATCCCGAAGGAGAACGACACGATGAGCAATACCACTCGCACGCTGATTGCTTCTGCCCTGACGCTGGGCCTGGCGCTGTCCTCCTCGACCGCATTCGCCAAGGACCCGGCCGCGAAGAGCCCGCCGACCACCAGCGCACATCCGGCTACCCACGCTGATCGCCATGATTCCAACGAACCGGTGACCGACAGCTGGATCACCACCAAGGTGAAGGCTGACCTGCTGACCAGCAGCAACGTCCCGGGCACCGAGATCAAGGTGGAAACGGTGAACGGCGTAGTCAGCCTGAGCGGCACCGTGGCCACCCAGGCCGAGAAGGACAAGGCGGTCACTACCGCCAAGGGCATCAAGGGCGTGACCCGCGTCGATGCCGCCGCATTGAAGGTCAGCGCTGCCGCCAAGCGCTGAATCGGTTGGGCGCCCCCGCGCGGGGCGCCCGCTGACCTTGAGAGCCGAGCCATGCTCGGCTGGAACTCCAAGGCAGCCGAGCATGGGCTCGGCCCTACAGGTCTGATTGCCAACCCGTTCAGCCGACCGCGCTGGAAATTCCAGAGTTGTGACTGCCTGCGCTATATTGCCGGTTCCGCCGCAACCGGGCTCGGCCCGGCCAACGCGTCGCGGCAGAGCTGATGAGGGACTATGGCGCTGGTTTTCAGTGACGACATCTGGGACCGCTGGCGGTTGCCGGCCTTGGCGCTGGCCGCCGCCGCGATCATCGTGGTGCCGTGGTTGACCCTGCGCAAACTGCAGCAGGACAGCGAACAAGCGATGGCCTGGGTCAACCACACCCAGGCCGTGGGCGTGGCACTGCAGCAGCTGCAGGCCGATGTGCGCGATGTTGAATCGGCCGCGTTGACCCTGTCCAAGGGCGTGGATGCCCCCGGCCTGCGCGAGCGCATGGCGCGGGCCGATGAAATACCCGGGCGCCTGGCCGAACTGGGCCGGATGACCCGCGACAATCCCGACCAGCTGATCCGCATCGGTCGGATCGAATCGATGCTGGAAGGCCGCATGGCACTTGCCCGCGAGCTGGCCAGGTCCGAACCGAACAGCGACCAGCGCGAGCTGGTGCAGGACCTGAGTACGCGCTATCCCATCCGCGGGCTGGTGGAAGAACTGCAGGCCAGCGAGCAGAAGCTGCTGGCACTGCGCGGCGAGCAGGCGGCGCGTCAACGCAAGCAGACCGAACTGGTGTCGTGGAGTTCGCTGGTGATCCAGCTGGCGCTGCTCGGCCTGGTGCTGTGGCTGCTGCAGCGGCAGATCGGCCGTCGCCTGCATGCGGAGCGGCAGTCGCTGCGCTCGGCTGCACGTGCGGCGTCGGTGCTGCAGACCGTACGCGAACCGATCGTGCTGCTCGACCGCGACCTGCGCGTGCAGCTGCACAATCCAGCATTCGCTGAGCTGTACGGCCTGCAGGACGAGCGCGCCGACGGCCTGTTGCTGGAAAACGTTGGCGACAACGCATGGCAGGATCCGGTGGTCCGACAGCGCCTGGCCGACGTACTGTCGCGCGGTCGCGAACTGTGGGACTTCGAGCACGAGCAGCGCACCGCCGACGGCATGGTGCGCTACATGCTGCTCAACGCGCGGCGCATGCCGCTGCCCGACACCGATGACGAGGTGGTGCTGCTGACCATCAGCGACGTCACCATGCAGCGCGCAGTGCAGCTGCGCGTCGAAGACCTGAACCGCCAGCTGGAAGGCAAGGTTGCGCAGGTATCCGAGGTCAACCGCGAGCTGGAGGCCTTCAGCTATTCGGTCTCGCATGACCTGCGCGCACCGCTGCGCCACGTGGCCGGATTCTCCGACAAGCTGTCGCGCCACCTCGGCGATCAGGCCGATGACAAGAGCCTCCACTATCTGGACGTGATTTCCAGTTCGGCCCGGCGCATGGCAGCGTTGATCGATGACCTGCTGGTCTACTCGCGCCTTGGCCGCGCGGCGATGCGGCAGCAGGCGGTGGACATGCAGTCGCTGGTGGCCGACACCCGGGCCATGCTCGATTCCAACCTGCAGGCCGAGGCCGAGAACAGCGGCCATGCGCACCAGGTGGAGTGGAGCATCGCGCCGCTGCCGATCGTGGTGGGCGACGAGAACATGATCCGCCAAGTCTGGCTCAACCTGCTCGGCAACGCAGTGAAGTACTCGGGCAACCGCGAGCCGGCGAAGATCCGCGTTGACTACCAGCAGCAGCCCGACGGCGGCCATCAGTTCACGGTCAGCGACAATGGTGCAGGCTTTGACATGGCCTACGCCGGCAAGCTGTTCGGTGTGTTCCAGCGCCTGCACAAGGCCAGTGACTACCCGGGGACCGGCATTGGCCTGGCCAGCGTGCGCCGCGTGCTGACCCGCCATGGTGGCCGTATCTGGGCCGAGGCCGAACCGGACGTCGGCGCCACCTTCCACTTCTACCTGCCCCCCGCGACCGACGCGGACAAACAAGGTCCCTCTGCATGACGACTCTGCGCACCATCCTTCTCGCCGAAGACAGCCCGGCGGACGCCGAAATGGCGATCGACGCCCTGGAAGAAGCGCGTCTGGCCAATCCCATTGTGCACGTCGAGGACGGCGTGGAAGTGATGGACTACCTGCTGCGTCGAGGTGCCTTCGCCAACCGCGAGGAAGGCCTGCCGGCGGTGCTGCTGCTGGACATCAAGATGCCGCGCATGGATGGCCTGGAAGTGCTGCGGCAGATCCGCGAGCACGAAGAACTCAAGCGCCTGCCGGTGGTGATCCTGTCGTCCTCGCGCGAGGAAAGCGACCTGGCCCGCAGCTGGGACATGGGCGTGAACGCCTACGTGGTCAAGCCGGTGGACGTGGACCAGTTCTTCGGCGCGGTGCAGACCCTGGGCAAGTTCTGGGCGTTGATCAACCAGGCACCGGAACTCGAGTGAGCCCATGCCCCTGACCGGTCCCGCCCTGGGGGCGCTGCGCATCCTGCTGGTGGAAGACTCACCGGAAGATGCCGAGCTGATGTCCGAACAGATGCTCGACGCGGGCCTGGACGCCCGCTTCGAGCGTGTCGAGAGCGAGGCGGAACTGCGCCAGGCGCTGGCTGTGTTCCAGCCGGACATCGTGCTGTCCGACCTGAGCATGCCGGGGTTCTCCGGTGACGACGCGCTGCGCATCGTGCGCGAGACCTCGCCGGAGGTGCCCTTCATCTTCGTCTCCGGCACGATGGGTGAGGAGAATGCGGTGGCGGCGCTGCAGAAAGGCGCCAACGACTACATCATCAAGCACCAGCCTGCGCGCCTGCCGTCGGCGGTGGCGCGTGCGATCCGCGATGCACGCAGTGCGGTCGAGCGCGCGCGGGTGGAAACCGAACTGATGCGCGCGCAGCGGCTGGAAAGCCTCTCGCTGCTCGCCGCCGGGCTCAGCCACGACCTGCGCAACATCCTGCAGCCGTTGCTGATCATGCCGGACCTGCTGAAGGCCCGTACCGAGGATCCGCAGCTGCACCACCTGGCCGACGTCATCGCCGAGTGTGGCCGCCGCGGCCATGAGATGGCCGAGTCGATGCTGTCGTTCGTGCGTGGTTCGCGCAAGCCGAGCGAGCGCATCGAGATCGACGGCCTGTTCGATGCGGTGGCGCTGCTGTTGCGCAGCAACGTGCCCGATGCCGTGCGCCTGGAACTGCAGGTGCAGGACGAAGGCTTGGCGGTCGACGCCAATTACACCGAACTGCAGCAGGTAATGCTGAACCTGGCGCTCAACGCAATCCAGGCGATGCCAAACGGTGGCCGCCTGAGCCTGACCGCCAGCCATGCCGGGCAGCGCGATGGCGTGGACTGGATGCGCATCTGCGTGGCCGATGAAGGCATCGGCATGGATGCGGATACGCTGTCGCACCTGTTCAATCCGTTCTTCACCACCAAGGCCGATGGCACCGGCCTGGGCCTGATTTCCTGCAAGCGCATCGTCGAAGGCGCCGGCGGCAGCATCCATGTCAGCAGCCAGCCGGGGCAGGGCACCTGCTTCGAGCTGCGCTTGCCGATGCACGAAGCCAGCGACGGCAGCGAGCCGATCGAGCAGCTGGTGGCCCTGGGCAGCGGCCAGTCGATCCTGGTGGTCGACGGCGAAGCCACGCGCCTGTCGCTGCTCGGCAACGCGCTGTCCAGCCAGGGGTATCAGCTGCAGCTGGCCTCCGATGGCCCGGCGGCGCTGCGCTGGATGCAGCAGGAGGCGATGCCGGCGCTGGTGATTGCCGACGCCGGCTCAAAGCTGCTGCCGGCCAGCCAGCTGCTGGGCGAGATGGCCGCGCTGGGCTATCGCGGCCCGGCGCTGGTGCTGGAGGACGCGGCGGTGGCGGTGCCTGCCGATGCCTTCCCGGCCGGCGTGGAGGTGCATGTGCTGCGCAAGCCGCTGCAGATGCAGCAGGTGTTCCGCGCGGTGGCCGAAGCGCTGGGCTGATGTCGCGGTAGTGCCGGCCGCTGGCCGGCATCCCCTGTGGTGGGATCAACGCGCTTGCCGGCCAGCGGCCGGCACTACCGGTCCAGGGATTGCCAGGGGTAGCGCGGCAGCGCGTCCACCGTCTGTTTCAGCCGCAGCAGATGATCTGGTCTTCCGCGCGGTGGCCGAAGCGCTGGGCTGATCTCGCGGTAGTGCCGGCCGCTGGCCGGCATCCCCTGTGGTGGGGTCAATGCGCTTGCCGGCCAGCGGCCGGCACTACCGGTCCAGGGTTTCCCAGGGGAAGCGCGGCAGCGCGTCCACCGCCTGTTCCAGCCGCCGCGACCAGTTCTGGTGGATGTCGGCATACAGCGTGGAATCCGCGCCCAGCCGCAGCTGCTGGCCGATGCGCAGTTCGCCGTCGCGCAGCAGCGCCAGATCGATCGGCAGGCCCACCGACAGATTGGAGCGGATGGTGGAATCGAGCGACACGATCGCCGTACGCGCTGCATCCTCCAAATGCGTGGCCGGGCTGAGGATGCGGTCGAGGATCGGCTTGCCGTACTTGGACTCGCCGATCTGCAGGTAGGGCGTCTCCGGCGAGGCGGCAATGGCGTTGCCGAGCGGGTAGATCATGTACAGCCCGGGCCGCTCGCCGGCGATCTGGCCGCCGAAGATCAGCGTGGCCTGGGTGTTGACCCCGTCATGGCCGTGTTCGCTGTGGCTGCTGTGCACCTGGCTGTCCACCAGCAGCTGACCCACATACGCGGCTGCTTCGAACAGGTGGGCCATGTCGCGCAGGTTGGGCACGCGCCGCTCTGCGGCGTCGCGGCCCAGGCGCGACACCAGCAGCTGGGTGGTGGCCAGGTTGCCAGCCGCCATCAGCACGTAGGCTGCCTGGCCGGGATACTCGAACACGTGCAGCTTGCGATGCACGCGCACATCGTCCAGCGAGGCATTGGTCCGGGTGTCGGCAGCGAAGACCAGGCCCTCGTCCACCTCGATTCCAACGCAATAGGTCATGTCGGTGCCCTATCATGTGCGTCCCGGATTGTAGGCAGGCCGCCGTGACGACGGCATGTCCACGCCCCCCCAAGTGCCGTCACCTGAACCGCATGACCACCGTGCTCCTGAGCCTGGGCAGCAACGTCCAGCCCCGCCGCTACCTCCACGCCGCGGTGACGGCCCTGCGCGAGCGCTTCGGCGCGCTGCAGGTCTCGCCCGCCTACCGTACTGCCGCGGTCGGCTTCGACGGCCCGGCCTTCCTCAACAATGCGGTGGCGATCGAGACTGACTTGCCGCTGCAGGAACTGGACGACTGGCTGCATGCGCTGGAAGACGCGCACGGCCGCGACCGTAGCGGGCCGCGCTTCTCCGACCGGACCCTGGATATCGACGTGGTGTTCTACGGCGACCTGGTGGTGGAAGGCCCCGGCCACCTGCGCATTCCCCGTCCCGAACTGAAGCATGCCTTCGTGCTGAAGCCGCTGGCCGACATCGCGCCGGACTTCATCGATCCGGTCAGCAGGCTGGACCTGGCCACGCTGTGGCGCGCGCACGCGCAGTTTGGCGAAGCGTTCGAGGTGGTGGACCTGGAATGATGGCGGTTGCCGGCCAGCGGCCGGCACTACCTCAACTGACCGTGCGCCCGCCATCCACGCGCAATGTGTGGCCGGTGACGAAGCTGGCTTCGGCCACCAGCCAGTACACCGCTTCGGCAATCTCCTCGACCGTACCGATCCGCGCCAGCGGCGTGCGCGCCAGCAGGGCCTCGCGGGCGAAATCGTCCTTGCCCTGTTCCGGCCACAGGATCGCGCCGGGTGCCACCGCATTGACCCGCACATTCGGCGCCAGCTCCAGCGCCAACGAACGGGTGGCCATCTCCAGCGCGGCCTTGGCCATGGTGTAGGCGATGTGGTCGCGCATCGGATTGGTGCCGTGCAGGTCGGTGAGGTTGACGATGCAGCCCTGCTGGCGGCGCAGGTAGGGTGCCGCCGCCTGCGACAGCAACAGCGGCGCGCGCGCATTGACCGCATACAGCGCGTCCACCGCCTCGGCGGTGACCTGGCCGAGCGGGGTGGCATAGAAGTTGGAGGCGTTGTTGACCAGCGCGTCCAGGCGTCCGAAGTGGGTAACGGCCTGTTCCACCAGGTCGGGCAGGGCGTCGGCGTCACGCAGGTCGGCCTGCAGCGCAAGCACGCTGCCCGGCCGCACATTGTCGAAATCGAACGCGGCCTGCTGCAGTTCGGCGCTGGAGGTGTTGGCATGCAGTACCACCGACCAGCCACAGGCGTGGAACTGGCGGGCGATGGCCGCACCGATCCGGCGCGCGCTGCCGGTGATCAGGACCACGGGGTGGGTATCGCTCATCGAGGGTCCTCCAAGGCTCGGCTATCCTGTGCACCATTGTCACCGCATTCGAAGACGCCATGCAGCCCACCTTCCCCCTGCCCGAAGCCGATGCCCTGGCCCACAGCGACCAGCTGGCGGCCGCCCTGCGCGCCGAAATCCTTGCGCAGGGCGGGGCGATGCCGTTTTCCCGCTTCATGGAACTGTGCCTGTATGCCCCCGGCTGGGGCTATTACAGCGCCGGCGCCAGCAAGTTCGGTGGCAGCGGCGACTTCACTACCGCACCCGAGCTCGGCAGCCTGTTCGCCGGCAGCGTGGCCAATGCGCTGGCGCCGGTGTTCGCCCAGCTCGGCGCGCAGGCGCGCATGCTGGAACTGGGGGGCGGCACCGGCGCCTTCGCCGAGGCCGTGCTGCTGCGCCTGGCCGAACTGGATGCGCTGCCGTCGCGCTATGCCATCCTCGAACCGAGTGCCGACCTGCGCGAGCGCCAGCAGCAGCGCCTGCAGCAGAACCTGCCGGCCGAGCTGGCCGTGCGCGTGGAGTGGATCGACCGTCCGTTCGAAGAGGACTGGGAGGGCGTGGTGTTCGCCAACGAGGTGATCGACGCGCTGCCGACCCCGCGCTTCCTGATCCGGGACGGCGAGGTCTACGAGGAAACCGTCGAGCTTGATGGCGAAGGCAACTTCATCCGTGGCGCGCAGCCGGCTGACATCCTGCTCAACGGTGCGGTGCGCCACATCGAGCGTTACCTGGAAAAGCCCTTTGCCGACGGTTACCGCTCCGAGGTGCTGCCGCAGCTGCCGTACTGGCTGCAGGCAGTGGCTGGTGGCCTGCAGCGCGGCGCGATGCTGTTCGTCGACTACGGTTACAGCCGCAGCGAGTTCTACCAGCACGACCGTGATGATGGCACGGTGCGCGCGTTCTACCGCCACCACGTGCACAACGACGTGCACCGTTGGCCGGGCTTGCAGGACATCACCGCGTCGGTGGATTTCACCGCGATGGCCGAGGCGGGCATGCACGGTGGTTTCGAGCTGGCCGGGTACTGCAGTCAGGCCAGTTTCCTGCTCGGCAACGGCCTGGACCAGGTGCTGCTGCTGGCCGAAGAGCGTACGGATGAGGTCGGCCGCATCCAGCTGCGTGACCAGGTGAAGAAGCTGACCCTGCCGACCGAGATGGGGGAGCGCTTCCAGGCGATCGGCCTGCAGCGCGGCGTCGACTTCGAGCCCGCCTTCGAGCTGGGTGACCTGAGCTGGCGCCTGTGAGCGATGCGCTGCCGCTGATCAAGCCGCTGCGGCGGCCGCGGCTGTGGACCGCGCTTTGGACATTGGCGGTGGTGCTGGTGATCGTGGCCTGCCTGATCCCGCCGCCGCCGATCGCGCTGCCGGAAAACGACGACAAGGGCGAACACTTCCTCGCTTACTTCATTCTGGCCAGCAGCGCAGTACAGCTGTTCCGGCCGGGGCGCTCGCTGCTGTGGGTGGGCGTGGGGCTGGTGCTGATGGGCATCGGCATCGAGTTCGCCCAGGGCGCGCTGACCCGCAACCGCATGGCTGATCCGATGGATGCGCTCGCCAACACGATCGGTGTGCTGGCCGGCATGGGCATCGCGTACACACCGCTGCGCGATCTGCTGCTGCGCTGGCGGGGATAAGGTTTCCTGTAGAGCCGAGCCCATGCTCGGCTTCCTCCCGAAAGGCAGCCGAGCATGGGCTCGGCTCTACAGTAGATCCACGCCATGCGTGGATGGATTGCGCCAGGACAGGCTTGTGGTTACTTCCCCAGCGTGACCTCATCCAGCACCCACATCGCCGGGCGTGTATCGCCGGTGAAGTTGATGCACAGGTCACCCGTGCCCTGCGTACCCTTCGGCAGCGCCGCACGCAGGGTCACGAAGCCATCGGCATCCGGCTTGGCCGGCAGCGGCACTTCGGCCAGCACCTTGCCGCTGCAGTCGCCACGGCGTACCTGCATCTCGCCATGCGCGCGCTTGGCCTTTTCGTAGCGACGCTTGGGTTCGTCGTGGGCCAGCTGGAAGTAGTACGGAATACGCCCCGCGCGGACTTCCACACTGCCGATGCCGTCAAGCTGTACCTGCGGCCAGCGCCAGCAGGGCTGGAAAATGTCGACGTTGAACACCGCACGCGTTCCCTCGCGCGGGCCATCGTCTTCCAGGCGCAGCACCAGACCCTTCTTGCCCACGCAGCTGAGCAGTTCATCGCTGCGGCGGCTGAGCAGCGATTGTGCGCTGAACGCCGCGACCGTCGGCTTCGCCGCCAGCATCTGGCCCTGGTAGAACGCGGCGGCCTGCACGGTAGCGGGCAGCTGCGCGGTCAGCGGCTGCTGGTACAGCGGCGACTGCGCCGTCACCGGCTGGCCATCGGTGCTGTAGCGCACCTCATAGCCCAGCGGGTTGACCAGCGACACGGTCACGGAGTTCTTCGCGCGATCGTCGGTGTAGTCCACGCCCACTTCGAACGGGGTCTGCGCGTAGGCCAGACCCCAGGCGCGGTAGCGTTGCAGCTGCGCGGGCAGGCGCGCGAGGAAATCGCGGAAGTCGCGATGTTCCGGCGTGCTCCAGCCGGTCTCGGCCACTGCGGCCAGGCGCGGGAACAGGTTGTGCTGCAGGCGCGCGTAGGTGCGCGTGTGTTCGGTGAACATGTTGGCCTGCAGGCCGAGAATGTGCTGGCGCTTGTCATCGGCCAGCTCGGCCGGCACGGGCTCGAAGTTGTACAGCTTGCCGAGGTTGACCTGGGTCGGGCGGCCGGGAGGTTCATTCGGCGAGGCCGTCTGCAGGTAGTCCAGGTACAGGTAGCCCACCGGCGACATGACCACGTCATGGCCGGCACGGGCCGCGGCCAGGCCACCTTCGGTGCCCTGCCACGACATCACCGTGGCCTGTGGCGGCAACCCACCTTCGAGGATCTCATCCCAGCCGATCAGGCGCCGGTCGTGTTCCTCCAGGAAGGTCTCCAGGCGCTTGATGATGTGGCTCTGCATGGCCATTTCATCCTTGATGCCCAGCGCACGCATGCGCTGCTGGACCTGCCTGGAGGCTTCCCACTGGTCCTTGACCGCCTCGTCGCCGCCGACGTGCACGTACTTGGCCGGGAACAGCGCAATCACCTCTTCCAGCACGTTTTCGAGGAAGGTGACAGTGCTGTCTTCGACGTTGAACAGGTTCGGGAATACGCCCCATTCGCTGATCGGCTTCAGCGGGGTATTGATCGAACCCAGTTCCGGGTACGCGGCAATCGCTGCGGTCGCGTGCCCCGGCACATCGATTTCCGGAATCACCTGGATATGCAGCTTTGCGGCATAGGCAATCACTTCGCGGATCTGCTCCTGCGTGTAGAAGCCGCAATACGGATGCTCCTGGCCAGTGACCGGGTCGGCGCCGCCATCACCGGCCGGCAGGCGGCAGCTGCCCACGTCGGTCAGCTTCGGGTAGCGCTTGATCTCCATGCGCCAGCCCTGGTCGTCGGTCAGGTGCCAGTGGAAGGTATTGAGTTTGTGCGCGGCCATGGCATCGAGCACGCGCTTGATCTCGTCCAGGCTCTGGAAATGCCGCGCCGAGTCGAGCATGAAACCGCGCCAGCTGAAGCGTGGCGCGTCCTGGATCTGCACCGCTGGCAGCACGCCGTTGCTGCCGCCGGTGGCGAGCTGGGCGAGGGTGGTTGCGCCATAGAACAGGCCGGTTTCGTTGCCGGCCTGTACCACTACGCCCTGTGCGGTGCTTTCCAGCGTGTAGCTCTCACCGCTGTCGCGGAAGGTCGGGATGATCTCGAAGCGGATGCTGCCCGACTTGCCTGCCGCCTTGCCCTGGGCAGGCGTAAGGCGCGGACCGCCGCTGCGCGCCAGCAGGTCGGCGAACTGGGTGGCGACCCGCTGCGCGGCTTCGCCTTCGGCCTGCAGCGCGGTATCGGCGCGTACGGTGATGCCGCTGCCCTGGCCGCGCTGCACCGTGGCCGGGGCGGGAATCAGCATCAGGCTGCCGGCACGCAGCTGCGGGCCGGGTGCCTCAGCGGCCGGCGTGGGGTCGGCGGCAAGTGCCGGCAGTGCCGGCAACATCGCGAGCAGGCTGCCCAGCAGCAGTGCGCTGCGCATCCGGGCGCGGGAAGGCTTGACCATCGGTACGACTCCTTGGAACGGTGCGATGAACGCTATACATGAAAAACGCCGGGCCCGGAATGACCCAGGCCCGGCGTGCGTGCACGACTCGGCGATGTTGCTGCCGCTGGATCAGTACTTGAAGCGGAAGTTGAGGTAGTACTGGCGACCGTTGCTGTAGAACGAGGTCGGGATGGCCGCGGTCTGGTAGTACTTGTAGGTCGGGTTGTTGAGGTTCAGGCCATCCAGGCTGATGCTCAGCCAATCGGTGGCCTTGTAGCTCAGCGATGCCGACAGCGTGCCGAAGTCATCCTGGTAGTACGGATTGGTACCGGACAGGCTGATCAGGAACGAGGAACGGCGGGTGTAGCTGACCCGGGCACCGAAGCGCTCGTTCTCGAAGTAGGCACCCACGTTGTAGGTGTTCTTCGAGGTGCCCAGCAGGTTGTGCGAGCCATCCGACCAGGTATGCGAGGTGGTGCCGTTGGCGTAGGTGTAGTTGGCATTGATGCCGAAGTACTCGCCGATCGGCTGCTCGTACGCCACTTCCACGCCGGTGACCTTGCCGTCGGCATTGATCGGGGTGGAGATCTGGTAGGTCTCAAGCTGGTTGGTCAGTTCGCTGTACAGCTGGCGCGAGACCACGTCGAAGGCGATGTAGTCCTTCAGCTTCATGTGGTACGCGCCCACCGACAGCAGACCGCGCGGCATGAAGTACCACTCCAGGTTGGCGTCCAGGTTGGTCGACAGGGTCGGCTTGAGGTTCGGATTGCCACCGCCGCCGGTGCGGTTCAGGTCCGAACCGTACGAGGAGGCACCCAGTGCCGAGTAGTCCGGCAGGGTCTGGGTCTGCGAGGCGGCGACGCGCAGCACCAGCGAGTCGTCCAGGTCGAACTTGATGTTGGCGCTGGGCAGAACACGGTTGCGCTTGTTCTGGAAGGCCAGGCGCTCCCACATGCCGAACAGGCTGCTGACATCGGCATCTGCGGCCTTGCTGACGGCGTTGTAGGTGTCGATGTCCTGCTTGATGTTGACGTAGCGCAGGCCGACGTTGCCGCTCCACCAGTCGCCGCGGAAGTTGGCCTGCACGTAGCCGGCGAAGTTCTTTTCCTTCACCTTCCACTCGGCGCCGTAGTTGTGGCGACCGGTCGGGCCATCATTGCCGGCCAGCCAGGTGGAGTTGTTGGTCACCGCGTCCTTCAGCGCGCCCGGGGTGAAGTACCAGAGGTTGCGCGGGAAGGTGCCGCCGATGTCACCGGCAAAGCCGCTGGGATAGTTGGCCGTCGCGCCGTTCTTCAGCGCGCTCCAGATGTCACCCGGCGTTGCGCCTTCCGGCGACAGTGCTTCGCGCTTGTGGTCGGCGAAACGCAGGCCGAAGTCGATCGAGCTCAGCACGCCGCCATCGTTGAAGTACTGGTTGAAGTCGAGCGTGGCCCACTTCTCCTTGTCTTCAGCGGTGACCTGCTGGTTGCCCCAGGTGCCGAAGCTGGTCACGCCGTTGGGCGAGATGTCGCCGCCTACGTTCCAGTCGATCGGCGAGCCATTGCCGTGGGTGGCCCAGCTGGCGCCACCGCCGCCGGCCAGGGTCACTTCGGCGATGTACTGGCGCGGCGTCTCACCGGTGCCCTTGGTGCTGCCGGCCTGGAACGTGGCGGTCAGGCTGTCGCTGATCTGCCAGTCGGCATCGAAGGTGACATAGCTCGACTTGGCCTTCGACTCGCGGTAGATCATGTCGTACACCGCGTAGTTGGTGCCCGGCACGCCTGCATAGGTGGCGTTGGTCAGCACGCCGTCCTTGACCACATAGCCCGGATTGGGCGCCTGCGACTTGGCGAAGTTGTTGCCGAACATCATGAAGTTGCGGTTGTAGTTGTTCGCCTTCAGTTCGGAGCTGAAACCGTTCAGGCCCAGGGTGAGGCTGTCACTCGGCTTGAACTGCAGCGAGACCAGGCCGCCCTTGCGCTCGCGGGTCTGTTCGAACAGGGTCGAACCCAGCAGGCCCGGAACGTTGACGCCGATCAGGTCCGGATTGGTGCTGGCGACCGGATCGTTTGCGCCGATCTTGAAGAAGCCACCCGGGATTTCCTGAGCTTCACGGCGCAGTTCGCGCTTCTGGCTGAAGCCCTGCACCATCACGCCGAAGGTGCCTTCGTCGTTCTTGTAATTGAACAATGCCGAGTACTGCGGATCGGTCGATTTGGCCAGGTCCGAACGCACCGCACCGATGGAGCCTTCCGCGGTGAACGGCTTGGAGAACTCCAGCGGCTTGCGGGTGATGATGTTGACGGTGCCGGTGGTGCCGCCGTCCTGCAGCTTGGCCTGCGAGGACTTGTTCACTTCCACCGAGCTGACCAGTTCCGACGGCAGCAGCGAGTAGCTGACGCTGCGGCCGACGTTGTTGCCCTGGCTGAGCACGAACCAGTCGGCCGAGCCGACGGTGTGACCGTTGATCAGGGTCTGGGTCAGGCTCGGGCTGGTGCCGCGCAGGCTGACACGGTCGGCTTCATCGAAGCCGCCCTCGTCGGCGCTGGACGAGCTGATGTTGACGCCCGGCAGGCGCTGCAGGGTATCGGCAACGTTGTGCGCGGGCAGCTTGCCCACGTCTTCGGCGGTGACCACTTCCACGCGCGCATTGGCTTCGCGCTTGGTGTCCAGCGATTTTTCCATCGAGCCACGGATGCCGGTAACGGTCACGGTGTCCAGATCGGTGGCGGTCGGGGCCGCCTGCTGCGCGTGCGCACTGAAGGCGATGCAGCTGACGATGGCGGCCGAAAGCAGGGTCTTGCGGGTGTTCATGATGTCTCTCCTCATCACTCGATTGGGTGCCGGCGGCGGTGTTCGGTTACGGTTGCGATGACATGCGCGGGGCGGCGGCGAAGTCCCGTGCGTTGGCGTGCCACGTACTGCGTGCTGCGATTGCGTTGAAGCCTGTTGCGGTGTCAGGCGGCCGATTGCTGCAGGTACCAGCTGGCAGCGCCGACCACGCCCAGCTGGCCGTGTTCGACGACCTTCACCGGGATGCGTGCCAGCGCTTCGCCCATCGGCCCCTTCTGCAGGTAGCGTTCGACGAAGGTGCTGGCGTGCAGGTATTCGCGGATCTGCGGCAGGATGCCGCCGGCCAGGTAGACGCCACCGTGGGCGCCGTAGAACAGGGCCATGTCGCCGATGGTGCTGCCGAGCAGGCCACAGAACACGTCCAGCGCCTGGCGCGCATGCGCATCACTGTCGGCCATGGCCGCAGCGGTGACTGCGTCGGGGCTTGCCAGGGTCGGCGCCTGCCCTTGCAGTGCACACACCGCACGGTACAGGTTCATCAGGCCGGGGCCGGAGATCGCATGCTCGATCGACACGTGCGCGCGGTCGCGCTGCATGTAGCGGACGATGGCCATTTCCAGTTCGGTGCTGGCCGCCAGGGTCGGCTGGCCGGCTTCGGTGGGCAGCACCACCGGGCCGTGCGCGGTGGGGATCCACAGCGCGGCGCCCAGACCGGTACCGGGGCCGACCACCAGGGTCGGGCCGCGTGCGGCAGTTTCCGGTCCGCACAGGTGCAGCACGCCGCTGGCGTCCACCTGCGCGGCGGCGTAGGCCACCGCTTCGAAATCGTTGACGATGTAGACCCGCTGCAGGCCGACATCGGCTTCCACCTGGCGCGCCGACAGCGGCCACGGCAGGTTGGCAGTGATCACCGTGCCGTCTTCGCGGGCATAGCCGGCGCTGGCGACCACGCAATGCGTGGGCCGCGGGCCTTCGCCCAGGAAGTCGGACAGGATCGCGCTGAGGCCGGCATGGTCGGCATTGCGGTACTTGCGGTACTCCAGCACCTGCACTGGATGGGCAGCGTCACCGCTGGCCTGGACCCGGGCCACGCGCACATGGGTGCCACCGACGTCGGCGGCCAGGAACGAGGGCGCGACGCGGGACAGGACATGCGACGGGGCGGGGTGGCTGGCGGTCACGCGGGCTCCTGCTGCAGGTGGGGCCGGCCCGGGGATCGGGGGCGGCACTGGGGCGGAGTCTGTAACTGCGCTGACAACGATGTCAACGAGTTCGTGACACTTTCGTTGCTGCGTCGCAACGAATGCGGTATGCCGTAAACGTTTACATGATGTGAGTGCGGGTTTCACGTGGGAACCATTGGCGCACGGGGCGCTAGGCCTGCCGCGCATTCATCGGGGCGCACCGCCGTGGGCTTGCGCAGTGCAGCACAAGGGTCATGCAGGCGTGCATGGAAGTTGACAAACCGCCGTTGTCCATCGAAAGAATGTGACAACGTTGTTCCCAGCCACTCTCCGACGCCGCGTTCTGCGGCCGTCGCCGCAGGAGCCCTCCTGATGTCCGCCGTCCCCGCTGCAAGCGCGCGCCCGAACGTGGCCACCTCCATCGCCATCGTTGGCGTGTTGTTCTTCCTGATCGGCTTCTTCACCTGGCTCAACGGCCCGCTGATCACCTTCGTCAAGTTGGCCTTCGAACTCAGCGAGGTCGGCGCCTTCCTGGTGCTGATGGTGTTTTACCTGTCCTATTTCTTCCTGGCCCTGCCGGCGTCCTGGATCCTTCGCCGCACCGGCATGAAGAAGGGCCTGAGCCTGAGCCTGCTGGTGATGGCCGGTGGTGCCGCGCTGTTCGGTGAATTCGCCACCCAGCGCTGGTACCCGGGCGCGCTCGGCGGCCTGTTCGTGATCGGTAGCGGCCTGGCGCTGCTGCAGACCGCGATCAACCCCTACATCTCCATCCTCGGCCCGATTGAAACTGCGGCACGCCGCATCGCGCTGATGGGCATCTGCAACAAGATCGCCGGCATGCTGGCGCCGGTGCTGATCGGCACCCTGGTGCTGCATGGCATCGGCGACCTGGACAAGCAGGTGCAGGCCGCCGACGCGGTCACCAAGGTCGCGCTGCTCAACGAATTCGCCGCCAAGATCCATGCGCCGTACCTGGCGATGGCCGCGCTGCTGGTGGTGCTGGCGGTGGCCGTGCTGTTCTCGCCTCTGCCGGAGATCAAGTCCTCCGAAGCCAATGCAACGCCGTCAGGTGCACCAGGAACCGCCGAGCGCCGCAGCATCTTCCAGTTCCCGCATCTGTGGCTGGGCGTGCTGTGCCTGTTCGTGTACGTAGGCGTGGAGGTCATGGCTGGTGATGCGATCGGCACCTACGGCCACGGTTTCGGCTTGCCGCTGGACCAGACCAAGATGTTCACCTCGCTGACGCTGGGTGCGATGTTGGCCGGCTACGTGGTCGGCCTGCTGGCGATCCCCGGCCTGGTCTCGCAGTCGCGCTACCTGACCATTTCGGCAGTGATGGGCGTGGTGTTCTGCCTGGGCGCCTGGGCTACGCACGGCTACGTCTCGGTGGGCTTCGTGGCGCTGCTGGGCTTTGCCAACGCCATGATGTGGCCGGCCATCTTCCCGCTGGCGATCCGCGGCCTGGGCCGCTTCACCGAGACCGGCTCGGCCCTGCTGGTGATGGGCATCGCCGGCGGCGCGATCATTCCGCAGCTGTTCGCCGTGCTCAAGCAGCACATCGACTTCCAGCTGGTGTTCGTGCTGCTGATGGTGCCGTGCTACCTGTACATCCTGTTCTACTCGGTGATCGGCCATCGTGCCGGGCTGCCGCAGGACAAGGCCTGATCGGCGATGATGGACGGCAGCCAACCCCAGGGAAAACCCATGCGCAGAGCGACCATCAAGGACGTTGCGGAGAAGGCCAAGGTCTCGCTGAAGACGGTCTCACGGGTGATCAACAACGAGCCCTCGGTGATGCAGGCCACCCGTGCCCGGGTGCTGCGTGCCATCGCCGAGCTCGACTACGAGCCCGATCCGTCCGCGCGCAACCTGCGCAGCGGCACCACCTTCGTGATCGGGCTGGTCTACGACAACCCGAACCCGTACCACATCATCGGCGTGCAGAACGGCGTGCTGGCCGCGTGCCGCGAGACCGGCTTCGGCCTGCAGATCCATCCCTGTGATTCGAGCTCGCCGTTGCTGGCCGATGAACTGGCCGACTGGGTGCAGCGCTCGCGCCTGGCCGGGCTGGTGCTGACCGCGCCGATGTCCGAGCGCCGCGACCTGATCCAGGCGCTGACCGCGCGTGGCATCAAGCTGGTGCGCATCATCGCCGCCACTGAAGACCCGGCCGACGGCGCCTGCGTGTTCGTCGACGACCGCGAGGCGGCCTACGAGATCACCGAGCACCTGATCCAGCTGGGCCACCAGCGCATCGGCTTCCTCTGGGGCGGCAGCTCGCACCGCTCCTCGGGCGAACGCTACGCCGGTTACGAAGCCGCGCTGAAGGACTACGGCATGACCGTGGACAAGCACCTGGTGGTGCAGGGTGATTACACCTTCGACGATGGTTTCCGTGGGGCGCGCCGCCTGCTGGCGCTGCGCGAACCGCCCACCGCCATCTTCGGTTCCAACGACGAAATCGCTGCCGGTGTGCTGGCCGCCGCCAAGTCGGCCGGCATGAACGTGCCGTACGACCTGTCCATCGCCGGTTTCGAGGACAGCCCGTTCTCGCGCCAGTCGTGGCCGCCGCTGACCACCGCCAAGCAGGCCACCGAGGACATCGCCCGTCATGCCGCGCGCCTGCTGATCGCACAACTGCGCAGCGACGCCTACGACGATGCGCCGGCACCGCTGCACAACCAGGGCTTCGTGCCGCAGCTGGTGGTGCGCGGCTCGACCGCGCCGATGCGCCCGGCCGGCGCACGCCCCCTTCCTTCCGATCCTGCCTGAGCCTGCCATGTCGCTGTCAGACCCCACGTCCACCCTGATGTTCGCCGAGGCCGCCGAAGCGGCCGACGTGGTTGCCCGCCAGTTCTCGCGCAACCACGCCACCATGGAAACCCTGGCCGCCAGCCTGCGCGCGGCGCCGCCGCCGTTCGTGGTCACCTGTGCACGCGGCAGCTCCGACCATGCCGCCACCTACGGCAAGTACCTGCTGGAAACACAGCTGGGCCTGGTGGTTGCGTCGGCCTCGCCGTCGGTGGGGTCGGTCTATGCCGCACCGCTGCAGCTGCGCGGTGCGCTGTTCATCGTCATTTCGCAGTCGGGCAAGAGCCCGGACCTGCTGCGCAACGCCGAGGCGGCCAAGGCCGCTGGCGCACGCGTGATCGCGCTGGTCAACGTCGAGGATTCGCCGCTGGCGCAGCTGGCCGACACGGTCATTCCGCTGCATGCCGGTGCCGAAAAGAGCGTGGCGGCGACCAAGAGCTACCTGGCCTCGCTGGCTGCACTGCTGCAGCTGGCCGCCTACTGGAAGCAGGACAGCAGCCTGCGCAACGCGCTGGACCTGCTGCCGGACGCGATGCGTGAAGCCTGGCAGTGCGACTGGAGCGCGGTGACCGAAGGCCTGATCGAGGCCACCAACCTGTTCGTGCTCGGCCGTGGCCTTGGCCTGGGTGCGGCGCAGGAAGCGGCGCTGAAGTTCAAGGAAACCTGCAGCCTGCACGCCGAAGCCTACAGCTCGGCCGAGGTCAAGCACGGCCCGATGGCACTGGTCGACCGTGGTTTCCCGGTACTGGCCTTTGCCCAGCCCGACGAGACCGGCGCCGGTACCCGTGCTGTTGTCGAAGAATTCACCGCGCGCGGTGCACAGGTGTGGCTGGCCGGTGCCGGCGGGAACCTGCCGGTGGCGCCCGCGCCGCACCCGCTGTGCGCACCGCTGCTGACCGTGCAGAGCTTCTATCGCGCGATCAACGCGCTGGCGCTGCGCCGTGGCTTCAACCCGGATCTGCCGCCGCACCTGAACAAGGTTACGGAGACGGTGTGATGGCAACCGTGCTGCGCAATGCCCGCATCCTGGCAGGCGATGAGTTCCGCGACGATCTGGCGGTGGTGATCGAGGACGGCCGCATCACCGCGCTGTTGCCCGACGCCGCACCGCAGCTGGGCCACGCTGCCAAGCAGGTGGATCTGGGCGGCGGCTGGCTGCTGCCCGGCTTCATCGACGTGCAGGTCAATGGCGGTGGCGGCGCACTGTTCAACAACACGCCGGACGTGGCGGCGCTGCGCACCATCGCGCAGGCCCACCGTCGTTTCGGTACCACCGCGATGCTGCCCACGCTGATCAGCGATGACGTGGGCGTGATGCGCGAAGCCATCGGTGCGATGCGCGATGCGATCGCGCAGGGCGTGCCGGGGGTGATCGGCATCCATCTGGAAGGGCCTTATATCGCGCCGGCGCGCAAGGGCACGCACGATGCCAGCAAGTTCCGCGTGCCGGACGAAGAAGAGATCGCGCTGGCCGCGTCGCTGGACAATGGCGTGACGCTGCTGACGCTGGCGCCGGAGCGCGTGCCGCTGGAGACCATCCGTGCGCTGGTCGAACGTGGCGTGATCGTCGCCGCCGGCCACACCGCAGGCACCTACGAAGAGATCCGCGCCGGCCTGGATGGGGGCGTGCGCGGTTTCACCCACCTGTACAACGCGATGTCGCCGTTGCAAGGGCGTGAGCCCGGCGCGGTGGGCGCTGCGCTGGAAGACCGCGACAGCTGGATCGGCATCATCGTCGATGGCGTGCATGTGCATCCGGCCAGCCTGCGCGTGGCGCTGGCGGCCAAGCCGCGCGGTCGCCTGCTGCTGGTGACCGATGCGATGCCGCCGGTCGGTGCCGACGATCCCAGCTACGTGCTGTATGGCGAAACCATCACCGCCATCGATGGCGTGGTGCGCAATGCCGCCGGTTCGCTGGCCGGTTCTGCGCTGGACATGGCCACGGCGGTACGCAACACCGTACAGCTGCTCGGCCAACCGCTGGCCGAAGCCGCACGCATGGCCTCGACCTATCCGGCGCAGTTCCTCAACGTCGACGACCGCCTGGGCCATATCGCCGAGGGCTACCAGGCCGACCTGGTGCTGCTGGACGACGCCCTGCAGGTGCGTGGTACCTGGATTGCCGGACAGTACGAGGCCGCCTGATGAACAGTACGCCGCCACGCCGTCTGGGCTCGATCGATGCCCTGCGCGGCATCACCGTGGCGGCGATGCTGCTGGTCAACAACCCCGGCGACTGGAGTGCGGTGTTCGCACCGCTGCGCCATTCGGAATGGCATGGCTGTACGCCGACCGATCTGGTGTTCCCGTTCTTCCTGTTCCTGGTGGGCGTGTCGATGGCCTTCAGCGTGGCACCGCGTGCGCAGGATGCGGCGGCGCGGCCTGCGTTGGTGCGCGGCGTACTGGAGCGCGCGCTGCGCATCCTGGTGGCCGGTGCGCTGCTGCACCTGCTGATCTGGTGGGCACTGCATACCCATCACTTCCGCATCTGGGGCGTGCTGCAACGGATCGCCGTGTGCGCGGCATTGGTGGGCGTGCTGGCGGTGTATGCACGGCCGCGCATGCAGGCCGGCGTGCTTGTTGGATTGCTGGTGGGGTACACGATGCTGCTGCTCGGCATGGGCGACCTGACGCCGTGGACCAACCCGGCCAGCCGTCTGGACACCACGCTGTTCGCACCTTGGATCTATCAATGGCATGCCGATACCGGCCTCGGCCATGACCCGGAAGGATTGCTGAGCACGCTGGGTGCACTGGCCAGTACCGTGCTCGGCCTGTTGGCCGGTGCCCTGCTGCGCAGCGGGCGTTCGACGGCCCTGGCCGGGCTGGGCGTGGCGACCGCCGTGCTGGGCCTGTTGCTGGCCGGGGTGCTGCCGTTGAACAAGCAGCTGTGGACGCCCAGTTACGTGCTGTGGACCGGCGGCCTGGCCGCGCTGGCGCTGTGGCTGGGCCACGTGCTGATCGACCTGAAGGGATGGCCGGCGCTGGGCCGGCGCTTCGGCGTCAATGCGATCACCGCGTATCTGGGGGCCTCGGTGATGTCGGTGGCGTTGATGGTCAGCGGTGCCTGGAACTGGATCTGGCAGCAGCTTGCCGCCGCGATGCCGCAGGCGCTCGAGCTGGCATCGATGCTGCAGGCGCTGGCATTCGTCGCGCTGTGGTGGGGCGTGGCGTGGTGGCTGGACCGGCGGAAGATCTATCTGAAGATTTGACGGCTCCGGGGCGGATCCCTTTCCGCAGGAAAGGGCTCTGACCCGATCCGCCAACGGCATCCACACGCCATGCGTGGATGCTCTGCGCGCGGCCCCCGATGCCCAGAAAATATGAACGATTTCAGCTACATCACATGGGCGTGAGGCCCCGGCGATTTCGCATCCGAAGTGTGATTTTCGGCACGCAAGTTCACCTATCGAAACGGTTCACATCACGGCAGACTGCACACGCAGCAGCGTGCATTTGCAGTTCCTGATTCCCTGTCCAGGAGAACTGTATGACCCGTGCCGTCCCGCGCGCTTTCCGTCCGCGCCGCCTCACCGTTTCCGTGCTTCAGGCACTGGCTGTCCCGTCCATGGTGCTGTTGACCGCCAGCGTCGCCTGGGCCGGCTGCAGCACCGTCGCGCCGGTCGCCGGCCAGACGGTCACCTGCGATGCCAACGCGCCGAATCCGCAGACGGTGCCCATCACAGCCAGCGGCGAAGCGGGCATCACCGTCAACGTCGCCAGCGGTGCCCAGTTGCAGCAGAGCGGTGGGGCGTCGGCCGTTACCCTGGTCGGTGCAAGTGGCCACCTGTTGACCAACCAAGGCACGATCAGTTCGGTGGGAGGTGTGGCGGTCCAGCTCGGTGGCGGCAGCCGTGTCGAGAATCCGGGCAGCATCAGCACCGGCAACAACACCGCGCTGCAGTTCGTCGGCGCAGGTGACAGCGTGCTGGTCAACCGCGGAACGATCAGCGGGCGCACCGGCGTGCAATTCGATTCGGGCAACGACCGCCTCGAGATGCAGGCCGGCAGCATCAGCGGCGGCGTCCTTCAAGGGGATGGCAACGATGTGCTGCTGCTGGGCAATGGCACCATCGACAGCGTTGACCAGGGCAGTGGCGATGACCAGATGACCGTCACCGGCGGCACCGTCACCGGCGTGGTGGCGCAGGGCAGTGGCCGCGATGATTTCGTCATGAGTGGCGGCACGATCGGCGCGCTGCAGCAGGGCGACAACATCGATACCTTCCGCATGAGCGGTGGCCGCATCGTCGGCGCGTTCGAGGATGGCGACCAGGCGTGGATGACCGCTGGCCGCATCGGCCGCGTCAACATGAAGCTGGACAAGAACCTGTGGGACCAGTCTGGCGGTACCGTGGACGGCAACGTGGTGACCGGCTTCGACACCGACACCATCATCATTTCTGGCACGGCCTACATCGGCGGCAACATCAGCGTCAGCGGCGGCAACGACAGCGTGACCATCACCGACGGCACCGTGCGCGGGCAGGTACTGCTCAGTACCGGCGATGACACCTTCAACTGGAGCGGCGGTGGCATTGTCTACGGCGCGATCGACATGGGCCCGGACAACGACGTCGCCAACCTCGGCAACCTCAACCAGGGCAACCTCGGTGCGGTGCCGCTGTTCGACGGTGGCAGTGGCTTCGACCAGCTCAGCCTGAGCAACGTCAAGACCGCAGGCGTGGGCCGTTTCCAGAACTGGGAGTCGATCCGCCTGGCCAACAGCACCGAGCTGACCTTCGATGGCGATCTGGTGCTGGGCGACAGCAGTACCGGCACCGGCACGCTGACGGTGGATGACACCAGTACGGTCTATGCAGGCAGTGGCGGCCATGCCATCCGTCCGTTCAACAGTGGTGCACTGGTGGAGATGGTCAATGCCGGGCGCATCGACCTGACCGGTACCGGCGCAGGCGACGTGTTCACCGTGCGTGGCAACTACCGCGGTGACGGCGGGGGCCTGTACCTGCGTACCGTGCTGGGCGCGGACAACTCCCCCAGCGACCGCTTGGTGATCGACGGCGGTACCGCCACCGGTACCACCGGCATCGGCGTGCTCAATGCCGGCGGCAGCGGCGCGGCCACGCTGGCCGACGGCATCCTGGTGGTGCAGGCCTTGAATGGTGGCCGCACCGCGCCGGGCGCGTTCTCGCTGTTCGCACCGGTCGCGGCCGGCGCCTACGAGTACTTCCTGTTCAAGGGCGGTGTCAGTGCCGGCACCAGCGAGAACTGGTACCTGCGCTCGACGCTGGTGACCGGCCCGACGCCGGCACCCAACGGTGGTGGCAGCGCCACGCCACCGCCGCTGACGCCGCCGGTGGCACCACCGCCCCCGATTACCCCGGCACCGCCGCCGCCGCCGGAAGGCGCCACCGATCCGGACCTGACCGCAGGCGAGACCGCACCACCACCACCACCGCCGGAACCGGCGCCGGTGGCACCGCCCAGCGATCCGGCGGTGCCGGACGTGCCCGTGGCCGGCGGTGCATTGCCCGGTACCGGTGCACCGCCGACGCCGGGTGCACGGCCGGCCGAAGGTGCGGTGGTACCGCTGTACCGCGTGGAAACCGCCGCCTACACGGTGGTGCCGCCGCTGCTGCGCGAGACCTCGCTGGCCAGCCTCGGTACCTTCCACGAGCGGCAGGGCGAACAGCGCCTGCTTTACAACCAGGGCGCATTCCGCACCGCCTGGGGCCGGTTGGTGGGGCAGAGCAGCGAGATCCACTGGAAGGGGGATGCGCAGCCGGGCTTCGATGGCGATGTGATGGGCCTGCAGGCCGGCATCGACGTATGGGCTGCGGCGTCTGATAGCCATCGCAACCAGATCGGCGTGTTCGTCGGCCGCACCCGTGCGCAGGGCAAGACCACCGGCCTGGCACTGGGCTGGGAGAATGTGCAGGTGGGCCAGAACCGTTTGGACGACAAGCACGTGGGCCTGTACTGGACCTTCACCGACAGCAGCGGCGCCTACATCGACGCCGTGGCGATGCAGAGCCGCTACGACGGCCGCGTGCGTTCCTCGCGCGGGCTCGGCTTCGGCCTGAGCGGCGACGGCACCAGCGTGTCGGTGGAGGCCGGCAAGCCGCTGCTGCATGTCGGTCAGTCCGCATGGTGGCTGGAACCGCAGCTGCAGGTGATCTGGCAGCGCACCGCGCTGGACGACCGTCGCGATGAAGTATCGAGCGTGCGCTTCGACAACGACAATGACTGGACCGGCCGCATCGGCCTGCGCCTGGCCGGCGACTACCAGCTGGCCGACAACGGCTGGCAGCCGTATTTCAAGCTCAACTACTGGCACGGGCGTTCCGGCGAAGACCGCATCCGTTTCGACGGCGACGTGATCGTCAATTCGCAGCGCTCGCGCGCGCTGGAAGCCGGCGTGGGTGTGGTCGGGCGCTTCAACCGCACCATCAGCGCCTATGCCGTGGCCGACTACACGCGGGAGCTGGGCGGCGACCGCAACGAGAAGCGCCGCGTCATCGAAGGCAACATCGGCCTGCGCGCGGACTGGTAGCGCGCGGTGCAGAGGTCATGACCCGCTCTGGTGGGTGTCGACCTTGGTCGGCACAGATCCAACGGCGCCATGACGTTGCTCTGGTAGGTGCCGACCTTGGTCGGCACGAATCCACCGGCGCCATGACCTCCGCGCAGCCGAGCATAGGCTCGGCTCTACAACAGCGGTGCGCACGCATCCGGTTCCACCAACGCCCCGGCATGATCGGCCAACACCACCACCGCATGCAGCAGGCCTTCCTCCACCTGCGGCGGACACTGTACGGACGCATCCTCCATCTCGCGCGCCGACTGTGCGGCCAGCAACACGCCGCCGCACGCGGACAATGCGGCAAGGCAGCGCGTCGCCTCGGCCAGTTCCCGGCCGCGCGCCTCGCTGAGTTGCCGCTCGCGCCACGCCTGGCCGTCGGCTCCGTGGTTGTGTGCGATGCCGCGCAACCGCGCGAAGAACGCGGAGGGCGGCGCCTGTTCGTTGGCTTCGGCGAGTGCATCTTCCAACGCTTCGGCGGCGGCATTGGACAGCTGCAGGCCGGGCAATGCAGTGCCGAGCAGCGCCTGCAGGCGTGGATAGGCGGAGTAGGGCGTGTTCATGGCGGCAACCTCACGAGGCAAGGCCACCTGTGAAGCGCAAGGTGGCGGGCGGTGCGGGTTGGCGTGCCGGTCAAAATCAAAGCGAAAAAGCCGACGGATCACGAGGATCCCCACGCACCGCCCACCATGGGCAAGCCGGTGCATTGTCGCGATTGCCGTTGATGCGGCAAATCGATCGCTTCGATGTTTGATTCAGGACGCCAATCCCGGCCAGCGCAAAGTACGTTGGCGCAGCCACCTTCGCGCTTTCACTCGAGCAACGACATGAGCAAAGTTGTAAATCACGCCCCGCATGGGGAGTGCCAAAGCCGACACACAACGACGGCGGCAAGCGCGTATGCTGCGGTACCTGCTCACGACGAAGGAACGTCGAATGTCTATTGATCTCCGCGTGATGGCCACTGCACTGGGCGCCCTGTTCTGCACCACCGCACAGGCCGTGGCACCAGACGCCATCGACCTGCCGACAGCACAGGCACAGGCCCAGTTGCTGGACATGCTGGAGAAGGAATCGCTGTACCGCGACCGCGTGGACTGGCGGGCCATCCGCATGCGCCTGAAGGCGGCGCAGAACGACCCGGCTGAGGCTCGCGCGGTGCTCCGGCAGGCCATCGGCCGCAGTTCCGGCGGGCACGGGGCTTGGATCAGCGCAAAGCAGCTGCAGGCGAAGGCAGAACGCCTGGCGCGCGCCAATGGCGCAGCAACAGCGGCCCAGAAAGCAACGACGGCCCCGGCCGAAGCACTTGACCCGCGCATCGGCCGGGTGGAGATCGAGGGCTACGGTGTCATGCAGGGCCCGACGGCGCACCAGCAGATGAAGGAGCGTGCCAAGCGCTGGCAGGCGATCATCGATGATCAGGACAACGGCAGCCGCTGCGGCTGGATTGTCGATCTGCGCGGCAACACCGGTGGCAACATGTGGCCTATGCTGCTGGGCGTGGCGCCGCTGTTGCGCGTCACGCCCAGCGCCGACGAGAACGTGGGTTCCTTCGCTGCCGCAGATGGACCGTCGCTCTGGCAGCTGACCTCGTCCAGCGTGCGTCTTGGCGATCGCGTGCGGATCGATCTTGGTGGGCCCGGCTATCTGCTCAAGCATCCGGGCGCGCCCGTCGCCGTGCTGACCGGGCCGCGCACTGCCAGCTCCGGAGAGGCCACCGTACTTTCCTTCCGCGGTCGGCCGCAGACGCGCAGTTTCGGCCAGCCCACCTCGGGGCTGTCCACCGCCAACGTGATGCGGCCGCTGGCTGATGGCAGCGCGCTGCTGCTGACCACCAGCGTGATGCGGGACCGCAATGATCGTGGCGATGGCTTGAAGATCGAGCCCGACCAGCTTACTGAGGGTGATGCCGCCACCGTGGCCGCCGCCCAGGCCTGGCTGCTGGCCCAGCCCACCTGCCGGGGCAACCGGACATGATCCTGATCGGCCAACAGGAACGGGTGCTGATCGTCGGCCCCACCGAAGCGCACCACTGCCTGCGCTGCCAGACGGAAACCGAGTTCGCTCCGCAGCTGCGCTACAAGATGGCGCGCATCGACCTGCTGTTCGGGTTCACCTACCAGCGCCGCTACGAGCTGGCCTGTACCCGGTGCGAGCACGGCTGGGTGCTCGATACCGAGACCATGGACCAGCAGCTCGGTGGGGTGCCGATCCCGTGGCGGCACCGCTTCGGCCTGCCGTTGATGCTGGTGGGGGTGGCCGGGTTGGCCGCGCTGGGCTGGCTATGGCGGCACGGCTATATCGGCCGCTGATGAAGATGAAACGGTTGCTTATGTCCCATATTGGGACTAGGATGTACGGATGAAGGTGGTTGCTTTGGCGACGCTGAAACGATTCTGGGAACGTCACCCTGATTCGGAAGCAGTGCTCAGGTCCTGGTACGACGAAGTCAGGCACGCCGTATGGGACACGCCGCACGACGTACGCCAACGTTATGCAAGCGCAAGTTTCGTGGCGAACAGTCGTGTGGTGTTCAACATAAAGGGCAACAGCTACCGGCTCATCGTCGCTGTGAGTTACAGGTTTCAGGTGGTCTACATCAAGTTCATTGGCACCCACGCCGAGTACGACCGGATCGACGCCGACACTGTGGAGCTTCTATGAACATCCAGCCCATCCGTACGGAAAACGACTACGAAAATGCGCTGCGCGAGATTTCGGCCTACGTGGACAACGAGCCGGAGCCGGGCAGCGAGGAGGGCGATCGATTCGAAATTCTCGTAACGCTGGTTGAAGCCTACGAAGCGAAGCACTTCCCGATCGAACCGCCAGATCCCATCGACGCAATCCGCTTCCGCATGGAGCAGGGCGGTCTGACCGTGAAGGATCTGGTGCCGTCCATCGGCCAGCTCAACCGTGTCTATGAGGTGTTGAATCGCAAGCGCGGTCTGACTCTGGAAATGATCCGGAAGCTTCACCGCAACCTGGGCATTCCCGCGGAAAGCCTCATCGGCCGCTGAAGCCGGTGTCCCTGCCGAGGCGCTGCCGTGCCTCGTGCCCGGCCTGCTAAAGTTGCAGCCTGCAACCACGTACCGGAACCGACCATGGACCACGACACCCCGTTCGAACCCCTCAACGACCTCGAGGTGCGCCTGCTGCAGGCCCAGGACGGCACGCTGACCGCAGCGCAGTTCCTCGATGGCCTGCTGACTTCGACGGCGTTCGTGCTGCTGGACAAGGCCATTGGTGAGGATGGCGCCTGGGACGAAAGCATCTCGCCGCTGGTGCTGACCAGCGAGAGCGGCGAGCCGATGTTCGCGGTGTTCACCGCGCCGGAGCGTGCCGGCCTGTGGCACGAGCAGCTGCCGCAGTTTGCGCATGCCATGCCGATCGCGGTGCACGCGCTGCTGGCCGGTATCGGCGACGGCGTCGGCCTGGTCCTGAACCCGGGCCTGGACGTGGGCATGGAGATGATTCCCGATGCCGTGGCCCAGCTGAAGCAGCGTGCGGCGGCGATTACCCGCGGCATGGCGCACTGAATCCAGCGATTGCGTGGTTGCCGGCCAACGGCCGGCACTACCCGTGGTGCAGGACGGCTGCGATGGCTTGCAAGCGCGTCCTATTCAATGGGGAGGAGCATCGTGGGCAAGCGTTCTAACCGATCGCTGTGGGTCTATGAGATCGGCCTTCTTGTGGGTTTGACTCTGGCAGCTGCGTTCATCACCCGGTTCAATCCGGTGGAGACGCTCCGGCTGGGTGGATGGCTGTTCCTCTTGATGCAACCCATCATGTTGGGTGCTCATGCTGTCGACCACTTCTCGCGCAAGCGTCGTCGATAGACGGGTGATAGGTGCCGGCCAGCAGCCGGCACTACCAGGTGCTTCAGCGGGCGGCGGCGATGGCTTTCACCCGTGCCTTGGCCAGTGCTTCACCGATGGCCGGGCCCTTCAGATGCGTGGTATCCAGGTCCCGCGCCTGCACTGACAGCGCCGCCTGGTGCAGGCGCTTGAGCGTTTCGCCCTGCGGGTAGTCGGCGTCCTCGAAGCCGAGCCGGCCGCGCTTGTCGGCCTCGCAGCACAGTGCGATGCGGGCCACCCGTTCCGGCCGGCGCAGCGCATCACAGCGGCCCAGCAGTTCCAGCACAGTGGCATCGCGCAGTTCGTCGATGCGGTGCACGTTCAAGTGCTCGCGGCAGACTGCTTCGGCCAGCTGCTGGTGCTCGGCGGGAATCTTCAATCGTGCGCACAAGGCCTTCAACGGCTTGATGCCGCGCTGCTCGTGCATGATGTGGCGCGGCCATTCCTCCGGCGGGGTCAGGCCCTTGCCGAGATCGTGGGTGAGGGCTGCGAAGCCGACCAGGTCATCGCCGGGGGCCAGCTTCGCGGCCATGTCGCTGACCATTTCCTGGTGGATGCCGGTATCGACTTCGGGGTGGAATTCGGCACGCTGCGGCACGCCGTACAGCGCTTCCAGCTCGGGCAGGATCGGGCCCAGGGCATGCGCATCGTGCAGCGTGCGCAGGAAGGCGGAGGGCCGCTCACTGACCAGCGCCTTGCGCAGCTCCTGCCAGACGCGTTCGGGCACCAGCGCGTCCAGCTCGCCACTGGCGGCGACCTCGCGCATCAGCGCCATGGTCTCGTCGGCGACGGTGAAGCCCAGTGGCGCGAAGCGCGCCATGAAGCGCGCCGCGCGCAGCACGCGCAGCGGATCTTCCACGAACGCAGGGCCGACATGGCGCAGCACGCGTTGCTCGATATCACGCACACCGCCATAGGGATCCACCAGCGTGCCGGTATCTTCGTCACAGGCAATCGCGTTGAGGGTGAAGTCGCGGCGCTGCAGGTCTTCTTCCAGCGTCACCGCCGGATCGGCATCGACCACGAAGCCGCGGTAGCCACGGCCGGATTTGCGCTCGGTGCGCGCCAGTGCGTATTCCTCGCCGGTCTCCGGGTGCAGGAATACCGGGAAATCGCGGCCCACGGCGGTGTAGCCCTGCGCTTCCATCTGCGCGGGCGTGGCACCGACCACCACCCAGTCATGGTCGCCGGCAGGTCGCTGCAGCAGGCGGTCACGCACGGCGCCGCCGACAAGATAGATCTTCATGGCTGGGATCATCGCATGCCCGGCGCAGATGCACCGGTAGTGCCGGCCGCTGGCCGGCAACCGCAGTCACCCCGAAGCTGCCGGCCAGCGGCCGACACTACCGATACAGCGGCCAGCCTGATCCAGACCAGCAGGCTCATCGTTTCCCTCCCCAGGGCGTGGACACCGGGGAAGGCCGGCCAGCAGCCGGCAGTACCGTGTTGCGGTCAATCGCCGCCCTGCTCGGCGTCGGCCGCGCAGCTGAAGCGCTTGCGCTTGTCCACCAGGCGGCCCATCAGGCGGTCGCTCAGCGGCAGCGCATCGCCATTGAGGCGCCAGTCGTAGATCACGCTGAAGGCCAGCACGCGGGCGACGTACTCGCGGGTTTCCTTGTAGCTGATGGTCTCGATCCACAGATCCGGATCGAAGCCCGGGCGTTGGCTCTGCCAGCGTGCTGTCGGCGTCGGCCCCGCGTTGTAGGCGGCGATGGTCACGTACGGCAGGCCGTCGTACTTGTTCATCAGCTGGCGCAGGTAGGCGGTGCCGATCGCGATGTTGGTGTCCGGGTCGTACAGGCTGTCGGCGCCGCCGTAGCCGGTCAGGCCGATCGACTTGGCCACGCTGGCGCCAGTGGCCGGCAGCACCTGCATCAGGCCCATGGCGTTGGCAGGCGAGCGCGCACGCGGAGTGAAGGTACTCTCGGCGCGGATCTCCGCCGCCACCCAGGCCGGGTCGATCGCGTTGCGCGCCGATTCGCGGCGGATGGTGGCGTCGTGATGCAGCGGGAAGCGCAGGTCGTACAGGCGCTGTTCCTGCGGCTGCTTGCCGAGCGCGAACACGGCGCGGTCGAACCAGCCATTGTCCTGCGCCACGCGCACGGCGAGGCGGCGCTGGGTGTCATCGAAGCGCGACAGCGCGCTGTTCCATTCGGCCACGGCCCAACCGGCGCGGTCGATCTGGTACAGCGCCATCGCGCGCTGGATGGCCGGGTCGCGCGCGACCGCTGCCTGTGCCTGCGCGCTGTCGTTCGGCTTCCACGGGCACAGGGTGTAGCCCTGCTGCAGCTTGTCGGCGGCGAGGAAGCCGTGGAAGGTCGGCGCGCGCGCGGCTTCGCGGAACAGCGGCTGCGCCTGCTGGGCCTGGCCGGTCTTCTCCAGCATGCGGCCTTCGAAGTAGCGCCAGCGTGGGTCGCTGCGCTGCTTGCTGCCCATCTTGCGGATCGCGGCCAGCGCTGCCGGCCAGTCGCCGCGCGACATCGCTTCGCGCACGCGCCATTCGTGCAGGCGCTCGTCGTAGGCCGATTCGGGTACCGCGTTGAGGCGGCGTGCCGAATCGGGCAGGTAGGAGGCCACTGTCCACAGCGCGATCTGGTACAGCACCTGGCCCTGCTGGTCGGCACTCAGGCCGAGCGCCTGGGCGTACTGCGGCAGCTGCTGCTCGGTGGCGCCGGGATCGGCCTTGGCCAGCTTGGCCAGGCCATCGGTGGCGATGCGCCGGCTGCGCTCGTTGCGCGGCCAGTTCAACGCGCTGGCGTTGGGCTTGTCGACAAAGGCGGCGTAAGTGTTCGCCAGCGCCAGGTCGGTGGCGGGCAGGCCGCGGGCCGCGCTGCGCATCACGGCGGGCTGCTGCGCGTCGGCGGCGGCATCGATGCGTTCCCAGCGCAGGGCGTCGCTCAGGCCACCCTGTGCCTGCAGCACGGCAAAAACGGCATCACAGCCGTCCGGTAGCGACTTGCCGTTCTTGCGCCACAGGTCCTGCGCTTCACTGATCCACTGCGGATCGACCTTGCCCGTCACCTGGCGCGCGGTCAGCTGCGCACAGCGCAGTCCGGTGTTGTCAGTGGGCGCCCAGTTGGCCAGCAGGGTCGGCCAGTCCTGGCGGCGGGCGAGCGAGGGCAGCCACACGCTGCGGAACGTGTTGGCCACGGCCTGGCCGTCGTAGCGCTTGAGGAAGGCCTGGGCCTGCGCCGTGTCGACGGCGTCGATGTTGCGGCGCAGGTTGGCGTACTCCAGCCAGCCATAGGCCGGGTGACGGCTGAGCGCCGCGGCCTGGCCAGGATCGAACTGGCCGCGTTCGGCGGCTGCGATCGCGGCTTTCAGTTGCGCGTTCTGGGCGTCGAGGGACTGGGCATTGGCGCAACCGATCAGCAGCGTGGTGGCCAAGGGCAGCAGGGACAGGGCGGTCGAAGTGCGTCGGGTCATGGCGGGCAGCATAGCGGGCAATGGCTGAATTCAGTTTCGCATTGCGTGCACGCCCGGCGTCGGCAACGACAGCTGAATGACTCCGCACAGGCCCCTGCCGCAGGCGGGCGCAGGCGTCGTAACGTCGGCCCTGGGCGAACGGCCCGGCTGCAGGGAGCGGCACATGGCGTTCAGTAGCGCAGGAAGAAGCGGCCCGCTGGCGGACATCAATGTCACGCCACTGGTGGATGTGATGCTGGTGCTGTTGATCATCTTCATCGTGACCGCGCCGATCGTGGCCCGGCCGATTGCCATTCAGTTGCCACAGGCCACCGATCGCGTGGTCGATCGCCCCGAACCGCCCCCGCCGATCGAGCTGCGCCTGGATGCCTCGAACCAGCTGAGCTGGGATGGCCAGCCGATGGCCATCGGCGATCTGCAGGCGCGCCTGCAGGCGCAGGCCGGAGAACATGCCGGCAACCTGCCGGAACTGCGCATCGCCGCCGATCCGTCGGCCGAGTACGAAGGCATGGCGCGGATATTGGCTGCGGCCGAGGCCACCGGCATGGAGCGCATCGCCTTCGTGCGCTGAGTCCGGCAACGGGCGGCCTGCCATCGACAGGCCGCTCCTGCTGCGAAGGAACGTGGGATGCGAAACGGGACAGAGCGCGCGACTTCACTGATGGCCACCCCCAATCTGGCACCGCTGGTGGATGTGCTGCTGGTGTTGCTGGCGCTGGTGATCACCACGCTGCCGATGGCGCAGGCAACCGGACTCCTGGCGTTCCAGCAGCGCACCGCGTACCCGCCGTGGCCGGCGTCTTCACCCCAGCCGATCAACCTGCGCATCGACGCGGCGGGCGCGATGTTCTGGAAGGGCCAGCCGCTGGACGCTTCCGCGTTGCAGCGGCACCTGGTGCAGGCGCAGCAGATGCCGCAGCAGCATCGCTCCTCGGTGCATCTGGCGACCACCGATGACACCGACTATGAAGATATGGCGCGCGTGCTGCTGGCCGTCAGCCAGCATGGGCTGCGCGTCGAAGCGCCCGGCCACTAGCGTCGGCATCGACAAGGCCCCTTGATGAGCCGTGGCGGATCTCGGCGCGCGCTGTCGCCACCGACATCACCGCGAAGGGCGGTGAACAGTACCGTCCGGTTCTAAATGGCCCTCATCTGACGCAAATGGCCGTCAATTGCGTCAAGTCCGCGTGAAAGAGTGTCGATCGTCACGCCTTGATTTTTACCGCTTGTTTACAAAGGAGACGCTGCCGCCATGCAGGGGGGAGCGCGGCAGTCCTTGTCCCGACATTCCTTTGGAGAGAGAGCGAATGAATCACCTGCACCACCGCCCGTTGGCGGTTGCCGTCGCGCTGTGCGTGATGGCCTTGGCACCCCTGGGTGCCGCTGCACAATCCACCACCAACCTCGACGCGGTGGAAGTCACCGGTACCCGCATCAAGCGCGCTGAAGTCGAGGGCCAGGTCCCGATCCAGACCCTGACCCGTGGCGACATCGAACGCACCGGCCTGACCTCGATCGGCGAAGTGCTGCAGCAGCTCACCGGTTCCGGCTCTGCGCTCAACGCCAAGTTCAACTCGTCGGGCAACTTCGGTTTCCCGCCCGATGGCAGTGGCGTGGGTGCCGGCTCGGCGCAGGTCGATCTGCGCCACCTGGGTGCCAAGCGCGTGCTGGTGCTGGTCGACGGCATCCGCTGGGTCAATGAATCGTCGGCGTCCGGTGTGGGCTCGGCCACCGACCTCACCACCATTCCGCTGGCGATCGTCGAGCGCATCGAGGTGCTGGAGGACGGTGCTTCGTCGCTGTACGGCTCCGATGCCATCGCCGGCGTGGTCAACATCATCACCCGCCGCGATTTCGATGGTGGGCAGGTGACGCTGAACTACGGCGAGTACAGCAAGGGCGACGGCACCCAGAAGGGCGTGGACCTGGCCTGGGGCAAGAGTGGCGATCGCTTCAGCCTGTTCCTGGGCGCCAGCTGGACCAAGCAGGACCCGGTATTCGCCAAGGATCGCGAGCAGTCACGCTTCCCGATTCCCGGTACCGGCCTGGCGTTCGGCAGCGGTGGTATTCCGCAGGGCCGTTTCATGTTCACCGACCCGAACACCGGTGCGGTGCAGAACATCGTGCCCAATACCGGCGTGAGCAATCCGCGGTACGACGGCAGTGCCGGCTGCAGCCGCACGGATGACTATCACTGCTTTACCACCGCCGACCGCTTCAACTTCGCCGAATACAACATGGTGCTGACGCCGTCGGAGCGCAAAGGCCTGTTCGGCCAGTTCCGCTTTGACATCACCGACAACGTGCAGTGGTACATCAAGGCGCTGGGCAACCGCCGCGAGTCGACCAACCAGGCCGGCCCCGAGCCGCTGTTCTTCGGCCCCGATGGCGCCACCGGCAATCCGTTGGCCGACAATATCGTGGTCTCGCGCCTGAACCCGTACAACCCGTTCGGCTTCGATCTCGTCTCCGGCGACAACATGAGCCTGATCGGTCGTCGCCCGGTGGAGGGCGGTGCGCGCGTGTTCAAGCAGAAAGTGGACACCACCTACTTCGCCACCGGCCTGGTCGGTGACTTCCATGCCGCCGACCGCAGCTGGTACTGGGACGTCAACGGCATGTACAGCAAGAACAAGGCCGAGCAGACCAACTACGGCAGCTATGACATCTACAAGGTGAACATGGCGCTGGGCGATCCCGCGGTGTGCGCGGCCACGCCTGGCTGCGTGCCGTTGAACATCTTCGGTGGCGCCGGTTCGATCACCCCGGACATGCTGAAGTGGATCCAGCCGGTGGTGCGCGACCGCAGCCAGAACGAACTGAGCCTGTTCACCGCCAACCTGTCCAGCGAGCTGTTCTCGCTGCCGGCCGGTCCGGTGTCCTTCGCCACCGGCTTCGAGTACCGCAAGTACAAGGGCGCCTACCAGCCCGATCCGCTGACGGTGATCGGCCACTACAACGGCGTGCCGTCGCAGCCGACCTCCGGTTCCTACGACGTCAACGAGGCCTACCTGGAGTTGAGCGTTCCGATCTTCGCCGACTCCTCGTTCGGCAAGAAGCTGGACCTGAGCCTGGCCGGCCGCTATTCGGACTACTCCACTTTCGGTGGCGAGTTCACGCCCAAGTACGGCCTGCGCTGGCAGGTGACCGATGACTTCGTGCTGCGTACCACCTACGCCGAGGGTTTCCGCGCACCGTCCATCGGCGAACTGTATGGCTCGGCCGCACGCGCGGACCTGCAGCTGTTCGATCCGTGCTCGGTGGGCCTGGGCGGTACGCCGCCGCGCGGCAGTGCCGCCAATTGTGCCGCGCTGGGCGTGCCGGCCGGCTTCCAGCAGGCCAACTCGCAGATCTCGGTGACCACCGGCGGCAATCGTGATCTGGAACCGGAGCGCTCGCGCAGCTTCAGCACCGGCTTCGTGTGGAGCCCGTGGTTCGGAAACAACGCCTCGTGGTCGGAGCGCTTCGACGTGGAAGTGACCTTCTACCGCCACGCCATCGATGGTGCGATCCAGGCCATCAACGCGCAGACCCAGCTGGACCTGTGCGTGGACACGCTCGACCCGGTGTACTGCGATGGCATCACCCGCGCCAGCACGGGTGCGGTCAGCAGCTTCAACAACCGCCTGACCAATCTGGGCTCGATCAAGACCGACGGCTGGGACGTGGACCTGTTCTGGACCTTGCCGCAGACCTCGGTCGGCCAGTTCAAGCTGGCCTGGAAGAACACGTTCGTCGGTCGTTACGAAGCCACCGGTGCGGCCGGGCAGAAGCAGCCGCAGAAGCCGGGCGTGGAAGTGGCCGACAGCTCCATTCCGGAGTGGACCAGCAACGCCAGCATCGCCTGGACGATGGACCGCTGGAGTGCGAACTGGACGGTGCGGCACATCTCCGAGCTGACCGAGAACTGCGGCGATGCCGTGGCCTTCCCGGTGTGCAGCAACCCGGCCGCCGGCACCAACACGCTCTCGGCCACCACCTTCCACGACATGCAGGTGGGCTACAAGATCGACTGGATGAAGGGGCTGCAGCTGACCGCGGGCCTGAACAATGTGTTCGACAAGGATCCGCCGATCTGCCTGTCGTGCTCGTTGAACGGGTATGACGCCTCGACCTACGACATCCCGCGTGGCCGTTACTGGTACCTGCGCGCGGACCTGCGGTTCTGATGTGAGGGTGGCAGCGCCGGCCAGTTCCGGCGCTGCCTTGCGGATGGAGCGCCGAGCCCGCGCTCGGCTGATTCTCTGAGCCGAGCATGGGCTCGGCTCTACCGTTACGGGGTGGACGTACCCCGCGTCTGATCAGAACGCCCAGGTGAACGTCAGCGAGCCATTGCGGCCATCGCCGTAGGCACCGTAGCCGTTGATCTGCGACAGGTACTTCTTGTCCAGCAGGTTGTTGAGGTTGGCCTGCACGCTGAACTCCGGCGAGATGCGGTAGCGCAGGAAGGCACTGACCAGCGCGTAGCCGCTCTGTTCGATGCGGCCGTAGGCCGGCACCGGGTAGTAGATGCGGTTCTGCCAGTTGGCGCCGCCGCCGACGGTCAGCGCCTGCAGCGACTGCGGGGTGTAGCTGGTGAACAGTTTCAGCGCGGTCTGCGGCAGGTTGGTGTTGATGTCGGCGCCGTTGATGTCCTTGGCCACATAGCGCGAAGCACCGAAGGTCGCATTCCAGCCCGGGGCCAGTTCGCCGTTCACTTCGAACTCGAAGCCACGGCTGACGGTGCCACGCGCGGCGCGGTAGGCGAACTCGTTCTGGCTGCCCTGCACCGGCTCACCGGTGGCCTGGCCGACGTTGTCCTGCTCGATGCGGAACACCGCCAGCGAGGCGTTCAGGCGGTTGTCGAACCACGCGCCCTTGACGCCCACTTCGTAGCTCTTGCCGTCGACCGGATCGAGGTAGCTGCCGTTGCGGTCCTTCAGCGTCTGCGGCTGGAAGATCTCGGTGTAGCTGGCGTAGGTCGAGTAGGTGTCGTTGATGTCGAACACCAGGCCGGCATACGGCGTGGTGACCTTGTGCGCGCGGTCGGCGCCTTCGCCTTCGCTCTTCCAGTCGGTATAGCGTGCGCCGATGATCAGCTTAAGCGGGTCGGCCAGTGACAGGCGCGCGGCCGCGTAACCAGCCTTCTGCGTGATGGTGCCCTCGCTGGCCAGGGCCAGCGGGTTCCAGTTCGGCTCACCGATCTTGCCCGTCCAGTTCAGATAGCTGGCGAACGGATCCCAGGTCTGGCCCGGGCCACCGACCTGGTAGTCGCCGTAGTTGGCGTACTCGCGCTTGTTGTAGCTGAGGCCGGCCATCAGCTGGTGCTCGCGGCCGAACAGCTGGAACGGGCCGTCAATGTAGCCATCAACGCCGGTGACCTTGCGCTCAGTGTTGTAGAAGCCCGCGGATGGCGAGATGCCCGCGCCGGTGGTCCGGTCGAAGTTCGATTCGCCCGTTGTCCAGTCGTTGTATGCCGGGTAGAACAGCTTGTCGTCGGCCTTGGTCTCGTCGTGGGTGGCGCCGACCTTGAACTTCCAGCCGTTGCTGAAGGCGTGTTGCAGGGTGGCGAAGGCCCGCTTGCTGGTGGTGTCCCAATAGGTCCACTCCGGGCTGGCGTTGAACGATTCGTCGTAGCCGGTGCGCGAGCCATCCGAATACAGCATCGGGAAACCACCCCAGGTCGCGCCATTGGCGCGCTTCTGCTGGTAGTCGTAGCCCACGCTCAGCTGCGTGTCCGGGGTCAGGTCGGCATCGATCACCGCATAGCCCAGCGTCTTGCGCTGGTTGTAGCGGTCCATCTGGCCGTCGGTGTCCAGGTAGCTGCCGATCACGCGGCCGCGCACGGTGCCGCTGGCGTTGAGTGCGCTGCCCACGTCCACCGTGGTGCGGGTGCGGCCCCAGCTGCCCACGTTCACCGACACGCTGCCGGCCAGCTCGGCGCTGTCGGCGTGCTTGCGGATCAGGTTGACCGATGCGGACGGATTGCCGGCGCCGCTGAGCAGGCCGGTGGCGCCGCGCACCACTTCCACGCGGTCGTACAGCGCCAGGTCCAGGCCGGAATCACCATAGCTCCAGTTCTGCACCATCTGCGTGGGCAGGCCATCGAACTGGTAGGCATCGATGTAGAAGCCACGCGCGTAGAACTCGGTGCGCTCGCTGTCGGACTGGGTGCTGGTCACGCCGGTAGTGTTGGCCAGCACGTCGATGATGTCGTCCAGGTTCTGATCTTCGATGCGCTGGTGGCTGATGATGCTGACCGACTGCGGGATCTCGCGCGGTGCCAGGTCGAAGCGGGTGCCGGCCGAGGTACGGCGCACCGAATAGCCTTCGGCGCGTTCGCCCTTGACCACCACTTTGTCGAGCGTGGTGGGGTCGGCGGCGGTGTCGGCGAAGGCGGCCGGGGCCACGACGCAGAGTGCAACGAGCACGGCAACGGACAGCCGCTGCGGCTGCGGGATACGGAGGGCGGAACGGTTCATGGGGGTCCTGGACGAGCACGCGCGCTCGGCCGGCATCCAGAAGGCGAGGCGCTACGGGTGGGAAACGGGCGGGCAGGCCGTCCTGGCACCACCGGAAACGAAAGGAATGGTAATACGAACTATTCCTATTTACAAGTCATGAACGACGAAGGCGCTCACGCAGGGCTCGACGCAGCACATGGCGTTCAGCGCAGGAGCGGCAGCGGATCGCGCGCGCCATCGGCGCCGTAGATGCCCCAGTGCAGGTGGGGCGGCGTGCCCTTGGCATTGCCGCTGTCGCCTACATGCCCGAGCAGGTCGCCGGCCTGGACCACCTGGCCGCGCGCCAGGCCCTCGGCCCAGTCGTCCAGATGGGCGTAGTAGTAACGTTCGCGCCCGGGCCCGATCACCCACACCTGGCGGCCGCCGAGGCCGCGCTCGCTGACGTCCGCGATGACGCCGGCAGTGACGCTGCGCACCGCGGTGCCGCGCTTGGCGAAGATGTCGATGCCGGCGTGGGAGCGGTCACGGCCACGTGGTGCGCCGAAGGTGTCGGCGATCTGGCGTGGCCGCACGCCGTCCACCGGCACCGCCAGTTGCGTGGCCGGCGGCATCCGCGAGAGTGTCCACAGCAGTTTCGGTGCAGCGGCCCATGGGCTGTTCCACAGCGTCATCGCGGCAATGATCGCGATGGCCAGCCACAGGCCGCGCAGCAGCCAGCGGCGCAGGCGACGGGCGGGGGAAGGCGATGTGTTCATGGTCTCCGACTGTAGCGCCGAGCCATGCTCGGCGGCTGTTGCTTTGCGGTCAAGGCGCAGTCGAGCATGGCTCAGCGCTACAGAACCGGAGCCAGCGGCACTTCGAAACTGCGCTTCAACGTTCCCAGTGCCACCGAGGTGCGGAAGCGCTCGATGTTGTCATCGCCACCGAACAGGCGCTCGGTGATCGCTTCGTACTCCTCCATCGACGCGGCCGAAAGCAACAGCAGGAAATCGCCATCGCCGGTGATCGAGTAGCACTGCTGCACCGCCGGGTCGTCCTGCACGCGGCGCTTGAACGGCGCCACGCGTTCACGCAGCTCGCTGACCACGCGCACCTCGACGATGATGGTGAGGGGCCGCCCGACCTTTGCTGCGGCAACCACCGCCACATTGGCCGCGATCACGCCGCTGTCCTGCAGGCGCTTGATGCGGCGTTGCACGGCCGGGGTGGACAGGTGCACGGCCTCGGCGATCTCGCGCTGCGGCAGGGTGTTGTCCCGCTGCAGCAGGTCGAGGATGGCGCGGTCGAAGCTGTCGAGCACGGGGGCGGTGGCCATGGCGAGCAGAAGTTGCACGAACAGGCTGTCAATTGAGCCAAGTGCTCGGCGCCGGCGCAATAGACTTTGCCCATGCAGACCTCACGACTTGCGCCGATGTTGCCGGCGCTGGCGGTGCTCGGCTCGGTCACCTCGCTGGCCATCGGCACCTCCTACGCCAAACACCTGTTCCCGCTGATCGGCGCCCAGGGCACCAGTGCGCTGCGCGTGGGCTTCTCGGCGCTGTTGCTGCTGCTGTTCTGGCGGCCGTGGCGCTGGAAGACCCGCCGCGTGGATGCGATCACCATCCTGCGCTACGGGCTCACCCTGGGCCTGATGAACCTGCTGTTCTACATGGCCCTGCGTACGATTCCCTTCGGCATCGCGGTGGCCATCGAGTTCACCGGGCCGCTGACGGTGGCGATGCTGTCCTCACGACGCCCGATCGATTTCCTCTGGGTGGGCTGCGCGGCGGTGGGGCTGTTGCTGCTGCTGCCGATCGGCGGTGGACCGGCGCTGGATCCGGCCGGCGTGCTGTATGCCATGGGCGCAGCGGCGTGCTGGGGCCTGTACATCGTGTTCGGCAAGCGTGCCGGCCACCTGCACGCCGGGCATTCGGTGTCGCTGGGGCTGCTGGCGGCTTCGCTGGTGGTGGTGCCGGTGGGCGTGGTGCATGCCGGTGCCGCGCTGCTCGATCCGGAGATCCTGGCAGCCGGCCTGCTGATTGCACTGGTGTCCAGTGCGATTCCGATGTCGCTGGAGATGATGGCGCTCAAGCGCCTGCCGAAGGAGACCTTCGGCATCCTGATCAGCATGGAACCGGCGGTGGCCGCGCTGTGGGCGATGCTGCTGCTGCACGAACACCTGCACGGGCTGCAGTGGCTGGCGATCGGCTGCACGGTGCTGGCCTCGGTGGGCAGCACGATGACGGCGCGGGGGTTGAAGGCGTCGGCCACCGCCTGAAAAAAGGGGACGGAGGGGATTAAGTCGTTCATGCCCTGATTTAGGGGGCGCCAGGCGGCGGCCGGCGCGAAGCGTGCGGACCAACGGTCCGCACCTACCAGGGGGGCGGTTCAGCGCAGGGCGTCGGCCGGGACGTCGATCTGCATTGCCAGTGCGAGATGATCGGAGAACGCGGCCGGTATGGCTTCCACGGTACGGGTCTGCAGGCCACTGCTGACCAGGATGTGGTCGATGGCGCGGTCCGGGCGCCAGCTTGGGAAGGTCGGCACGATGCAACCGGGCGGCTGCAGCCGGGTCTTCTGGTACAGCACCTGCATTTCCGGGCGTTCTGCCAGGCAGTTGAAGTCGCCCATCAGCACCGCGTTGGGGTGGTCGGACAGCAGCTCGGCGATGAAGCCCAGCTGCGACATCCGCGAGCCTGCGCCCAATGACAGATGGGCGACCGCTACCGCCAAGCCGTCGGCACCGTCGCCGAACTTGGCCAGCAGCACGCCGCGCCCGCCGATGCGGCCGGGCAGGGCGTGATCCTGCACTTCAACCGGTTCCAGCCTGCTCAGCAGGCCGTTGGCGCTGGAGGCGACCCCACCCATGCGCCGGTTCGGCTGGTGGCTCCAGTAATTGAAGCCGGCGCGCTGGGCCAAATAGTGGGTCTGGTTGGTGAAGCCCGAGCGCAGGCTGCCCGGGTCGGCCTCCTGCAGGCCGACGATGTCATGGTCGCGCGCCAGGGTGGCGATCGCGTCCAGGCTGCTGCGCTTGCGACCCGCCGGCAGCGCATGTGACCAGCTGCGGGTCACATAGTCGCTGTAACGGCGGGTACTTGAGCCGGCCTGGATGTTGGCCGTCAGCAAGCGCAGGGTCCGTGTACGGGGGGAATTCACGGCCGGGAAATGCTTCTCTTGGATCAGTGAGCCTGGGCCGCACCGCGTTCGCGGGCGATCAGGTGATCGGCGATGCGCAGCATGTCCGGGAAGCTCTTGCCCTTCACCAGGTACTTGCCGTTGACGATGATCGACGGGGTGCCGCTGATCTGGCTGCGCTGGGCGAACTGCTTGGCCGAGTTGGTCTTGGCATTCACCGCGAAGCTGCCCATGGTGGCCGCGAACTGCTTCGGATCGACGCCGTAGGCGGCGTAGAACTTGGCGATGTCTTCCACCGAGTCACGGCCGCGCTCGCCCTTCAGGGTCTTCTGCGAGTGGATGGCGGCGTACAGCGCTTCGTGCGTCTTCTCCTGCACGCCCAGGGTCTGCGCGGCGTAGAAGGCACGGGCGTAGTCATCCCAGGTGCCGCCGAACATGGCCGGCACGTAGACGAAGTTCACGTCGCTGGGCAGGCCGGCCTTCCACGGGCCGACCAGCGGCTGGAACGCGGCGCAGGCCGGGCAGACGTAGCCGAAGATCTCGGTCACTTCGATCTTGCCGGCGGCCGGCTGGAACGGCTGGCCGTTCGGGATCACCTGGTAGTCGGCGCCTTCCACCGGAGCCGGGCCGGTCAGTGCGGCGGTGGTCGGGGCCGGCGCGGCGGCCGGAGTTGCTTCGGCCGGGGCCTTCTCGCCTTCAGCGGCAGCCGGTGCGGCGCCTTCGCTGCCCGCCGCCGGCGCGGCAGCCGGTTCGGTGGTGGTTGCCGGGGTTGCTGCCGGTTCGGCGGGGGCCGCGGTGGTGTTGGTGCTGCCGTCGTCGGCCTTGCAGGCGGCCAGGATCGGCAGCAGCGCTGCGAGGGCGAGGGCGTAACGGATCTTCATGGAAACGTCTCCAGCATCTGGAAAGGTGGGGCCGGCGGCAGGCGCCGGCCAAGGGGAAATGATGACACGCGGCGGCGACAACGCCGTGTCGGTGGTGGGTGTTGGTTCAGCGGCCGCGGGCGGCGCGCGCCTGCGCGATCAGTGCGGAGGCAATGCGCAGCTGGTCGTCGAAGCTGTTGCCGCGCACCAGGTACTGGCCATTGATGATGATGGCCGGGGTGCCCGGAATCTTGGTGCGCTGGACGAACGCGCGCGCGGCCTCGACCTTCTTCTGCACGGCATCGCCGCGCAGGGCCTGGATGTAGCGGTCCGGGGTCACGCCGTAGGCCTTGTAGAAGGTGGCGAGCTCATCGGCCGAGACGTTCTGCATCGGCAGCGAACCCTGTTCGTGCAGGGCCTTGAACACGGCGGCATGGCTGCGCTTGGCCACGCCGACTTCCTCGGCGGCGTAGTAGGCCAGGGCCCAGGCATCCCAGGCACCGCCGAAGGCCGCCGGGACCGGGGTGAAGCGCACGTCGGCCGGCAACTTGGCCGCCCAGGCTTCCAGCTGCGGTTCGAAATGGGCGCAGTGCGGGCAGGTGTAGCCGAAGACTTCGACCACCTCGATCTTGCCGGCCAGCGGCTGGAACGGGCCCGGCTGGGCGATGCGCTCGTAGTCTTTGCCCTCGACCAGCGGGGCATTGGCGGGGGTGGCGGCGCAGGCTGCCAGCGGCAGCAGCACCAGCACGGACAACAGCAGGCGGGAAATCAACCTCATCGACACGCATCTCCGTTGAAAAAAGCAACGCCGGCGCAGCCGCCGGCGTGAAGGAAACATACCGCAGCCGTGGGCCAACGTCGCGGCCCGGGCCGACCAGTGGTGGTCAGGGGGCGGCAGCCGGTTGTGTTGGCGTGGCCGTGGTGGCCACATCGTCGGCCTTGTTGTGCAGGCCCTGCAGGTAGCTCGACAGCGCCTGCACCTCCTGCTCGCTGAGCTTCTGCGCGACCGTTGCCATGATCTGGAAGTGCGCCTTGTCGGTCTCGTTGGTCTGGCCGGCCTGGTACTCCTGCAGGCGGCGCGCGACATAGCTGGCGTGCTGGCCACCGAGATGCGGATAGGCCGGGCCGGGATTGCCGGCACCGCTGGGGCCATGGCAGGCCATGCAGGCCGGCAGGCCACGCTTGGCATCGCCGCCGCGGTACAGCTGCTGGCCGATCTCGTAGAACTTCATGCCCTTGTAGGGGCCCTCGGTGACCGCCGTGTCATCGGCGATGCCGGCGTTGGCCTTCTGCGTGGCGAAGTAGGCGCCGATATCACGCATGTCCTGTGGGGTGAGGTTCTGCACGAACGGCACCATCGCCACCGCCGCGCCGGAACTGCGCTGGCCATTGGCGATCAGGGCCATCTGCTGGGCCACGTAGCGTTCGCTCTGGCCGGCAATGGACGGATACATCTCCACCGTGGAATTGCCGTCGACGCCATGACAGGCCGCGCAGGCCGAGGCCTTGGCCTGGCCGGCCTTGGCATCGCCCCAGTGGGTCTTGCTGAAATCCACCTCCAGCGAGGCGGTGTTGATCGGCCCATTGTCGGGCAGCGGGATCAACGTGGTCTGCGCGAACGCAGCAGCGGCAACGACTACAGCAGTGGCAAGGGCGGATACGGCAAGAACGCGAGCGTGGCGCATGCTGAAGCTCCGTATGGACCGGGCCGGGCGGTGGCCGCCGGCATCGCCCGGATTATCAACGCCGTTTCCGCGCACGGTCAACGCAGCAGTGCAGCAAAATGCCCGCAAAGGCCGCCGGCACGGGCGCGCGGCGCCGCAACATGCGATCCTAGGCACATGTCATTGCTCATCGAACGCGCCCGTTACCACCTTTCGGCCCATAACGTGCGGCAGCTGCCGCCCGACGAAGGGGCCGAAGTGGCCTTCGCCGGCCGCTCCAACGCCGGCAAGTCCAGTGCGCTCAACGCGCTGACCCGCCAGAACGCCCTGGCGCGTGTCTCCAAGACCCCCGGCCGTACCCAGCAGCTGGTGTTCTTCCAGGTCACCCCGGAGGCGCATCTGGTCGACCTGCCCGGTTACGGCTACGCCAAGGTGCCGCTGGACCTGCAGGCGCACTGGCAGGCCTTCATCGACAAGTACTTCCGCACCCGCGAGGCCCTGAAGGGGCTGGTGGTGGTGATGGACATCCGTCATCCGCTGAAGGACTACGACCGGCAGATGCTGTCCTATGCCGTGCAGCGCGGCCTGCCGGCGCACGCCCTGCTGACCAAGGCCGACAAGCTCAGCCGCAGCCAGCAGATGCAGTCCTTGCAGAAGGTGCGCAAGGAGCTGCAATCGGCCTACGGTGACAGCGTCAGCGTGCAGGTGTTCTCCGGCGAAGACCGTACCGGCGTGGACGAAGCCCGCGCCGTGATCGGCGGCTGGCTGGGGCTGGAATAAGGGATTTCCGGTCGCCCGGCTGGCAGCCGGGCGCTACCGATCTGCTTCCTGGTGGTGCCGGCCGCTGGCCGGCAGCCTCACCGACCGCGCTCGGCACCTCATTTCAGCGGCGAATACTCCGCCGGCACCCAGGCATAGGCCTGGCCTTCGCTGCGCACATGGCCCAGGCCCGGGAACGGCAGGTGCGCACCGGCCACCCACCAGCCGTTGGCGGTGGCCTGCTGCAGCAGCCCCCGACGGCTGGCGATGGCCGCCTTGCGGTCCGAATCGGCCTCGAACGCGGCCTCCGGGTGCGCGAACTGCACCGCGTGGAAGTGCAGCACGTCGCCCCACACCAGCAATGACTGGCCCTGGCTGTCGAACCGGTAGGAGACGTGGCCGGGGGTGTGGCCATGGGTGTCCATTGCCACCGCACCGCCGGGCAGGGCATCGCCAGGGTTGAACGTGCGCAGGTGGCCGCTGGCCTGGTACGGGGCTACCGCATTGCGCGCCAGCGGGAAGGCGAAGCGCACGCCCTTCGGCGCGGTGGCCTCGCTGGCCGGGTTGAGCCAGTAATCGGCATCGGCCCTGGACAGCCACACCGTGGCATTCGGGTAGGCCGGCTTGCCCTGCGCGTCGAGTACGCCGCACAGGTGGTCCGGATGGGCGTGGGTCAGCAGCACCTCGTCCACCTCGGCCGGATCCACGCCGGAGGCGCGCAGGTTGCCCAGCACCTGGCCCAGGCCCGGGCCGAAGCACTGCGCGGTGCCGGTATCGACCAGGGTCAGGTGGTTGCCCTGCCGGATCAGGAACGCGTTGATCGCGGTCTGCAGGCCCTTCCTGTCTTCGGGCACGTAGCGGCCTTCCAGCAGGCGGCTGACCAGGGTGGGCGGCACGTCCACCACTTCCTGCCGGCCCAGCGCGACCACGCCATCGAACAGGGCGGTGACCTGCAAGGCGCCGACGCGCTGGTGGTAGACGCCCGGTACCTGTCGGGTGGGGGCGGGCGAGGTGGCTTCGGCCAGCGCGGCCAGTGGCAGGGCGGACAGGGCCAGCAGCAGGGCGGTGCGCAGCGGCAGGTGGCGCAGGGTCATGATGGTTCTCGGTGGGCGACGGACGATTCCGTTGCCGCATAGCGTGCCGTGGCCGGCGTGTGCGCGGCGCTCAAACCACTGCGTGGAATGCTCAGGGGGGGGGCTGCAGGGCTGCGCCCTGCACCCGCAGAGGCAACGGCCGCAGCCGAAGCAACAGCAACAGCAACAGCAACAGCAACAGCAACAGCGGGCTATCCGTGGGATGGCGGGGTGGGTCCGGTTGCGGGAGACGCCGTAAACCCATCCCTGGGGGCTTGGCCGCGGCATCCATGCCGCGGACACTCCCGCAACCGGACCCACCCCGCCTTCGACAGTTTTCCGCGATCTGTTGGAAATTCTCTTTGGGTCAGATCCGTTTTCCGGAGGAAAACGGATCTGACCCCAGATCGATTTCGATATCTGACAGATGTGTCGACCAAGGTCGACACCTACCAACAGTCGCGAAGATCTGTCAGAGGTGGGGCGGTGTGGGTGGGCAGGACACGCCGTAAACCCATCCATGGGGGCTCGATGGCGCCATCCATGGCGCCAACGGTCCTGCCCACCCACACCGCCCCGCCATCCCACGGATAGCCCGCTGTTGCTGTTGCTGTTGCTTTCGCTGTTGCCGTTGCCTCTGCAGGTGCAGGGCTGCAAGCCCTGCCGAACCCCCTCAAATATCTGTGGGAGCCAGCCCGTACTGCTCGGCGAAGCGCTTGCTGAAACTGGCCGCAGAGCGGTAGCCCGCGCGTGCGGCCACGGTCTTCAGCGGCAGGTCGGTGGTGTAGAGCAGCTGCATGCCATGCGCCAGCCGGGCCTCGGTGAGCAGCTGGCGCAGGCTGGTGTCCTCGGCGGCGAGCCGACGGCGCAGGGTCGCGCCGCTCAGCGCGAACAGCGCTTCCACATCACGCGATTGCCAGTCGCGAGCCGGTTCGGCGGCGATGCGGTCGCGGATCTGTTCGCCCAGGCTCGGCGCCTGCGGCAGCAGCAGGTTGCCGTGGCCCTGCCGACACAGGGTCAGTACCAACGAGGCCAGGGCCAGCCGCGCTTCGCTGTAACGGCCGTCCTGCAGCGATTGCCGCCACTGGCGCAGCACCGCGCCATGATCGATCAACGGCAGTCGCGCCATCGCATGACCGGCGGCGGGAAGCTCTCCGCTCCACAGCGTGCGTGCGGCCGCCAGCACTTCGGCACACAGCGGCACGATGGCGCTGAGGTAACGGCCACTGCGTGGGTCGGGGGTATTGACCACATCAATGCGGCAGCGCTGGGTCAGCAGCAGGATGTCGCCGGGGATGAACTCCAGCGACTGGTGCGCGGTACGCACCTGCTTGCGGCCTTCCAGCAGGATCGCGAACTGTGGTTGTGGAATCTCCACCGAGCTGGCGCCATGTTCGCGCCGAGCGGTAATGCACGCATAACCTTCGGCGCGTGCGCAGCCGGCCAGGCTGGCCATCTCGGCCAGCAGTGCGGTGGCCGGTGGCAGCATGGCGGTCATGACACGTGGGCACCGAACAGGCGACCGACACCGGCCGCCGCGGCCATCGCCAATGCGCCCCAGAACATCACCCGGATCGCGCCGCGAACCGGCGGTGCGCCGCCGGCCCTGGCCGCCACTGCGCCGGTCAGGCACAGGCCGAGCAGGGTACTGGCCGTGGTCATCAGTGCCACCCTGTCGACCGGCGCGAGCAGGGCGGTCAGCACCGGCAGCGCCGCGCCGCAGGTGAACGCACCGGCCGAGGCCAATGCTGCCTGCAGCGGGCGGGCGCGCAGGGTATCGGTGATGCCCAGTTCGTCGCGGGCGTGGGCACCCAGCGCATCATGGGCGGTGAGCTGTTCGGCCACCTGCCGTGCCAATGCAGGCTCCAGGCCGCGGTGGCGGTAGATCGCAGCCAGCTCCTCCAGCTCGCTGTGCGGATTATCGCGCAGCTCGCGCTTTTCCATTGCCAGGTCTGCGTCTTCGGTGTCGGCCTGGGTCTGTACCGAGACGTACTCGCCGGCAGCCATCGACATTGCGCCGGCCACGGTGCCGGCCACGCCGGTGGCAAGGATGGTCGCAGCGGAGGCACCGCCGGCAGCCACGCCAACCACCAGGCCGGCCACCGAGACGATGCCATCGTTGGCGCCCAGCACGGCGGCACGCAGCCAGCCGACGCGCTCGGAGCGGTGCAGTTCGGGGTGTCGTGAATGGCGGCTCATGACGTTGAGTGTACGAGGGTCAAGAGGGCGTCGGTAGGATGCTGAAACCCGTCACCGTCGCATGACGCAACGGGGTGCCACGCTATAGTGCGCCCTTGCGATGGAAGGCCGCGAGCCCCACATCCCCCGCCACCGTCCAGCGAGCTTTCCCCTTGTCGAGCCCCAGCCACGTCGCCGATACCCCCATTACCGACCGCTCGCAGCTGGTGGAGGTGATCGCCTCCGGCGAGAAGCCCCGCGCGCAGTGGCGCATCGGCACCGAGCACGAGAAGTTCGGGTTCCGTCTGGATGACCTGCGCCCGCCGACCTTCGAGGGGGAGCGCGGCATCGAAGCACTGCTCAACGGCCTGGTCCGCTTCGGCTGGGAGCCGGTGCAGGAAAACGGCAACACGATCGCGCTGCTGCGCGACGGTGCCTCGGTGACGCTGGAACCGGCTGGCCAGCTGGAACTGTCCGGCGCGGCGCTGGAGACCATCCACCAGACCTGCGTGGAGACTGGCACCCACCTCAACGAAGTGGCGCAGGTGGCCGGCGAACTGCAGCTGGGTTTCCTCGGCATGGGCTTCCAGCCGAAGTGGAAGCGCGATGAAATGCCGTGGATGCCGAAGGGGCGCTACAAGATCATGCGCGCGTACATGCCCAAGGTCGGCTCGCTGGGCCTGGACATGATGACCCGCACCTGCACGGTGCAGGTGAACCTGGACTACGCCACCGAGGCGGACATGGTGAAGAAGTTCCGCGTGTCGCTGGCGCTGCAGCCGATCGCCACCGCACTGTTCGCCGATTCGCCGTTCACCGAAGGCAAGCCGAACGGCTACCTGAGCTATCGCTCGCACATCTGGACCGACACCGACGCCGACCGCACCGGCATGCTCGACTTCGTGTTCGAGGAGGGCTTCGGTTACGAGCGCTATGTCGATTACCTGCTCGACGTACCGATGTATTTCTCCTACCGCGACGGCATCTACCACGACGCCAGCGGGCAGAGCTTCCGCGACTTCATGCAGGGCAAGCTGCCGGTGCTGCCGGGCGCGTTGCCGACCCTGCGCGACTGGTCGGACCACATGACCACCGCGTTCCCGGAAGTGCGCCTGAAGAAGTACCTGGAAATGCGCGGCGCCGATGGTGGCCCGTGGAGCCGCCTATGTGCGCTGCCGGCGTTCTGGGTGGGCCTGCTGTACGACGACACTGCGCTGGATGCTGCCTGGGACCTGGTGCGTGACTTCACCCTGGACGAGCGCCATGCGCTGCGTGACGGCGTGCCGAAGCATGCAATGAACCTGCCGTTCCGCAACGGCACGGTGCGCGACCTGGCCCGGGAAGCGGTCAGGATTTCCGTGGAAGGCCTCAAGCGCCGTGCGGCGCGCAATGCCGACGGCCAGGACGAGAGCAAGTTCCTGGACGTGCTGCAGGAGATCGTCGAATCCGGCCTGACCCCGGCCGAGCGCAAGCTGGCGCTGTTCCATGGCCGCTGGCATGGCGACGTCGATCCGGTGTTCCGCGAGTTCGCGTATTGATCGTCATGCGGGGTTGCCGGCCAGCGGCCGGCACTACCCAAAAGAAAAACCCCGGCATTGCCGGGGTTTTTCATTTCCAGATCCGTCCTGGCTCAGGCCACGTTCTTCAACGTCGCCATGTCGATCACGAAGCGGTAGCGCACATCGTTCTTCGCCATGCGCTCCCAGGCTTCGTTGACGTTCCTGATGTCGATCATCTCCACATCGCTGACGATGCCGTGCTCGGCACAGAAGTCCATCATTTCCTGGGTTTCGGCCATGCCGCCGATCGCCGAGCCGGTCAGGTGCTTGCGGCCGAAGATCACGCTGCCGCCGGTCAGCGGCGGGTCCAGTTCGGTCAGCACGCCCACCAGGCACATGGTGGCTTCGCGCTTGAGCAGGCCCATGTACGGATTGGTGTCATGGCTGACCGGGATGGTATTGAGCAGGAAGTCGAAGCTGCCGGCGTGCGCCTTCATCTGCGCCGCATCGCGCGAGACCAGCACCTCATCGGCGCCCAGGCGCTTGGCATCGGCGCCCTTTTCCGGGGTGGTGGTGATCATCACCACGTGCGCACCGAGCGCCTTGGCGAACTTCACGCCCATGTGGCCCAGGCCGCCGAGGCCGATCACGCCGACCTTCTGGCCCGGGCCGACCTTCCAATGGCGCAGCGGCGACCACGTGGTGATGCCGGCGCACAGCAGCGGTGCGGCCGCCTTCAGGTCGAGGGTGTCGGACACCTTCACCACGAAGCGCTGCTCGACCACCACGTGGTCGGAATAGCCGCCGTAGGTCGGTGCGCCGGTTTCGCGTTCACGGCCGTTGTAGGTCCAGGTCGCGCCCTCGGCGCAGTACTGCTCCAGGTCGTGCTGGCAGGCGTCGCAGTGGCGGCAGGAGTCGACCATGCAACCCACGCCGGCGTGGTCGCCGACCTTGAAGCGGGTGACGTTGCTGCCGACCTCGGTGACGCGGCCGATGATCTCGTGGCCCGGCACCATCGGGTAGATCGAGCCACCCCAGTCATCGCGGGCCTGGTGCAGGTCGGAGTGGCAGATGCCGCTGTAGAGGATCTCGATGCGCACATCGTCGGGACCGACCGCACGGCGTTCGAACTCAAAGGGGACCAGCGGGGCGGTATGGGAATGGGCGGCGTAACCACGGGCGAGGGACATGGGGGAATCCTTGGCAGGGTTTATCGAAAGGCGCTTTACAATACGCCGCGTTCCCAATGGCAAGAAGCGTGGATATCGGCATGATTCATCAAGTAAAACTGCACAATCATGGCCACTGACAACCTTTCCCACCTGGCCGCGTTCGCGGCGGTTGCCCGCCACCGCAGCTTCCGCCGCGCCGGTGCCGAGCTGGCGTTGTCGACCTCGGCGGTGAGCTATGCGATCCGCGCGCTGGAGGAACGGTTGGGCGTGGGCCTGTTCCATCGCACCACCCGCAGCGTGGCCCTGACCGAGGCCGGGCAGCGCCTGCTGGAACGCCTGCAGCCCGCGCTGGGGCAGGTGCATGACGCGCTGGAAGAAATGAACCACTTCCGCGCCGCCCCGGCCGGCCTGCTGCGCATCAACGCCACCCGGGCGGCGGTGGCGACCCAGCTGCGGCCTCGGCTGGCGCGCTTCCTGCATGCCCATCCTGATGTGCGCGTCGAGCTGACCGAAAATGATGGGCTGGTCGATATCGTCGCCGAGGGCTACGACGCGGGCGTGCGCCTGCACGAATTCGTGCCCGAGGACATGGTGGCGGTGCCGATGGGGCCGCCGCTGCGTGGGCTGATCGTCGGCTCGCCGGATTACCTGCGGCGGCATCCGGCGCCCCAGCATCCGCGCGACCTGGCCTCGCATGAGTGCATCCGCTTCCGCTTTGCCAGCGGGCATCTGTACAAATGGCAGTTCGAGCGTAGCGGGCAGGCGCTGGAAATCGACGTGCCGGGCCGGCTCACGTTGAGCGAGCAGGGCACCGTGGTCGGTGCAGTGCTTGATGGCATCGGCCTGGCCTACGTGCTGGAAGACACCGCGCGGCCGTATATCGAATCGGGGCAGATGGTGGCGGTACTGGAAGACTGGAGCGAGCCGTTCGCCGGGTTCGCGCTGTACTACCCGAAGCAGCGGCAGATGCCCGGTGCGCTGCGCGCGTTCGTGGACATGCTGCGGGAGTGAGGTGCGGTGGTTCGCATCCACGCATGGCGTGGATCTACTCCCGAATGACAGCCGCCACGCGTTGCTTGAAGCGGATCAGTAGATCCGCGCCATGCGTGATTGGCGCCCGCAAAGCAGCCGGCAATTCATTCGACCAGCGCGTCGTAGCCTTCGCCACTGAACTGGATCAGGCAGAAGCCGTGCCCGAACGGATCGGCCAGCACGGCGATACGGCCCCAGCGGCGCTCGCGCACCGGTTGCTCGAGCATCGCCCCGGCCGCGACCGCACGCATCAACGCGGCATCAATGTCCTCCACCACCCAGTCCAGGTGCAGCGGGGTCCAGTGGCGCTCGTAGTCACGCACGTCGCCGTCTTCGGTGGCGGCGCTGCCAGCCTCGTTCTGCAACAGGTAGAGCGGTGTTGGCCCGCCGAGCAGTTCCACCGCGCCGGTACCGAGCCGACGACCGATGCGCAATCCAAACGCGGCCAGGTAGAACGTTTCGGCGGCGGCCAGGTCGGGCACGTCGATGTTGACGATGAAGTTGCGGGCAGTGGCGTTCATGGCAGTGATTTCCTGCATCCGGTGATTGCAGTCTAGTCCCGCCACCTGCTGCGGCCGGTTCATCTCCTGCGCGGATTCGGGCAAGCTGGGCGACCTCTATCGACAAGGACTTCCATGAGCGCACTATCCGACATCGAACAGGCCACCGGCCAGGCCTTCCCCCCTTTGTTCAAGCAGCTGCAGGCAGCAGGCCGGTTGAGCTGGGGCAGTCCGCATCCGGAATGGTCCGAGGTGGTGTTCCCGACGCTGCAGGCGGATCCGCCGGTGCTGCTGTACGCGCAGGAATACGAACCACTGGAACACGATGAGCTGCTCGAAGCGTGGCAGGAGCTGACCGCCGAGGATCATTACAATCCCCTGCGTCCCGACCTGCAGCTCCTGCCGTTTGCGCGGACCGGCGGCGGCGACAGCTACTGCTTCTGGAGCAACGCGCCCGGTTCTGCCGAGCCGCCCGTCGTGCTGGTGTGGCATGACGATGATCGTGCCGATGTGCTGGCCGCCAACTACCAGGATTTCCTGTTCCGCAAGATGGTTGAAGCGGTTGCCGACTACCAAGCGCCGTATACGCTGCTGTCGCACGGCGAGCTGGCCAGCAACCTGCAGCGCTGGCTGCAGAGCCACCAGTCGTTCCTGCGCGGCGACCAGTTCGCGGCGTTGCAGCGGCTGTTCGCCCGCGTTGACGATATTGAGGAAGGAAACATCAGCGACGACGACGCACAGGCCATCGTCGCTGAAGTGATCGGTTTCGAGCGTTTGGACGAGTCGTTCGCCTACGTGCGCGAGGATGCCTGAATCCGGTAGGCCGGAGCGCCGCCATCGGTCGTGCTCCAGCTACCTATCATCGAACGACCAGATGGCATGGCGGCAGCTGGGCCAGCTCGCGGCGGATGACGTGCATCTAGGACAGCGCGGTGGCTGCATCTGGTTTCTGCAGGCACCCGGCGTAGAGCTGCCAAGCAGCCTATTGCGCCAACCCTTCTGTTTTTGCATATATACTATCCCCCAGTATAGTTCCGAGCTGGCCCGCCATGCCGCACTCCCCCGAAGAAAAGAAGAAGGTCCTGGCCCGCGTGCGCCGCATCCGCGGCCAGTGCGATGCGTTGGACCGTGCGCTGGAAGCCGGCGCCGACTGCGGGCCGGTGCTGCAGCAGATCGCCGCCATCCGTGGTGCGGTCAACGGCCTGATGTCCGAGGTGATGGAGGCCCATCTGCGCGAGGAATTCGGCCAGCCCGCCGCCTCCGACGAACAACGCGCCGAACGCGTGCGCGACATGAGCGCGTTGATCCGCTCGTACCTGAAATAGACGACGGCGCAACATTGCGCCGCCCATCCTGTCATTGCCCGTCTCTGGAGAAGCCACCATGAAGTCCCGTGCCGCCGTCGCCTTTGGTCCCGGCCAGCCGCTGCAGATCGTCGAGATCGACGTCGCCCCGCCGAAGAAGGGCGAAGTGCTGGTGAAGATCACCCACACCGGTGTCTGCCACACCGATGCGTTCACCCTGTCCGGCGATGATCCGGAAGGCCTGTTCCCGGTGGTGCTGGGCCATGAAGGCGCGGGCATCGTGGTGGAAGTGGGCGAGGGCGTGACCAGCGTCAAGCCGGGCGACCACGTGATTCCGCTGTACACCGCCGAGTGCGGCGAATGCCTGTTCTGCAAGAGCGGCAAGACCAACCTGTGCGTGTCGGTGCGCGCCACCCAGGGCAAGGGCGTGATGCCCGATGGCACCAGCCGCTTCAGCTACAACGGCGAGCCGCTGTATCACTACATGGGCTGCTCGACCTTCAGCGAGTACACCGTTGTGGCCGAAGTCTCGCTGGCGAAGATCAATCCGGACGCCAACCCGGAACACGTCTGCCTGCTCGGCTGCGGCGTCACCACCGGCATCGGCGCGGTGCACAACACCGCCAAGGTGCAGGAGGGCGACAGCGTGGCGGTGTTCGGCCTTGGTGGCATCGGCCTGGCGGTGATCCAGGGTGCGCGCCAGGCCAAGGCCGGCCGCATCATCGCGGTGGACACCAATCCGTCCAAGTTCGAACTGGCGCGCGAATTCGGCGCCACCGACTGCGTCAACCCGAAGGACTTCGACACGCCGATCCAGCAGGTCATCGTCGAGATGACCACCTGGGGCGTGGACCACAGCTTCGAGTGCATCGGCAACGTCAACGTGATGCGCGCGGCGCTGGAATGCGCGCACCGTGGCTGGGGCCAGAGCGTGGTGATCGGCGTGGCCGGTGCCGGGCAGGAGATCTCCACCCGCCCGTTCCAGCTGGTGACCGGGCGCAAGTGGATGGGCACCGCCTTCGGTGGCGTGAAGGGCCGCAGCCAGCTGCCGGGCATGGTGGAAGACGCGATGAAGGGCGATATCGAACTGGCCCCGTTCGTCACCCATACCATGGACCTGGACAGGATCAACGACGCCTTCGACCTGATGCATGAAGGCAAGTCGATCCGTTCGGTGGTCCACTACTGAGCGGCGGCGTGGGCTGGTTCGACGCCCTTCGCAGGCCGCGTGCGGAAGACCCGCGCGCGGCCCTGGTCGACCCGATCGAGCAGGCGTTGCGTTCGCTGGGCTGGGTCGACGGCGAGGTGGGGCCACCGCGTGCGGTGACTTCGGCCTTCGGCAGCGACGATGGCATGCCGTTCGAGCAGTGGCTTGCGCAGGTATTCCTGCCGCGCCTGCACGAAGCCCGCGCTGACGGCCAATGGCCACCGCGCAGCGACGTGGCGGTGGCGGCGTACCGCAATCTGGGTGGCCAGCCTGGCGTCGAATCGCTTCTGCGCCTGCTGTCGCAGCTGGATGAGTTGATCAACACACGTGACGGCTGACGCCGGCACGCAGGAGAGCACCATGGAACGCATTGAACACCGCGCCTGTTTCGGCGGCTGGCAGGACGTCTACCGCCATCGTTCGACCACGCTGGGCTGCGACATGCAGTTCGCCGTGTACCTGCCGCCGCAGGCGGAAGTGCAGCCGCTGCCAGTGCTGTACTGGCTGAGCGGCCTGACCTGCACCGAGCAGAATTTCATCACCAAGGCCGGTGCGCAGCGCTATGCAGCCGAGCACGGCGTAATCATCGTCGCGCCGGATACCAGCCCGCGCGGCGATGATGTGGCCGATGCCGAAGGCTACGACCTCGGCAAGGGCGCAGGGTTCTACCTCAACGCCACCCGTGCACCGTGGGCGAAGCACTACCGCATGCACGACTATGTGGCGCAGGAGCTGCCGGCGCTGATCGAAGCGAATTTTCCGGTCACCGGCGCGCGTGCTGTCAGCGGCCATTCAATGGGCGGCCACGGTGCGCTGGTGATCGCGCTGCGCAACCCGGGGCGCTACCGCAGTGTGTCGGCGTTCTCGCCGATCGTCGCGCCCAGCCACGTACCGTGGGGGCAGAAGGCGTTCACGGCTTATCTGGGTGACAATCCGGCCGACTGGGCGCAGTGGGATACGTGCGCGCTGCTGGAGGCGGCCAGCGAGCGCCTGCCATTGCTGGTCGACCAGGGCGAGGCGGACGAGTTCCTGCAGACCCAGCTGCAGCCGCAGCGCCTGCAGGAGGCCTGCGCGGCCGCCGGTCATCCACTGACCCTGCGCCTGCAGCCCGGCTACGACCACAGCTATTACTTCATCGCCAGCTTCATCGGTGAGCACATCGCCCACCACGCCCGCGCCCTGCACGCCTGAGAGCGTTCCGGTAGTGCCGGCCGCTGGCCGGCAACCGCAGCCCTGCGATTCCCTGGGATTGCCGGCCAGCGGCCGGCACTACCATGGTGATGCATGCAGACTGTCGTTTTGCCGCAACGAATCACGCCGCTGCGGCGTGCTGGCCCACCACGCCCGCGCCCTGCACGCTTGAGGGCGTTCCGGTAGTGCCGGCCGCTGGCCGGCAACGGCGACGCACGCGGAGTGTCGTTTTGCCGCAGTGGATCACGCCGCTGTGGCGTGCCGGCGCGCTATCGTGCGCTCAGACGGCCTCGCGGATCGGGGGGATGCATGCCGGTAGTGCTGGCGCTGCTGTATGTGCTGTGCCATGGGCTGGTGCTGGCCCTGTGGCCCGGTCCCGCCGGGGCGGGCTCCTTCGTCTTTCTGACCGGCGCCCCGTTGCTGGCTGCGGTGGCCTGCCTGTGGCGGGCCCGCCGCGACCGCGCGGCGCTGGGGTGGCGGGCCATGGCATTGGCGCTGCTGCTGTGGGCCGGCGGCATGGCGTTCAACATGATCGACGCGCTGGGCGCCGGGCGGGCCGATTTCACTCCCCACGCCAGCCTGCTGTTGTACGTACTGTACGGCGTGCCACTGGTGTTCATCCTGGCGCGCGCACGCCGCGAGCGGTCGGGCATCAGCCTGATCGATGCGGCAATGGCCGCGCTGCTGGGCGTGCTGTTCTTCGTGCATACCGAATCGTTTGCCGCCCGCATCGATGTCGATGCCCATGCGATGTCGAACATGCAGCGTATGTTCGACATCCAGAACCTGTGCATCGCTGGCTTTGCGGTGGTGCGCTGGCTGGCCGGTGACGTCCCCGAGCGGCGCGGTTTCTTCCGGGTGCTGGCGCTGTACGCACTGGCTTATCTGCTGGTGGCTTACTACATCAACCATTACACCTCGGAAGATGCATTCGGAGCCTTCAATGATCTGTTGATCGACCTGCCGTTCCTGCTGGTGGCGGTGCTGGCGTTGGACCGGGCGCCCGTCACGGGCGCAGTGCCGCATCCGCGGCTGTCGCGCACGGTGCAGGCTGCCGGGCCGATGATCCTGCCCTTGCTGCTGCTGGTGGTGGGTACTCTGGTGGTCGACCATGCCCGACCGCTGGCAGTGGCGGGTTTCGTGGTGGCCACGCTGGGCTTCGGCCTGCGCAGCGTCCTGCTGCAGACCGATCTTCTGGAGCGCCAGGCAGCACTGGATCAACTGGCGCGGCAGGATGGCCTCACCGGCGTGGCCAATCGCCGCGAGTTCGACGCGCGGCTGACCTCCGAATGGAATCGCGCGCGGCGCAGCGGCACCGAGCTGGGCCTGCTGCTGGTTGATATCGACCACTTCAAGGCCTTCAACGACCAGCACGGCCATCCGGCCGGTGATCGTTGCCTGCAGGCGGTGGCCGGGGTGCTGAAGGCCATAGCCGGTCGCGGTGGTGACAGCGTTGCGCGTTATGGCGGTGAAGAATTCGCCGTCATCGTGCCTGGAAGCCCGTTGTCGGGGGTGCTGGCGCTGGCCGAACGGCTGCGCGAAGCGGTCGAAGCGCTGCCATTGCCGGAAGGCCCGGTCAGCATCAGCGTCGGCGTGGGTTACCTGCATCCGCCGGCGCTGGCCAGTGCCGATCAGTTGCTGGCAGACGCCGATGCCGGCCTGTATGCCGCCAAGCGTGCCGGCCGCAACCAGGTGATCCTGCATGCGCACGTGCTGGACGACGAGGGCAGCACGCACGGAACGATGGACTGCTGAGCAGACCCGCCCGTCACGCGCTGCTGCCCATTGCCGCAAAACCGCCTCATCCTGTTCGGCCACGCCAATCCGGCTCGCCGCTGGTCGTACAGGACCAGCCTGTTGGGGGTGCCGCCCATCCGCTGGGCAGCGGCCGGCAGGATATCGCTGGATGGTATCGGCGGTTCGGTAATTGCCAACCTTGGTTGGCAGTCGTTTGTGCAAGCGCCAACCAAGGTTGGCGTCTACCCGAGCATGGTCATCCGCACCGGGTCGATCACGACACGGGCACGTTAGCGCCGCGCCGTGCCCGGCGGGGTAGAGGGCCTCAACGCACGTCGCGCAGTTCCCAATGGCTGCCGGCCAGCAGGCGCAGGCGCTGCTTGAACACGTCACTGTCGATGCGGGTGGTGGCGACCAGGTTGATGCGCAGGTCCTTCTGCTCGCCGGTCACGGTGGCCTCCGGATCGGTCACGCCCCACTGCGGTTCCACCGCATCCGGGTCGGGCTGCTTGGCCTTCCAGCGCTCGAACAGCGTGCCGCTGCGCAGGGCGTCCTGCAGCTCTTCGGCGAAACCGGCCGCGCCCTGCGAATGGAAGGACAGGTCAGGGTCGTTGCCGCGGGCCTTGGACGGATCGGGCAGGCTGATGTGGTACTGCGCAGGCATGGTGTTCTCCTTGAAGTGCGGCAAGACTGGCACAATCGCGGTGGAATCGATGTGCAGATTCGCGCCGCGTGGGGGGCATCACTCGAACCGATGTGGCCCATCGGCGAAACCCACGGTGACCGCACCCTTGCCGACATTGACCATGCCGGTCAGGCTCATCACCGATTCGTACACGGTCACGCCATGGCCGGCGCAGACCTCCTTCATCTGTGCATAGCCGGGCAGGCTGCGCAGCTCGTCGAGCTCACCGCCGTAGCTGACGCACACCGTCGGCGTCATCAGCCCGGCACGTACGCGCTGGCCGACCACCGCGAACAGCTTCTGCACGGCACTGTCGAAGCCCTTGATCTTGGCTACCGGCCCGGTCTGGCCACGGTAGCCGTGCAGCACCGGCTTGATGTCCAGCGCGCTGCCCAGGGCGGCGCTGAGCAGGCCGACGCTGCGGTCGCCCTTGTGACGTGCACGCGCGCGCATGTAGTACAGGTCGCGGGTAATCATGTAGCCGTGCACGTTGCCGGCCAGTTCTTCCAGCCGTTCGCGGATCTGCTGCACGCTGGCACCAGTGTCACGCAGGCGAACCGCCTCCACTGCGGTCACGGCCTGCGCAGCGAACAGGTTCTGGGTGTCGAGCACGCGCAGCGCGAACGGCGAGTTGTAGCCCGCTGCCTGCCGCACTGGCTTGTAATCGTTGAGGATGGCGAAGCTGGCCTGCAGCGCGTTGTCGTGGATCGGGCTGCGGGTCTTGGTGATGGTCATGCAGAACACGTGGTCGTAATCGATCACCAGCTGCTGCAGGAACAGGTCGCGGATCTGGTTGACGCTGAAGGGGATGGTCTCCGCCTCGGCACCGTGCTCGGCCACATGCGCGTGCAGGAAACTCAGGGTGGCCTGCTCATCGCGATGATCGGCCAGCACGGCTTCGCCGATGCGGACGGTGATCGGCAGCAGCACGATGTTGTGCTCGGCGATGAAGTCCTGCGGCAGGTCGCAGGCCGAGTCGACGACGATTCCGATGCGCATCCGCGGCTCCCCCTCCAGGGCGGTTGTAGTTCGGAAACGTGAAATCTATCTCAAATTTTGGCGTGGCGCGCGAGGGAAACGCGTCACCCCTGTTCAGCGACTGCGCTGCACGGCCACCGGGAGTTCGGCCAGGCGCTGCCATTCGGGCTGCCGCAGCAGGTCGGGGTCGTCCAGCACTGCCGCCATCAACGGATGGGCGTCGTTGCCCCAGAACAGTTCGTCATCGATGGCCAGGGTCGGTACGCCGAACACGCCAGCGGCGATGGCGGCCTCGGTGTTGCGCCGCAGCTGTTCCTTGACTGCCGGGTCGGCGATGGCGCTGGCGACATCGTCGATACCGAGCCGGGCGGCCGGTTCGCGCAGGGCCTCGGCGCTATCGGCGGCATTGCCGTCGCGCCAGATCCAGTCGAACAGCACGTCCACCGCCTGCACGCTGGCACCGGCAGCCAGGCACAGGCGCAGCGCCGACAACGGGTTGAACGGGTGGCCCGGCGGGAACCGCAGCGGTGTGCCCTCGGCCTGGGCGGTCCACAGCAGCTGGCGGTACATGAAGCGGCGCTTGGCCGGAATCTCGGCCGGCCCGAGGTTGCCAAGGTGATGCAGCACGGCACCGAAAGCAATCGGCACCGTCTGGATCTGGGCAAACCGGGACAGCTGCTTCAACTTCTGCCAGTGCAGGTAGGAATAGGGCGAGACGAAGTCGAAGTACCAGCGCAGGGTGGCCATGCAGGTTTCCTTGGATAACTGGAGGTCAGGGCTGCGCGTTGCGCTGCAGGTAGCGGTCGCGCAGTTCGGTCTGGCGCGAGCGCATCGGCATCGCCCGGCCGCCCAGCCAGACCTGCTCGGCATAGTGCGCCACGTCCAGCGGGTCGCCCTCCCACAGCACCAGGTCGGCACGCTTGCCCGGCTCGATGCTGCCGATCTGGTCGGCCACGCCGAACGCCTGCGCCGGTACCCGGGTCAGGCCGGCCAGGCCGTCGGCCCAGGGCAGGCCATTGGCCACGGCATTGCCGGCCAGCTGGCGCATCTTGCGTGCGTTGTGCGAGGCGTCGCCACGCTGCACGAACGAGACCGCCACGCCGGAACGTTGCAGGCGTGCCGCATTTTCCAGCGTGGCACCGATCTGGTCGAAGCTGGCCGGCAGGTTGGACAACACATCGACGAACACCGGTACCTGTGCGGCGGCCAGCTCCGGCGCCAGCTGCCAGGCTTCGCTGCCACCGGCGATGGCGATCTTCACCTTTTCGCGGGCGGCCCAGCGCAGCAGCTGGCGGATGTCCGCCGCGCGGTCCACCTCCACCACGATGCGGCCTTGGCCGGCCAGGTAGCGGCCCAGCGTGCGGCGCCCGGCCGGGGTCAGCAGCGCATGTGGTGAGTCCGCGGCGACCTGGCCGCGCGCCTCGTCCACCATCTGCTGCAGCAGCATCCATTGCGCCGCGCGTGAATGGCCGGTCAGCTCCACTGCCGCCGACCCCAGGCGCAGGAACAGCGCGCGCGGCCCGAGGGGATCGGCGCTGCCGTCCAGCCGCATCACGCCACCCTGGCCTGCAACGAAGCCGCCACCGGTGGCAGCCCCCAGGGCGGTGAAGCCGATGCCGTCCAGGCGTGCCACCGGGATCAGTACCGAGGCCGGGTTGTAGGCCAGGGTGACATCGAACTCGGGGCGCAGCGGTTGTTCGTCGATCTTCAACGTACTGTCGACCGTGCTCGCTTCACCGGAGACTTCTTCGATGCCGATCTCGGTGATGCCCCCGAACAGCGCCGGTGTCAGCGGGCGACCATCGGCCTCGACCACGCGGGCCCCGGCCGGGGCGGACAGCCCGCTGCCGACTGCGCGGATGATGCCGCCCTGCACCAGCACATCGGCGTGCTGCAGGCTGCCGCGCGCGCTGGCGGTATGCACGGTGGCGTTGCGCACCAGCAGGTCCTGCGCCTGCGCGGATGCGGAGAGGCAGGCCAGCACCATGACCGTAGCGCCGAGCCATGCCCGGCGACGCTTGTTCAACGCGCCCATCAGTGCACCTCCTGGCCAAGCTGGAAGTCGGAACGGGGCGTGGCCGCAGGTGCGCCGCGGTCGTACAGGCGGCGCCCGTCGATGAAGACCTGCTCGGCCAGCGCGTACGAGCTGAAGGGGTTGCCGTTCCATACCACCACGTCGGCCATCTTGCCGGCCTCCAGGGTGCCGGTCTGGCCTTCAATCCCCAGCGCCCTGGCGGCGTTGGCGGTCATCCAGGTGATGGCGTGTTCGGGGGTGATCTCCGGCATGTGCGCGCGGCGCGCGGCGGCGATCACCTTGGCCGCTTCCTGGTTCAGGCGCTGGATGCCCTCGGGTGAATCGGAGTGGACGATGGCGCAGCTGTTCTTCGGCCGGTCGACCAGTGCGATGTTCTCCGGAATGCCGTCGAAGGCTTCCATCTTGAAGCCCCACCAGTCGGCCCACAGCGCGCCGCAGACGCCGTCGGCGGCCAGCCGGTCGGCCAGCTTGTAGGCCTCCACGCCGTGGTGGAAGGCGGCCACCTTGAAGCCGAATTCCTTGGCCAGGTCGAGCATGGTGGCCATCTCGTCGGCGCGGTAGCAGTGGATATGCACGCGGATGTCGCCCTCGATCGCACCGGCCAGCGTGTCCAGCTTGAGATCGCGCTTGCCGCCGGCATCACCGGCGCTGTCGCCCTTGTCGCTGCCGAACCAGCCCTTGCGCTTGGCCGGCTTCGGTTTGTTCTTGGCGATGTAGTCGGCGGCATCGATGAAGGCGGCGCGGTAACCGGCAACGTTGCCCATCCGCGTGGCCGGAGCGACGCCCTTGCCTCCGCCGTAGACCCGCTTCGGGTTCTCGCCGCAGGCCATCTTCAGCCCCCACGGTGCGCCGGGAAACTTCATCGCCTGGTAGGTGATGGCGGGGACGTTCTTCAGGGTCACGCCGCGGCCACCGACCAGGTTGGCCGAGCCCGGCAGCACCTGCATGCTGGTCACGCCGCCGGCCAGTGCGGTGGCGAAACCCGGGTCCTGCGGCCACACCGAGTGCTCGGCCCAGACGTTGGCGGTGACCGGTGCGGTCATCTCGTTGCCGTCGCTGTGCGCGCCGACGCCCGGGCTGGGGTACACGCCCAGGTGCGAGTGCACGTCGATCAGGCCCGGTGTGACCCACTTGCCCTGCGCATTGAGGCGGGTGACACCGGCATCGGCCTGCAGCTGGCGGCCGACGGCAACGATGCGGCCCTCGCGCAGCAGCACGTCGGCGTTGTCCAGGCGCTGGCCGGTGCCGGTCAGCACGGTGGCGTTCTGGATCAGCACCGGTGCATCGGGGTGTGCCTGGTAGGTGCTGGGGTAGGGATCGGCGACGAAGCGCGAGGCGCCTGTCGCCGGTGCCGTGCTCAATGAAAGCAGCGCCAGTGCCACCCCGGTGCGCAACAACGTCGATGCCATGCAGTTCCCCTCGCCAGAAACATGAATCCACCGACGCTAGCCGGGGCCGGTGTGGCTTGCCAAGTGACCTTGGACAGGGGCGTGGGGGGTAGGAATTTTCTGATGGAGGATTTGTGAAGGAAATATTAACGTTGGATGAAGCGATGGGCTGATTACGTCTTGCGCTGACCTGTGTCACCAGCTTACGCACCTGCTCCAACGAGGGAGCCGGGCCCGTACCTCTCATGGAATCAAGGACGCAACCGATGACTGCTGCAAAGCTCCGCCGTTTGACCGTTTCTCGCCGTTCCTTCCTCCCCTCGCCGCTGGCGTCGGCCATTGCCGGTTCGTTGCTGGTGGCCACCGCACTGCCGGTACTGGCCCAGGACAGTGACGACGCCCTGGCCCGTTACCAGCTGCAGCGCAGCCTGCAGTCGGCGTTCGCCGTGCAAAGCGGGGTGAACGCCTCCGTTCCCGCGATGATCGCTCCCTCGGTAGCGATGCCGACGGCAGCGCTGGCTCCCAGCGTCGGTGCTTCCGCGGAGCCGGTCATGGGCAAGCCCGGCGATGCTGCGAGCTGGCGTACCAGTGAATTCGAACTCGACTGGGGCCTGGCTGCGATCAATGCCGACGTGGCCTATGCGCGCGGGCTGACCGGTGCGGGCATCCGCCTGGGCGTATTCGACAGTGGCACGGGTCTGGACCATCCGGAATTCGCCGGCAAGGACAACCGCAGTATCCGCATCGCCGATCTGATGGCTGACGGCACGCGTTGCACCAACACCACCGCAGTGCGTGGGCCGGCGGCCTGCTTCGCCAGTGATGGCGATGACGTCCAGATCAGCTATGTCGGGTACAACGCCAACGTGCCCGACAACATCCGCAGGATCATCGAGTCGGGCCCCTATGTGCAGCCGGGGATGCAGTTCGAGATCCATGGCACGCACGTTGCCGGCACCATCGCGGCGAACCGGGACGGAAGCGGCATGCACGGTGTGTCCTTCGGTTCGGACCTGACCGTTGGCCGGCTGTTCTCCGACAGCATCCGCGAGTGGCAGCGCACGGCGACCGGCTACTCGGTCGTGACGCTGGGCGCGATCGGCCCGAAAGTCAGCGCCTTCCAGGACCTCTATGCCCAGATGAACGCGCAGGGCGTGCGTGCCATCAACCATAGCTGGGGCCTGGTCACGGAACCGACGACAGCGACGGACATGGACGCGATCTACAACGACCCGGACGACCGCCAGTACCTGAACACCTTTGCCGACGGATCGCGTGCGCGCGGGATGATCCAGGTGTGGGCGGCCGGCAATACCAGTTCGGTCATTCCGACGCCTGCGCAGAGCCCCATCGCCGGCCTCTACGCCACGCTGCCGCGCGCATTCGCCGACATCGAGCCGTACTGGTTGAGCGTGGTCAACGTCGGTACCAATCTGACCCTGAGCAATCGCTCCAACAGGTGCGGCCTGAGTGCCAACTGGTGCCTTGCCGCACCGGGTTCGGACATCGTATCGACCGCCTATGGTGATGATTCCAGCCTGGCCGGCAGCGTCGGCATCGACGCCAACGGCAATGTCAGCCTGGACATCCAGCAGCGCGTGCCTACCTATGGCTATGCACTGCTGAGTGGAACGTCCATGGCCGCGCCCCACGTCACCGGCGCGCTGGGCCTGCTGTTTGAACGCTTCCCCTATCTGGACAGCGCTCAGGTGCGCGATGTACTGCTGACCACGACCACGGATCTGGGCGCGCCCGGCATCGACGACATCTACGGTTGGGGCCTGTTGAACCTGGCCAAGGCCATCGAGGGTTACGGTTCGCTGCGCGTGGACACCAACGTGGTGATGAACCAGCGTGCCGGTGGCCTGAAAGTGTGGGAAGGCGATGCCTGGGACAACTGGACCAACGACATCGGCGGCCCCGGCAAGCTGACCAAGAGCGGCATCGGCTGGCTGCGCTTGAGCGGCGACAACAGCTTCAACGGTGCGCTGGTGCGCGAGGGCGTGCTGGAACTGGATGGCGTCAATACGCTCACCGGAGCGGTGGACGTGGCCGGCGGCAGCTTCCTGCTCAATGGCACGTTGAAGAACACTGCGCTGAACAGTCAGGGGGGATCCAGCCATATCAACGCACGCGGTGTGCTGGATGGCTCCGACCTGAACGTCGACGGTGGCGTGGTCATCTTCGACGGTGTGCAGCGCGGCGCCCATACCTCGGTCGCCGCGCAGGGGACGTTCGAATTGAACGGAAGGCTGGAAAACAGCGCGTTGACCAGCCTGGGCAACAGCCGTGTGAATGCTGGCGGGGTACTCGCAGGCTCCGACCTGACCGTCAACGGCGGCGTGCTGTCGTTCAACGGCACGCAGACCGGTGGTCACACCCTCGTTGGCCCGAACGGCACGCTGAAGGGCATCGGCCAGCTGGGCGATACCACCGTGGCCGGTATCGTTGCACCGGGCAACTCGATCGGCACGCTGACCATCAACGGCGACTATGTGCAGACCGCCACCGGTGTGTACCAGGCCGAGCTGGCCCCGGGCGGGCACAGTGACCAGTTGCGCGTCACCGGTACCGCCACCCTGGGCGGCACCCTGATCGCCCTGCCGGAGGCGGGCACCTATTACCTGGGTGAGCAGTTCAACTTCATCCGTGCCGACGGCGGAATCCGTGGCCAGTTCGCCACCACCGACTTCAGTGCGTTCTCGCCGTTCCTGAAATTCGGGCTGTCCTATGGCACCGGTGGCGCGCGCATTGAAGTTACCCGTGGCAATCCGCTCGCCAGTGCCGCCAGTACCGACAACCAGCGCGCGGTGGCCACTGTGGCCGACCGGCTGGCGGTCAACCAGGGCCTGCCACGCCCACTGACCCTGCTGTTCCCTCAACAGGTAGGCGCTGCACTGGACGGCCTCAGCGGCGAGCTGCATGCGGCCACCGCGATGGCCCTGGTCGAGGGCAGCCGTTACGTGCGTGATGCCGCACTGTCGCGCCGTGTCGGCCTGCGCGCGCCGGGAGCAGACGGCGACGCCGCCACGGGGGTCTGGGTACAGGCCATCGGTGGCAGCACCACGCTGGACGGCAATGCCAACGCCGCACGCACCGAAGCCAACAGCAGCGGCCTGCTGGTAGGCGTGGACCGCGAGATCAACGGCTGGCAGGTGGGCGTGCTGGCCGGTACCGGCCGTACCGATGCCAAGCAGCAGGAAGGACGCCGTGCGCGTGCCAAGGTCGACAATACGCACCTGGGGGCCTATGCCAGTCACGACTGGGGCGCCTTCGGCCTGCGTGGTGGCCTGGCCTGGAGCGAGCATGAGGTAAAGAGCACCCGCGAGCTGGCCTTCTCCGGTTACAGCGATACGCTGGCGGCACGCTATGACGGCCGCACCCGCCAGGCGTTCGTCGAGGCGAGCTATCGCTTCGGCGGCCGCGAGGCGGGGCTTGAGCCTTACCTGCAGCTCGCACGTGTGGAAGTGGACATGAAGCGCGTCAACGAACGCGGCGGTGCGGCTGCACTGCAGGGTGAGGTGGACGATCTGCGTACCACCGTGGCCACGGCTGGCCTGCGTTTTGACAAGGGCCTGAAGGCTTCGTTCCAGCAGGACAGCTGGCTGCACCTGCGCGGTGGCGTGGGGTACCGCCATGCCAGCGGGGATCACGACCCGGCGGCCCGCTTCGCCTTCGCCACCGGCAGCGACAGCTTCGTGGTCAGCGGTGCCCCGATGGCTGACAGGACGGTGGTGGCCGAACTGGGGCTGTCGGCATGGTTGACCGCACGCCAGCAGCTGGAACTGGGCTATAGCGGCCAGTATGGCGACGAAAGCCGTGACCACAGTGCCAACCTGCGCTGGTCGGTGCGCTTCTAAGCCAGCGGTGACCGCAGGGAAACCAGGAGGGCGGCCGCAGGGCCGCCCTTCTTCGTTGCTGGACCAGGTGTGGGTTGGCCTGTGCACGCCTACAATGGCGGCCCCCACGCCGTACCGGACCGCCCATGAAGAGCAAGCAGGAAATCGTCGACAACTGGCTGCCGCGCTACACCGGCGTGCCGCTGGACCAGTTCGGCCAGCACATCCTGCTGACCAACTTCGGCGGCTACCTGCACACCTTTTCCGAGCTGACCGGTGCGCCCATCATCGGCCTTGACCGGCCGATGGCCAGCGCCACCATCGATGGCATCACCATGATCAACTTCGGCATGGGCAGCCCCAATGCCGCCATCATCATGGACCTGCTGTCGGCGGTGATGCCCAAGGCGGTGCTGTTCCTGGGCAAGTGCGGTGGCCTCAAGCGCAAGAACCAGCTGGGTGACCTGGTGCTGCCGATCGCGGCGATCCGCGGCGAGGGTACGTCGGGCGACTACCTGCCGCCGGAAGTGCCAGCCTTGCCGGCGTTTGCGCTGCAGCGTGCAGTCTCGACCATGATCCGCGACCTCGGCCACGACTACTGGACCGGTACCGTCTACACCACCAACCGCCGGGTCTGGGAGCACGACGAGGCCTTCAAGGAGCGGCTGCGGGCGATGCGCTGCATGGCCATCGACATGGAAACCGCCACCGTGTTCGCGGCCGGTTTCGCCAACCACATTCCCAGTGGCGCGCTGCTGCTGGTCTCGGACCAGCCGATGATCCCCGACGGGGTCAAGACCGAGGCCTCCGATGCCAAGGTCAGCTCCCAGTTCGTGGAAAACCATATCCAGATTGGTATCGAGGCGCTTAAGCTTATCCGGCGCAACGGCAAGTCGGTCCGCCACCTGCGCTTCGACGAATGATGATGATGGCCTGGCGCGGCGCGCCGGCCCTGGGGAGTAGGTGATGGACGTTGCCGCGCAAGTGGTGGAATTCTGGAAAGAGGCGGGCCCTGCGAAGTGGTTCGCCCGCGATGATGCGTTCGACGCGCAGTTCCGCCAGTTGTTCCTGGATGAGCATTTCGCCGCCGCTTCGCGCGGGCGTGAACACTGGCTGGGCAGTGCCGAGGGCGCACTGGCGCTGATGCTGCTGCTGGACCAGTTCCCGCGCAACTGCTTCCGCGGTACTGCCCATTCCTATGCCACCGATGGCCTGGCCCGGCACTACGCCATGCGCGCCATCGAGGAAGGCCTGGACCTGCAGCTGGTGCCGAAGCTGCGCGCCTTCATCTACCTGCCGTTCGAGCACTCCGAGGACCCGTTGGACCAGGACCGTTCGGTGGCGATGTTCGACGTGCTGGGCGACAAGGAATACCTGCAGTACGCCGAGCTGCACCGCGACATCATCCGCCGCTTCGGCCGTTTCCCGCACCGCAACGCCGTGCTGGGGCGCATTCCCTCGCCGGAGGAACTGGACTACCTGGCCGAAGGCGGATTCGCCGGCTGAGAAAAGGGGACGGAGGGGATTAAGTCGTTTGTGGCATAAACGACTTAATCCCCTCCGTCCCCTTTCCTCGGGGGTCAGATCCGCTTTCCGCAGGAAAGGGCTCTGACCCCGCGCCGTCAATCAGTACTTCGGCACGCCGTTGTCGACGTCTTCCGACCAGGCGTTGATGCCGCCGGTGACGTTGAACACCTTGGTGAAGCCCAGGGCGCGGAACTGCTCGGCGGCCTGCGCGCTGCGGCCACCGTGGTGGCACATGAAGGCCAGTGCGGTGTCCTTCGGCAGGGCTTCCAGCGCGGCACGGCCGTTGCCGTCGAAGGTCTTGAACGGCACGCCGACGGCGGCGATTTCACGTTCGTCGGCCGGGCGCACGTCCACCAGGGTGATGTTGCCGGCACGCACCAGGTCGTCGGCATCGCGCACGCTGATTTCCTGCACCGGCTTGGGCGCATTCGGGTTGTCGATGGCCAGGCCCTTGCCGCGGATGTCGTCCACCCAGTCGATGGTGATGCCGTTGGCGCGGCGCGCGCTGGCCAGGTCGAACTGCACGCGCAGGCCATTGGACTCTGCGGCGATCGCGCCTTCATCGTGCGGGGCCAGCTGGAAGTTCGGCTGGAAGCGCGCGTCGATGGTCAGCTGCAGCGCAGCGCCCGGGGCATCGGTCAGCGCGCCCTTGAGCATTTCCACGGCGGCCGGGGTGACGGTGATGCTTGGCGGGGTGCGGTCCGGCGCGGCCAGGCCCAGGACGCTGCTCAGCTCGCCGCTGGCGGCCATCTGCAGCACGATGTCGCTGCCGCCGACCAGTTCGCCGTCGATGTACAGCTGCGGGATGGTCGGCCAGTCGCCATAGGCCTTGATGCCTTCACGGATTTCCTGGTCGGCCAGCACGTTGACGTGGGCGAACTCGACGCCCAGGTCCTGCAGGGCGCCCACGGCCTTGGCCGAGAAACCGCACTGCGGCATCGACGGCTGGCCCTTCATGAACAGCACGACGCGGTTGGCGTTGAGGATGGATTCGATGCGCGAACGCAGGGCGGGATCGAGGGACATGGACGTCGGGGTTCCGGGAATTCGAACCATCGATTCTACCCCTCATGGCATCATGGGGGATGAGCAACGCAGGAACATTGCATCGCATCCCGACCCGGCCCTGGCGCTGGCTGCCCTGGCTGGTGGCGTCGCAGCTGCTGGTGATCCTGGTCTGGGCCCTGGCGGGCTGGCACTGGGGGCTGCCGCTGATGGTGGCCAGCCACGCACTGTTCATGGTGCCGGTGTTCCTGCCCAACAGCCGCTTCTATGCGCCGGTGCTGAGCCGGATGCCTGATCCCGGCAACAGCGTCTGGTTGACCATTGATGACGGTCCTGGCCCGGAAACCCGTGCCGTGCTCGATCTGCTGGACCGCCACCAGGCCCATGCCACCTTTTTCCTGGTGGGCGAGCGCGCGCTGGCGCAGCCGGAACTGGTGCAGGAGATCCTGCGCCGCGGCCACGACCTGGGCAACCACAGCCACAGCCATCCGCAGGCGCGCTTCTGGCGGCTGGGCCCGGCGGCGATGCGTGCCGAGATCGAGGGCTGCCAGCACGCGCTGCAGGCGGTAGGCGGTCGCCCGGTGCGCTGGTACCGCTCGGTGGTGGGCATGACCAATCCGTTCGTGGCGCCGGTGCTGCAGCGGCTGGGCCTGGTCCGGGTCGGCTGGAGCGCGCGCGGCTTCGACGGTATCGGTTGCACGGCGCAGGGGGTGCTCGACCGCCTGCTGCCGGATCTGCGCCCGGGGGCCATCGTGCTGCTGCATGAGGGGGCCGCCCACGGCCACAATCTGGTGATCATCGAGGGCGTGCTGCAGGCACTGGACGAGCGCGGGCTGAAAGCGCGGCTGCCGGCCCCATAACGCCGGCCCTGGTGATGTAGAGCAGCCGAGCATGGGCTCGGCTCTACAAGGGGCGCGCTACTGTAGCGCCCGAGCCGATGCTCGGGCAGTGCGCAGCACCGGAGGGGCCCGCCATCACAGCGCGGGGCGTTCGGCCACCAGCAACCAGCTGTTGAACGGCGTGCGCCCATGCAGGGGACGCGGCGCCGTCACCTGCAATCCGGCCTCGGCCAGTGTCGCTTGCAGCACGTGCGGGTCGGGGTAGTGGCGCGGCCGCGTGCCCATCCAGCCGACCAGCCAAGCCAGCCGGTCCGCCACCCGCGTGGTGCGGTCGCGACCATCGCCGGTGGCCAGCGGCGTGCGCAGCAGCAGGCGGCCGCCGGCGGCCACCCGCGCGCTGGCCGCACGCAGCAATGCCAGTTGTGGGCCCGCGTCCAGGTACTGCAGCACATCCAGCAACAGAACGTGTCCAGGCTGAGCCGGCAGTGGCGCCTGCACGTCCAGGCAGTCGAAGCGCACAGCGTGCAGGCCGGTGGCGGCACGCTGGGCACGGATGATCTTGCCGGCATCCACGTCCACGCCGAGGTAGGGGTGGGTGCCGCCGCGCTGGCGCAGCACATGGGCGAACAGGCCCAGCCCGCAGCCCAGGTCCAGCAGTGGTTGCCCGTCGTCGGGCAGATGCTGCAGCACGCCGTCATACAGCGGGTCGCTGCCGAGCTTGCCGCGGGCGTAATAGTAGTCGCGACGGCTGCCCCAAGCCCGTGCCGGGCGGAACGCTTCGGCGATCGCGCGGGCCTGCGGTGTGGTCAGCGGTGTGCAGGGCAGGGGCGGGCCGTTCCGTGGCGTACCATCCATCGTGTCAGTCCGTTCCACCGAGCAGGTGTGCGGCGACCGGCAGCGCGCGCGCGCTCCACAGTGCGTACATCCGCGCCGACGGGTGCAGGCCGTCTTCGGCGATCATTGCCGGGTTGCCGCCCTGGTCACGGCTGATGTCGGTGATGTCGACGAAGGCCACGCCCTGCTGGGCGCTGATCACCTCGGCAGCTGCGTTGAACTCGTCGGTCTCGATCTCGATGGTGGCCAGGTCGCGGCCGCTGCCGGCACCGAACGGCGTCGCGCCCCAGTCGGGGAAGGACAGCACCAGCACACGCCCGGGGCGGTCACCGGCAAAGCCGATCGCCCGCTGCAGCAGGGCCTGGAACTGTACGCGGTACTCGTCCAGCGGCCGGCCGCGGTACTGGTTGTTGACGCCGATCAGCAGGCTGACGAAATCGAACGGGCCCTGGGGTGCGGCTGCATCAATGCCGGCGTCCAGCTCGTCGGTGGTCCAGCCGGTGGTGGCGATGGTCTGTGGGTCGGCCAGCGCCACATCCTGCGCACGCAGGGCGGCGGCCAGCTGGTGCGGCCAGCGACCGTCGACGGCAACGGCTTCTCCGACGGTGTACGAGTCGCCCAGCGCCAGGTAGGACAGCGCCACCGCTCAGGCCACCGAACGGCGCGGCTTCAGCGGCACGACCTTGGTCGCGTCCTCGGCACGCCGGGCCAGCACGCGGTCGATGCGGGCGAACACATCGCGCATCGCCGAGGCTTCCGGCAACAGGGTCACGCGGAAATGATGGCGGTAGGGCACGTTGAAGCTGGAACCCGGTACCACCAGCACGCCTTCGTTGTTCATCAGGTCCAGCGCGAAGTCGTGGTCGTCAAAGCCCTTGGCAGCGGCACCGACCACGGCCGGGAACGCATACAGCGCACCGGCCGGCGCGACCAGCGACAGGTGCTCGCTGGCTTCGCAGGCGTCGATCACCGCGCGGCGGGTTTCATACAGGCGGCCGCCCGGGGTGCACAGTTCGGAGATGGTGTCCGGGCCGTTCACTGCGGCCTCGATGGCGTACTGGCCCGGCACGTTGGCGCACAGGCGCAGCGCGCCCAGCAGGTCCAGCGCGGCGCGGAAGTCGCCCAGGCGCGCGTCGTCGCCGCTGAGGTGGGCCCAGCCCACGCGCCAGCCGCAGGCACGGTGCACCTTGCTCAGGCCGCTGAAGGTCAGGCACGGATGGTCGCCGGCCAGCGGCGCGACCGGCTGGAACACCGCATCGTCGTACAGGATCTGGTCGTAGATCTCGTCGACCAGCAACAGCAGGTTGTGGCGTCGTGCGATCTCGACCACGCGCTCCAGCAGTTCGCGCGGGTAGCTGGCGCCGCTGGGATTGTTCGGGTTGATCAGCACGATGGCGCGGGTGCGTGACGACACCAGTGTCTCGATCTCGCTCGGGTCCGGCTGGAAGCCGTTTTCGGCGGCGCAGCGGTAGTACACCGGTCGGCCATCGTTGAGGATGGTGGAGGCCGACCACAGCGGGTAGTCCGGCGACGGCACCAGCACCTCATCGCCGGGATTGAGCAGTGCGCGCAGCGACAGGTCGATCAGCTCGCTGACACCGTTGCCGACGAACACGCGGTCCGGGTGTGCATCCGGTGCGCCGCGGCGGGCGTAGTAACCGGCGATGGCCTCGCGTGCCACCGGCAGGCCCTGCTGGTGGGTGTACGGGTCGGTGCGGCCCATGTCGTCGGCGATCGCGCGCTGCAGGTGCTCGGGTGCGCGGAAACCGAAGTTGCCCGGGTTGCCGATGTTGAGCTTGATCAGCTTGCGGCCCTGCGCCTCCAGCTCCCGCGCTCGCCGGGCCAGTTCTCCGCGGATCTCGTAGCGCACTTCGGAAAGGCGCTCGCGGATGGCCAGGGGCTTGGGCGAGATGGTGGACATGAGGCTGGGCCGTCAAGAGGCATGGGGATTCCATCCTACCGGAATTGCTGCAATGCATGGCAACGGCTCCGGGCTTGCCATTGCTGGGCTGGCCGGGGGCCGTCACAGGTAGAATGGCGGCGATGACCCAGACCCCCGATTTCATCGCCCTGCAGACCATCGGCTGGCCCTGGCCGGGCCCGGCGCAGCAGGCCGACTGGCAGGCCGTGATGGCCGCGCACCCGCAGGCCCGCCCGGCGCGGGTGATCGAACAGCACCGCACCCACTACGTGGTGGCTGATGGCCCGGATGCGGCGATCAAGGCCGAGTCACTGCCGGAATGGCAGCGCCCGCGCTTCCCCAGCCACGAGCGGCCTGCAGTGGGCGACTGGGTGCTGCTGGACGGCATCCGCATTGTCGCGCTGCTGCCACGCCGCACCGCGATCAAGCGTGGCGCCGCCGGCGAGCACTACCACCAGCAGGTGATCGCGGCCAACATCGACACGGTGTTCATCGTCTGTGGCCTGGATGCCGACTTCAATCCGCGCCGCATCGAGCGCTACCTGCTGCTGGTCGGCGGTGGTGGTGCAGAACCGGTGGTGGTGCTGACCAAGGCCGACCAGACCGAGTACAGCGAGGATGCGCTGGCGGTGCTGGAAGAGCTGGAGATGCAGGGCATCGCGCTGCATGCAATCAACGGCCTGGATGCCGACAGCGTGGCGGTGCTGCAACCGTGGCTGGGCCCGGGCCGCACGGTGGTGCTGGTGGGCTCCTCCGGTGCCGGCAAATCCACGCTGACCAACACCCTGCTCGGCGAGCAGCGGATGAAGACCAACGCGGTGCGCGCGAACGATTCGCGCGGCCGCCACACCACCACCCATCGCGCGCTGATGCCGCTGCCGATGGGCGCCTGCCTGATCGACACCCCCGGCATGCGCGAGCTGAAGCCGACCGGCGAAGAAACGCTGTCCGAAGGTGGCTTCGCCGACATCGAAGCGCTGGCCACGCAGTGCCGTTTCAACGACTGCAAGCATCAGCAGGAACCGGGCTGCGCTGTTCGTGCAGCGATCGACGCTGGCGAGATCGAAGAGAGCCGGCTGCTGAACTACTTCAAGCTGAAGGAAGAAGTGGCTGCCGCTGCCGCCAAACTGGCGGTACGCCAGGCCGAGACCGCGCAGGAACGTGGCGGCAAGAAGGGCAAAGGCCAGCAATTCCGCCCGGCCGCCAAGCCGCGTCGGCGCTGACAGTGCAGCCGAGCGTGGGCTCGGCTCTACAACGGTTGTATCCCGGCACACCTTGTAGCGCCCGAGCCAATGCTCGGGCGGCGGCGCACTGCGCCGGATACGGCAGGGCGCTATAGTCCGCGCATGGAACCGACCGCGACGCTGGACCGTGAGGTGGCCCACCATGCAGCGCTCGATGCGCGCCTGGTCGAGGCCGTGGGAGGCATCCGCCTGCTGGGGCTGACCAGTTGGCCGGCCACGCTGCAGGCACCGTTCCTGGACAGCGTGGCACGTGGCCAGCCGGTGCTGCCGAAGGTGGATTACCCTCGGCTCGACTTCAGCGAAGAGCGCCGCGCCCTGGCCGCGATCGCTGCCGACTGCGATGACAGCCATCCGCTGGGCCACTACGTGCGGCAGTCGGCACAGAGCTGGGACCTGGCCGCGCAGCTGCTTGAGGGGCTGGGCACCGCCGCCGTCGATACCTGTTCGGTGCAGCTGTTCGGCGCGCCCGAGCAGCCACTGCCGGGCAATGGCCCGAGCACGCGCGACGCGGCGCGCCACTTCATCCAGATTGCCGCCGAACTGGACCACGAACTGCTGGCACCGGAAGAGCAGGTGCCGGTCTCGGCCATTGCCCTGCAACTGCAGTTGCAGAACGACCTGGATGCTTTCTTCGAATCGCGCATCATCCAGGTACAGCTGGACCCGGAGCTGGTGTCCAAGGCGGCTGCCGGCCCGACCCGCATCCGTCTGCGTACCAGTGCGCGCTTCAGCGCCTATGACCGCGCGCAGCTGTTCCACCATGAAGCGCTGGTGCACTCGCTGACCGCATTGAACGGCCGCGAACAACCGGTGTTGCCCAGCCTGGCGTTGTCCTCGCCACGGGTGACGGCAACCCAGGAAGGGCTGGCGACGTTTGCCGAGCAGATCACCGGCAGCATCGACATCGAGCGCCTCAAGCGCATCAGCCTGCGTACCGAAGCGATCGCGATGGCACGCGAAGGCGCCGACTTCATCGAAGTGTTCCGCTATTTCTGCGATGCCGGGCAGAACCCGGAAGAGAGCTTCGCCTCGGCGCAGCGCGTGTTCCGCGGCGTGCCACCGAGCGGCGGCCTGGCCTTCACCAAGGACACGGTGTACCTGCGCGGCCTGGTGTCGGTGCACACCTTCTTCCGGCACATGCTGGCCGAGGACCGCCTGCAGGTCTGCCGCTGGTTGTTTGCCGGCAAGATGAGCCTGGCCGATGCGATCGCGTTCGCACCGCTGTTCGAGGCGGGAATACTGAAGCCGCCGCGCTGGCTGCCGCACTGGGTGAGCCGGGCGAACGGCCTGGCCGGGATGCTGGCGTTCTCGCTGTTTGCCAACCGGATACGGATGGACCAGCTGGCGCCGGAATGAAATGCGTTGGCGGATCCTCCAGCGCCTGCCTGCTATCAGTGGGGAGGAGGCGGGGCACCCTGGCCAGGACACGCAAAAGCCCATCCATGGTGCTCGATGGCGCCATCCATGGCGCCAACGGTCCTGGCCAGGGTGCCCCGCCTCCTCCAGACAGATTCCTGCGGGCGCGGTAGCAGGTCCACCAGAGGGATTGCGCTTGAAAATCAAAGAGCCGGGCATTGCCCGGCTCTTTGATTTTGCTCTTGCTTTCCATTGCCTCCGCGCCGGCGCGGGGAAGTGTCCAGCGGGGGTAGGCAGGCCCATGCAGGACCGTGAGGCGCATGGATGCGCCGATCGAGCCCCCATGGATGGGTTTACGGCGTGTCCTGCATGGGCCTGCCTACCCGCGCCATGCAGGAACAATCAACGCGCCGCAGCGCCCGCTTCTGACTTAGAACTCCGCCGCCACCGTCATGAACAGCTGCCGCGGCGCGCTCGCATGGATCGCATAGCGCGTGCCCTTCGGATCGGTCGGTGCGAACGAACTCAGCTGGCCGGCGTAGCGCTTGTTGGTCAGGTTGGTCGCGTTCAACGACACCCGCACGTTGCGCAGGCCCAGGCCGGGGCCGAAGTCGTAGCCTGCACCAGCGTCGAAGGTGGTCACGCCCGGCACCGACTGGTCGTTGGTGTAGGTGTAGTAGCGCTTGCCGGTGTACTTGGCACGCAGGCTGGCGAAGAAGCCATCGCGGTTCCAGCTGATTTCGCTGGAGGCCATGCGCTGCGGCGTATCCACCGTGATCTTGCCCGCCACCGGCACGATCGCGCCGCCCGAGGTGTAGTCATCCTCGTAGGTGGTCTTGTTCCAGGACAGCGCGTTGTACCACTGCAGGCCGTCGATCGGCTTGAGGATGAAGGTCAGCTCCGCACCATGGCTCTTCACCGAACCGACGTTGATGAAGCGCGTCACGCACTCCGGACGCGTGCCGACCTCGATGCTCGAGCACGGGTTCAGCGATAGCAGGCGGTTGTCGAACTTCACGTTGTAGGCCGCAATCGACGCCTGGTACTTCTCGCCGAAGGTACGGAAGCCGGCTTCCAGGCTCTTGGACTTCTCCGGTTCCAGCCCGGCGCTGGCCGCGAACGATTCCGGCGACACCTGCAACGGGCCACCGCTGCCGCCGCCGACGAAGGCGGCGATGTTTTCGGCGTACGAGGCGAACAGCTCATTGTTGGCGTTGAGCTTGAAGCCCAGGCCCAGCTGCGGCAGCACCGACTTCTTGGCGGTCAGCGTGCCCGAGGCGATGCTGGTTTCCACGCCCGGCTGGGCGGTGGCGCGCATGCGGGTGTTCGGGCTCTTGATGCCCACGTCGACGGTCAGGCGCTGGTCGAGGAAGCGCATGCGGTCCTGCACGTAGAACTGGCGCGTGCGGATGTCGAAGTCCTGGTTGAACAGCAGGCGGTCCGGGTTCTTCAGGTAAAGGTCGTCCAGGAACGGTCCGCTGATGTAGTAGAAGTTGCGCGACACGTTATGGTCGTTCTGCTCGTACCACAGGCCGGCCTCCAGTTCGTGGATACCCACCGTCCACGACAGCGCGGCGGTCAGACCATCGCGGTTGATCGTGTAGTTGGTGCTGCGGATCGAGATCGGCAGCATCCTGTCGGTACCCGGGTAGGACGGCTGGCCCGGTGCCCACCAGTGGCCCTGGCCACGGTTGTCGTGGTGGTAGGCCAGCAGCTTCAGGCGGCCCTGCTCGCCCAGGCGCAGGTCGGCATCGACCGAATACAGATTGTCGTCGCGCAGTGCACGGCTCTGGTAGTAGGCATCGTCGATGCTGTTGACGCCGCCGCTGAACTTGCAGCGCGCCTTGTTGTAGGTGCCCGGCGCGCAGTACGCGGCGGCGACGGCGCGATCCCAGTCCGGCGCGTAGATGTTCCAGTCATACCCCAGTCCGCGTGCCAGCATGTCCTTGGACAGGTAGGCATAGTTGGCCTGGCTGGCGCGCGAGGTGGCCACGAACGCACCGAAGCGGTGGTCGCCGACGTTCCACACGGCCTTGGCGTTGAACTGGCGGGTGGTCTGGTTCTGGTACGGCGCGGCCCACATGTCCTGGTCCTGGTGCACGCCGGACACGTAGGCCGAGAAACCATTGATGTCGCCTGTATCCACGCGCAGGTAGCCGCGACGCTGGTTGTTGTCACCCACGGTGACGCTGGCGCGTCCACCGAATTCGGTGGACGGGTCCATCGAGAAGTACTGGATGGTGCCGCCCAGGTTGCTCGTCGACGCCACGCCCAGCGAGCCGATGCCCTGCGACAACTCTGCGCCGGCCAGGTTCTCGGCGATGATCGCGCGGGCAATGCTCAGGCCGTTGTAGTTGCCGTAGCTGTTGTCACCCAGCGGGATGCCGTCCAGCGTATAGCCGAGGCGGCTCTTGTCGAAGCCGCGCAGGCTGATGGTCTGCGATTCTTCGTTGGCACCGAAGGCGTCGTTGGACTGCACCGACACGCCCGGCAGGCGGTCGAGGATCTTCTGGCCGCTGGTGCCCGGCGGCAGCACCTGCTTGTCGACGGTGGTGATGCGCTGCACCTGGCGGGTCTCGCCCTGGCCGATCACGGAGACGGTGTCCAGCGTCTGCGCGCTCAGCGCGGCATCGGTGCTGGCGCCGGTATCGGCGGCGGTGGCGGCATGGGCGCTGGCGGCGGCGGAGAGCGCGATCGCTACGGCGATCGTCAGGTGTCGGGTCTGCATGGTGGTCCGTTGCATGGGGAGTGATCACCGGCACGCGTGCGCGGTGCAGGCCCACTATGCGAACGGAACATGAAACCTTCTTTACGAAAAACCAACGAACGATGCAGGCCCCGTGCGCGTCCTGCAACCAGATAAAAAAAGGGCCGGATCCTCCTCGCGAGCGAAGGTTCACCGGCCCCGCACACTCCGTGGGGGAGGGCTCAACCCATGTACAGGCCACCGTTGACCGGATAGTCGGCACCGGTCACGTACGAGGCTTCATCCGAGGCCAGCCACGCGCACAGGCCGGCCACTTCCTCGGGGCGACCCAGGCGGCGCACCGGCACCGAAGCCGCCAGTCGATCCAGTACATCCGGCGGGAAACTGCTGATCGCCTGGCTGGCGATGTAGCCCGGCGACAGCGTGTTGACGGTGACGCCGCGCGAGGCCACTTCGGCAGCCAGTGCACGGCTGAAACCGTGCATCGCGGCCTTGGCGGTGGCGTAGTTCACCTGCCCGATCTGGCCCTTGTGGGCGCTGACCGAACCGATGTTGATGATGCGGCCCCAGCCACGCGTGGCCATGCCGTCCACCACCTGCTTGGTGAGGTTGAACAGCGCATTGAGATTGGAGGCGATCACCGCGTTCCAGTCTTCCACCGTCATCTGCCGGAACAGCAGGTCGCGGCTGCCGCCGGAGTTGTTGACCAGCACATCGACCTCGCCCACTTCCGCACGCACCTTGGCGAACGCGGCGCTGGTCGAAGCCCAGTCGGTGGCGTTGCCTTCGGAGGCGATGAAGTCGAAGCCCTGTTCGCGCTGCTCGCGCAGCCAGTTGGCCTTGCGCGGCGAATTGGGCGCGCAGCCGGCGACCACGGTGTGGCCGCTGCGGGCCAGGCTCTGGCAGATGGCAGTACCGACACTGCCCATTCCACTGGTGACGTAAGCGATTCGAAGCGTCATTGCAGAAGGCTCCTAGGCAAAGGGTCAGGCGGCGAGGGGGTACAGGCCGAACAGCAGGCTGCCGATCATCAGCAGCATCGAGATGGCGATGGCCCACTTCAGGGTGAACTTCTGGTGGTCGGCGAATTCGACCTTGGCCAGGCCCACCAGCAGGTAGGTCGACGGCACCAGCGGGCTGAGCAGGTGCACCGGCTGGCCGGCCAGCGAGGCGCGCGCCATTTCCACCGGGGTGATGCCGTAGTTGCCGGCGGCCTCGGACAGGATCGGCAGCACGCCGAAGTAGAACGCGTCGTTGGACATGAAGAAGGTGAACGGCATCGACGCCACGGCAGTGATCACCGCCAGGTACGGGCCCCACGACTCCGGAATCACCGCCAGGAAGCTGTGCGACATCGCTTCGACCATGCCGGTGTTGTTGAGGATGCCGGTGAAGATGCCCGCGGCGAAGATCAGCGACACCACCGACAGCACGTTGCCGGCATGGTTGACCACGCGGCGGCGCTGCTCGGCCAGGTTCGGGTAGTTGATCACCAGGGCGATGGCGAAGCCGACCATGAACAGCACCGGCATCGGCAGCACGCCGATGATCAGCGCGGTCATCAGCGCTACGGTCAGCGCAAGGTTCACCCACAGCAGCTTCGGCCGCTTGATGTCTTCGGCGTCCTCTACCGACGGCAGCGCGTTGTTGTCATCGGACACGCTGTTGTCCATCCAGCTGCCGCCCTTGGGCAGGGTCACCACGCCGAGGCGACGGCGTTCCTTCAGGCCCAGGTACCAGGCCAGCAGCAGCACGCCGGCACAGGCGATCACCATCGACGGGATCAGCGGCACGAACACATCGGCCGGGTCCACGTGCAGCGCGGTGGCCGCGCGTGCGGTCGGGCCGCCCCACGGGGTCAGGTTCATCACGCCGCCGGCCAAGATGGTCACGCAGGTCATGTTCAGCGCGTTCATGCCGAGGCGCTGATACAGCGGCAGCATCGCCGAGACGGTGATCATGTAGGTGGTCGAACCGTCGCCATCGAGCGAGATCAGCATCGCCAGCACCGCAGTGCCAAGCACGATCTTCATCGGGTCGCCCTTGACGAAGCGCAGGATCACCCGTACCAGCGGATCGAACAGGCCGGCGTCGATCATCACCCCGAAGTAGAGGATGGCGAACATCAGCATCACGCCGGTCGGCGCGATCTTCTTGATGCCCTCCAGCATCATCTCGTCGATGCCGGCGCCGAAGCCGCCGATCAGCGCGAACAGGATGGGGATGGTGATCAGGGCCACCAGCGGCGACAACCGCTTGCTCATGATCAAGTACATGAACGTAATGACCATGCCAAAGCCGAGGATGCTCAGCATCATCTGCGGACTCCTTGCGAAAACAGGACGTGGGGGAGTGGAAGGGGGTCGGGCGGTTTGCCCGGGACAGCTGGCTTAGAAGTCGTACTGCAGGCGGCCGGTGACCGCGCGCGTGCGGTCCACCGTGACCCCGGCCAGGCGGTCGCGATTGCGGCTTTCGATCACGTTGAGCATGAAGCGCAGGTTGTCACGCAGGTACCAGTTGCCACCCAGCGTCCACGCTTCAGTGCTGCCACGGCGCAGGTCCGGCGCGCCATCGAGGTGCTGCGCGCCCCACATCTGGTCGTAACGCAGCGCCACTTCGAAGGCCCCAGCCTTGTGGCGGATGTCCTTGACCCGTGCGAAGCGGCCGGTCTTGCGGTCGTAGGCACGGCTTTCGCCGGTGACGAACCAGCTGAGCATGCCGTAGGCCGCCATCACGTCGCCGCGTTGGGCGCCATCATCGAAGGTGGCGCCACTGAACTCGCCCTGCCATGACAGCGGGCCGCGCACCTGCGCGTATTCCAGCGACCACTTGTTGACGTCGGTATCGCGGCCGGCGGAGAAGTCGACCAGGGTCAGGCGGCTGTTGTCGGACAGGTGGCCGGCCGGGCGCGGGCGGATGCGCAGGCCGGGCACGCCGTTGGCACCCGGGTTGTCATAGGCCTCGCGGGCCAGCGACAGGCCCAGGTGCAGCACGTCACCGTCGCTGGGCGAGGGCGCCCAGGTGACGCGCCCCCCCGCTGCGCGGCCCTTCACCTGCCAGGCGTCGATGCTCTCCAGGCTGTAGATGCTGGCCGCCCAGGTAAAGTCACCCGGATTGGCCTGCCAGGACGCACCCAGGCGATACAGCGGCGCCAGCGTGGTGCCGGCGTTGCCGCGCTCCAGGAAGCTGCCGTAGTTGGAGCTGGTACGGTCATCCAGCGAGAAGTACTGCTTGAACTGGCCCACGGTCAGCTTGCCGGCCTTGCCGAAGCTGCGTGCCAGGTACACGTCCTTGGCCTCGACGCGGTCGCCGGAGAAGTCGGCTTCCAGCTTGTAGTCGACCACGAAGAACTTGCCCGACACATCAAGCCACGCGCGGCGGATCTCGGTGTCGTCCTTGTTCGGGGTACCGCGGTTGTCGTTGTCGAAGGTGGCGAAATCCAGGTGCAGGCGACCACCGAGGGTGGCGGTGACCGGACGGTCGTCTTCGGCGGCGTAGGCCGGCGCCGACAGGGCAGCCAGCGCCATCATGGCGGCAGCACGCCGCCAGGCAAACGTGAATTCCACAAACCCTCCCAGGTGCGCGCCAGGCGCGCGGCAATCGTGGGCACCGGACGGTGCGCGGCCGCAGTCTGGGTTGCCGTAGCTGTCATCGTCCTGTCAGCGGTTTGTGCGGTGCAGCGAAAAGCGTGCCGGCGATCTCGCCGCGCCGTGCCCGGCGAGCTCGGCGGCGGCATGCGGTAGCATTCGGTTCCCCTCCCACCCGTGTGCCCATGCGCCTGCTGCTGGTCGAAGACAACCCGGATCTGGCCGATGCGATCATCCGCCGGATGCGCCGTAGCGGGCACGCCGTGGACTGGCAGGCTGATGGCCTGGCCGCCGCCAGCGTGCTGCGCTACCAGAGCTTCGACCTGGTGGTGCTGGACATCGGCCTGCCCAAGCTCGATGGCCTGCGCGTGCTGGCCGGCATGCGCGAGCGCGGCGACAGCACGCCGGTGCTGATGCTGACCGCGCGTGATGGCATTGAAGATCGCGTGCAGGCGCTGGACGTCGGCGCCGACGACTACCTCGGCAAGCCGTTCGATTTCCGCGAGTTCGAAGCGCGCTGCCGCGTGCTGCTGCGGCGTGCACGCGGGCAGGCCAGCGAAGTAGTGCAGATCGGCGGCTTCCAGTTCGACAACGCTGCGCACCGGGTCAGCCTCGACGGCGAACCGATCGAACTGCCCAATCGTGAGTACCGCCTGCTGGAGATCCTGGTCGGGCGCCTCGGCCACGTCGTCGGCAAGGATGAGATCGGCAACGGCCTGTTCGGTTTCGATGACGAAGCGGGCCCGAATGCCATCGAGTTGTATGTTGGCCGCCTGAGAAAGAAGCTGGCGGGCGCGCCGCTGCGCATCACTACGGTGCGCGGCGTTGGCTATCTGCTGGAAGCCAGCGATACCGATGCCGACGCCGATGGCTGACGTGCGCGCTGCGACTGCGGCGCCGGGTTCGCTGCGGCGCACGCTGCTGCTCTATCTCGGCGTGCTGCTGGCAGTGTTCGCGGTGGCCCTTGTGTTCGCCGCACGCGATTACGGCCAGCGTGCCGCCAACCGTTCCTACGATCACCTGCTGGTGTCCTCGGCGCTGTCCATCGCCGATTCGGTGGCGCTGGTCGATGGACAGTGGCAGGTGGATCTGCCGTATGCGGCGCTGGACCTGCTGGCGATGGCGCCCGAGGACCGCGTGTTCTATCGCGTGGCCGACAGCCGCGGCACCCTGATCACCGGCTACGATGACCTGCCGGCACCGCCGCGTCGGCCCGGCACCCAGCCGCAGCTGTTCGATGCCACCTACAGCGGCGAGACCGTGCGCTTCGTGGTGGTCAGCCGCAGCTTCGCCGCCGCCTCGGCGCAGGGCGAGGTGCAGGTCCAGGTCGGTCAGACCCGGCGTGCGCGTGAAGCGGTCGCGCAGGACATGGTCAACCGCGCGTTGCTGGCGATCGGCGTGCTGTCCGGGCTGCTGCTGGCGCTGGTGGCGTTCGGCGTGCATCGCGCATTCCGGCCGCTGGTGCGGGTGGAGCGCGAGCTGTCGCGACGGGAACCGTCCGACCTGAAGCCGCTGGATGCCCGCGTGCCGCGCGAGATGGACCAGATGGTGGCTGCGCTGAACCGCTTCATGGAACGCCTGTCCAGCAGCAACGAGACACTACGCGCGTTCATGGCCGAGGCCGCACACCAGATGCGCACGCCGCTGGCCGCGCTGCGCGCGCAGGCGCAGCTGGCGCTGGATGACGATGATCCAGAGGACATGCGGCGCAGCCTGCAGGCGATCGAGCGCAACGCCACGCACATGAGCCGGCTGCTCAACCAGCTGCTCAGCGATGCCAGCGTGATCCATCGTTCGCACCTGCAGCGCTTTGCGGCGGTGGACCTGGCCGAGACGGTGCACCAGGCGTTGCATGAAGCGCTGCCGCAGGCAAGCCCGGCACCGCGCGTGCAGTTGGCGATGACCGCCGAGCCGGTGCAGGTGCATGGCGACGCGCTGCTGCTGCGCGAGGCGATCAAGAACCTGGTGGACAACGCAATGAAGTATGGCGGTGATGGCCCGTTGCAGATCGCGTTGACCGTGGAGGGCGGGCAGGCCGTGCTGACCATCGCCGACCATGGCGCTGGCATCGCTGCGGCCGATGCCGAGCGCGTGTTCGAGCGCTTCGCGCGTGGCGAGGGCGCGCCGTCCGGCGGTGCCGGGCTGGGCCTGGCCATCGTCAAGCGCGTGGTCGACAGCCATGGCGGCCGCATCGACCTCAGCAACCGCCCGCAGGGCGGGCTTATCGCCACCATCCGCTTGCCACGGAGCAGTCCATGATCCGCCTGTTTGCCACGGCCGTTGCCCTGCTGCTGGCCCTGCCGGTGCTGGCCGCGCCGGGCGACGTGCGCCGCTTCCCTGCGAAGGGGGCGGCCACGGCGCAGCTGCGCATCCACGGCACTACCGACATCGAAGTGTTCGCGGTGGTCATCGCCGACTACCAGCGCCTGCACCCCGGCACCGAAGTGGTGTACGAGGACATCATCACCCAGGACCTGTACGCGCGGTACCTGCACGACCGCGGCGGGCCGGCATCACCGGACCTGCTGATCTCCAGCGGCATGGACCTGCAGACCAAGCTGGTCAACGATGGCCACGCACTGCCGCACCGCTCGGCGCAGACTGCCGCGCTGCCGGCGTGGGCGCAATGGCGCAACGAAGCATTCGGCATCAGCTACGAGCCGGTGGTGATGGTCTACAACACCCGCGCACTGCCGGTGGCGAAGGTGCCGCACACGCGCCGCCAGCTGCTCGACCGGCTGCGTGCGGAAGGTGCACCGCTGCGCGGCAGGGTCGGCACCTATGACATCGAGCGCAGCAGTGTCGGCTACCTGCTGGCGACCCAGGACGCGCAGCGCGGCAGCATCGCCGGTGCGCTGCTGGGCGCGCTCGGCGATAACGACGTGGTGCGCGAGGAGCGTACTGGCGTGCTGCTGGACCAGGTGACCAGTGGCCAACTGTCGCTGGTCTACAACGTGCTCGGCTCCTACGCGCAGGCACGTGTCGATGCCGGCGCGCCACTGGCCATCATCGAGCCTGAGGACTACACGCTGGTGGTGCTGCGCACCGCGGTGATCCCGCGCACCGGCCTGCACCCCGAAGAAGCGCGGTGCTTCCTCGACTACCTGCTGTCGCCACGCGGCCAGCAGGTGCTGTCGCGCGAGGCGCGGCTGATGCCGATCGTGACCGGCAACGCACGGGGCGACGATGCACCCGGCCGCAGCCGTCGCCCGATCCAGCTCGGCCCGGGCCTGCTGGTGTACCTGGACGCGCTCAAGCGTCGCCAGTTCCTCGATGCCTGGCGCAGTAGCGTCGAGCCGGCCGGGCGCTGAGGCGGCGACCTGCCCGTACAATGGCGGCATGAGCGAATACACCATCCTGATCGCCGATGACCACCCGCTGCTGCGTTCGGCGGTGGTGCAGTCCTTGCGGCAGAGCCTGCCGCTGGCGCAGGTGCGCGAGGTGGCCAGTGCCGAGGCATTGGCTGAGGCGCTCGACGCACAGCCGGACGTGGACCTGGTGCTGCTCGACCTGACGATGCCAGGCGCACACGGTTTTTCCGCGCTGCTGCACGTGCGTGGTTCGCATCCGGACATCCCGGTGGTGATCCTCTCGTCCAACGACCATCCGCGGGTGATCCGCCGCGCCCAGCAGTTCGGCGCCGCCGGCTTCATCCCGAAGTCGGCCCCGGCCGAGACCATCGGCGAGGCCGTGCAGGCGGTGCTCGATGGCGGCCTGTGGTTTCCGGCGATGGCCGCCGAGCGTTCGGAAGCCGACGCCCTGCTGGCCAGTCGACTGGCCCAGCTGACCCCGCAGCAGTTCCGCGTGCTGCTGTGCCTGGCCGATGGCCTGCTCAACAAGCAGATCGCCTACACGCTGGGGCTGGCGGAGAACACGGTGAAGGTGCATGTCACCGCCATCCTGAAAAAACTCGAGTGCCATAGCCGCACCCAGGCCGCGGTGCTGGTGAAGGCGCTGGAGCCTGAAGGCGACGCCGGCATCGGGTTGTAGTTTCCAGCCAACGGCGCAGCCCCTCGTGGGTGGTGTCTGGTTGGTCGTGGAAAGCCGGATTGCTGAGGGCTGGCCGGGTGGGTGGGTAGTGCGGGGACGCCGTAAACCCGTCCTTGGGGGCTTGGCCGCGGCATCCATGCCGCGGACACCCCGCACTACCCACCCACCCGGCCGCTGACAGATTCCGGGTGTTCCTCACCCACGGAAGAGAAAAGAAGATCAAAAGCAAAGGCAGCCTGGCAGGCGGCCTGTTGTAGAGCCGAGCCCACGCTCGGCTGCTTTGCGGCCGGTCCGCGAGGCCGAGCATGGACTCGGCTCTACACGAGCAAGCGCAGCGCGCGACCCGCTTTTGATCTTTTTTCTTCTCCGGGGTGGACGTGCACGGAACGTGTCCGTGGCCGGGTAGATGGGCTGCGCAGGGGCGTGAGCCGCATGGATGCGGCGACCGAGCTTACAGGGACGTACTTGCAGCGTCCCCTGTGCAGCCCATCTACCCGGCCCCACCGCTGAACTGCTTTGCGTGGCCACCCACGAGGGGCTGCGCCGTTGGCTGGAAACTACCCGCGATGCCGGATCAGCAACTGACTCATCAGTGCCCGCAGCGCCGGCGGCTTCACCGGCTTGGCCATCATTCCCCAGCCGCGCTCGGCGGCCATCTCACGCAATCCCGCATCGCGCTCGGCAGTGACCAGTACCACCGGCGGGCGGGTCTGCCACTGTTCGGCCAAGGTCTCGTACAGCACCGGCCCGTGGTGATCGCCCATGCGCACGTCCAGCAGCACCAGCTCCGGTACCGAGCCTGTTGCCGCCATCAGCAGCGCCGCTGGTGGGCCGTCGGCCAGCGCCACCTCGCAGCCCCAGCGCTCCAGCAGTGCGCGGCTGGCCGCGCACACGTGCGGATCGTCGTCGATCACCCACACCCGGCGCCCACGCAGCGGATTGTCCGCAGCCGGTTCCTGCGCCAGTGCCGGCGCAGGTGCGGTGGCCGGAATCGCGCTGGCTTCGCCGAACGGCACGCCCACCGCGAACACGCTGCCCTTGCCCAGCTGCGAGCGCAGTCGGATTGGATGACCCAGCAGGCGGCCAATGCGGTCGACGATCGCCAGGCCGAGACCCGCGCCGCGCTGCTGGCCATCGTGCAGGCGGCGGAATTCCTCGAAGATCTCGCCCTGCAACGCGTCGGGAATACCCGGGCCCTGGTCGTGCACTTCGATCCACAGCAGTCCGTCGCGGCGGCGGCAGCCGAGCAGCACGCGGCCGCGTTCGCTGTAGCGCAGTGCGTTGGACAGGAAGTTCTGCAGGATGCGGCGCAGCAGCGCTTCATCGCTGACCACCACCGCATCGGTATCAACCCAGTCGACCATCAGCCCACGCGACTGTGCGGCGATGCCGAATTCGCGCGCCAGCGTCTGCAGCAGCGGCCCAAGTCGGAACGCCTGCACGCGCGTGGGCAGGCTGCCCGATTCCAGGCGCGCGATATCCAGCAGGCTGTTGAGGATCGCATCCTGCGCGGCCAACGCAGCGTCGATATGGTCCGCAGTCTGCTGCTGCGCCGGGTCGCCCAGCTTGCCGCGCAGCACCGAGACGAACATGCGCGCAGCGTTGAGCGGCTGCAGCAGGTCGTGCACCGCCGAGGCGACGAAGCGGGTCTTGTAGCGGTTGGCCTGCTCGGCCTCGCGGCGCGCTTCGTCCAGGTCGCGGGTGCGCTCGGCGATGCGGTGTTCCAGCGCATCGGCCAGCGAGCGCAGTTCGCGCGCCGCGTTCTTGTAGCTGGTGATGTCGGCATAGCTGGTGACGAAGCCGCCGTCGGGCAGCGGGTTGCCGCGGATCTCCAGCACCGTGCCGTCGTCCTTCTCGCTCTCGCGCATATGCGGGCGGCCACTGCGCAGGTGGTTCAGGCGGCGCTCGATGGCCTCGTCCACCGGGCCGGGACCGAGCAGGCCACGGCGCGCGTTGAAGCGGAACAGTTCCTCGATCGGCCGGCCAACGCGCACCAGGTCCACGGGGAAGCGGAACAGTTCCAGGTAGCGCGAATTCCACGCGACCAGGCGCAGTTCCCGGTCGATCACCACCACACCCTGTGGCAGGTGTTCGAGGCTGCGGCTGAGGCCGCTGTCGGCATCGGTGGCGGCCTGCAGCAGGCCATCCTGTGCGGTGCGCAGTTCCTGTGCGTGCTGCTTGAGCAGGGTTTCCAGTTCGCGGCGGCTGCGCAGGCGATGCTTGGCCAGGCGCCTGCGCTGCTGCACGAACAGCACCAGGAAGCCCAGGGCCAGCCACGCGGCACCGCCGGTCAGTGCCGCCGCGCGACCGGCAGCAGTAGCGGCGCTGGCGTCGTGCAGCAGGTGCAGGTTCCAGCCCTCGGCGGGCAGCGGCAGGCTTTGCCACAGCATCGGCTGCGGCAGCGCAGGATCCAGCAGCCGCACCATGCGGCCGCCATCGGACAGCACGTCTTCGGTACGTGCACGCAAGGGCTGCAGGGCACGGTCGGCGTACTGACGGGCATCGAGCATTTCGCGGCGCTCACCGGCACGCAGCGGACGCAGCAGCCGGTAGCGCCAGCTGTCCCGGTTGGCCAGGAACACGACGTCATGGTCGTCGCTGGCCAGCACCACGTCAGGGCTGCTCAACCACTCCTGTTCCAGCGCGGACAGCTCGACCTTGATCACCACCACGCCGAGCCGCTTGCCGTCATCCTCAATGGCCTGCGAAAGGTAATAGCCGGGCACGCCGGTGGTCATGCCGATGCCGTAGAAGCGGCCACGGCCCTGGGCGAGGGCTTGGCGGTAATAAGGACGGTAGCTGTAGTTCTCGCCGACGTTGCTGGTCGGCTGGTCCCAGTTGCTGGCGGCCACCGCCACACCATCGTGGCCGACCAGCGTCAGGGTCGAGGCCCGGGTGACTTCATTGGCACGTTGCAGCTTGAGGTTCAGTCGCTGCCGTTCGCCGGGCGAGGGCGGCACACGCAGTGCGTGCAGCAGATCCGGATCCAGCGCCATGACCTGCGGCAAGGTGCCGAAGCGGTCGATGCGCTGTTGCAGGCCCTGGCCATACAGCTGCAGCTGGCGTTGCACCTGGCTGCTTTCGTCGCCGAGCGCGCGCCGCCAGGCGTAATGGCCAGCGGCGACCGCGCACAGCACGGTGCCACCGACCATCACCAGGATCGTCAGCAACAGCATCCGGTGGCGGCTGAGCCAGTACATGGCGGCAGTCTACGCAGGGCCGGCGGGCGTGGCGTGCACGCCCGCCGGGGTCTGACGTGGAAGGGGTCAGAAGTGCATCTGCGCGCGCAGCTCGAAGATCTCCGGCGTGCTGTGCACGCCACGACGGCTGGCGTCGACCTTCACGTAGTTGGCCTGGAACTTGAAGTGGCTGGTCAGGTACCAGTTCGCACCCAACGTCAGGTCGTGCTGGCGGCCACCGAGGATGTCGCCATCGTCGAGGTCCAGGCGGCTGTAGCGCGCCACCAGTTCCACTGCACCGTAGTTGTGCGCCGGCTTGATGTTGGCCACCGCGCCAGCGTTGTACGGGCGCGATTCGCCGGTCAGCACCCAGCTGGCCATCGCGTACTGGCCGCTGCCGGTGAAGTCGGGCTTGCCGTCATGGCGGGTGACCGTCGCGCGCAGCGCTTCGGCCTGCAGCGAGAACGGGCCATGGATCCAGATGCCTTCCAGGCCGGTGCGGCGGATCTGGTCGGCGGTGACCAGCGCGCCGGAATCGACGTAGCGGATGTCGGTCAGGCCGGCTTCCGGGCGCGCGCGCAGGCGGGCGCTGGCCTCGTGGTGCACGTCGCGGCCATCGCTGTAGCCGCGTGGGTTCTCCTGCGAGTAGGCCAGGCCCAGGTGGATAACGTCACCCGGTGCCTTCACCGGCGTCCACACCGCACGCACCGCCTGAGTGGTGCCGGGGTTGTCGCCCTGCAGGTCCTTGCCGCCATAGGCGCCGGCCTGCAGCAGGTACTGCGGGCGCTCCAGCACCCATTCCACACCGGTACGGCGACCTTCGTAGAAGGCCTGCACCGGCAGCGAGGTTTCCAGGAAGCTGCCGGCACGCGAGGACGTGTTCGCGTCCAGGCCGACCGGGGTCTTCATGTAGCCGAAGCGGAAGCGGCCGATGTCGCGGTCGAAGAAGGCCTTGCTCTCGAAGCGCACGAACACGTCCAGCCAGGTATCGGCCTGGAAGTCGTAGTAGACCATCGCGTCGTACACGCCCTTCTTCTTCAGCGTCGCACCGAATTCCTTGCGGCGCACGGCGTCGTCGTCCTCGAGGCCACTGGCCGAGGAAAAGTCGTTGTAGTCGTAGGCGATGTTGGCGGTGGCCGCCAGTTCGGTGCCATCCCCGAAGGTGTACCTGGTCGGCCAGTTGTCGAAATCCGCAGCCGAAGCGAAGGCGGGTAGGGCGGCCAGCGACAGGGCCAGCAAGGTGGGATTCGGGCGCATGTTGGGTGCGGCTCTCTCAGATTGCGTGTGGACAGGACATCAACGGCCGCAGGGGCCGAAACTTTCGCAGGGACATGCCCAGCCGTTCAGCCCGGGCCACCGGCCTTCCCGTTTATGGGCGGTGCGGCGCCAGTGTAGGCACCTGTGCCACCTGAACCGGGGGGCTAGTACCAATAGGTTATCTGCGCCGGCGTGCCTGGCGCGTACAAAGGCGTCCATTGGTCGCACCCCTGTGCGTGCTGTACAGGACCTGCGATCAGTTTCCACGGTAACGGTTCCCGTGCAGTCCCGGGACCGTACGTGCCTGAAAACGCCCCTTCCGGAGTCCGCCATGCACATCCCGACCGCAGCAGCGGTGCCTGCAAAGCCGTTGCCGATCTATCGCCAGCTGTACTTCCAGGTGATCGTGGCGATCGTCCTGGGTGCCATCCTCGGCCACTACGAACCGCTGGTTGGCGAGAAGATGAAGCCGCTCGGCGATGCCTTCATCAACCTGGTGAAGATGATCATCGCGCCGGTGATCTTCCTCACCATCGTCACCGGCATCGCCAGCATGACCCACCTGCGCACGGTGGGCCGCGTGTTCGCCAAGGCGATGGCGTACTTCCTGTTCTTCTCCACGCTGGCGCTGATCGTCGGCATGATCGTGGCTCACGTGGTGCAGCCCGGCGCGGGCATGAACATCAACCCGGCCGAGCTGGACCAGACTGCAGTGCACAGCTACGTCGAGAAGTCGCACGACCTGACCCTGGTCGGGTTCCTGATGGACATTATTCCGAAGACGCTGCTCAGTGCCTTTGTCGATGGCAACATCCTGCAGGTGCTGTTCGTGGCCGTGCTGTTCGGCATCGCGCTGGCGATGGTGGGCGAGAAGGGCAAGCCGGTGCTGAATTTCCTGGAGGCGCTGGTCGCCCCGGTGTTCAAGCTGGTGCATATCCTGATGAAGGCCGCCCCGATCGGCGCCTTTGGTGCGATCGCCTTCACCATCGGCAAGTACGGCGTCGGTTCGCTGATCAACCTGGCCTGGCTGGTCGGCTCGTTCTACCTCACCGCCTTCCTGTTCGTGGCGGTGATCCTCGGTGTGGTCTGCCGCCTGTGCGGCTTCTCGGTGTTCAAGCTGGCGCGCTACCTGAAGGCCGAACTGCTGCTGGTGCTTGGCACGTCCTCGTCGGAGTCGGCGCTGCCGTCGCTGATGGAGAAGATGGAACGCGCCGGCTGCAGCAAGTCGGTGGTGGGCCTGGTGGTCCCGACCGGCTACTCGTTCAACCTGGACGGCACCAACATCTACATGACCCTGGCGGCGCTGTTCATCGCCCAGGCCACCAACACCGAACTGACCCTGGGCCACCAGATCGCGCTGCTGCTGGTCGCCATGCTCAGCTCCAAGGGCGCGGCCGGCGTCACCGGCGCCGGCTTCATCACCCTGGCCGCCACCCTGGCCGTGGTGCCGGAGGTGCCGGTGGCTGGCATGGCGCTGATCCTGGGCGTGGACCGCTTCATGAGCGAATGCCGCTCGCTGACCAATTTCATCGGCAATGCGGTGGCCACCGTGGTGGTCTCGCGCTGGGAAGGCGCGCTGGACCGCAACCGCCTGCAGCTGGCGCTGGATGGCCGCGAGAGCGAACTGCCGCCGCCGGTCGATGCGCTGCCCGAGGCGCTGCCGGCCAAGGGCTGATCCAGGTGTGTGGTACCGCGGGGCCGGTCACGTCAGTGGTACGGCCCCGCGGCGTTTCAGGGCGTCCCATGGCTGTCATGGGCAGCGCCGATGCTGGTCTGGGCTCCCGTCGCATACGGTACGGAATTGTGCGGTCGCAGCATGGTTGCGACAGGATAGCGACAGGTCCAGACGCTCCAACGGGGGTATGATCCCCTGTCCCTTCTGCCCATTCATGTAACCCACATCGATGTCCAACGAAGATTTCAAACAGGCCGCCCTCGATTACCACCGGATGTCCCCGCCGGGAAAGATCAAGGTTTCCGCTACCAAGCCCATGCTGACCCAGCGCGACCTGTCGCTGGCGTATTCGCCGGGCGTGGCGTATGCCTGTGAAGCGATCAAGGCCGACCCGCAGCAGGCCAGCGAGCTGACCGCCCGCGGCAACCTGGTGGCGGTGATCTCCAACGGCACCGCGGTGCTGGGCCTGGGCAACATCGGCGCGCTGGCCGGCAAGCCGGTGATGGAAGGCAAGGGCGTGCTGTTCCAGAAGTTCGCCGGCATCGATGTGTTCGACATCGAAGTGGATGAAACCGACCCGGACAAGCTGGTCGACATCATCGCCTCGCTGGAACCGACCTTCGGCGGCATCAACCTGGAAGACATCAAGGCGCCGGAGTGCTTCGTGGTCGAGCGCAAGCTGCGCGAGCGCATGAAGATCCCGGTGTTCCATGACGACCAGCACGGCACGGCGATCATCGTCGGCGCGGCCGTGCTCAACGCGATGGCGATCACCGGCAAGAAGATCGAGGAAGTGAAGCTGGCGACCACGGGCATGGGCGCGGCCGGCATTTCCTGCGTGAACATGCTGGTCCAGCTGGGCCTGAAGCCGGAGAACATCCTGGCCTTCGACCGCGAGGGCGTGATCCACACCGGTCGTACCGACCTGGACCCGGAAAAGCAGCGCTATGCGCGCGACACCGACAAGCGCACCCTGGCCGAGATCGTCGACGGCGCGGACATCTTCCTGGGCCTGTCGGCACCGGGCATCCTGACCGCCGACATGGTCAAGACCATGGCGCCGGACCCGGTGATCTTCGCGCTGGCCAACCCGACCCCGGAAATCATGCCGGAGGTGGCGCGCGCTGCGCGTCCGGACGCGATCATCGGCACCGGCCGTTCGGACTACCCGAACCAGGTCAACAACGTGCTGTGCTTCCCGTACCTGTTCCGTGGTGCGCTGGACGTGGGCGCCACCGCGATCAACGAGGAAATGAAGATCGCCTGCGTGCGCGCCATCGCCGCGCTGGCGCGCCGCGCGGCCACCGACATGGGCTCGGCCTACGGCGGCGAGACCCCGAGCTTCGGCCGTGAATACCTGATCCCGCGCCCGTTCGACCGCCGCCTGCTGGTGGAACTGTCGGCCGCCGTGGCCCAGGCCGCGATGGATTCGGGCGTGGCTTCGCGCCCGATCGAGGACATGGGCGCCTACCGCGACAAGCTGGCCCAGTTCGTCTACCGCACCAGCCTGATGATGAAGCCGGTGTACGACCGCGCGCGCAGCGACAAGCAGCGCGTGGTGTACGCCGAGGGCGAAGAGGAAGTGGTGCTGCAGGCGGTGCAGAACGTGGTCGATGACGGCCTGGCGCATCCGATCCTGATCGGCCGCCCGGAAGTGATCGAGTCGCGCATCGAGCGCCTCGGCCTGCGCCTGAAGATCGGCGAGAACGTTGAAGTCACCAACATCAACGACGACCCGCGCTTCAACGAATACTGGCAGTACTACCACGGCCTGACCGGGCGCCGTGGCGTGACCGTGGCCGCGGCGAAGAACCTGATGCGTTCGCGCCCGACCCTGATCGCAGCGGTGATGGTCGCCCGTGGCGAAGCCGATGCGATGCTGACCGGCATCGTCGGCCGCTTCCACAAGAAGCTGGGCTACGTGCGCAGCGTGCTGCCGCTGGAGCCGAAGGTCACCTCGACCTCGGCGATGACCGGCGTGATCAACCAGCAGGGCGTGTTCTTCTTCGTCGATACCCACGTGCAGGAAGATCCGACCGCCGAGCAGCTGTGCGAGGCGACCCTGCAGGCGGCCTATCGCATGAAGCTGTTCGGCATCGAGCCGAAGGTGGCGCTGCTGTCGCACTCCAACTTCGGCAGCCATGATTCGAAGGATGCGCTGAAGATGCGCCAGGTGCGCGAGCTGCTGCTCAAGCGCAACCCGCGCCTGAACGTGGATGGCGAAATGCAGGGCGACACCGCATGGGATGAAGCGCTGCGCCAGAAGCTGCTGCCGGGCTCGACCCTGCAGGGCCGCGCCAACCTGTTCGTGCTGCCGAACCTGGAAGCGGCCAACATCGCCTACAACCTGGTGCGCGTGTTCACCGACGGCGTGGCGATCGGCCCGATCCTGATGGGCGTGAACAAGCCGGTGCACATCCTGACCACCAGCGCGACCTCGCGCCGGATCCTGAACATGACCGCCATTGCGGCGGTCGATGCGCAGATCAGGAAGCAGCTGGAAGCGGAAAAGAAGGCATAAGCCTTCTTTCCAGCGACAGCTGCGGAAACGCGCCCCACGGGGCGCGTTTTTGTTTCCGCGCAGCGGAAACGGGTAGTGCCGGCCGCTGGCCGGCAACCCCAATCGTGTTCAGATACACGACGGCAGCCGGCCAGCGGCCGGTCCTACTCCGGTCTGTGCCACACGCGCTACGCCGCCCGGTCATTTCCCTGCAACGCCGCTGCGGCCCAATACGCCCACGCGGCCCGGCCGTGGGAAGGGACCGGACCGGCCTTCCCACCCTGGGCCCGACCAACTTCCCATCGGCGAGGGTGTCATGCGCAATCGAGTGGCGCGGCGGTACTTCCAGCAGCTGTTCGCGCTGTACGCCGGTTTCGTGCAGTCGCGCTGAGGCGCCGGCGACAGCGGGGGCGTCAGCGCCGCTTGCCGCGGCGTGCAGGGGCCGGCGGCGGAGCGTCGGAACGCGGCTTGGCGTACTGCGCCCACAGCGCCGGCAGTGCCTTGCCGGTGTGCTTCTGCCACAGCGCCGGTGCATAGCGGCCGTCGCGCAGGGCCTTGTCCAGTGCCAGCACCAGGCCCGGATGTTCGGCGTCGGCCCATTTCAGGAACGCACCGGTGACACGGTAGCCGCTGTCGAAGTTCTGCCCCTTCTCGACCTTGCCCGGCAGTGCCCAGCCCGCAGCGGCATTGTCCATGCCGTAGCGGTCGCGTGCGTAGTCGGCGATGCCCTCCACCAGCCAACCCGGCACCCGTGCGTCGCCATAGCCCGGATAGCCCTGCACGATGTGCATGGCCTCATGGGTGACCAGGTCGATGTCGTTGGGGTGCTGCGCCAGCCAACCCGGGTTGATGGTGATCGTTGCGGCCTGGTCCTTGTCACCGACGAAGGCGATCCCGGTGTAGTCCGGGTCGATCACGATGCGCACCATCGACGGCGCGGCCGGGTGGAAGTCCGCACGTTCGCGCAGGTAGGCGAAGTAGAACGTATCGATGATCCGCTTGCGCTGCGGCGCGGCCAGGGCGCCACGGGCGTCCTGGTAGTTCAGCGTCACGCCGTCGCGGGTCAGCTGCGCATCAAAGGCCTGGGTCTGGCCGAAGCTGGAGAAGGAAAGGGCAACAAGGGCCAGAGGCAGCAGACGGTAGCGCATGGGGCTCATTGTACGGCGCTGGGCGCCAACAGTTCGATCTCCGCCAGCGGCAGCCGGCCCGGTGCGGCCAGGCGCAGCCGATACTCGCTGTAACGACCGGGTTTGGCGATGCGGAACGGTCGGGTCTGGCGGGCAGACTCGAACGCTTCGCCGCTGCGCTGGTCGATCACCATCCAGCGGCCGTTGCCACTGCGCGCTTCCAGCGTCCATTCGCCGCCCTGGATGCGACCGTCACCGCTGGTGAGCGTATACATGGTCGGCGCGCCGTCGCCCAGGCCGGTCAGTGCGATGGTTGCGCCGCCGCCCAGGCCGACGGTGGTGGCCGCATCGTCATCGACCAGCGCCGGCAGGGCGCGGCCATCGGCCAGCGTCGCCTTGGCGCCACTGCCGAGCAGGTCGTGCAGCAGCTGCGGGCGCTGGCCCCGCGCGGTCAGCGAGCGCGGCACGTCATCCACGCCGCTGCCCCAGCGCGACGGCTGCGGCCCCATCACGAAGTCCAGCGTCGCGCCCTTGGCGATCAGCTCGTGCGGCACCCAGGTCTTCGTCCACGGCTTGCCATTGATCTTCAGCGACTGCACGTAGACGTTCTCGCGTGAGTTGTTGGCCGCGTTCACGGTCAGCACCGCGCCGCCCTGCAGTTCCACCCTCGCATGTTCGAATGCCGGTGAACCGATCACGTACTCCGGGGCGCCCATGCGCAGCGGGTACAGGCCCAGCGAGGCCAGCACGTACCACGCGGAGGTCTCGCCGTTGTCCTCGTCGCCCGGATAGCCCTGGCCGATCTCGCTGCCGACGTACAGCCGCGACAGGATCTCGCGCACGTGCTGCTGGGTCTTCCACGGCTGCCCGGCGTACAGGTACATCCATGGGATGTGGTGCGCCGGCTGGTTGCTGTGCGCGTACATGCCCATGCGCACATCGCGCGCTTCGGTCATCTCGTGGATGGTGCCGCCGTAGGATCCGGCAAACGCGGGGTCGGCGGTTTCCGGCGTGGAGAAGAAGGTATCCAGCTTCGCTGCCAGCTTGTCACGGCCACCATAGAGCGCGGCGAGTCCTTCGCCATCGTGGACGGCGGTGAAGGCGAAGGTCCAGCCATTGGATTCGGTGTAGTCGTGGCCCCACACGCGCGGGTCGTAGGCCCTGGCGTCCACGCGCCACTGGCCATCGGCCTTGCGGCCCTGGAAGAAGCCGGCGGCCGGATCGAACATCGTCGCGTAGCTGGCGGCGCGATGGCGGAAGTAGTCGGCCTCGGTGCTGTAGCGCTCGCGTGCGGCCGGCGTGGTCGCGCGCTTGGCCAGGGCCTCGGCCATGTTGGCGATGCCGAAGTCATTCAATGCGCCTTCCATCGTCCACGACATGCCTTCGTGCACGTCCGCGCTGGCGTAGCCACGGAAGGTCGAACGGTCCATGCCCTTGCGGCCGACATGGCGGTCGGGGGGGACCACGGTCGCGTTCTTCAGCGCGGCGGCGTAGGCCTCGGCCGGATCGAAGCCGCCGATGCCCTTCAGCCACGCATCGGCGAAGGCCACGTCCGAACTGGTGCCGACCATCAGGTCGGCGTAGCCCGGCGACGACCAGCGTGCGATCCAGCCACCGGCTCGGTACTGCTCGATGAAGCCCTGCACCATCTGCCCGGCATCGTCCGGCGTGAACAGTGCATAGGCCGGCCAGGTGGTGCGGAAGGTGTCCCAGAAGCCGTTGTTGACGAACACCTTGCCATCGCGCACGCCGGTGAAGCTGCGGTTCGCGCTGCCCTCGGTGTTGTCGTCGCTGGCGCTGGCCTGGTTGGCGTAGCGCCAGTCAGGCGCGGCCGCGCTGCCGGCATTCTCGTGGCCGGAGTTGGGGTACAGGTACAGCCGGTACAGGCTGGAGTACAGCGTGGTCTTCTGGTCGTCACTGGCATCGCCGATGTCGAAGCGGGCCAGGCGCGCGTCCCATGCATCCTGCGCACGGCCGGCCACGCTTTCCAGCGTGTCGGCGGCGGAGATTTCCAGCGCCAGGTTGTGACGCGCCTGTTCCAGCGAGATCAGCGAGGTGGCGATGCGCATCGTCACCTGCCGGTCGCTGCCGGCATCGAACTTGATGTAACCGGTCGGGCGGCCGGTCTCGAGGCGGCCGCTGCTGCGCCACGGCTTGTCGAAGCTGGCCACCACGTACATGCGGCTGGCGCCGTTGGACAGGCCGCTGCGCGTATCGGTATAGCCGCTGAGGGTCTGCGTGGCCGTGTCCAAGGTCAGGCCGCCACGCGCATCGACATTGTCGAACAGCAGGTTGGCGTCACCGCCCTCGGGGAACTCGAAGCGGAACAGCGCGGCATGGTCGGTCGGTGCGATGGCAGCAGCGATGCCATTGTCGAAGCGCACGTCGTAGCGGTAGGGGCGCGCGCTTTCATGACGGCGGTCGAACGACAGCGCGCGCTTGCGGCGGTCGGCGTCCGGCACGCCACGGCTGGCCGAGGGCATCACCTGGAAGGTCTGGCGGTCGCCCATCCACGGGCTGGGCTGGTGGCTGAGTGCCAGCGCCTGCAGCTGCGGGCGGTTCTGCGCATCGTTCTGTTCGTTCCAGCGGTACAGCCAGTTCAGTGCGCCGGCGTCGGTCACCGGGGTCCAGAAGTTGAACCCGTGCGGCACCGCCGTGGCCGGGAAATTGTTGCCGCGCGAGAAGGTGCCGTTGGCCTGGGTGCCGCGGGTGGTCAGCACCCAGTCGGAGACGCGCTGCGGCCGCTGCCGCGGTTGGGCATCCAGGCGCACGTCATCAATCCAGCCAGAGACCGGCGCGCCCTCGGCACTGGCCACCTCCAGCTCGATCGCCACCACGCGGCGGCCCTTCAGCGTGGGCACGTCGCCCAGCCGCACCGCCTTGCGGGCCCACTGCTGCGGGTACAGCGTCTTCGATTCGCCCTGCGCGCGCGCGCCGATCGCCACGCCATGCTGGTCGCGTGCCGCACCGGCCGAAACGCGGCTGCCATCGTCCAGCAGCAGGTCCAGCGATACATAGGTCGAGGCGACGGTGTCCTTGCCGACGATTTCCGGCAGCACCAGCCACGACAGCGTGGTATCGGCCTCGATGGGCAGGTCGGCTTTGAACAGTTCGCGCCGCGCGCTGCCGCCTTCGCTGCTGTAGCGCAGCGCATGCAGGCCGCTGTAGCCGGCGTTGCGCTTGGCGGCGTAGGGCGCGGCCGGTCCATTGCCGATCGTGACCTGAAGCGCACCGGTGGCCTGCGCCGGGGCAGGTTCGCCCGGTTCGAACGAGGTCTGCAGCCCCTGCGCCAGCACCGGCATCGCAGGGGTCGCACAGGCCAGGGCCAGGGCGAGCGGAAGCAGGGCGCGGCGCGGATCGGACAGGGTCATGCAAGGGTCTCCCGGAAGGGCTGGCGGCGGGCGAACCCGCATCGGCGGATACCACGGACAGCATCGCTCCGCCCGCCAGGCTGGCAGTGGAAGAGGCGATGCCGGTCCGGTGGGGGCGGGCCATGCGATCGGGTTGGATTGGGTGGGTCGGGGTGCGACCTTGCCCGATCCTGCAACAGCCGCCGCGCGCTGGCAAGTGCCATTTAGTTCGATCCAAATGCGGGAAATATCGCTGGAGCCGATTCTGGCGAGCCCACCTGCCGGAACAGCCGCAGAATTCCCGTGGCGGCCATCGCGCCGCGTGCCGCGCGCAGCTACGCGACCTTCGCAGGAGCGCGTAGAGGCCCGTTGCGGCGCAATGTCGTTGCGGCCCAGATGCTAGAATCACGGGCCTCGCAACCCGTTCACCGAATCCGCCATGAGCCATACCGCCACCGCGCCCGCCAACGCCGAGAAGCGCTACACCGTGCACCGCAGCGATCTGCCGTTGAGCTGCCCGACCCCGGAAATGGCGCTGTGGAACTCGCATCCGCGCGTGTACCTGCCGATCGAAGACGAGCCCAACGGCGAAGCGCAGTGCCCGTACTGCGGTTCCGTGTTCGTGCTGGCCGACTAAACGGCGGCCCCTTCGATGCGCCGATTGACCGTGGTGCAGTTGCTGCCGGCGCTGCACTCCGGTGGTGTCGAGCGCTCGACCCTGGAAATCGCTGCGGCCCTGGTTGCCGCCGGCCATCGCGCGCTGGTGGTGTCTGCCGGTGGCCGCCTGGTGCAGCCGCTGCTGGACAGCGGTGCCGAGCACCTCACCCTGGACATCGGCCGGAAGTCGGTGCTGACCCTGCGCCATCTGCCGACCCTGCGTCGGCTGTTTGCCGAAGTGGGCGCGGACATCGTGCATGCCCGTTCGCGGCTGCCGGCCTGGTTGGGCCTGTACGCGATCCGCGCCATGCCCGCCGCACAGCGCCCGCATTGGGTGACCACCGTGCACGGGTTGAACTCGCCCAGCCGCTACAGCGCGGTGATGACCAGTGGCGAACGCGTGATCTGCGTCTCCAACACCGTGCGCGCCTACGTGCAGCGCCACTACCCGACGGTGCCGGAAGGCAACCTGCAGGTCATACCGCGGGGTGTGGATGTCGGCCAGTTCCCGCGCGTGGCGCGCGCCGACCGCCGCCCGCGGCTGGCCCTGGCGGCCGACTACCCGTGGCTGGCCCAGGTCGAAGGCCCGCTGCTGCTGCTGCCGGGGCGCGGCACCCGGCTGAAGGGGCACGCCCACGCGCTGCAGCTGCTGGCCGACGTGCGTGCCGCCGGCGTGCCTGCCCAGCTGTGGATGCTGGGCACCGACGAACCCGGGCGCGAGGCCTACGTGGCTGACCTGCGCCGCCAGGCCGCGGTACTGGGCGTGGCCGAGGCCGTACAGATCAGCACACCTACCGTCCGCATCGCCCAGGCCTACGCCGCCAGCGATCTGGTGCTGCAGCTGTCGGACAAGCCGGAAGCCTTTGGCCGCACCGTGGTCGAGGCGCTGTCGGTCGGCCGCCCGGTGCTGGGCTGGGACCATGGCGGCGTCGGCGAACTGCTGCAGCAGCTGCAGCCCAGCGGTGCGGTGCCGCTCGGCGACGCGCGCGCGCTGGGTGAACGTGCGCTGGCCCTGCTGGCGCAGCCGCCGTCCCTGCCGACCCGCATCCCGTTTACCCTGCAGGCCATGCAGCGCGATACCCTCCGCCTCTATGCCGATCTCGCCGGCTGACCCCGCGGCCATCGTGCGCGACGACCGTGCCGGGCGCTGGGCGCCCTGGTGGGTGCTGGCGTACGTGGCGATGTGGCCGCTGCCGGGCATTGCCGAAACCGTGCTGGGCCTTGGCGCGCTCTATGCTGCCGCGCGCATGGTGATGCGCCGGCTGCAGCGCCGCCCGCACCTGTTGAGCACGGCGGCGTGGGCGCTGACCTCGATCCTGTTCCTCGGCTACTGGCTGCCGCAGGCGTTTTCGGCCATCGATGCGATCGACCCTTCGGCCTCGTGGACCAAGGCGGCCGCCGGACTGCGCTACCTGCCCTTCATGTGGCTGGTGGCGATCGCGGTGGCCACGCCGGAACGGCGGCGCCTGACCTTCGGTGGCCTGGCGCTGATCACCGGCGCGTGGACGCTGGATGCGCTGGTGCAGGCGCTGGCTGGCACCAGCCCGTGGTTCTGGTCGCTGGAACACCTGAAGCTGGCCGTGAGTGGCCACGCGTTGTGCCCGGCCGACGAAGCCGCACTGGCCGACCGCCTCAGTGGCGCGCTTGGGCCCTGCAATCTGAAATTCGGCCAGGTGCTGGCCAGCCTGTCACCGTTCCTGCTGCTGCCGATGGCACGGCGTTTCGGCAATGCAGGGTGGTTGCTGGCCGCTGCCGCACTGGGATGCGTGCTGCTGCTGGCAGGCTCGCGCGCCTCGTGGATCACCTTTGTGCTGGTGCTGGCCTACAGCGGCGTGCGCCAGTTCGGCTGGAAGCGGCTGCTGCTGCTGGCCCTGGTGGCAGCGCTGGGCACGGCCGCACTGACAGCGGGCGTGCCGCAGCTGCGCGAGCGTGTTGCGCGCACGGCACAGGCATGGAACGAAGACGGGCAGGGCGTTGACGAGGCGCTTTCGGGCCGCGCGCGCATCTGGACCGCGGCGGTGTGCATGATCGAGGGGCATCCGGTCAACGGTGTCGGTGCGCGCGGCTTCCGCGATGCGTATCCGGCCTGCGTGTCAGATGAGGGCCCCGCCGTGTGGGGCAACCAACCGGCGTTGCACGCCCACCAGATCGTGCTGGAAATCCTTGCCGAGACCGGCGTTCTGGGCCTGCTGCTGTGGTTGGCGGCGGTGGCGCAGGCCTGGCGGGCCTGGCGCTATGCTCCGGCGGCTGCGCGTGATCGGGCCCGACCGGCGATGCTGGCGCTGGCGGTCACGGTGTTCCCGCTCAATACGCACCTGGCGTTCTATTCCGCGTTCTGGGGCGGCCTGACCGTGCTGCTGGCGGCCCTGTTCGCCGGCAGTCTGCTGGCCCGCGAATCGGACGAATCTCCGCCGATGCAGTAGTTGCCAACCTTGGTGGGCTCCCCGGGACCGGCCTCGGTTCATCCGGCGCCAACCAAGGTTGGCGACTACCGCGAGGACGCCGGCCCTTCCACCGCATCCGGCTATTTGTAGAAATCGCTCCGGCCGCCCGGCTGGCGCTTGAAGCGGCGGTGGATCCACAGGTACTGGTCGGGAGCCTCTCGCACCATCGCTTCGATGGCCTGGTTGACCCGGGTGGTATCGGCTTCCACATCCTCGCTGGGGAAGTTCTCCAGCGGCGCGCCGATCTTCAGGAAGTACTTTCCGCCTTCGCGACGGTGGAAGTACGGAATCACCGCACAGCCGGTCATGCGTGCCAACTGATGGGTGGCGGTGATGGTCGAAGCGGTGTGGCCGAAGAACGGCACGAACACGGTGTCCTTGCCCCGCATGTCCTGGTCTGGCGCGTACCAGAGGAAGCCGCCCTTCTTCAGGTGGCGCACGGTCGCGCGGATGTCCTCGTTGGCGAACATCGCCTTGGCATAGCGCAGGCGGCCGAACTTCACCGCCCACTCGTACACCGGGTTCTTGTGCTTGCGGTACATGCCTGAAAGATCGACGTAGTCGCACAGCAGGCGGCCGCACATTTCCAGGGTCATGAAGTGGCCGGAGACCAGCAGGACGCCGCGGCCTTCGGCCTGCATCTGCCGCAGGTGTTCCAGGCCTTCGATCCGTACCTGCGGGCGGATGCTGTCGATGCTGCCCCACCAGGCGCGGATGCACTCGAACACGCCGACGCCCAGCGCATCGAAACTGTCGCGCACCAGGCGCTGCCGCCACGCTTCGTCCTTCTCGGGGAAGCACAGCTGCAGGTTGACCTCGGCGGCGCGGCGGCGGCTGCCGAGCAGGCGCCAGGTGATCCAGCCGACGCCCCGGCCCAGCGCGCGCTGCAGCATCCACGGCAGGCGGGCGATGGCGAAGGCGCCGAGCATGGCGGCGAACATCGGCCAGTTGCGCGGATCGCGCAGCGACGGGCGGACGGCGGTGGAGGCATCTGACATGGGGCCATTCTACCAAGGCGGCCGCGTGTCTTTCCCGGGGGGCTCCCGTATCCTTGCCGCATGCGTAAAGACCCTGTCGAATGGATCCTGCGCGGCCTGTACTCGGTCGTGCTCTACATCCTGCTGCCGATCACCGTGTACCACCTGGTCTGGCGCGGCTTCCGGGTCCGTGAGTACTTCCGGCGCTGGGACGAACGCTACGCCTCCTATCCGCAGCCGACCGGCCAGCCGCGGGTGTGGCTGCACGCGGTCTCGGTGGGCGAGGTCAATGCCGCCGCGCCGCTGGTCAATGCCCTTCGCCAGCAGCGCCCGGACATCCGCTGGGTCATCACCACCATCACTCCGACCGGCTCCGAGCGCGTGCGTGCGCTCTGGGGCGACGCGCTGGACCATGTCTACCTGCCGTACGACGTGCCGGGCAGCGTCAACCGCTTCCTCGGCCATTTCCAGCCCAGCCTGGCGCTGATCCTGGAAACCGAGTTGTGGCCGAACATGCTGTTCGGCTGCCGTGACCGTGGTGTTCCGGTCTACATCCTCAATGCCCGGTTGTCGGCGCGTTCGCTGCGCGGCTACCGGCTGCTGGCCGCATTGATCCGCCGCGCCCTGCGCACCGTCACCTGCGTGGCCGCGCAGTCGCAGGACGATGCCGAGCGCTTCGTGCAGCTGGGGGCGGAGCCCGGCCAGGTGCAGGCACTGGGCAACCTGAAGTTCGACATCACCACGCCGGACGTGCAGGGCTTCGTCGAACAGTTCCATGCACGGGTGCCGGGCGCGCGCCCGGTATGGATCGCCGCCAGTACCCATGATGGCGAAGAACAGGCGGTGATCGACCTGCACCGGCGCCTGCGCCAGCAGCATCCGGATCTGCTGCTGCTGTGGGCACCGCGCCATCCCGAACGTTTCGCGAAGGTGGAAGCGCTGGCGCGCGAACAGGGCTGGAGCGTGGCGACCCGCCGCGTGGACCAGTGGCCGCACGCCGCCACAGACGTGTTCGTCATCGATACCCTCGGCGAGCTGATGCCGTTCTACGCCTGCGCCCAGGTCGCCTTCGTCGGCGGCAGCCTGCAGGCCATCGGTGGCCACAACCTGCTGGAGCCCGCTGCGATGGGAACCGCGGCGGTGACCGGCCCGCACCTGCACAACTTCGCGGAAATCTCCCGGCGCATGCGCGAGGCCGGTGCGCTGCTGATCGGCGAAGATGCGCAGGCGGTGGGCGACCTGCTGCAGCATCTGCTTGAAGATGCGCAGGCCCGCGAAGACATGGCGCGTGCGGGTTGCACGTTGGTCAGCAATGGCCGTGGCGCGCTGCAGCGCACGCTTGCGCTGGTCGCACCGCATCTGCCACCACCGCGCGAGTGATCCCGGCGTTGCTGCGTCGGCGGCGCTGCGCAGCGTTGTCGTGATCAACTTCATCAATTCTGCTTAGCGACGATTTTTCTGTCGTTGCTGGACCGACCCTGCCGATGGCAGCGTGCCTGCCATCACATCGTGGCGCACGCAGCACCGATTCCGATTCCGCAGGACGACGCAGGCTGCCAGCCTGCTGTCGACCGCGCTTGGGCGGATATCAAGGGAACTTGCGATGGACGGCGACAGGGGCAGGGACGGCACCGGTGGGGCGCGCTTGGGGATGGACCACCTGGCTGTGGTGGCACTGACGCTGCTGGTGGGCGGCAGTGTGATCGCGCTGGTGGGCCAGCACACGGCGGCACAGGCGGGCCCCGCCATCGTGCTGAGCCTGTTGCTGGCCGCACTGGGGGCTGGCCTGGTGCTGTGCTGCCTGCAGGATCTGGTGCTGCGACTGCCGGTGGCCAATGGCCTGTACGGGCTGCTGGCCGCCAGCTGGGGGCCACGGGTGGCCGTCGTTCTGGGCGCGATCCTGTTGCTTGAGCTGATGGCGACCACGGCGGGCGCGGCACAGTCCATGGCCCGCCATGTACATGCCGTGCTGGCTACCGGAGGCCTCCATGCCAACGACTGGCTGCCCGTGCAGGTAGCGGCGGCCGTGGGTCTGCTGATGTTGACCGCGCTCGCGTTGCTGCCGCCGCGGGGTGTGGCCCTGGCGGCTTGTGCGCTGCTGACGGTGAAGATCGGTGTGGGGGTGCTGCTGCTGGCGCTGGCGGCGCGTCACGTGCACTACGGGCATTGGGTTCCCTGGCTGCCTCCGGCGACGGCGCCATATCGCTTCGGGCTGGGGGGGGTGCTGGCGGCTGCGGTGCCGCTGCTGGGCATATTTGCCAGCGTGGGCCTGGCACTGGGCTTTCCTGCGCTGCGCCGCCAGGGCGCGATGTGGCAGCCGGCGGTGCTGGCGCTGGTCTCGTTGCTGGCGATGCTGCTGCTGATCGTGCTGGCAGCATTGCAGGCCGGGCTGGTCGAGTTCTCCGCGCTCGCCAGTACCCGGCCACTGGCCGTGGCGCTGCAGGTGCATCCCCAGCTGCAGTGGATGCTGCCATTGTTGCCCCTGGCCGGTGCAGCGGGCCTGGCCGCCCTGCAGTTGGTACTGCTGATGCTGGCCGTCCGGTTGGCCACATCGTTGTGGCTCCGCGCAGCTGACGCGGCGGGACGATCCCGCACGCGCCTGAGCGCAATGGTGGTTGGGCTGCCGGCGGTGATGCTGGTGCTGTGGCTGCCGCAGGGCACCTTGCCGGCGCTGCCGGGTCCAGCGACGCTGGTGGTGATGGCGGCGCTGTGCCTGGCGGTGCTGCGGCGTCGGGATGACACCCGGCAAGGCGCAGCCGGCTGCGGGCTGATGATGTCGATGCTGGCCCCCTTGGCAGCCGCGCTGTGCGTGCTTGCGGCGTTGGAACGCCTGCGCGCATGGCCGGGCTGACGGTTCGTGGGGCCACGCCGGGGACGAGCGCGTGGATGCACCACCTGCAAAAAAGCCACCCTCGCGGGTGGCTTTTTCGTTGCAGGGGCGACGACTCAGTGCGTGGTCGTGGCCGGGTTGCCCGCGTCCTGGGTCAGCAGTCGATTGACGTCCTGCAGTTCGGCCACGTCCAGCGCACCCAGCGACTGGCTCAGCAGCAGGCGGTTCTGCAGGAAGGTGTAGCGGGCCTGGGCATAGTCCAGCTGCGCCGAGAACAGGATGCGCTGGTTCTGGATCACATCCAGCACGGTACGGGTACCGACTTCCAGGCCGACCTGCGAAGCGTCGTACGCGCTCTGCGCCGAGACCACCGCCAGGCGGCGCGCTTCCACCTCGCTGATGCCCTGCACCAGGGTCTGGTAGGCATTGCGGGTATTGCGATCCAGGGCACGCTTCTGCTGCTCGTAGCCGTCCTGGGCGATGTCACGCTGCGCCAGCGCCTGGCGCACGCCGGACTGGGTGGCACCACCGGAGAAGATCGGCACGCTCAAGGTCAGGCCGATGCTGTTGGTGCGCGCATCCGGCGACAGCGATCCGGCACCGGTGCTGTCGCCCCAGGTGGCGCTCTTGCCCCAGCTGCCGCCCAGCGACAGGGTCGGGTAATGACCACCACGGGCAGCCTGCACGCCGGCTTCGGCGGCACTGACCTTCAGCTCCTGCGCCTTCAGCGCCGGATTCTGGGTGGTGGCCTGCTGCACCAGCTCGTCAATGTTGCCGCGGTTGGCCGGCACTTCCGGGCGGAAGTCCGTCGGCAGGCCACGCAGGTTGGTCACCGGCTGGCCGGTCAGTTCGGTCAGGGCCTGGTAGTTATCGGCCAGGGTGTTCTGCGCAATGATGGTGTTGGCGCGCGCCTGGTCGTACTGGGCGCGTGCTTCGTGCACGTCGGTGATCGGCGCCAGGCCCACTTCCAGGCGCTTGTCGGCGAAGTCGAACTGCTTCTTCGCGGCCGCTTCATTGGTCTGTGCGGCGTTCAGCGATTCGATCGCCACCAGCACGTTGAAGTAGGCCGCCGAGGTGCGCACGATCAGGTTGTCGTTGGCCGATTCGAGGGTGAAGTCCGCCGCCTTGCTCAGCTCACGCTGCGAGCGCAGGTTGTTGATCTGGGTCCAGTTGAACAGCGTCTGGCTGCCGTCGATCGTGTAGGTGCGGCGCTTGTTGGTGAACGAGCCGGAGTTGGCGTCGGCGTTCGGCTCGCTGCGCGTGCGGTTCAGCGCGGCCTGGCCGTTGATCTGCGGCAGCAGGGCGGCACGCGCCTGCACGGCGCCTTCCTTGTCGTACAGCCGGGTCGATTCGGCGGCCGACAGCTGCGGATCGCCGTTGCGGGCCATTTCGTAGACCTGCAGCAGGTCGGCGGCATGGGCGGACAACGGCAGCAGGGCAGTGGCCAGCGCAACAGCGAGGGATCGGCGGATCATTGCGGCTTCCTTGGACTCAGAGGTGGAACTGGGGGGCCGGGGCGGCACCACGCAGGTAATCGATATCGGTCTCGAACAGGGACTCGGAGCTGCCGTCGGCCTTGACCAGCAGGGCCTCCATCGCCGGCGAGCGGCCGTGGATCACGAACAGGCGGCCACCCGGACGCAGCCACGAGGCGAACTGTGACGGCACCACGTCGACCGCACCAGTGACACAGATCACGTCAAAGCGGCGTTCGGTCTGCCAGGACAGGGCATCGGCCACTTCCACGCGGACGTTGCTGCCCAGGCCGGAGGCGTCCAGGCGGGCACGCGCAGCGGCGGCCAGCTCCGGGTCGATTTCCAGGCTCAGCACATCGCGCGCCAGCGCGCCGATGCAGGCCGACAGGAAGCCGCTGCCCGTGCCGATTTCCAGTACTTCGTCACCCGGCTGCAGGTCCAGTGCCTGCAGGGTACGGCCCTCGATGACCGGCTTCATCATCTTCTGGCCGTGGCCGATCGGCAGTTCGACATCGGCGTAGGCCAGTGCCCGGTGTGCGTCGGCGACAAAGGCCTCGCGCGGCAGGCGGGCCAGGACGTCGAGCACCTTGATGTCCAGCACGTCCCAGGGACGGATCTGCTGTTCCACCATCAGTTCGCGGGCGTGGGCGTAATCAATCGTCATGAGGTTCAAATCCAGCGCAGTGGGCCGGCCATTTTACCGGTGCCGGAGGCCGGCGGCGCGCCCAGAGCATCAGCTGCCGGGGGCCGGGGTCGCAGTGCCGGAAGTCATCGCGACCTCCGGTTCGTTCAGTTTTGGTTATTCAGCCGGTCCGGCCCCTCGCGGCGCGTAGGCGCGCAGGAAGAAGTCGATGCTGGCGGTCACGTGGGCAAGAGGGTCGCATTCCACGGGTGACAGTGGCATGCCGCACATCATATGCATGTGCACTTCGCCCTTGACCAGGGTCAGGAACTGCTCGCCGGCCAGAGCACAGTCGGGGATATCCAGTTCGCCGCGCTCGGCGCGGGCGCGCAGGAAATCGGCCAGCGCCTCGCAGGTACGCTCGGGGCCGGCTTTCCAGAACAGCGCGCGCAGGCGTTCGTCGGTCTCCGGCGCCATCATCATGCGCTGGATCGAGATCGCCGCGTCGGAGGTGATCAGTTCAAAGAAGGCCAGACCGATGCCGATCAGCTGGTCGCGCAGCGGGCCGTCCGCGTCGGCTACGAACAACGCGTCGGGCAGCATTTCAATGCACTTTGACTGCACCGCCTCGGAGAACAGCGTTTCCTTGTCGCCGAAGTGGCTGTACACAGTCAGCTTCGAGACGCCGGCCTGAGCGGCGATGGTGTCCATGCTCACGCCGGTATACCCCTGTTCGATGAACAGTGCCTTGGCTGCTTCAAGGATCGCCGCGCGCTTGCCGAGGTCCTTGGGGCGCCCGGGTCCGGCGGCCTTGGCAGCGGGCTTGGCCGACGGCTTGCGGGAAGTGGGAGAACTCATCGCGACAATACTAGACCAAGCGGTTCGATATTTATACTATACCGACCGGTTTATTAAATTGGGCCGGCAGTCGCGGCTCCCTCCTTAAGTTGCAACCCTGCGTTTTCAGGACGTTGACCGATGAAGATCGTGCGCTGGATGGGCGGTATGGTGTGGATGGCTGCGCTGGCAGCCTGTTCGGGGCAGGAACAGGCGCCGGCGGCGGCCGTGCCGGTACTGGTGGTTCACCCCGGCGAGCAGGCCGGGCAGGCGCCGGCGGCGTTCCCGGGTACGGTGCGTGCGCGACAGGAAAGTCCGCTGTCGTTCCGCGTTGGCGGCAACCTGGTCAAGCGCCACGTCGATGCCGGGCAACGGGTGAAGAAGGGCGACGTGCTGGCCGAGCTGGACGTGGCCGACTTCGCGCTGCAGGCCCGTGCCTCGCAGGCACAGCTGGCGGCAGCCGAAGCCGATCTGGTGCGCGCCCGCGATGACCTCAAGCGTTACCAGGTGCTGGCCGACCAGCAGCTGGTCAGCCGCTCGCAGCTGGACCAGCAGTCCGCCGCGTTCAAGGCCGCGCAGGGCCAGGCCAATGCCGCTCGCGCCAACCTTGATGTGCTGCGCAACCAGGCCGGCTACGCACAGCTGCGTGCGCCGGCCGACGGTGTGATCGCCAGCCGCGAGGCCGAGGCCGGGCAGGTGGTGTCCGCCGGGCAGACCATTTTCAACCTGGCCGCCGACGGTGGCCGCGAAGTGCTGATCGACCTGCCCGAGGCCACCATCCGCGACTATGCGGTGGGCCAGCCGGTCGAGGTGGAGTTGTGGAACCGCCCCGGCCAGCGCCTGCCGGGCACGATCCGGGAGATCGCCGCCGCTGCCGATCCGCAGGCACGCACCTATGCGACCCGGGTGAGCCTGCCCGCCGATACGCTGGCCGACGTCGAACTGGGCCAGAGTGCCCGCGTCTACAGCAGCGCCGGCCGCCACGGCACCCTGCAGCTGCCGCTCGGCGCGCTGCAGCGCGGTGCCAATGGTGCCGCCAGCGTGTGGGTGGTCGATCCGGCCAACAGCACGCTGAAGGCCGCAACGGTTACCACCGGTGCGTTTGGCAGCGAGACGGTACCGGTACTGTCGGGCGTGAGCGGGGGTGACTGGGTGGTTGCTGCGGGTGGCCACCTGCTGCGGGCCGGTCAGCCGGTGATCGCCGTGGACCGGCAGAACCGTCCCGTGCTGAAGCCGGCTACGCCGGCCGCTGCCGCCAAGGCCAGGGAGTAAGCCGGTGCGCCGCTTCAATCTTTCCGAGTGGGCGTTGTCCAACCGCCCGCTGGTGCTGTTTGCGATGCTGGCCTTCGCGCTGATCGGCGCATGGTCGTACAAGCACCTGGGCCAGTCCGAGGACCCGCCGTTCACCTTCAAGGCGATGGTGGTGCGCACATTGTGGCCGGGGGCGACCGCCGAGCAGGTCTCGCGGCAGGTGACCGAGCCGCTCGAGAAGGCGCTGATGAATACCGGCGAGTACGAGTTCATCCGCTCGTACTCGCGCCCGGGCGAATCGCAGATCATCTTCATGGCGCGCGACAGCCTGCGTTCCAAGCAGATCCCGGACCTGTGGTACCAGGTGCGCAAGCGCGTGGGAGACATCCGCCCGACGCTGCCGCGCGAGATCGTCGGCCCGTTCTTCAACGATGAGTTCGGCGACACCTACGGGAACATCTATGCGTTGACCGGCAAGGGCTTCGACTACGCAGTGATGCGCGACTACGCCGACCGCATCCAGCTGGAACTGCAGCGCGTACCCGATGTCGGCAAGATCGACCTGGTCGGCCTGCAGGACGAGAAGGTGTGGATCGAACTGTCCAACACCCGGCTGGCAACGCTGGGTGTGTCGATGCAGCAGGTGCAGCAGGCGCTGGCCGACCAGAATGCGGTGACCGGCACCAGCTTCTTCGAGACCGCCACCGATCGCGTGCAGCTGCGGGTGACCGGCCAGTTCAACGACATCGAAGCGATCCGCCAGTTCCCGATCCGCGCCGGCGACCGCACCGTGCACCTGGGCGACATCGCCGAGGTCAAGCGCGGCTTCGCCGATCCGGCGTCGCCGAAGATGCGCTTCATGGGCGAAGAGGCGATCGGCTTGGCGGTGGCGATGAAGGATGGCGGTGACATCCTCAAGCTCGGCGCCAACCTCGATGCCGAGTTCGAGCGCCTGCAGAAGACCCTGCCGGCCGGCATGCAGCTGCGCAAGGTGTCCGACCAGCCGCAATCGGTGGAAGAGTCGGTCGGCGAGTTCGTGCAGGTGCTGACCGAGGCGGTGGTGATCGTGCTGCTGGTCAGCTTCTTCTCGCTGGGCCTGCGCACCGGCCTGGTGGTGGGCGTGACCATTCCGCTGGTGCTGGCGATGACCTTCTTCGTCATGCACTACTTCGACATCGGCCTGCACAAGATCTCGCTGGGTGCACTGGTGCTGGCGCTGGGCCTGCTGGTGGACGATGCGATCATCGCGGTGGAGATGATGGCCACCAAGATGGAGCAGGGCTACGACCGCCTGCGCGCCGCCAGTTTCGCCTGGGAGTCGACCGCGTTCCCGATGCTGACCGGCACCCTGATCACCGCGGCCGGCTTCCTGCCCATTGCCACTGCGGCATCGAGTACCGGTGAATACACCCGCTCGCTGTTCCAGGTGGTGACCATCGCGCTGGTGGTGTCGTGGATCGCAGCGGTGCTGTTCATCCCTTACCTGGGCGACAAGATGCTGCCGGACCTGTTCAATCCGCAGCCGCCGAAGCCGGGCAGCCTGTCCGCGCGCTGGCACGCCAAGCGCCAGCAGTGGGCCGACCGCTATCCGGCGCTGGCCAATCTGATCGCGCCGCCGCAGCACGGGCACGACCACGATCCGTACCAGCGCCCGTTCTATCGTAGCTTCCGTCGCTTCCTCGATACCTGCCTGCGGCATCGCTGGTGGGTGATCGCGGCGACCATCGGCCTGTTCGTGTTCTCGCTGATGATGTTCCGCTTCGTGCCGCAGCAGTTCTTCCCGGACTCGACCCGGCCGGAACTGATGGTGGACATCGAGCTGGCCGAGGGCGCCTCGCTGCGCTCGACCCAGGCCCAGGCCGAGAAGCTGGAGAAGCTGCTGTCCAGCCGCGAGGGCATTGCCAACTACGTGTCCTATGTGGGCACCGGTTCGCCGCGCTTCTACCTGCCGCTGGACCAGCAGCTGCCGGCGACCAACTTCGCCCAGTTCGTGGTGCTGGCCAAGGACATCACGTCGCGTGAAAGCACCCGCGACTGGCTGCTGCACGAGGTGATCCCGAAGTTCCCGGACGTGCAGATGCGCGTGACCCGCCTGGAGAACGGCCCGCCGGTCGGCTATCCGGTGCAGATGCGCATCTCCGGCGAGCACATCGAGAAGGTGCAGGCGATCGCGCGCCAGGTCGAGGCCAAGGTGCGGGAGAACCCGCACGTGATGAACGTCAACCTGGACTGGAGCGAGCCGAGCAAGGTGGTGCGCCTGGTGGTCGACCAGGAGCGCGCCCGCGCGCTGGGCGTGAGCAGCGCCCAGGTCAGCCAGTTCCTGTCCAGTTCGTTGGCCGGGCAATCGGTAAGCGTGTATCGCGAGGGCAATCGCCAGATCGAGATGCTGCTGCGCGGGCCGGCCGATGAGCGCAACCAGCTGGAGCTGCTGTCCAGCCTGTCGATGCCCACCGCCAACGGTGGCAGCATCACACTGTCGCAGGTGGCGACGATGGAGTACGGCTTCGAGGACGGCATCATCTGGCACCGCAACCGGTTGCCGACGGTGACCGTGCGCGCCGACATCAGTGATGGCATGCAGGCGCTGGACGTGGTGCATCAGATCCTGCCCACACTGGACGGCATCCGTGCCGAGCTGCCCAGTGGTTACCTGCTGGAAACCGGCGGTACCGTGGAGGATTCGGCGCGTGGCCAGAACTCAATCAAGGCCGGCATGCCGCTGTTCCTGGTGGTGGTGGCCACGCTGCTGATGCTGCAGCTGCGCAGCTTCTCGCGTGCAGCGATGGTGCTGGTGACCGCGCCGCTGGGCATCATCGGCGCGACGCTGTTCCTGCTGCTGTTCCGGGCGCCGTTCGGCTTCGTCGCGCTGCTGGGCACGATCGCACTGGCCGGCATGATCATGCGCAACTCGGTGATCCTGATCGACCAGATCCAGCAGGACATCGATGCCGGGCATGACCGCTGGCATTCGATCATCGATGCCACGGTGCGCCGCTTCCGCCCGATCGTGCTGACCGCACTGGCAGCCGTGCTGGCGATGATTCCGCTGTCGCGCAGCGCATTCTATGGCTCGATGGCGATCTCGATCATGGGTGGCCTGATCGTCGGTACGGTGCTGACCCTGGTGTTCCTGCCGGCGTTGTACGCGGCGTGGTTCCGGGTGAAGCCCGATGAATCCGGGGCGTGATGCCCCGGCGTCCACGGCCACCGCCTCAGGCAGGTGCCAACCTCGGTTGGCACGCATGCATCCACGCATGGCGCGGAGTGATCTGCTCGCGGGACCTGCTTGCTGTAGAGCCGAGATCCTATGTTCGTGGTCAAGCCTGCTGGAAGCAGGTTTGACCCACTTTCAGCATGGCCGGGTCAAAGTCCCGGCCGCTCTTGAAGACGCCCCAAGCGATCCTGGCCAGCTTTCTGGCG